>NZ_JBITHR010000029.1:26731-88011 GCF_044458185.1 Streptomyces sp. NPDC050485 | reverse complement strand
ACCCCCCCCCCCCCGCGGGCTGCCGGCCCCCCCGGGGGACCGAAACAAACACCCCCCCCCCGCACCCCGTTTTCCACCCCGGCGGCCCCCCCCCACCCGGGGCGCCCGACCTTTCGCACGCCTTTGGTCCGGGAGAGTCTCGGGCCCGTCCCCTCGCCAGGAGAGCTCATGGACCGCAGCACCCAGCTCGACACCGCGACCACCACCCGCCGGCTGCCGAAGTCGCTGTGCAGGCACACCCCGACGTGCCCGACCGCGTTCAGCGCGGACCGTGAGGCCGCGAAGGTCGTGGCCGGCCACCCCGAGCAGGGCTGGAGCCTGCTGTGCAACGGAGTCCTGCTCTTCGAGGACACCGGCGAGCTCCTCCCCGACGGCCAGGTCATCGCCCCGCACCGCCCCGCGGTCGCGGTCTGACGGCTGCCCGATCCGCCCGCACCGACCGCCGACTCCTGACGGCCGGGTCGGGCGGTGACAAGGAGCCGGACAGGCCCCGATTCACAGCCCTTCCCAAGAGGAGATCCACATGTCGCTCCCCGCATGGCTCACCAGCCAGATCACCGCTGCCCAGGCCGAAACTGAAGGCGACGGTACGACGTGGTCCGCGTACGCCACCACCGATGACGGCCTCGCCCAAATCGCTGGCGCTCATGACCGCGACCACGCCCAGAGCTGGCTCGACGAGTCCGGGCGCACCGGCCTCGTCGCCCCCAGCCGGCGAGCTCCCGCCCATCGCTGACCAACTGCCCCGGCAGAACGACCCTCCGAGCCCCCGGTACCTGAAGTGCCGGGGCCTCGGAGGGCCTGGTCACGACCCTACCGACCGCCACCGACCCACGGTGCCCCTTCTGCACGGAGGCGCCCGGAAGAGAGGACACCCCCGTGGCTACCAAGACCCCTCGCCGCCAGCGCCAGACCGCGGCGACCCCGAAGCCCCGCGGCGCGCGCGCCAAGGCGGCGAAGTCGGCGGCCGTCTCCAACAAGCCCGAGGTCACCGACACCGCGGTGCACCCCGATGCCGAACCCCACATGGTCGACGTTGTCGACCGCACTGCAGACCTGCGGGACCGGGCCGCCGACATCATCGACCTCGCCCGTGAGGAAGCCGCCGCCCTCCAGACGGAGGCCGAAGGCCAGGCCGTGCGCACCGTCACCGCCGCGCACGAGCAGGTCGCGCAGATGCTGTCCGAGGCGCGCACGCGTGCCGAGGGCATCACCGAGACGGCCGACCAGGAAGCCACGGCCCAGCGCACGGAGGCCAAGGAGACGGTGGAGGCCGCGCGCGGCGAGGCCGACCGGCTCCTGTCCGAGGCCCGCGACCGCGCCGACTCCCTCTTGGAGGAAGCGCGCGCCCAGGTTGCCGAGCTGACCGAACAGGCGGCTGCCGACCACGAGTTGGCCCGCACGCAGGTCACCGAGATGCGCCGCCTGGTGGAGGCCGACCTAGCGGAGATCGGCGAGCTGGTCACCGCCCGCCGCGCGGAGGCCGCGGCGATCCTCGCCCGTGCCCAGGAGCAGGCCGACCAGCTGCGGGCCGCCGTCCAGCGTGAAGTCGACCAGGCCCACGAGCGCATCACCAGCCTGGCCACGACGGCGGCCGCCGCCTACGACGCCCGCCGGGCAGAGGGCGAGAAGCTCTACACCGACGCCGTCACCGCCGCCGACTCCCGTCGGCGCGAGGCGGACCAGGCTGTCGCTGACGCTCATGGCGAGGCGGAGAAGGCCCGTGCCGAACTGCGCGAGGAGCTGCGCGCGATGGGCGAGGCGTTCGACAAGGAGGCAGCCGAGAAGCGTGCCGCCCTGGACGCTGACCTCGCTGGACTGCGCAAGGCGTGCGAGGAACAGCGTGAGCGGCTTCGCCGTGAGGCGACGGCCTTCGCTGCCCAGCTGCGGGAGGCGGCCCAGAAGGAGGCCGACCGCATCACCAGCGAGGCGGAGAAGAAGGCCAAGGGCACCATCGATCGAGCGCAGGCTGCTGAGGCCAGCGCCCGCCGGATGCTGGAAGAGGCCCGGGAGGCCAAGAAGGCCAACTCCAAGTTCCGGGGCTGGCATCAGCGGCTCGGTCGCAAGGCGTGGAAGACCGCGCCGTGGATCGCGCTGGCCGCCGGCGTCGGCCTGGCCGCCTCCGGTGAGTACGAGCTGGCCCGCATGGTCGGGATCAACGCGTACGTTGCTCCGCTGCTGCCGGTGTCGCTGGACGTGTACTGCGTGACGGCGTTCCGCGCCAAGCGGGACATCCCGGCGGCGCTGACGCTGATGGCGTCGGCGAACGTGATCTACCACCTGTCCGAGCAGGCGCACATCGTCAAGCCGGGCGGGGCGGCGCCATGGCCGCTGACCACCTTCGTGGTGCTGATCTTCGTGGCTGTCATTTGGCGCGTCCACTCCCTGATGCACGACGCTGGTACGGACGGCCACGGTGGTACGGACACTGCGTCCGGTACGGACGGACGTACCAGTACGGCCGCTCGTACGGACGGCGCGACTGGTACACAGCACGCGCGTACCACCCCCGCTGGTACGGGCTCGTACGGCGCGGCGGCTAGTACGCCGCCCGCTAGTACGGTCCCCGGCGCGGCTCGTACGGAGCCTGTACGCAACGGCGCGCACGCCGCCGTCCCGGCAGGGGCGAATGCGGGCGTGACCAGCGCGTACAGCGGCCGTACAAGCGGCGTACAGGCTCCCTCTTCGGGGGGCGGTCGTACTAGTACGGAGCACTCCGGCCGTACCAGCGCGGCGGTGTACGACGGCGGGACGCGTACCAGTACGGTCACCGCTCGTACAGCCACGGCGAACGGCGCTCCCGACGCCCGTACCAGTACGGCCAACGGCCACCTGCGTACCGGCGGCACGGACAGCGCCGGGCGTACCAGTACGGCCACCCCGGCTCGTACGGACGCCGAACTGCTGCCCGCCGTACGAGAGCTTCCGCGCGAGGAAGACGGCTTCGTCAACGTCTCGCGCGTGCGCACCCAGCTCCGGGTCAACCAGGACCGGGCGGTGCGCCTGCTCAAGGGAGCCGGCCTGCTGCGTCCGTCGGACGCGGACAAGTACCTGACCTGATCCACCTGCCGCTCATGGTCGCCACCGGTCCGTGCTCGCACACCGAGCGCGGACCGGTGACGGCCACGGCCGGCAGGCCGATCGTCCGTTCCCACCCCCGAGCGGGAACGCCCCCCAGGCCCGAATCGGTGCCGACCCCGAATGCACAACCCGATAGAGGAGAAGCCCTGATGAGCGACGACAAGCAGCCGCGCAGGGGAGTGTGGACGCCCGACTTGCTCGCGGAAGGCCCGGATAAGCGGCGGGTGTTCATCGAGCAGCGCAGGCAGTACCTCGCGCCCCTGCTTGCGGAGTCGAAGGCCCTGCTCGCCGAGATCGAGGCCGATCTGAGCGAGGCCGACAAGCTTCCCGGTGACCTGCCGTTTCAGGCGAAGCTGCGGGCAAAGCACACGGTCCGGCCGCTCGCGAAGGTCGTCGCGGACCTTGAGGACGTGATCGTCCAGCTCACCGCGTACAGCGCGCGGTACCGGCGCAGCTACGAGGAACTGCCCGATAAGCGGGCCGAGAAGGAGGCCGACCGGCAGCGCCTGAAGGAGCTGAAGGCCGGCGGCGGGCAGCGGCAGATCGACGCGCCCGAACCGCAAGCGGAACCCGCCCAGGACACGAACCCGTTCTTCGCGCACCTCAACAAGGGCGCGTGATGCCGGGCAAAGATCCTGCGCGGTCGAAGCGCCTCACCTTCGAGCTGTGGTCGCCCCGGATCAACGGGGCGGCCACCCCTCGCGACCAGGTTGTCGTCCTCGTCGACGCAGCGCGGGCCCACCTTCCCGCCGACGATCCGATGTGGGCGGCACTGGCCGACCAGCTCGGGAAGTACCTGAAGGAGAAGGGCTTCGGCTCGTAACTCTCCGCGTTCAAAATCAACGTTCAAATCAAGGAATCCGGCCGCACCGGCTGTCGCCACACGCGCGCGTCACGCGCGCGCGTACGCGAGGCAGGGCCGTTACGTCAAGTGAGGACGAAAAGATGACCGACGACGGTCGGGGCGCGGACGTCATCACGCTCCCCATGCCTAATCTGGCACCCCCCGGCAGCGCTCCCGACGACGAGGTTCCGCCCCCGCCGACCCCTGGTGATCTGGCCCCGCCGCCCGACTTCTTCCTGCCGTTCTCCACCCCCGGTGATGGCGACGATCCGAGCACCGTCGACCCGGACGACGTCGCCCCGCAGATGGTTGCCAACGCCTCAAGCGGAACCGGGACACCGGCCCGGGCGACGGCCTCGATGGCGATGGTCACGATGGCGGCGATCGCTGTCGCGGCGCTGCGCGGCACCTGGTCGGTGGCGAACTATCTGAAGGCGCGGCGTGAGCATCACGACGCCGTCGCCGACAAGGCGCGTGAGGCGGCCGACAAGCAGAAGGTCGCCAATACGGCGGCCGGTGCGAAGAAGGGCGTGCAGCCCGCAGCCCAGTTCGGACGCGGCGCGACCGGCAAGGGCGGCGGCCGCTCGGGCGGGTCCGGCGCTGGCGGCGGCTCCGGGCGCGGCACCTTCGGGCAGCAGCAGAAGCCCGCACCGAAGGGTGGCGGCCGGGGCAGCACGGCCAACGGCTCCACCGGGGCCGGCGGCCGCGGCTCGGGGTCGGGCGCGGGGCCGAAGGGATCGAAGAACGGAACTGCCGGCAGCGGCTCGCGCACCTCGGGGTCGGGCTCATCGGGTAGGGGCTCGAAGGGCGCGGCGGGAGGCGGCACCGGGTCGTCCGGCTCGGGATCAAGTAAGGGCTCACCGAGCGGGGCGAAGAAGTCCCCGGGCACGCTCGGGAAGCTCGCGACGGGGCGGCAGCAGCGGAAGAACGATGACGCGAAGGCTCAGCGCCAGGCCGCGGCCGATCAGCGCAAGGCCGACCTGGCCGACCGCGCGGCGGCCAGGAAGGAAGCGGCAGCCGAGGCTGCCGACCGGCGCAAGCGCAAGGCCGAGAAGCGGAAGGCGAAGCGCGAGCGTGAGAAGGCGGGCGGCACAGGCCCGAAGGACCCGAAGGAGACCGGCAAGGGCAAGCCTGACGAGAAGGTCGACCTGACCAAGAAACCGGAAGCCGGTGACGGGACCGGGGCGAAGAAGGACGACACGGAGAAGGTCGACCTGACCAAGAAGCCCAAGGCTGGTGACGGCACGACCAAGAAGGACGACACGGAGAAGGTCGACCTCACCAAGAAGCCCAAGCCCGGCGGCTCGAAGGGCGGGACGAAGAAGACACCGAAGGTGCCCCCGAAGAAGAAGCCGCGCAGCTGGCGGCGGAAGCCGAAGGGGAGCACGACGGGGCCGAAGACGCGTCGGCGGCGCAGGACGGACCGCAGCACGAGCGGCCCCGGGGCGATGCCCGGCGGTGACGGCGAGTGGCTGCGCCCTCCGCCCGGATGGGACGTCAGTTACAAGGTCGACCTCGAGGTCATCCGGCCCGAGCCGCGGCGACGTCAGCCCGCCGGCATCACCACAGGTCGCAGGGAGCTGCCCGCCGGATCATCCGGTCAGGTCACGCCCACCCGCTCCGTACCGAAAGAGAGCCCGATCGTCATGGGTACAGCCGTTTCCGTCGGCGAGGTCGGCGACACCCAGTTCGTCGACGCCGACCTGACCGTGTACGACCTGATCGAGTCCGACGAAGAGATGGGCGAGCAGATCCTTCAGGGCGTCGATCACATGAACCTCGTTGCCTCGAAGTGTGAGGGCCTGAAGTCCGGGCTCGAATCGCTGTACGCGATGTGCATCGAGAAGAAGGTGCCCGGCGTCCTCGTGAAGTGGTGCATCCGCCTCATGGAGCGGGCCGGGAGCGTGCAGGACAAGGCCGAAGCGCTGCGCGACTCCCTGCCGCGCGCGTCCGAGGCGATCCTTTCGGCGCGCGACACCGCCGTCGAGGCCGACAAGCTGCGCGCCGACCGGGTCAAGGAAGCCGGGCACGTCGCCCCGGCTGAGCGTGAGTACCACGACCGAAGTGGGGCCTGATCATGAGCACCGAATCCGAAAGCGGCGGCGCGATCGAGCCGACGAACGTCCAGAGCGGCGCGGAGGTCGCCGCATCCGGTGCATCCGACCTGCCGGTCCCCGGCGAGGGGATGGACGCTCCGGCTGATCTGCCTGCCGAGCGCAGCGGCCGCATCGTCGACGTCATCGCCGACGCGATGACGTTCATGCTCGTCATCGCCCGTCTGGGGATCGCGGCGGTGGCGATGCGGCTGCTCTCGCAGGCCGTGAAGGGCGCGTACTCGTATGTCGAGGACTGCGCGAAGACCGTCGACGGGCTCGCCGACGTCGCCGCGTCGCTGGCCGTCGACGACTCGGTGACCTCCTCGCACCATGACGCGGCGGCCACGATGCGGGAGTCCCTTGCCCTCGCCGACGCGCTCGCCGCTGAGGCGGCGGAGATGTCGACCGAGTTCGACAACGCGGCCCGTGACCACGAGAGCGACTACGGCGACGTCAACGAGGCGATGCAGGCCGGCCCGTACGACGTCGCCGAACGCGAGTGGTACAGCAACCGCTGACCCCATCCATCCCGAAGGCGCCGGTCCCCGCACGAGGGGCCGGCGCCTTCCGCACACCTGAAAGGAGTGCCGACGATGCCGCTGCGCACGTACATCCAGACCACCCGCCGCGCCGGTTCGGCCGCGATCAGCGGCGTCGGCCGGCTCGCGACCCTCGCGGGCGGCAGCGCCATGGCTGCGGGACTGTTCACCGACGCCGGCACCGTGCCCGCGATCCTCACCACGATCGCGGCCGGGCTGGGCGGGGCGTTCCTGTCGCCCCGCCTCCAGCTCGCCCACCCGATGAAGAAGCCGATCGTCTTCACGATCTACCTGGCGCCGCACACCCTGCTCGTCTCCAACCTCGTCACCGAGCTGGTGTGGGACGCGACCGCGGGCCGCCTGGTCCAGGGCGGCGTCGCCGCGCTGTGGACGGCCGGAGTGTGGTGGCTGCGTCCCGGTCAGCTCGCCAAGCGGGTCGCGAAGTGGCCCGAGCCCGTCGTCGAGACCGACGGCACCGAGGACGGCCAGGACGCCACCGGCGCTGAGGTCGAGGTCGCCGTCGAACTCCCCGACGACCCGGCGGGCCGGTGGTGGGCCCTGAACGCGGCGAAGAAGGACGGCGTCGCCGAAGGCACGCGCGTGATCGCCGTGCGGGCGATCGAGGACCGCCGCCGCGTCGCCGTCGCGCTCGCCGCGATCGAGCAGGGCGAGCCCGTACCCGACATCAAGGTCAAGCGCCTGTCGGCCTTGATGAACGTCCCCGAGCAGCTGCTCGAAATCGAACCGATTCCCGGGCACGGCGCCGGAGTCGCGATGCTGCTGATCGGCCCCAAGCCCGAGGCCGCCCCCGTGGCTGACGAGGACGTGTGGGCGGAGATCGGCCGGTCCGCGCTGCCCGGTGTGACCCTCACCGAGATCAACGAATACGACATGTCGAAGGAGGTCAACCCGTGACGCCGGCCGCCCTCGCGAAGAACCACGTCGAGGAAAAGCAGGAGGTGATGCGCGAGTACATGCTGCGCACCAGGCCGGGCGGCGTGAAGGGCGCCGACCATGACGCCCTGTGCGACCTCCTGGAGGTCGACGACCCCTCGCGCGTGATCTTCGAGCAGGGGCGGGGCCGCCAGGCCGTCGTCCGCGTCTTCCCCGTGAACCCGCTCGCGAAGATGCGGGCGATCACCTTCGAAGACCTTGAGCTGGATGAGAACGGCTGCATCCGGATCGGCTCGTACTACGACGGCGAGCCGCTGCGGATGCGGGTGCACGACCCCGAGACCGGCAACGCCCAGCGCATCATCATCTTCGGCACGACCGGCGCCGGTAAGAGCCGTGCCCTTCAGGCGTTCCTCGCCGCGTGCAAGCGCAACGGGATCGTCGTGCACCTCGCTGACCTCAAGGGCGGGCAGTCCGTGCCCGAGGCGAAGGGCAACGTCGCCACGCACGTACGGACGCTGAAAGAGGCGATGGGCCTGCTGCGGGCCGCCGTCGCCAAGGCCGAAGCGCGGTTCAACCGGTACGGCGACATGGGCCGCTCCGGGTTCCTGATCAACAATCCGGACCCGCTTGAGTACGTCGTCATCGACGAAGCCAACCGCCTGCTGGAGAAGGGCAGCCCGTTCAGGGCCGAGGCGGCCCGGCTGATTAAGGAGATCGGCCGGACCGGGCGCAGTGTCGGCATTGGCATCGTGCTCGCCGCGCAGGCCGGCCACCTTGACGAACTCGGTGGCAGCGACACCCTGCGAGCGATGCTCAAGGAAGGCGAGGTCATCCTCCTTCGGTGGAGCTCGCAGATGATGGCCTCGCTCGTAGGCGACGGCCTGCTGCCGACCGGTGAAAACCTCCAGCCCATCCCGAAGATCCTCGGGCGCGCCCGTCGTATCCAGCGATGGGGAGCGCCCGTCGACCGAAGCAAGGAGAAGCCGAACTCGCAGGGTATGTGCTACCACCTGACGTCGGCCCGGCCGACGTCGATGGCGCGCTTCTTCCTGGTCGGCTCGCTCTCACCGCACGAGGGCTACGACCCGGTGATCCGGCAGCTCTACGGCTCCGCACCGCCTCCGGGTGAGCCCCTGAAACTGATCTTCCCGCCGCCCAAGGACGCCAAGGGAGGCCAGGCGGCGGCAGAGGACGGCGACGACCTGGAGTACAGCGAGGGCGACGAAGCCGAGTCCGAGTCGCTGCCGCCGATGCCCAGGACGCTCAAGGAGCGGATCCTCTCGGCACTGGAGTCCGGTCCCCTGTCCGAGGCAGACCTTCGCGCGGCCCTCGATGAGGACGGCGGGAAGGAAGCCAAGCTCGGCTCCGTGCGCACCACGATCAGCACCCTGCGAGGCGAGGACAAGATCGCCCCGAGGGATGCATCTGGCTTGATCAGTCTCGCCATGTGATCTAGCGGTGCCCGGGACCGACCCCGGCGCGCCCCTGCTGTCTCACCCTCTGCGCCCTCCCCGCCGCCACGGCCGGGAGGGCGCCCCCACATCGCTGTCATCTACGCCGACCTTCGCGAAGGAGTTTCCCACCGTGGCGCTGACCGTCTCCCTGGTCGTCCTCGCCGGAATCGCCGTGCTGCTCCTGCTCCGCACTGGCTCCCTGCGCATCTGGCCCGCCCTCGCTGCCGTCCTGTTCGGCTTCACCCTCGCTTCCACCGGCATCGCCCCCGCCGTCACCGGCTTCATCAGCAGCGTCGCCGGAATGCTCAGCAGCATCGGCTGAACAGCCCCGCTCCCCCGCCCCGGCGCCCTCCCTGTCATCACGGCCGGGAGGGCGCCCCGCATCTGCCCGGATGGAGAACACCGTGGACGCCGATCGCATCACCCGCCCGATGACCGACGCCGAAGCCAAGGCCGAAGCACAGCGGATCATCGAAGAGAACTTCCGCCCTGAGGTGCCCGTTGTGCGGCACATCCCGACGTCGTTCCGCGACGACAGCCCGCTGCCCGCGTACGGCGACACCCCGCCCGTCCATCAGGACGACCGCCGGATCGTGCCCGCCTGGGCGGCCGGGATCGCCGTCGCGAGCATCGGCGTGGGCGCCGGCATCACCGGCATCGGCTGCGGGGCCTGGCTGGTCCTCCAGGGCCTGGCCTCCGTCACGCTCTACGGCGTGTTGATGGTGACCCTCCCTTTCGCGGGCGTCGCCATGGTCGCCACCGCGATCGGCGGCGCAATCAGCAAGGCACGAGGCGCGGTCACCAAGAACGTGTACGAGGGCCCAGTCACCCAGAACACGCAGATCAACAACACCAGCACCCAGCGCGGGATGTTCTCCCGCACCCGCAACAACGTCCGCTGAACTCCGGACGCCCTGCCTCGCATCCGACACCCGCCGCACAAGCCGGGCTTCGGGTGCGGGACAGGCCCTCCGGCCCTGCGGCCAGTCGCAGCCGGTCCCGTCGCAGCCGTGGTCATCGACCCCGGCCCCGGGGGCTGCCCGCCGACCTGCAGCCGTTTCCTCCAGGCCCGCCGCTCACCGCGTGGCCCACTCGCACTCTTCTCCGTGCCCACCCACCGACACCCTTGGAGTTGCCCCGTGCAGTCCAACGACAACACCCACGGCCAGAACCGCCAGGAGCTCACCTACCTCCCCGTGCCCTTCCCGAAGGCGCCGCCCAAGGAGCCGCGGTTCGCCGCGCTGCGCGCCTGGTGGAACACCGCGTGGGAAGAGGACGGCGTCCTGCACACCATGTGGGAGGACATCCTCAGCGCCCCCGAGGACGGCCTTCGGCACATGGCCCCCTGGATCCGCGCCGTCCTGATGGTGGCCGGAGTCTCTTTCGCCGTGCTGATGGCCCAGGCCGCCGGTGAAGTCGTCCTCGAGGCGCTGCACCAGCTGCTCACCGCCGTGCCCAAGGTGCAGGTCGGCGTCGACACCTCCAGCGGCGTGGTCGCCGTCGTCGACCAGCCGGTGCGCACGTACATCGCGCAGCACTCCGCCGGCCTCGCCGTCGAAGGCTCCACCGTCTACACGCTGTGGCTGCTCACCGGCATCGTCGGCCTGGTCCTCGGCTACCTCTCCCGGAACAACGGAGTGCGCGCGATGTGGACCGCGTGGGGCGCGGCCACCGTGTCCATGGTCTGGACGACCACCCCGGCAACCAGCCGCCCCATCGCGGCCGGACTCGCCGTCCTCGCCTGGACGTTCCTGTCGGCGTTCGCGATGCGCGGCCTGACCCTGCGCCGCCGCGTGGTCACCGTCAAGCCCGAGATCCACGTCCCCGCCCAGCCCCCGGCCGCCGAACAGCACCCCCACACCCCTTGCCGGTTCCGCGACTGACTACCGGACGCTCTGCCTGGCCCTCGCCCACCCGCTCCGGCGCGGTGTGCGAGGACCGGACAGGCCATCCGGCCCGTACGAACTCCGAACCCCAATGAGGAGAAGCAGCGTTGGCGAAGCCCCCGAAACCCATCGGCATGGTCACCGAGCTCCCCAAGGCGAGCTGGTGGAAGGTCAACCGGCACATCGTGCTGCTCCTGGCCGGTGTCTTCCTCGGCTGGCAGCTGAGCAGCGGCTCCAGCGGCGCCGACCCCCAGCCCGCTCCCCCCTGCCCCACCCACAGCAGCCCCAGCCCCAGCACCTCAGTCGAGCCATTTCCCGGCCTCACCCGCTCCCCCTGACCCCGTCCAACCGGCCTGCCCGCCCACGTCGTCCTGGAGGAACTTCGCCGTGCTCGTTCCCCGCCCCCGCCGCCGGATCGGCCGGCCCCGCCCGCAACGCCCCGGCCCCCGCTACCCGCAGCACCCCGCCCGGCTCCCCGGCACCTGGAGCAGGTGATGCCCCGCCCCCGGAAGAAGGGGCGCCGCCGCGAGGTCAAGAAGGTGCCGCGCAGCTCCGCGACGCTGGAGGAGTTCGACCGGCGCACTTGTCCCGAGGGCCTGATCACCCGCAGGCAGCTGCGCGAGAGGGGCCTGAGCCCCGGCGGACACGCCCCGGTCGCGGTCCTACGCTGCAAGTACTGCGCGTACCGGCCCGACCAGTCGTGTAACCACCCCACCCGGGCCTGGCTTTACGACGTAAACCTCGCCCGGCCCAAGCGGACGCCGACGCTCGCGCAGGAATGGGCGCTGGACCGGGCGATGGCCGCGAGGTCGACCTGCCCCGAGTGCCAGAGGCGCTACTACTTCTGCCTCCCGCTGCGCACCCAGGGCCGCTGCGACCCCTGCGACAAGGGCTATGAGCCCAGTCCCGACACCTACTTCGCGTCCACGGCCCTGGTCACCCACCGGCTGGCCGCCTGAATAACGACCTACCCGAAGGAGAAGTCACCGATGCTCAGCAGCCTGTTCACCCGCCCCGCCCCCGCCCCCGAGACCTGGACACCGGAAGGCTTCACCGTCCAGCCCCTCGGCCGGCTCTGACCGTGCGCGCCCGAACCGCCGCTCTGGTCGCGGCCGCTGTGCCTGCCACGGTCGCGGCGGCCGCCGCCGTCCTCAAGGTCGGCCACTGGCAGCTGTACGCCGACCGCCACCGCATCCACCTCACACCCGTCGCCCGCCGCTCCTGCCCCGACTGCCGGGGCGCGGGCGGCTGGTGGGTCGGCGGCGCGAACCCGGAGATGGAGGCGTGCGGCTGCTGGTCGATCCGGCGCGAGATCCGCATCCGGCTCCCTGCCCATCCCGGCCTGGCCGGACGAACCGCCGTTCTGAGCGACCTTCGCCCCGGCCACGCGGGCCGGGGCGAAGGCGCACACGGGGTCGACCGCAGCATCGGCAAGAGGCCGGCCGCCCCGCCCCTTCACTCGAACCCGAGATCAGGAGAACCCCAGCATGCCCCGTCTGTCCCTGACCACCGAGCGCCTGGCCCTCTTCGGCACCCTGCTGGCGACCTTCGGCGAGCTGCATCCTGCCTGTGACCAATGGGTGCAGGGGTCGAAGACAGCTTCACGGAAGCGGCTGTGCGGCGAGGACCTGGTCCACGCCGACGGCTCCCCCGCCACGCCGGACTCCACCCGCCCGACCATGACCATCAGCACGCTCGGCAGGCGTGCAGTGGCCTGCCATGTCGCGTCCTACACCGCCGTACAGCTCGCCGCGACCATCGGCATCACCCGCGCGTTCGGCTACCGCGTCACCCCGACCGCGCTGCTCGCCGGCGCGGCCATCAACGCCTCGACGCACGCCGCGATCGACCGCGGTGCCTTACTGCTGTGGCTGGCGAAAAAGGCCAAGAAGACTGGCTACATCGAGCACTGCCAGGCGGTCCGTCTCGACGACGACGGCAAAGCCACCTCCGAGCTGACCGGGCCGGGCAGTGCGTGGATGGAGCTGGACGCGGCACTGCACCGCGCCATCGGCATCGGTGCCGCCGCCGTCACCACCTGGCTCACCACCCGCCCCGGCGGCCGCCGGTGACCGCGAACTCCCGTACGCGCCTGGAGCGCGTCCGCGCTGCGGTCGCCATCGCCTCCCTGGCTCTCCAGCAGCGTGAACTCCGTGCCGGAGTCCGCCCGCCCGTCTACCGCGCCTGACCGCCGACTTGGGCACCCCGGTCACCATCCATCTGCCATTCCGACAAGGAGCGTCCCCATGACCACCTCCGGCACCGGCACCATCGACGACCTGTTCACCGGCCTCAAGGTCAGCAGGCTCAGCGGAATCATCGAGCGCGGCGACGCCTACGACGTCCTGCTGCACCTGCTGGAGTACACGCGCTCTCTCGCGGACCGCACCACCAGCTCCGAGCTGTGGACCGTCCTGCAGACGATCCCGGGATCCACGAGGTTCGGCGGCCGGGCCCGTCTCCTTCAGCTCCTGCAGGCCGCCGAACACGACCGGGAGATCCGCCTCACCGCCACCGGTCACATCCTGCTGCGGCTGGACGCGCCGTCCCACGGCGGGCCCGAGCACCTGTGGGTCCGATTCGACGGCCGCGCCGGCGGTGGAGCCGAGGTGGAGGTCACCGGCGCGTTCCCGTGGCCCGACTACCAGATGCACGCCCCGGGTCCTGCCTGGTGGCGTTGCACCGGCTGCCGCGATCACAGCGGCACCCGCGCCCAGGACTTCGACGTGATCCGTGCGGCTGCCGCAGAGCACGCCGGTACCTGCCGGGCGCTGTCCGCTCCCCCGGCCGCGGACTAACGCGACGGACGCTCCATGCCGCCCCGGCCCCCGCACTGCGCGGGGGCCGGGGCGGTCGCGGTGGTCCCTCACGACCAGCCGCACCACGAAGGGAGTTGGACGTCATGGACAACCCGTACTTCTACGAGGTCGACGTCCCCATACACCGCACCGACAACCCCGCCGTTCAGGGCACGCACATCTTCGCCGGCAAGGCCGACTCCATGGCCGAAGCGGTCCGCATCGTGCACGAGGTGTACGACGCCGCGCGCGCCGCGCGGCAGGCCGGGAGCGAGGTTCCCGACCAGCGGCCGGACGGCTGGGGAGCCCGCGGCTACCGCGTGGGCTGGGAGCTCGACTGGTCCGAGGCGGAGGCGGGCCGCTGGAACAACCCGTACAGCTGGACCCGCGTGAGCGACCTCGAGCTGTAGCTCTGCCCCGGGACGGCCGCCAAAGGCCGGAAAACCAGTCGGCCGCCCCGGGCCCATCCATCCCGTACAAGACGAGAAGGAGATCCCCAGTATGGACTCCATCCAGCGCGCGCAGGCCCGGTTAGGACAGTGCGCCGACGACCACACCCTGGCCTACCCCGAGCCCGCCCCCCACCCGCTGTGGTCCCGGACGGCCCGGCCCTGGTGCAGCCCACTCACCCGCGCCGAGCAGCAGCACAACCAGGAACTGCTGCTGGACGCCCTGCGCACCGACCGCACCGCCCGACCGCAGGCGGAGGCAAGCTGATGGACACCACACACCTCGCGGTCGACGGCTACGTCGACGCCATCCCCGAGCCCGGCACCACAGCGGGCACCGCCTGCTTCGACCTGATCGTCTCGCCCGGCGACCCGGACCCCGACACGGTGTTCTCCTGCACCACCTACGACCCTCGCATCGTCGACGCGGTGCTCACCGAGATACAGCCCGGTGACCTGCTCCGCGTCTCCGGGATCGTCGTCCAGCACGAAGAGCCGGACCAGCCCGCCCAGTTCACCGTCGACGGCCTGGAAGTCCTGGACGCCGCCCCGGGCCCGATCCTGCACATGACGCTGGAGCGGTTCGGCCCGTACGTCGTGGTGTTCGACGCCGATCGCGACGGTGTGCCGGTCTTCACCGAGTTCGGCACGTGGGTCGGTGAGGCATCGGGCCCCGCCGCCATCGGCGCCCTGATCGACGCCTTCGAGGGGCGCGGCCCGGCGGCCGACGACGCGTGAAGGAGCCGTCGTGCCGATCCGTCCCGAGAACCTCGCTCGCTACCCGGACAACTGGCCCGAGATCAGCGCCAGGATCCGGTTCGGGCGGGCGGCCAGCCGCTGTGAGTGCTCCGGGCAGTGCGGCCTGGAGCACCCCGGCGGGCGCTGCCCCGCCCTCCACGGCCAACCTCACCCGGATACCGGCTCCGAGGTGCTGCTGACCACGGCTCACCTCAACCACACCCCCGAGGACGTGAGGGAGGAGGTGCTCCTGGCGGCCTGCCAGCGCTGCCACCTCCGCATCGACCACGGCCACCACAAGGTGACCCGCTCGATCACCCGCGCCGCCCGCGCGGCCGCTGCCGGACAGCTCGGTCTCCTCACCGAGACCGACCTCATCCGCACCGAGCCGCCCACCCCACCGTGCCCGCCGGTCCCCCGCAAGGGCCCCGCCGTGGCGCAACTCCCCTTCCCCGACCCGGAGATCCCGTGATGCCCGACATCTCCACGCGGACCGTGCTGGAGCGATTCCCCGCCGGTCACCCGCGCGGCTCGTGGCCCGCGGACGCATACGCCGCCCAGCAGCACGCCCAGGGCAAGGACGCCCGGGTCGTCATGGACCTGGACAGCGACGAGTTCCTCGTGGTCACCGACACCTCGCCCCAGTAACACCCCACCCGGAGCGCCAACACCGAGACAAGGAGCCCTTGATGGCCCGGATCACCGTCAGTATCGAGCCCCAGCACGCCGACTTCACCAAGTGCGAGCACGAGGTGAAGACCTCCGGCCGGCCCCGCGACCCCGAATCCGGCTGCACCGGCCGCGCCCAGTTCCAGGTCGTGTGCAGCGAGCACGGCGCCGTCGGAAAGCCGCACTACCTCAAGCTGTTCGCCGACCCGGCCGCCATCGAGCACCGCCAGGAGCACCGCGCCGCCCTCGCCACCCGCTGACCCACCACCCGCTCCGCGGGGCGGGCCGCCCCCCGGCCCCCCCGCCACCGGTACCCGAGACCCCAACACGAACGACAGGTTAATAGACTACAGCGCACCCCCCAGGCCCGACCCCCCCCCCCCCCCCCCCCCCCCCCCCCCCCCCCCCCCCCCCCCCCCCCCCGCCTCCGTTCCCGGAGAGCCCATGCCGTACGACGTGTTCATCGACTCCTTCGGCGCCCGCTGGCAGGACGCCCCGCCGCCCCGCTACCGCGCCGCCGTCCTCTCCATCAACCTCACCGACCAGCTGCTCAACCCGCCGGACGACCCGACCATGGCCGACGCCATCGCCAGCCAGACCGGCCTGGACGCCGACGTGAACTCCTACGTCCTGGGCACCCCCGGCGCGGCCCGCATCATCGACGACGCCTTCCACGAGCTCACCGCGCTGCTCACCGCCGCGAACGGCCGCCCCGTCCAACTCCTGGTCAACTGCTGGTACGGCCGCCACCGCGCCCCGGCTGTCGCCTCCGCGATCAGCAGTCGGCTCCGCGACCACGGCTTACGCGTCGCCGTCACCCACCACCACATCGACCGGCCGCCGGTCCCCCGCAAACACCCGCGCCCCGGCTGCCCGTTCTGCGCGATCGTCCACGACGGCGCACCAGCCGAGATCGTCCGCCAATGGAACGACACGATCGCGATCGCGCCCCGCAGCGGCGGCTGCACCAACGGGCACCTCCTGGTCATCCCGCGCGGTCACGTCGACGACTTCACCGTCGACCCGGTCGTCTCCGCCACCACCCAGCACCGCGCCGCAGAACTGGCTGCCGAGATCGGCGGCCAGTGGAACTACGTGACCTCCTGCGGCGACGCGGCAACCCAGACCGTCCGGCACCTGCACGGTCATCTGCTCCCCCGCACCGCGGGCGACGGCCTCGCCCTGCCCTGGACCCGCCCCGCCCGCGAAACGGAGTCCGCCCGATGACCACATACATGGACCGCTTCACCGACCGCGTCACCGAGGTCACCGCTGAACTCGCCAGCCTGGACATGCCGCTCACCGTCCCGGCAGGCCCCTTCACCACCGATGAGTACGGCTGGATGAGCCCCACGCCGGAGATCGACCGCTCCAGCCTCGCCTGGTGCACCGCCGTCCGGATGCTCACCGAGCACCACCAGACCACCCTCGCCCGGCAGATCCTCAGCGCCGACGCGCTCCTGCGCGAGCTGGGCGTCCCCGGACTCGCCACCCTGCACGGCGACCTGGCCGGCGCCCCCATCGACTACCGCTTCACGCCCTGCCCCTACTGCGACGGCATGGGCGACGACCCCACCTTCCCCACCTGCGAAGAACTCGGCTGCCGCATTCCGGCGAGCATCGCCGACCACCCCCACTGCTGCCCCGTCTGCCAGGGCGAGAACTGCGAACCCGACTACTACGCGGAGCGGCAGATGGACGAGGTAGCACGGCAGTGGGCCGAAGCTCTCGCGGCTAAGACGCCACCCCGCCGCTCGTGGCGCACCCTGCTACACCGCCGCTGAAGAACCACCCCGATCGGCCCGGGGCGGCTTTCGATCACTGCTCCGCCGCCACTGCTCAGACCACATGACGAGGCCTCGTCTCTCCGGTGTGTCCGGAGGGGCGGGGCCTTTTGTCGTCTCAGGGGGCGGGCTCACATCTCTGGCTGAGGTATCGCGACGAAGAGCCTCCCGCATTACCCATCGCAGCTTTGGAAAGGACCACTCATGCCCGTCATCGGACCGGGCCACGACGACCCCGAGTACGACAACTACGACCCTGCCTGGGAGACCCAGGACACTTGGTTCCGGCGATGGTTGTTCGAGAAACTCACCGACGCGGGCAGCGGCTGCGCCGCTGACATTTGCTTCCACATTCGCCCCAGCCAACCGGTTCCGTGGTCTGAGCCTCATGGATCAGGGAGCCCTCGCCATCATGACCGGCACCACAGTCGACGCCGTGCAGGCCGCACACAAGGCCGACCTCAAGGAGTGGGCGGGCGAGCAGCAGCTACGAGACCATCCTGACCTTGCCGTCCTCGATGCAGATCTGGACCGCATCCGACGCTGCTCCTGACCTGAACTCGGCACGCTCTCAAGGTGTCGACTACCTCAACTCTGCGCTGGACTGGCGGGATTCGTTGCTTTAACCCGTCTCACTGCACGACGCGGCCCGCGCTATTCGAAGTCAGCGAGCGCGGGCTGTTCACCGACCCCTATGAGCCCGGCGCCGTCGCGCTCCTGGGCGCCGCCATCGAGGGAGTAGCCGCTGCATGACCGCGACCCTGTCCGATCGCGACCTGGGTGGACTGACACGCTCAACAGGTAGGACCAAGGCCCGGCTTCCCCGTGATCCTCTTCACGCGGGAAGCCGGGCCTTTTGTGCATCGGGAACTGTCGGACCGCTGCCGCCTTCCCCTCCCTGTTGAGGTTCCGGCCTGAGGCTGCGGTTGTCCGTTCTCATCGAACCCAGTCGTCGGCAAGCGGTTGACCTGGGGCGACTAACTTCGTTGAGACGGCCGCTCCCAGATCGCCTCCGTGGCTACCTGTCGTTGGCCTGCGGCGACTGAGTTCGATGAGACGAATCGGTCCCGACTCGGTTCGTTGAGACGAGACAGCGGTGCTCAGGTGGCTATCCGTCAGACCTCTGATGTGGGCAGGCGTTTCCATTGGAAACGGCAATCCGGCCTGCGGCAGATCGAGTCTTGCCCCGGCCGGACCGTACCAGGAGTCAGGTATTCCACGAGGAACGGCTAGTCTCTGGCCGTACTTTCTGTCGTCCTGGAGAACCTATGGCTGCCAACCTTCCGAGGCCCAAGCGCACAAGCACCAAGCAGGCCCCCGTTGCTCCTTCCAAGGAAGAGGCGTTCTACCGGGGCGGCAAGGATCGCAGCGGGGACACCGTCGAACTCGACCCCGCGAGCCTCTGCCCCAACCCGTTCAATCGGCGGGCCATGTCCGGCGTTGAGGAGCTCGCGGCCACGATCGAGACGGTTGGCCTTCTCCAGAGCATCGCCCACATCCCTGCGGATCTCTGGATCGAGCATTACCCGGAGACGGCGGAGAAGATCACTGCCCCGAACGTGATCCTCTTCGGGGAGCATCGCTGGCGTGCGATCCAGTCTCTGGGTTGGGAGGAGATCCCCAGTGTCCTGATGGACGACAAGGTCGCGGACGCTCGCCTCATCACCCTCATCGAGAACCTCCGCCGAGCACAGCTCAGCCCGCTGGAAGAAGCCGAGCACTACGAAGCTCTGCGGAGCAGCGGACTGTCGTACGAGCAGATCGCGCAGAAGGTCGGAGAGACCGCTAAGGGAGCCATCTCTAAGGGCACCGTGTGGAAGCGTGTACAGCTGCTCACGCTGGAGCCGGAAGTCCGGGGGGCTCTCAGGGACGGCACCCTGGTCGTCAGCACGGCGGAGAAGTTCCAGAAGATGAGCGCCGAGGAGCAGCGGGAAGCGGTGACTCTGGTTCAGGGCGGCATGCGTCCGCTGGAGGCGCAGGCGCAGATCCTCGCGCGCCAGCGGCAGGTCGAAGACGCACCGGACTCCGACAACCCCACAGATGACGACACCGTTTCCAATGGAAACGACGGCGCCCCGAAGCCAGCAGGCGTTTCCAATGGAAACGCTGCCCCCAAGCGGAGGATGGCGCCGAAGAAGGAGCAGCCCAAGCCGTCGGCCGACCAGTACGAACGCGACCGCAGCACCGCAGCTGCAGCCCGGGATGCTGCCTGCCAGCTTCTCGTAAAAGCCGTCGACGTCAGCGACTCCGGCGACACCGATCTCCTCCTCAAAGCCATGACCGGTGCCCTGCTGGCCCCGCAGCAGCAGTCCGCCGCACAACAGCGCGCTCTGGTCTGGCTCCGACGAGCCGAACGCCACAGCATCGACGACCAGAACGCCAGCTCGTACTTCAACGCCGTCCAGGATTCCGGCGATGCCGACCTGCAGCGGCTCGCCGCCTTCGCGAGCGCCCTCGCTGCCGGTGAACTCCGTACCGCCGCCCGTCGGCACTCGTGGGGCACCCGCGAGATCGGATACCTGCGCCTCCTCCAGGATCACGCGCAATACGCCCCAGAGACCGCGTGGGAGAAGAAGGAACTCGGCTTGGACACCACAGGAGAAACAGCGTGACGCGCACCGTCGACCCCCGCTTTCGCCCCCGGAGGCGGCGCCACCCCAAGATCTATGCCTTCATCCTCGAGTGCGGCGGTTCCACCAAAACCACTAGCGCCACCTCCATGGCGACCGAAGCCGCACTGCGCGGCTACCCGGGCACCATCTTCGACTTCGACGCCAACCGATCCACCACCACGATCCTCGGCTACGACGAAGAGGCCATGAAGGGTCGGAAGACCGTCCTCGACCTTATCCATGGAACCGCAACCCTGGACGAGGTCGCGCTCCCGGCCCGCTACCGCATCGGCGACGGCTACGACGACGACGCCTTCGCCTATATCCCCGGCCTGCGCATCGTGCCCAGCTGCAAGGAGATGTCTACCGCGGACACGGCCATCGCCGAGGACGCGGACCGGCAGGATTGGTTCGCCGAGATCCTGCTCGCCTACGACGGTGACGAGGACGACATCTTCTGGCTCGACTTCCCCGCTAGCTACGGGAAGATGGTCTACTCCGTGATCCGCATGCTCGACGAAGACGACTCTGTGATCCCGTCGGTCCGTGCCGATCCGAAGGACGTCAAGCTCTTGGTCCCGTTGTTCGAGGAACTGGGCCGTGTCAGGGAGAAGAATCGCCTCCGGCGGTCGGTGCCCGGCCGCCCGACGGTCAACCACTTGATCCTCACCGGTACCCCGACCGCCAGCTACACCGAAGCGTCGGCCCGAAAGGCAACAGCGCTCGCCGAATCTCTGTACGGCGACATTCTCACGCCCTACATCCGCTACTCGGCCGACGCGAAGAAGCTGTACGACGACTGCTGCCCCCTGCCCATCCTCCTGCCTAACTCGGTGCCAGCCGTTGACTATCGGAAGCTGATGACCAGCATCGGATTCCCCGACCGCACCTGACTGCCGTTTCCAATGGAAACGCCGGCGGCCCGGCCCCCCACCTCTCTGGGGGGCCGGGCCGTCCGCTGTCCACCGGTCGACGTCCCACCTCGTTCTCTCTCAGTCGGGCCCGAGCCCCACTGCCCCGCCGCTCCAGCCCGGCGGCATCGACGAGAGGCACATGACGATCACCGCGCTTTCGGCCAGAGCGTCCAGCAGGGGTTGGACCGGACGGCCGAGGCCAGGTGAAGCGATCTCAGTTCGCTGACAATCAGACCTCGCACCCCAGGACCCTCCCTCAGTCCCACTTGTCACGTGAGAGTGTGAGGGGCACTCAGGATCACGATCACAGGAGGACAGCCCCACGTGTCTGCGGGGAAGAAGGTTCCGCTGCAACTCACACGCACGCACCGCATTCTGATCGGGTTGGTGGTCGCGGGTGCCGTGGTGATCGCCGGGATCGGTTTCGCGGGTTCGTACGCGGCGGTCCGCGAGCTCGCGCTCAAGAAGGGCTTCGGCAACTTCTCCTACGTCTTCCCGATCGGAGTCGACGCGGGCATCTGTGTGCTGCTCGCCCTCGACCTGCTCCTGACCTGGATGCGCATCCCGTTCCCGCTGCTTCGCCAGACCGCCTGGCTGCTGACGGCCGCCACCATCGCCTTCAACGGCGCGGCAGCCTGGCCGGACCCGCTGGGCGTGGGCATGCACGCCGTGATTCCCGTGCTCTTTGTCGTCTCGGTCGAGGCGGCCCGGCACGCGGTCGGCCGGATCGCCGACATCACTGCCGACAAGCACATGGAGGGAGTTCGGGTGACGAGGTGGCTGTTGTCGCCGGTCCCGACCTTCCTGCTGTGGCGCCGCATGAAACTCTGGGAGCTGCGCTCCTACGAGCAGGTCATCAAGCTCGAACAGGACCGCCTCGTCTACCGCGCCCGCCTCCAGTCCGTCTACGGCCGCGCCTGGCGCCGCAAGGCCCCCGTCGAATCGTTGATGCCGCTGCGCCTGGCGAAGTTCGGCGTCCCGCTCGCCGAGACCGCCCCGGCCGGCCTCGCCGCCGCCGGCATGGAGCCGGTGCTCCTGCCGTCGGTATCCATCGAGCGCACCGACCTGCCCCTTGCTAGGAGGGAGATGGACCAGGAGCCCGACCGGACTGTGGATGCAGGAGAGGTGCCTGCGTCCGTATCCGAACACCTCTTCCAGCAGGTTGCTGCGAGTCGCCTGGAGTCGGAACCGGTGGGGGAGCGGCACGTACCGGAGGAGGAGCGGGAGCAGGCCGAGGACCGGGAGCAGGCCGCGCCCGCGAGTCCCTGGTTCGCTGCCCAGCACGTCTCGCCCGAGGTGTACGAGGGCACGTATGACCCAGCCTTCACCGACGCCGCCCCTCAGCCCCAGCCCCAGCCCGAACAGGCCCATGAACGCGAGCCGGTGATGGTCTCAGTAGACCCCAGCCACGCGCAGGCAGCGAATGCCGAGACCTTCGGGATGGGGCCCGATGGTGCGGATTCCAACATGGAGCTGCACCGGGACACTGCATCGGTGCTGGAATTCCAGCATTCCAACGCGCGGGAGTTCGAGGGTGTGGCGGCCGACCGGACCGGGGGGAGTGGCCGGGTCAGCGTGCAGGTGCGGATTCCCCCGGCGCGGGAGGAACTGGCTGAGTCCGGAACGCCTTCTACTGATGACGGGACGACGGGGCCCGTGGCGGACGCCGTGCAGGAGCCGGTCGTTGAGGAAGAGGACGTGAGGGCGGCGGCGCCGGCGGACCTCAAGGGCATCGCGCTGGTCGAGTTCTACTACCGGGCTCTGCGCCCGAAGGAGCAGGCGATGTCGGCGAACAGCCTTGCCCCGATGCTCGCGGAGCGGACCGGCTACAAGGTCGGCACGGTGCGCAAGTACCTCGGGGCGATCAAGAAGGCGTAGCGGGACCGTTTGCCGCGCGCCTGGAATTCCAACGCCGGGCCGGACGTCCGCGGCACCGCTTCGGTGCGTGGCCAGGGTGGAATTTCCATGCCTCCGGCGGCTGCTGCTCCCGGCGATCAGCAGCTTGACGAGACGTCCTGACGGTGCCCGGGAACAGTGCGCAGATGCTCCGCTTCAGCTGTGATGGCCGGTCGGTCTTCTACGGCGTATCGGGAGTTCCAAGTCTGTGACCATTGATTTTCCAACTGGCGAGCATTTGTGTGAGCTGTTCCAGGGGTTCAGTCAAGCTGCCGGACAGAAAGCCTACTGACTGCCAGACCTGTACTCGCACGCCCCGGCAGGGGACGGTCCACAGGGGGCTCCGGGATGCTGATGAGGCCCGATTGGAATGCCGAGGGGCGGCCGTTGAGGCTGTGTCTGGGGAGCGGGTTGGAACGGCTGTGCTCGATGCGAAGGCTGCCTGGCTGGAGTTGGAACGGGCAGCGTGGCTGATGCCTCGCCGTGCTGGAATGCGTGCGCACGGTGGGTCCAGGGACCGGTCATGACGTCGGCTGGTGCCTGGATTGGTCCTTGCCCAGGGCCGATGCGGCAGGTCGAGTGGAGGCGGGCGCGGCGGAGTCTGTGGCCGATGAGGACTTGATCGGCCACTGGCCATGGACGGTCACGCCCTGATCGGCCACGCTCATCGTGGCCGATCAGGCTTCCAAGACCGGGGCGGGCAGCGCTGTCGAGCGCGGATGGCTGGCCGATTGCTGGCTGCGCATGGGCGGCAGCGGACCGATGGTTCGCTGCGGGCGGTTTCGCTTGTGGCGCCGACTCGGCCGTCGGTCCTTGGCCGCGCCCTGAGGGCGTCGGCCCCCTTCCTTGCCCGGCAGCCAATGTCCTTGCCCGCACCTGCTGGAGTTCCTTGCCCGGCCCTGTGACTCCTTGCCCAAGCGGCCTTGTCGGGCCCCGGTTTCGGCGGGCAAGGAATTGATCTGGGCTGTCCGGGGCGCGGGCAAGCTTTTGGGCAAGGGGTTGTGAGGAGTGTTCACGGCACGAGATCCGAAAGGAGCTGTGCCGTGGATCAGACGTACCCCGTCCGCAACGTGTGCGGAATCTTCGATCGCCTGGACGCCGAGTGGGCGGCGCTGTGCGCTGATACCGCGGTCCAGGCCGCGGTGGCCGACTGGCTGATGGCCGATCACCTGGCCGACGATCTGGCCGAGGTGACCGGTGCGTGGGTACGCACCCTGGGACCCGCGCAGTTGCTGGCCGCCTTGCGGCCACGCGACGGGGTGCTCTCCGATGCACTGACCGATGCAGTGCTGCGCGCTCTGCTCAGGCGGGCGGCCGGTCAGGACCGCTCGGCTGTCCTGGCGGCGCGGATCGTGGTGCAGGCGATGGTGCCGGCCGCGGTGCGCATGGCCCGCGGACTGGCCCGGCAGGGGCGCGTCTTCGATGACACCAGCCACATCGTGGTCGTCGCACTGTACGAGGTGGCCCGGGCCGGCGGCATCCACACCCGGCCCGGCCGGCCCGCGGCCAATCTCGCCCTGGACATGCTGCGCCGGGTCGGACGCGAACTGGCCCGCGAGCACGAGCGGCTCGGCGACGACCTCGCGCTGGCAGACGACTACGCCGACCCTGAGGCCGGCCCGGCCGAGCGGGCCCATGCGCAGTGGGTGCAGTCGGCGGCGGCCGCCGCCCGTCTGGCCCCGGACCGCGACGCGGGAGTGGAGGAGTGGAGCCAGGCGCGCCTGGAGCTGCTGGAGCTGGTCCTGGAGGCGATGGAGTCCGGAACGCTCTCGCCATCCGAGGCCCGCGCCATCGCCTGGCACCACACCGCGACGCCGGTGCCCGATGCCCGGGCGGCCCGCCTGGCCGGGACGACGCCTGGCGCCTGGCAGCGCCACCGCTCCCGTGCTGTGCACCGCCTCAAGTCCGCCGCGCGCACCACGGTCTGACTCGCCCCTGCCTGTTTGCCGTCCACTGAGAGGAATGAGATGCCCTCCTTCACCAAGTCCCGTGCTGTCGACGCGGACGAGGAACGCGTCACCCGCGCCCAGCACTTGCTCATCGGCCTCGGGGCCGCCCTGGTACACCATCCCTTCGACCCCGCCGTCCACGAACGGCTGCTCACCTTCTTGTCGGACGAGGCCGCCGCCGTGCTGGCGTCCCTGCACGCACTGGAGCAGCGGCCCGAGCGCGAACTGCGCCGCCGTATCGCGGAACTGGCCGGCCACCACCTCGTACCGGCCGTCTCGGGCGGGGGCGAGGCATGAACACGCTGCGCCACCGCCCCGAGCAGCCCGAGCCGCACAGCGAGGCCACCGCCGACAGCCCGGCCGGAGATGGTCCCGGTGAGCTGGCGGGATGGTCGACCGGAGCACGCGCCAACACCAGCGCCCTGATTCGGTACGGACTGTGGGGACTGCTCCTACTGGGCCCGCTGCTCGGCCTCACCGCTTTCCTCTCCGCCCCTGCTGCCACCCGCCCGGCCCCGCACCCGGCGGCCCCGGCCGCTCCGGCGGCGGGCGGCCAAGGAGCCTCGGGCTTTGCCCAGCTGTTTGTCGCCGCGTTCCTCAGCGCGGGGGAGGGCGACCAGGCCAAGCTCGCCGCCTACTACCCGCCCGCAGCTGGGCTGCGCCTTGAGGGCGCCTCCCAGCGGCACACCGGTGAGCAGCTGACCGTGGTCCGGCTGCGCCAGACCGACCGGGACGTGTGGTCGGTGACCGTGGCCGCCCGCATCACCGACACCCACCCCACGCCCACGCCGAGCAGCCCGGCCGACGAGGCCCGCCGCGATCCCAAAGCCGATGCCGTCGCGTCTGCAGCTGGCGCCGTGCACTACTTCCAGGTCCCGGTCGCCACCGCTGTGGCGGCGGGCGGGGCGAGTGGGTATGTGGCGCTGGCGATGCCGGGCGAGGTCAGCGCGCCCGCCCGGATCGCACCCCCGGCCCTCGTCTACGGGCCGCTGCGGCCGGCTCTGCCGTCCGACCCGCGCACCCAGGCCGTGACCCAGTTCCTGAACGCCTACCTCACAGGCACCGGCGGCCTGGACCGCTACCTCGCGCCCGGCACCCAGCTCACCGCGATCAGCCCCGTCCCGTACACGGAACTCGCCGTCGACCAGCTTGCGATCGAGGGGGAGAGCGGGGGAGAGCCGGTCGCCGCCGTCCCGGCCGACGGGACCCGGCTGCGCCTGGTGGTCCAGCTGCGCGCCCGCGGCCAGGACGGCATCCGTGTCCCGCTCACCTACGCGCTCGCCCTGTCGGCACGGGCCGGGCGCTGGGAGATCGCCGCCCTGGACGGCGCCCCGACCCCGGCCCGTATCCAGCCCACCGCCCCAGCCTCCGCCCCTTCCACGGCCACGGGCGCACCGGCGCCTGGTGGCTCCCCGTCCTGAACCGCCCCTGCGACCCAACGGAGTACGTCATGCACGACACCGTCACGCTTGCCAACGACTGGATCTCCCTGGGAACAGGCTTTGGCAATGACCTCAAGGGCCTGATCTTCAACGTCGGAATCCCCGTGCTGTGCGGGGTTTTCGTCCTGGTCATCGGGTTCAAGACCAAGGCACCCGGCCCCACGATCATGGCGGTCATCTTCGCCGGGATCGTGTGGGGCCTGTCCGCCAGCATGGGCACGACGATCAAGAGCACCACGACCGACACCATCACGCACTATGACGGCTCCACCGTGCGGACCGGTGACCAGTGACGACCCCCAGCGTGGCGGACGGTGAGCCGGAGCTGATCGGCCGCTGCTACACCAAGGCCCGGCGTGCGCCGCTGGTCTATGGCGTCATCCGGGATGTGCGCGGCGGGCAGGGGATCCGGCTGCCTGGCGGCCCGTACACGCTCACCCAACTTGCTTCGATCATCGCCACGGTGGCGGTGCTGCTGCTGTCGCGGCCGGTGTGGGGCGGGCACGGCTGGGTGGATGCGGCCCTGCTCATCGGTCTGCCGTTCGCGGTGTCCTTCGCTGTCCGCCAGCTGCACATCGACGGCCGTAACCCCGTCGCGGCGATGGCCAGCGTCGTGATGCTGCTCGCGGCTCCCCGGGCGGGCCGGCTGCACGGCCGGGCCTGCCGGCTGAGCCGTGCAGCCCGAGCCGCCGCGCTCATCACGCTCGGCGAACCCGCCCCAGCCCCCGGGGCCGTGGAGCCATCACCCGCTGCTGCCGCAGCCCCTGTTCCTGCCGTACTCAAGACCCCGGGGTCTTCGGGAGCTGGCATGTCCGCCGCGGGGCCGCGCCGCCGCGTTCCGCCGGATCTGCTGACCGTCTCGCCGTCTTCCGGTACTCCGTTGCCCGTCGCCTCCGGTGTGCAGGCACTCCTCGCCCGCCGTACCCCCAGCAAGGACTGAAGTCATGCGCCTGCCGATCCGGCACATCGCCAACAACATCATCTACACCACGCACGGCACCTGCTGGGCGGTATGGCGGGTCGCGGCCGCGAACTACAGCCACGCTCCGTCCACGGCGAAGAAGCGCCGGCTCAAGGCACTTGAGTCGCTGTTCAAGTCGCTGACCGGGGAGCCGATGCTGCTGTCCCTGTGCCCGCAGGTCGATCCGGTCGCGGTCGTCCGCGCCATGGTCGCCGACGTGGACCTGGCCCGCTCGCCGCGCTACGAGCAACTGGGGGGTGCGGTCCTGGACCAGCTGGAAAACATGGACCTGACCGGCCGCACCGACTGGCTCGCCGTGCCACTGCCGGCACTGTCCCGCAAGGACGCTGTCACCTCCGCGTTCTCCGCAGCCAAGGCCGAGTTCGACCTCCAGCTGGGCCTGCTGCCCGCCCCGGTCACTACCGAGGACATCGCCCTTCGCACCGAGCAGGCCGAGCGCCTCCACGCCCAGTGGCCCTCGGGCGTGTCCATGCGGCCGGCGTCGGAAGCCGAAATCCTGTGGATCTACGGCCACTCCGCGCGGCGCGGGCTGGCCGAACCCTTCCTGCCCGACGGCACCGAGCAGCCGGTGCGCGGTCGCGGTCGCACCACCGCCGCCCTGAACGAATTCGTACTCGCGGAAGGCGGCGCGGACTTCAGCGGCCGCCGCGCCGCCCCGGGTAACCCGTTCGGCCGGCGCTTCCTGCAGGTCGCCAGCGAGTGGGGCAACTCCTACCAGGCGCTTTTGGCGCTGTCGGAGATGCCGGAGGCGTTCGCCCTGCCCGGGGCCGCCTATCTGCAGCAGCTGGACGATCTGGCCTACCCGGTCGACTGGACGGCCCGCCTGGTCATCACCCCCGGCACCAAAGCAGAGGCCAAGACGCGGAAGCGGGCCACCCACTTGAAGTCCCAGGCCGCGGAGTACGAGGGCGACCCGGCCGGCCCGCCGGCCTCGATCGCCCACCATGAGCGGGACAACGACGAGTTCCGCGACCGGATCACCGCGAACCGGCGCGAGGTCGAGATCCGTGCCATGGTCACCCTCGCCGTCTGGGGCGCCACCTCCGACGACGCCCAGGCCCGCGCCGCCTCGCTGGCCGCGGACTTCGGCGCCACCGAATACACCTTCTCCCGCCCGGTGGGGGAGCAGGCTCGCCTGTGGCAGGCCATGCAGCCCGGCTGCCGCACCCCGCGCGTCATGCTCGGCTACGCCCAGTACCTGCTGGCAGGCGACTTCGCGATGGCCATGCCTTGGTGCGGCAGTGCCCTGGGCGATGAACGCGGTGGCCTGTTCGGCGTGCAGCTCGCGTCCGGCGGCGCCCGTCCGGTTCTGATCGACCCGGCCCGCGGTCCACGCGAGAACGCCTCCGCGAGCATGGCGTTCCTCGGTGAACTCGGCGCGGGCAAGTCCTTCGCGATGAAGTCGGCCTGCTACAACGTGCTGGCGCGCGGCCATCGGCCCGGCGACCCTCACTCCCGCGGCCGCGCCGTCATTGTCGACCGCACCAGCGACGAGGAATGGGTGCGCTTCGCCAGGGCCTGCCCCGGCACCACCCAGGTCATCCGTATCGACCAGCGGGCCGAAGTCTCCCTCGACCCGCTGCGTTTGTTCGTGGGTGACAGCCCCAAGGTCGCGGCCCGGTTCACCGAGTCCTTCCTGACCCTGCTCCTCGGCGTACGCCCCATGGACCTGGAAGGCGTTGCTCTCTCGGAGGCGGTCCAGGCCGTTCTGGAGCGCCCGGCTCCCTCGATGCGTGCCCTGGTCGACGAGCTCACCGCCCGCGGCGGCGACGATCCGGCAGCCCGTAATCTGGCCCGCAAGCTGAAGGCGGTCGCTCGCAAGGACCTGTCCCGGGTCGTGTTCGACGAGAGTCTGCCCATCGTCGACACGCAGCGGGCTGACTCCGTCGTCTTCGCCGTCAACTCCCTGCAGCTGCCCAAGAAGTCCGAACTCGCCTCGGAGCACCGCATCGAGCGGCTGGAGTTCGAGAAGGTCGCCGGCCGCGCGTTGATGTACCTGATCGCGGCGGTGGCCCGCGAGACGGTCATGAAGAACAAGTATGAGTTCGGTGTCGCCGTCTTCGATGAATGCTGGTGGCTCACCTCCTCCGACGAGGGCCTGGAGCTGCTGCTGGAGTTGATCCGTGACGGCCGCAAGCACCACGCCGCCGCGTACCTCGGCTCCCATGACGCGGACGACATCGGACCGGCCGACTCTGAGAAGGGCGCAATCATCCGCGGGCTGATCCCGCACCGGTTCCTGTTCCGCCAGACCACCCGCACCCTGGCCCAGCGTGGCCTGGAATTCCTCGGCGTGGACGCCACCGACCCCGACCTGCTGGACCTGGTGACCGCCGGACTGTCCCCGATCGGCCTGCCCGACGAGGAGAAAGCCGCCCGGGCTGGGGAGTGCCTCTACCGCGACCTGCTCAGCCGCATCGGCCTGATGCGCGTCATGCCCCCTGCGGACGAAGCCGTCCTGAAGGTCATTCACACCACGCCCGGCGACTTCCAGGCCGCAGCATGAACGCCCGCACGAGGAACGCCTTCACCCTCTACGGGGCACGGCTGCGGCTGCTGGGCACCACCCGCCTGCGGCTGGCCCTGTTGTTCGCGGCGATAGCGGCCACCGCGCTCACTTTGCTGACCGCCCTGCCCGCGCACGCCGACCCCAGCCCCACACCAACCCCGTCGACCTCGGCGAGTGTGCCGGCAGACGGCGTCCAGCGCCCTCCGACCCCGGAGGAGACGAAGCGGATCGAGGATCTGATGCGCGAGCAGGGTGAGCGGCTGTCCGCCGCCGCCCAGCAGGAGTTGATCCAGCAGCGCACCGACGAACTGCGCAAACTGCTGCCCCACGAGGGCGGCGTTCTCGGTGCGTTCAACGTGACGGATTCCAACGGCATGCCGATTTCCGCCTACACCATCAAGGGCGACACCGGCGGCCTCCTCGACTGGGACCTCGGCATCGAGAACCTGCTCACCGAACTCCCCTTCATGATCACGAAATGGGTCATGGCGTTCTGCTGTTCCCTGATCTCCTGGGCCCTCTCGTTCGGCCTCGCGAAGATCCTGCTGCCGCCGGTCGCCGCCGTCGCCAACTCGCTGCACACCGGGGTCATCATGGAGATGGGCCTGCCGTCCGTCTTCCTCGCCGTCTGCGCCCTGATCTGCGTCGCACGGATCTTCTTCGGTGACCGCGCCAAGGGATGGGGAGACGCGGCGCTGTCCGTGGTCCTGGCGGCCCTGACCACCACCCTGCTCGCCTCGGCTCCCCAGACCCTGATGGGCGAGGATTCCGGTGCGATCGCCGTCGTGCGGGGCATGGCCGTTCAGGTCGCCGACGTCATCCTTGAGGCCAACCCCGGGACCCCCAAGCGCAAGCACGACCTCGATGTCGACAGCACCACCTTGACCCGCCCGCTGACCGACGCGCTTGTCGATGCCTTCGTGGTCAAGCCAGCGATGCTGCTGCAGTACGGCCAGGTGTTCCAGGCGGACTGCGCTGATGAGTACTCCAAGACCAAGCTGTCCCAGCTCGCCTACGACCGGCAGATGACTTCCTACGCCAACCGCCTCAAGGCCGCCACCTACCGCCTCACCTCCTACCTCCCCGCCGGCAGCGGGCCCTTGAACACCTGGTACGGCGCAGAGATCGACATGGCCAAGCGGTGGGCCGTGGACCACTTCGGTGACCCGCCCATGGAGAAGTTCGAGAAGAAATGCGTCAAGGGCGACGTCGGCTCGGCCAGGCGAGCCAGCATGGACAAGGTCGGTGGCGCCATCTTCCTCCTGCTCGCCGCCCTCATCGTCACGGTCCTCATCTCCGGACTCACCGGCTCGTTCCTGCTGGCCCAGTGCCGCATCGCCTGGGACGCGGTCCGCGGCGAGATCGCCCTGGTCGCCGGCACCGTGCCCGGAGCCGGCCGGACCTTCCTGTGGGACTGGTGCGCCTCCGTGCTGCGCTCCCTGCAGATGATGCTCACCAGCGTCATCGGGCTGTCGGTGTTCATCGTCTTCCTCCAGGCCGTCCTCACCCCCGCAGGGGACGCCTGGGGACACGAACTCACCCTGCGCTTCCTGGGCGTGGACCTGCTGTGCATCGCCGCGATCAAAAAACGCAAGAAGCTCGTGGCACGCTCCCAGCAGGTGGCCAACAACTTCCGCTCCAAGATGTCCAGCAGCCGGATCGGCGGCACAGGCGGCAGCATCCTCACTCCAGCCTCCACACCCGTCACCCGCCGACCGCGTATCGCCGCGGCCACCGCCCGCGGCCTGGTCCGCACCACCATGGCCGGCGTCGCCCTCGCCCACGGCAACCCACTCGCCGCGATCGGCTACGCCATGCCCCGCAGCGTCGGCGCCACCGCGCTGATGTCCCGGATCAGCTCCGGCTCCCACCGCCACACCCAGCGCTCCCGCCGCCCGGCACGCCCCGCCGGCCGGCCTGCGCCCCGCCCCGGCCGCACCGCCCCTGCAGGCACGGGCCCCCAGGGGACCCGGCCGCTTCCGCCGCGTCCCATCGCGCCGCCGCGTCCCACCGCGGCGCCCGCGCCGGCCCCGCGTCCCGCGCACCGCCGGGCAGTCGATCCCGTCCGCGGGTCGAGGCCCCGTGCCGCAACCGTCAGGTCTTCCAGCAGGCCGCCCAACGCTGCGGTACCGGGTGCGTTCTCCGCCTGGCTCTCTGAGAGGGAAGCCGCCGAGCTCGCCCGCCGCCGCACCCCGCCCCGGGACAGCGTATGACCAAGAAGACCACCCGGCTGATCGGTGCCGGCGCCGCCCTAGTCATCCTGCCGGTGATCCTGATGGCTGCGATCGGCGCGCATGTCGCGGGGATCGCCCAGGACCAGGCGCAGGCCGCGTCCCGCAACCAGACCCGCTGCGCAGGGGGAGCAGCGGGTTCGGACGTCGACACGGGCCAGGTCGCCCAGCAGGTGCGGGCCGCTCTGGCCTCCTCCAACACCAGCACCATCAAGGTGTCCGGCCTGACCCGGCCTGCCGAGCAACTCCCCAACGCCAAAACGATCGTGGCCACCGGCATCCAGATGAACATCCCCGCCCGCGGCCAGGTCATCGCACTGGCCACCGCCCTGGCCGAGTCCGACCTCCGTAACCTCGACCACGGGGACCGCGACAGCCTCGGCCTCTTTCAGCAACGCCCCTCCCAGGGCTGGGGAACCCGGGAACAGATACTCGATCCCGTCTACGCGAGCACCAAGTTCTACAAGGGCCTCCAATCGGTCGAGGGCTGGGAGCAGATGCCGGTCACCGTCGCCGCCCAGAAGGTGCAGAAGTCGGCCTATCCCGACGCGTACGCGGAATTCGAGAAGCTCGCCACCGCGCTGCAGCAGGCCATCGCGCCCACGCTCGGCTCCGCGGCCGCTGCTCCCGCGTTGAACGGCGCCGTCGGCAGCGCGGGATGTGGCGCCGCGGCCGGCACCGACTACGGGACCATCCCGTCCGGCACCCTGCCCGCCGGCTACCAGATCCCTCTCGCCGCACCCCCGGCCGTACAGCAGGCGATCCGCTGGGCACTCGGCCAGCTCGGCACCCCCTACCAATGGGGCGGCAGCTGCACCAACGCCCACGGCAGCGACCCCCAAGGCCGCTGCGACTGCTCCTCCTTGATGCAGCGCGCCTACGGCGTCGCTGGCATCCAGCTCACCCGCACCACCGACACACAGATCAACGAAGGACGCGCCATCCCCTTGGATGCCGTCCAGCCCGGCGACCTCCTCTTCAGCGAGGGAAGCGCCGCCCAGCCCGAACACGTCGCCATGGCGATCGGAGGTGGCCTGCTCGTGCACGCACCCCGCCCAGGCCGCGTCGTTGAAGTGGCCCAAATCGACGGACGACGCATCCTGGCCGTGCGACGGGTTGCCTCCTGACCAGACTGTCCGGCGCGTCACCTCACCTGGCCGTACCGCCCCACTTGAGCCATTTGTTCAGGGAACACAGCAGCCCCCGGCGTCTTTGACGTGCCACTGGGAGGCGAGGGGTGCGTGAGACTACCCGCGTCGTGGCTCCCTGCGGGGCCTCTCCTCAATGAGAGGTGACGGCCGGCGGATCAGGGCGGGCGGGAAGTCGGGATCGGGCACGAAACCGAGCCGTTGGTAGGCAGAGGCGAGATCAGGCGTTCGGGCTGCGGCAACGAGCCCGATGCTGTGGGCGTCCGCATGACGCAACGCCTCATGCACGAGGCGTCCTGCGGAGACCGGGTCCTCTGCGGCGGCAGCCAGCGCCCCCGCTTCCCACCACACGCCACCCTGGCGTTCATGAGCGCGACGCGACCTGGACACAGCAGATGCCGCAGGTACTCGGGGCAATGATCGGACGACCTCGACAGCCAGCAGCACGCAGATAGTCCCCAGCAGGACGTAGCCGACCAGCACAGCCGGGCCCCCGAATACGGCGACGACCATGCTGATGACGATGACCACGCCGCCCGCAAAGAGGCCCATGGAGGCGACAACCGCGAGGAAGGCGCATCCGCCGGCCAGCCTGCGGCGCCAGCCGACACGAGGGCCCAGCACGGTGAGAACGGCCGTGCCCCGGGACAACAGCAGCCCCGCCCCTTGCCAACAGGACAGGGCCGTGACCCACAACATCATCTCCACCGCCGGGCTGGCCGGGGTCAGGGCGCGAGCGCTGAGACGGTGCTGGAGCAGCCGCGCGTGACGCGGTACGTCGCGCCAGCGTGCCCGCAGCCCGGGCGGCAGTGACGGCACGGGGTGGTCCAACGTCATTGATGCTCCTGGTGGTTAGGAGGATTCGCGCTTGGGGGCTTTTACCGCAACAGCTCCGTCCCCGCCCGGAAAAGGGTCAGGCAGAGGCGGGAACGGCGAGCGGCGCTCGGCTGTCGTCCACCAGGCCTCCGTACTGGTCGACTTCGAACGGAGCGGCGCCTGGCTTGGTCTCGCGGTCCTTTCCGGTGTGGCCGTCCAGCACCACCGGCCCGTTGCTGGTCCGGCCATACACCGCGCCATGCCAGAACGCGGTCACCTGGGGCACGATCCGGCCCGAGGTATCGGGCAGTGACCACACCTTCGACGTGGTCGCCGCGTCGAAGACGACCACAGCGTTTACCTGCCCGGCGTACTGGTCGTGGCACAGCACGAGCGACTGCTCATCTCCCATGCACCGCCATGGGTGCAGATGCAGCCGGCCGCCGCCCGCATACCGGGCGCGCTCGGCGCCGGTGCGGACATCCACCAACATCAGGCTCTCCCGCACATTGCCGGCCAGCAGCCCCGGCCCGGCCGCGGACGCGTGCACGGCCCGGTCGGAGCTCGTCGCCGTCCAGCGGCGTTGCCCGCTGTCGAGGGCCAAGCCACCGAGCTGGCCCTGAAAGCCCCCCGCGCCTGCCGCTTCACCACCGGCCACCACGCCGTCGGCGACGCTGACGGCGCTGAAGCCCTTCTGCTGCCAGCGCAGTTGGTGCGTGCCCCGGTCCAGCACGTACGTTGTCTCGTCAGCCGTGACCACCACCGATGCCGTATCGGCCGAGACCACCTTCGGTGCGACGTTCTCGTCCGCTGCCAGACCACTGCCCTCGACGCGGGACGAGGGGGTGGGCATGAACTCGGCACGCCACGCCGCCTCTCCCGACACCGCATCCACAGCGAGGACCTCGATGGCAGCCCTGGCAGGCAGGGTCCCCTGACCGGGGACGGTCCTGTCGTACGCCACGAATACCGTCGCCCCACCCTGGCCCGCGACGACCCGGGGTGCGGCGCGGCGGGTGCCGAATCCCCCTCGGTCCGCCTTATGGGTCGTGTCCACCGACCACTTGACGCTGCTCGTGGCGGTGTCGACCGCCTTCAGGCCGTCCTCGCCGGCCACATACGCGACACCGTGCCACAGCGACACCGCAGGCCGCGCCGAGTCACCGCTTGCGGTACTCGGCTGACCCGCATCCTCCAGCGACGTGTCCGAGCCTGAGACGGCCCCGAACCGCGTCGGCGGATCGAAGGCCTTGCGCGGCTGCTCCGCCGTCTGCGCCGCAGGTGCGGCCGGCCGGTCCTTCCCCGCCGTCGTGGACCCGCTACTTGAGCACGCCGACAGCGCTGCCCCTGCAACGACTCCGCACAACACTCCCCGGGCCACCCGCCCTGTACTCCACACCGGCCGCATCAGCCATCCCCCGCAATCCACACATTCCAGAACGCCTGGAACCGGCGTTCGACCGAAACCAACTACGCGCCACTGGCGGCTGCTTGCCCGCAAGGCCCCCGGGTCCGCGCCACCGGGCGAGACGCCATCGTGATCCCTCCTCGCCCGGGCCTGATCACCGTAACGCTCTGCTCATCAGCCGCAACAGCCCCACACGTGCACTTGCCGGACAGGCCACCGCCGTTGGGCACTCAACGCCCTGGCCTGCTTCGGTGCCCGGCTGCACGGCGCGCTGGGTGCCGAGGCCGCGGGGCGGGCACCGACCAGCCATTGGTAAAAGAAAAGCAAAGCATGGCCTCGGGTGTCTGAACGGGCTTCGCGCACTGACTTGGTCCAAGTGAAGGGAAGTTTTCCGATCGCTTGGAGGCCACCATGTGCACCGCTCCTCACCCGCGGACCGCGCCTGTCGGCGGCACGGTATGAATGCCGAACTCCCCGGTGTCCAGGCCGCCTTCACCGCCGCGCACTGGATCGCCTGGTCCGCCCCTCTCCTTGCGGTGATGGTCGCGGTCGGCGCCGGTGTGTGGACCTGTGTCTCCTGGCGGCGGCGCCTGAAGGCGCGGACAGCACTCCTCAAGAGATCCGTGGTCGAGGTGGTACCGACCTCCGGATTTGCCCCGCTGGAGGGGGAGATCCACCGCTGGGCTCATCACCTGGGGCGGGTCACGCGCTCAGCCGACGGGGTGCCGGAGCGTGGTGCTGCGGTGCGGCTGCGCTACTGCGCCGAGACGGGCAGCAAGATGCACTGCTACATCGAAGGGCCCATCCAGGCGGCCGCCGTGCTGGGCATGCCCGGCTTCGACGGGGTGGAAGTCCGCACGCACCGCGGCCGGAAGAGCATCGAGCCGATCACTTTCCCCCGGCAGCGTGATGGGGGCCGTCCGTGACCGCGCCGGTCGACCTCATCAAGCCGGGCCATGGGGACGACGGCGAGGGCGAAGGCACCGCTGGGCGGGCGCGGTTCGTGCAGCGCGCCGAGCTGGTCCTGGCGCTGGCCGACCAGAAGCCGCTGGCCCACCTGGGGCTCTCTCCGGACCCGTTGCAGCAGTTGGCGGCCGCGATGGCCAGTGTGCGCACGGAGGCGGGGGAGCGGGCCGAGGTGGTCGTGGACCTGGTGCCGGTGGGCGAGCGGCGGCTGGCTCGCCGCCGTCGCCGGCTCCTGGCCCGCTCGCGGCGCCGTGGTCCCTCGGCCTACGGCGAGCGGCTGGCCGGGGGGCTGGGCGGGGGGCTGGGCGGGGCGGGTGTGTGGGGGTCGATGAGCGCGGCCTGGTCCGGCGGCAAGAGTGCCCACGCGGCTTCGGGGGCGAAGCGGTTGCCGCGGATGACGGATCTCAAGGCGGAGGTCGGGAAGTTCGACCCATCGGCCGGAGCCGTCTTCGGCGTCCAGATCCTGCTGCGTACCCAGGCCCCGCACCCGCAGCAGGCGCTCGCGCGGATGAACCAGCTGCTTGCGGCGTTCTCCATCACCAGCGGCGAGAACCACCTGGGCACCCGACGGCCCCGCACCGGCCGGGCCGTGGCCTTCTTCGACCGCCGCTTTAGGACAGGGGAGTTCGCTCCGGTCCGGCGGCAGTGGATGACGGTGGCCGAGCTCGCCGGGTTCCTCAAGCCCCCCACCAAGTCGTGCACCGCCTCCAGCGTCGTGCGCTCCGGCGGTCTGGTTCCGCCCGCCCCGGCAGACCTGCCCGTCTACACCGGGCAGCCGGGCCTGGTGCCGCTCGGCGCGGTCGTCTACCCCGACGGCGTGGAGCGCATCGGCGCCGCCCGAGCAGCCGATCTTCTGTTCGCGTTGATGCTCGGCAAGGCGGGCCACGGCAAGACCGAAGCAGCCCTCGTGCAGTGCATCGCGCTCGCGCACACGGGCCACGGCTGCTGGTTCCTCGACCCGCACGGTGAGGCCTGGGACCGCGCCAAGCCGTACCTGGCCCACGAGGGCCTCATGGACCGGATGTGGGAGATCAACCTGGGCGAGGCGGACCCGGACCAGATGGTCGTGTCCTGGAACCCCCTGTCGATGGAACACCGCAAAGAGTCCGACATCCAGAAGGTGGTGCGCGCGGTCACCGAAGCCATCGCCGCCGCCCAGGGCTGGGGTGACCAGGCTCCCCGGGCGCACACCATCTTGGCCCGGGCCTGCCAGGCGATCGCCCTGCTCAACCACCAGGCCGTCAGCGCAGGCCATCCCGAGGCCCAGGGCACGCTCTTCCAGCTGCGCCGGTGGCTGATCGACGAGGAGTGGCGCGGCAAGCTGCTGCCCCGTCTGCCCGGCAGCGTGCAGCGGTACTGGCTCAAGACGTTCGCCGACATGCCCTCCGAGGCGGTGCCCACCGTCACCTACGCCATCGACCGTCTCGACACGAGCCCGTCCCTGCAGGCGTTTTTCGGCTCGCCGCGCTCCGGCTACGACGTACGCACCGCCATGGACACCGGCAAGGTGGTGTTCCTGTGCCCCGACGGCTCCGAGGCCGATGCACTGGTGTCCTGCCTGCTCATCCACGACCTCTACCGCGCCGGCCGCTCCCGCCAGGACACCCACCGCAGCAAGCGGCGCACGTTCTGGGCCTGGGGCGATGAACTCACCGCCGTCGACTCCTCGTCCAAGGGCTTCCTCGCCGCGATCGCCGAGCAGCTCAGGAAGTACGAGGTGCACTTCACCGGCATGACACAGATGGCCCTGCGGCTCTCCGCGATCACCCGCCAGGCCCTCATGCAGAACCAGTCGCTGCTGTCGACCTGCGCCGCCGACTACGACGAAGCGGCCTTCGTGGCCCGCCGCTGGAACGGCCAGGTCACCCCGGAGACCATCACCGAACTCCCGAAATACCACCAGATCATGTCCATCGCCCTGAACGGCCGCCGCACCAGCCCGTTCCGCGTGAGGGGCCTGTCCGTCGAAGAGGTCTTCGCCAAGTACCACAACTTGGACGGCGTTCCGGCCCTGGACGAAGCGATCGACAAGAACCTCAACCGCCGCCCCCTCAAACAGATCCTCGCCGAACTGGAGGCTCTGGACGACGTGATCCTCGCTCACCACAGCGGCCCCGAGCCAGCCAGCCCCGCCCCGACCGCTTGCGACGACCCCACTACCAGCTACGACGACAAGGACGCCGCCTGATGCCCTACCCGAATGCTGCGCCCGCCGGTCTTGGCCCCCTGGCCCAAGAAGCCGCCCAGGTCATCTACCAGCACCGCATGCTCTCCACCCGCCAGCTTCACCAGCTGATCACCCCGCACCACGCCCACGCCGAATACATGCGCCGCCAGCTCCACACACTGCGCACGGCCGGGCTTGCCGACACCGTCGGCCGACGCCGCTGCGGTCAGACCGAACTGCTGTGGTGGCTCACCGACAAGGGCGCCCAGGCCGTCGAGGCCGTCGGCCTGCTGCCCCCGCGCCCCTACCGCATGAGCACCGTCGCAGCCCTGGGACCCCTGCAGGAGCACACCCTGGCCACCGTCGACACAGGCCTGGCGTTCGTCACCCACGCCCGCCGGCTGCGCCACGAATGCGGGCCGCTGGACTGGTCCCCGGAGAACGCGCACGCCTACCGGGACGAGGCCCGGCCCGGCGAAGACCTCGCCCTCATTCCCGACGCCGTCCTCAACTACGTCCACACCGACCGCGAGCGGCGCACCCGCACCATGCTGACCTTCTTCATCGAGGTCGACCGCACCCAGATGACCATCGCCCGCCTCGCAGCGAAACTGCACGCCTACGCCGCCTACGAAAAGTTCGCCCCCCAGCCCGCCGGCCCCCGCTCCCGGCGCAGCCCCGCCGCCCCGGCCTGGCGCGCCCGCTACCCCGCCTTCCCCCGCCTGCTCCTGGTCCTCACCGGCGCCTCGCCCTCACGGCTGGAACGGCGCATCGCCGACCTGCGCAGCCTCGCCGCCAGCGACCCCCTCCTGACCACCACACCGCTGCGCGCCGGCGTCACCACCCTCGAACAGCTCGGCGAACACGGCCCCTTCGCGCCGATCTTCACTCCCGTCCTCGGCCTGGCCGACCTCACCGACGCATGGCTGCGTACCGCGTACCCGACAGCCCCTCTCCCCGCATGACCACCTCGCCCAGCCACCGCCTCAACTCGCCCAAGGAGCCCCAGATGACCGCGTCGCCCGCCCTCCAGCTCGCCGGAACCTGCGCGCACGTGCACAACATCGAGACGATCGAGACCCCGTTCATCACCGAACTGGTCGCCGCCCTTGCCCACCTCAAGAACGCCGCGACGCTCGCCGGTACCCCGGCCGCACTCCTGCTGCCCCGCGGGAGCACCGTCAGCGAGCAGCAGATGAACATCTGGGCCGCGATGAACACCAGCAGCATCAGCGTGCTCCTGGACGAGATCACCGCCCACTACCCCAGCCGCCCCGCCAACACCGCTCCCGAGCCGCGGAACTGAGGCTGCCGCCGGTCCAGCTACCGCAAGACCCGTACCAAAGGAGCGCACATGCCCCCGTCCAGCGTCCACTTCATCGTCCCGGCAACGATCCACGACCCCCAGCGGCCCAGCGGGGGCAACACCTACGACCTCAACCTGGCCCGCAACCTGCCGTACATGGGGTGGGAGGTGCACCTGCACCCGCTGGCAGGAAGCTGGCCATGGCCGGGAGCGGGTGCCCAGCGCGCGGTCGTGCTCCTGGACGGGCTGTTGGCCTGCATCCCCGACATCGTGGAGGCCGTAGCCCCGCGGCTGTGCCTGGCCGTACTTGTCCACATGCCCCTCGCCGACGAGCGCGGCCTGTCCGCGGCCGGGGCCGCTGACCTCGATGCCCGCGAGGCCCGGGTCCTCCGCTGCGCATCCGTGATCATCGCCCCGAGTGCCCACACGGCCCGCCAGCTTGTAGCACACCATGCACTGCGGCCCGCGCACGTGCACACGGCCCACCCGGGCGTAGGGATCGTGCCGCGGGCGCCGGGCACCGACGGGGTCTCTCAACTGCTGTGCGTCGCCTCGCTCACCCCCGTCAAAGGCCACCAGGTCCTCATCGACGCCCTCGCCACCGCAACCGAACTGCCCTGGCATCTCCGGCTCGTCGGCGGAGTACAGCAGAACCCGGGCCACGTCCGTCTGCTCCGCGACCTCATCAACGCGCGGGGACTCGTTGACCGGATCGTCATCGACGGCCCGAAGTCCGGCGCCGACCTGGACGCCGCCTACGCAGCGGCCGATCTGCTCGTGCTCCCGAGCTTCTCCGAAACGTATGGCCTCGTCGTCACCGAGGCCTTGGCCCGGGGCATCCCTGTCATGGCCTCGCAGGTGGGCGGCGTGCCAGAGGCCCTGGGCTGCGTTCGCGGCGGTCAGCGTCCGGGGCTTCTGCCGCCTCCGGGATCCGTCTCCGCCTGGTCGCAGGACCTGCGGTCCTGGCTGACCGACGCCGAACTGCGCGACCGCCTGCGGAAGGCAGCCCGCACACGCAGCCAGGCCCTGCCCTACTGGCACACCACCGCGCGGCCGTGGCCGACGCTCTCACCCCGCTCCGCACACCACAGCCCACGGCCCCAACCGGAAGGCACACGGCGGGCCTCAACGGCTCTCTCCCCACCGCGCGGTCACGGAAGCCCCTGCTACCGGTACCGCAGAGGCCTCCCACGGGCCCCTGAGATCAGGGAGACAGCCACACCGCCGAAGCCCGATTCATCACGATCCCCCTGGACAACCCGTCGTCGCGAAAGGACAGTTCCCGTGCGCTTCCGCCTCTTCCACCTGAAGAACCGCCCGTCGGCCACCACCACAGCCGACGTGCCGCTGCCTGCGTGCATGCTGCCGGAGTGCGACGCACTGCAGGCCCTTCCCGACCTCTACTCACCACTGATCGCCGAGCTGATGGCGATCTACTGCCACACCCGACCACTCGGTGCCCTGTCCCAGAAAGAGCGCTGCGTGAACGAGTTCCAGATGACCGCCCGCTCGATCATCAACCACCTCCTGGAGGGGTGGGCCACCCAGACCGACGGCCAGGGCACGATAGACGACCTCCTGCTCGCCCCGCGCAACTCCCGTACGACAGCGGCCCCGTCAGCCCGGAGCCCCGAAGTCCCTTCCGTTGAGGAGCGCCGCCTTGCTTCCTGAAGCCACATCACTGCCCGTACGAGCCGCTCGTTTTGCCCAGGCCAGCAAAGCGATGGCCCGTCAGGAGCACCTCAACGACACGGTGGAGGGACGCATGAAACGTGTGACAACTCCGATGCCGAGGGGACTAGGGTGGAGGCGCGCCGTCCTCTGCGTTCACCCGATCGCCGGGGCCGGTCGCTCGTACACGACGAAGGCCCCCCGTAGCTCCAGGTCTGCGAAACCTGGTACCGCGCTACAGAGGGCCGGAGCCGGTGCGAGGAAGCTCTTGGTGAAGAAGGTCTCGCACGGTGCGGGACCGAGGTCTCGGAAACGAGGTCCCGCTGCGATGCAGCGTACCCGTAACTGTCCTTCGGGACACAACAAGCACCGCCAGATGGTGCCCGTGTCAGCGCCGGGCCCCTGGTGGATTTCTGCATGCCGTCCGGCGTGCGGGCTTCCTGCTATCCCCCCTGAGGGGAGCGGTATGACGTAGCCCACGCGAGGGGCAGCTCGTCCGCGGCGCCTTCCCCAAGGTCCGCACCTGCTGCCCCGGCCAGGACACCCGATCCCCATCGGGCCCACCGGCCAACCTGCCACCGCCATCCCCAGGTCGTAACCCCTGGTCAGGCGAAGTGTCCGGGCTTTCACCGGACAGTTACTCGGTTCTCCCTGAACCACGAAGCACCAGATGGGCTTCGTTGTGCCCCGACTCAGATGCGTCGGAGAACGGCTTCATCATGCCTGACGTTTTGGCATGCCGCCATATCGACTCGGTGGCATGCCCCGATGTGTCCGAGTCTTCGGCGACTCCGGACACACGTCGGCATGCCTTCACACTCGTACGAGAGGCTTCCGACCACGAAGTGACCACCACCGCCTCTCGTCAACTGCGCCGCGCCGACGACTTCCGGGCGGCTGCCACGTTCATGGTCGGCGCCGGTTTCCATCCCAGAGCCGGCCGTACGACGCTGCGCCTGGCGGAGGTCTTCGCCGCCCGGATGGAACGCAGCCGGGGCGGGACCTTCGCGTTCAACATCGCGGCAACCGCCCGGGAGCTCGGGCTGCAGCGCCGTGCCGTCCTCAACCACGCCAAGATCCTGCGCGAACTCGGCCTGACCGCCTACGTCGAGCACGGCTCCCGCACCAACGCGCAGCGCACCAGGCACGGGGCGGCCTGGACCCAGGAGCACGGGTACCGCGGCACCGGCACGATCTTCGCAGCGGTCGCTCCGCCAATCTGGGACGAGGCGATGGGCCGCCGGATCGACGGAACCGGATACCAGGCGCGGCCTGTCGGCGTCACCGAGAAGGGCCGGGCCCGGGCCGTCGCCGAGGCCAGCAAGAAGGCATCTGCCCGAGCTCACCGGCGGTCGACGCCGTGCACCCCTTCTTTGGTGGTCCCACAGGACCACCGTCAGCTAAAGGTAGAGAGAGGTAGTAACTACACCTCGCGCACGCGCGCGACGGGCCGAAAGAACATCCCTAAACCCTCGAACCAGCACCGCACGACCGTGGCCGACTGCGCCCACGGCATCGCGATCGCTGAACAACTCCAGAACGAGGTGTGGTGGCTGCACCGCGGCTGCGCCCGCCGTCTCGCCTACGTCCTGCGCCCCCTGATCGCCGCCGGGTGGACCTGGCAGTCTCTCGCCGCCGAACTGCGGACCTGGGGCGTCCCGGGCTACCTCCGGGACCCCGCCGCCTACGTACGCCACGAACTCACACGTCTTCAGCAGCACGGGCATCTCGCCTACACCGGCACTCCCGCCCTGCGCGACGACCAGGTCGACGAGGACGGCACCCGCTACCAAGCCATGCTCCGCGCCCGACACGAGCACAGCGACCCGGCCTGGCAGCGCTACGCCGAACAGCTGCGTCCCGAGCTCCGTCGACGACTCCAGGAGGCGCGCAGCGCGGTCTCGGAGACTCCGGTGCCGGAGTACCAGCCCTGGCTGCGCGAACCCGAGGAAGTCCATCTGCAGTCAGTCTCGTTGGAGGCGGCATACGGGCCCGATGTCAGCCCCCGGGAGATCTACGCAGCCCGCGCCTACAACCGGCCTGTGCCGCTTCGCCGCGAAGCCGCCCTCCCGCTGCCGGATCAAGGCTGGCTGGAACATCTGCGCGACGAAACGGAAGCCAAGCGGGCCTGCGCCGTGCTGCAGGCCGAACTCGACAACTGGGAAGCCGAGCAGGCATCCACCGCCGGGCCACACGGAACGGTCCGCGGGCAGCTGTGATGTACGCCAAAGGGCGAGCTACGGGGTCGCCAGCCAGTGCTCCCCGGGGGTGCCGTCGCGATCAGTGAGACGCCAGCGGGGCAGGCTGTACCGGGTAACCAGGGTCCACGCGGTCCGAGTAGCGTCCTCCACCCACGCGTGTCCCGCGGCGGGAAGGCCGTTCACCCCGCGCAGCCACTTGGTGATCTGCTCTTCTGGGATATGCGTGTTGTCCTTTCCGAGGTACTTGAGGACGTACACCGCGAGATAGTCCACGTCCTGCGCGCGGCCCTGACCGTTGAGGATGGGCCTGAGCCGGGAGGCGAACTTTTCTCCGATGCTGTGGTCGCCCTCGCCCCAAAGGGATGTCACCTCTGGCCCCCTCAGCATGTCGAGCAGGTCGATCAGGTGGGCGAGGTCGGGGTCGTCGGCGAGAGTGATGCGTTCGGTCACAGTCGGCTGCCTCCGAGAAGTTGTGGTTGAACCAGACCGGCGCCGCCGATCATCACGGTGCTGGTTCAGGGACACGCCACTGATGGGCAGAACTGCCCGACTCGCAGCCTGTGATGGCCGAGATCATCCTGTGCCCCGCAGCCGATGTGTACGCGGCAACAGGAGCGTCCGCGTTGTGCGTCAGGTGCGCAACGAGCGGGCGCTGGCGCCGGATGCACGGCCAGCCTGCCGGGATGGACAAGTTGATGGAGCTGGCCAGCACGCTCGTCTCGGGGGCGGTCATCGCCGTCCTGGCATCGTGGCTGACCAGCCGTGCCCGCAACCGCCAGGAGCAGCAGGCCGAGATCGGGGCGCTGCGGGCGCAGGCGGATGCGATGACGGTGGCGGTGGCGGAACTGCAGGCTGCGGCCGCCGCCAACAAGCTGCTGTGGGAAGGGCCGGCCGAGCGTGCGAGGTCGTATCTGCTGGCCCTGATGGCCTACGTCGGCGGTGCCGCCCGGGCTCGGATCGCAGGCGGAACGGACGCACAGAGCCTCCAGGCGGGCGCCGGGCGCGCGGCCGAGTTGCTGAGCCGGGAGAGGGTGGCCAGCAAACAGAGCACGGCCGCCGTGCGCGAGCCACTCACCCGGGCCGCCACCGCCGCCGCTCCGCTCATGCGCTGCTCCGACCCAGCCGTCGCCACTGCCACCGAGCATCTGCTGAACGCCCTGCCCGACGTGGAGGACACCGCGCGTCTGGAAGTTGCTCTGAACGCGTTCGGCCGGGCCGTCAACGCGGCCACAGCACCGCGGATGTCCCGGTGGGCGCGGCGCCGCGCCGCGCCGCGCGCCTAGGGGCAGGTCATCGTCAACTGGTGGGCTTGAACGCGCCTGTTGCATAAGCGCGTCTCGCTAGCAGTCCACACCCCGGCTACAGCTCCATGCGGTAGAACAATTTATCGTTCTTCGGAGCCACGCCGTAGGACTCGTAGAAGTGAAGCGCTGGTGGGTTGTCGGCGTCGCCGGTCCACTCGATGCGTGAGCAGCCTGCCGCTGTGGTGCCCCGTCGCTCACTTAGGCCATCATCACGTCATGCCCAGCTACGTGCCTTCTCCCGACGAAATAGCCGCCGCCCAGACGCCGACAGGCGGCTGGACCAGAAAACAGCTCGCCGAGTGGGGAGTCCCGTGGCCGCCCCCGCAGGGATGGCGCAAACACCTGGAAGCGAAGTGGAGAGGCGAGGACGTGCCTCCACTGCCACACCAGGAGCCCGAACAGGACGCCCTCTTCTGACGTCACCCCGACTGAGGGTTACTCCGGGCCGGGAACGTGGTTCTCGGTTACGGGCACATGGTGGCTCACGACATACCGCGGCCTCGGGGAGGGCCGAGCAACTGGGCTTGTTCCTATCGGATTTGTAACGCCAGCCGCTAGCGTGTGGTCATTGCATCCGGAGTACCCACGGAGGTCCCGATGACTGACTACGAGACGGCATTCCGGTCGCTGGACGGAACGAAGCTGTTCGGAACGGTCACGCCGTCTGCGGCTCCTCCTGCTGCTTTGGCGGTGCTTGCGCATGGTGCGGGCGTGACCCGCGAGGAGGGCGGCTTCTTCGGCCGCCTGGCCGCTGCTCTGGCCGCGACCGGAATCACGTGTCTCCGGTTCGACCTGCGCGCCCACGGTGCCAGCGGCGGGCGCCAGGAGGACGTCACAATTTCAGGCATCGCCAACGACATCCGGGCCGCGTCCGATCACCTGAGCGAGCACACCGGCCGCCCCGGTCCGGTGCACGTCCTGGCCGCATCATTCTCTGGGGGCGCGGCGGCACTGCACGCCGGTACCCGGCCGAGCGACGTCGCCAAGCTCGTCCTGCTCAACCCCCGCATGAACTACCAGGACCGATTCGTGACCCAAGAGGCCGGGTGGCGCGGGGACTACCTGACCCCGGAGCGTGCAGCGAAGCTGGACGAGCGCGGATTCTCCGTCTGGCAGCCGGTCCAGACCGGCCGCGCGCTCCTGAACGAGGTCTTCCACCTGGACCCGGAAAAGCTCTGTACCGAAGTTCAATCCCCTGTGCTGATCGTCCACGGCACGAAGGACACCTTCGTCGACATCGAACTGTCCCGGCGCTACCGGCCGCTGTTCGGCGCTGGCGCGGAACTCTACGAACTCGACGGCGCGCAGCACGGTTTCGCCGTCCACGACGACCCCGCGTACGCCGACCCGCAGTCGCAGGCCTGGCAGGCCGAGGTCATCACAAAGGTCTCCGGGTTCCTGGCCGACTAGGAGGCCGCTAGGACCAGGAGCCGCTCGCGCAGTTCCCGTACCGCTGGGCGTTCGCGGTGCGGGAACAGGATCTGTGCCGTGCGGTTCAGCTCGGAGAGGGCCTGCCCGTAGCGGGGCGGACCGGCTACTGCCAGGGCCTCCAGGGCCACGGAGGCGGCGGCATCGGGTTCACCGCTCTCCGCGAGTGCGCCGGCGAGGAAGGCGCTGTAGTGCGTGTGGTCGCGGGGGCCGAACGCGGCGCGGGGGATGTAGGTCTGGAACGCGGTGACGGCTCTGTCGGGGCGGTGGGCCTCACGCCAGCAGATCCCGGTCTGCACCATGAGCCGTTCCCTGGTGTAGCCGTCGCCGAGGGGGCCGGTGCAGGTGGGCGGGCCGGAGGGTTCGGCGGCCCGGTCGAGCGCGGCATGCGCCTGCCCCAGTACCCGCTCGATCTCGGTTTCACCGGCGCCGGTCATCGCCAGACCGCGGGCTTTTTGCTGGAGGGCTTCGGCACGGGGGCGCGGTGGCAGCGTCCAGGGACCTGCGGTGGCGGCGTCGGAGAGATCGAGGATCCGTGCCGGGTCGTGGCGGCCCAGGGCCTGGGCCTGGCGCAGCAGGACATAGGCGTGCATCTCGCCGTCGCCCGTGAATGTCGCCCACTCCTTGGCCTGGTTGTGCCAGTAGGTGGCCGTCTGCCGGGGTGATCCGGCGGCTCGGTGCAGCCAGGCGGCGAGTTCGGCCGCGCGAGAGCCCAGAGCGTACAGCTCGCGGCGGATGTCGGGCCTGGCTTCGCGGGCGGTAGCGCTGATGACGGAGAGGATGCCCAGGGCGGCAGGCATCGCCTGGTCCGGGCCGGTGCGGACATCGGTCCGGGCGGTCTCGTCCAGCGCGCTGCGCAGGTGCTCGACGAGCTGACGGTCGCTGTAGCGGTGGGCGTCGCGGACAGCGGCGGCGAGGTGATCGAGCCCCGCCAGGTCGAGCAGCGGCGCGGCGACAAGGCCGTTCATGAACGAGCGTCGGAGCACATCGTCCTCATCAAGGAGCGCGGACGGCTGGATGGCCACCCCGGGCGCGGGCGGCTCCTCCGGCAGTGTGCACGAACCGGGCTTCGGTGCGGCAGCAGTGTCCAGGCAGAGGACGTCCACCAGGAACGGCAGCCAGAGCCCCGGCGTGCGGCGCCCGGTCTCCCACCGGTAGACGTCGTTCGCGGTGCACGTGCCCCAGCCGGACACGCCATTGAGCTGGTCGGCGAGCTGTTTCTGGGTTAAGTCGTGCGCTTTGCGAGCCGCACGGATCACCTTTCCGATCCCTGCTTGCCGGTGCTGCTGCACAGTCCAACTCCCATGTCAATCTGCCGCGTTGGCAGACACGATGGCAGACCGCGCGGCAGATCACACCCTGTGTGCACATCTCGTTGACTGTTCGTACGCCGCCGGAGTGCGATGGCTCCCCCTCCGGCGCGATGAGGAACAGTCCGCCCCCGCCTCCCCCGACGAGGGCGGACTTCCCGCCCGAGAAGGAGAAGGCCATGGCCCACGACTCCCTGATGCACGAGACGCACCCGCTGATCGGCCACCGCGTCCGCGACACCGCCAGCGGCCAGACAGGGCAGTTGAACGGCGTCGTACGCGAGCCGGTCGGCGCGGGTGAGGACCGGAGGTATGTACGCGTCGCCTTCATCAGGCTGGCCTCGGGGATCGAGTTCTCCACGGCCGCCGACAACATCGAGGCCACGTGATGGAGAGAAAATGCGAGACGTGCCAGCGACTGCGTGACGAGTGCGCCCAGGGCGGCGACATCGATGACCTCCTCATCCGCGTAGCCCTCCACGAAGCCGAGGCCCACCCCACGAAGCAGCGGGGGCATGCGTCGTGAGGCTGCGCCTGATGGACGAGGACGAACTGCACGGCGACCCGTCCCGCTGTGTGGAGCTGTCCCTGGAACACATCCGTGTCGAGGACGGGCACCTCACCGTCCGCCTGGCCCCTGCCGACATCGTTCTCCTGCGGATGGAAACCGAGAGCGTTCTGGACGCGATGCGCGCCGAGGTCATACGAGCTGAGATCGCGTGGGAAACGGCGCTCGGCGAGTGGTACGAGGAAGGCCGGGCAGCAGTCGAGTCGCGGGAGCCTGACACCGCCCTGCTCGCCCGCGTGTTGGAAGCCCTTCACCGTGCCAATGCCGCTGCCCTACCTGCTCTCCCGGAAAAGGAGGGCGTTGGCGAGGAAGTCGCGGGAGCGTTCGTCGAGTTCGGCCGCGCCTCATAGGCTGCGGGCGCGGAAGCGGGCGAGGTCGCCTCTCCTGCAAGGGCGCTGGGGCAGGGGTACTGCTCGCGCGTGTGGCAGGCTCGTGCTGGCCTGGGCCGTCGAGCCGTACGGCCCTGAATCCGCTCCGGGGCGGGCCGTGTCGTAGCCAGATGGGGAGCTCTTCTGTGAACAACTTTCGCCTGATCGTGACGGGTGGTGGGACCGGCGGGCACACCTACCCGGCACTGACCGCGGTACGGACGCTGCGGGATCGGCTCGCTGTCGGCGGAGGCACACTCGACGTGTTGTGGGTGGGGCAGCCCGACAGCTTGGAGTCCCGGGTCGCGGCAGGTGAGGGCATCGACTTCGAGACGGTCGCCACGGGCAAGATCCGCCGGTCCAGCAATCCGCTGAAGATGATGTCCCCGGCCAATGTGCGGGACATGAGCCGGGTGCCGCTCGGTGTCGTCCAGGCCCGCTCGGTCATCAACCGGTTCCGCCCCGAGGTGGTGCTGGCCACCGGCGGCTACGTCGCGGTTCCGGTCGGGATTGCGGCGACACGGCTGTGTCACAGGCCGCTGGTCATTCATGAGCAGACCGTCCGCCTGGGCCTGGCCAACAAGACTCTGGCCGGCGCAGCGACGCGTATCGCGGTGTCCTCAACGTCCACCCTGGAACTGCTGCCCGAATCCGCCCGGGGCGCGGCGGTCGTCACCGGAAATCCGGTGCGCCCGGAGGTGTTTTCCGGGCAGGCGGACAAGGCGGTCGCGGCGCTCGGCCTGCACGGTTTCGACCGTCGCCTGCCCACCGTGTATGTCACCGGAGGCGCGCAGGGGGCCCAGCAGATCAACGAGTGCGTGCGCGATGTACTGCCGTGGCTGCTCGGCCACGCCAACGTGGTCCACCAGTGCGGGCCGGCCCACCTCGACCAGCTGCGTCAGGCCACCGCCTCCCTGCCCCGGGAGTCGGCGGGCCGATACTACCTGACGGCCTATGTCGGTGCGGAGCTTCCCGATGTCCTGGCGCTGGCCGACGTGGTGATCTCGCGCAGTGGGGCCGGGACGCTCGCCGAGCTGACCGCGCTGGGCAAAGCGGCGGTATTCATCCCCCTGGCCACGTCGGCGGGCAACGAGCAGGCGCACAACGCGCGGCACCTGGCCGACTCCGGCGCTGCGGTCGCCCTGCTGGACGGGGTGACGCCGGAATCTCTGCAGTCCGCGGTGGAGCCGCTGTTGACCGAGCCCGCCCGCCGTACTGCGATGGCTGAGCGGGCCCGGTCGCACGGCAGGCCGGATGCGGCCGAGCGACTGGTCGACGTGATCCTGGCCGCGGCCGGTCAGGGCTGACGGCTCATCGCTCTGGTCCAGTCGCTGCGGTCACCGAGCTGGTGGTTGTCGCGGAGATAGTGCGTCACCGCGCGGGTCTCATCCTGCGGCCGCGGGATGATGCGGCCAAGGCGCGGGAGGGTGTCGCTGATCAGGGCCCGGCCGTAGCGCATCGTGCGGTTCCACACGTCGCGGACCTCGTCGGTGTCGGGCCAGATGGTGAAGTGGGCCTCGGCCAGGACGGGGCCGGTGTCGATCCCGGTGTCCATGGCGTGGATCGTGATGCCGTGCAGGCTCTCCCCGTTGTGCAGGGCCCAGTTCACCGGCCTGGCGCCGCGGTATTCGGGGAGCCGGCCGGGGTGGCAGTTGATGATCGTTTCGGTAGCGTCGATCAGCCCGGGGCCGATGATCTTGTCGTAGAGGACGCTGAACACGAGGGCGCAGCGGCCCGGTTCGAGGTCACGCCAGTCGCCCGAGGCCAGGATGCGGACCTCGGGCCAGCGCCTGGCCACGTGCTCCGACAGGCTGTCGTCCCAGGCCGGTTCGTCCGCGTTCGGGATGACCGTGTCGAGCACGGTGTCGGGCAGCGCGGCGATCACCTCGCAGGCGTGCACGGCAAGTGCCCCCTTGCCGAGAACGGCCGCCCGCCTCACGGCAGCGCTCCTTGCAGGGCTGATACGACGACGTCCACGTCGCCCTTGCTCATTCCGCCGTGGAAGGGGAGGGTCAGGATCTCGCCGGCCGTCTGCTCGGTGACGGGCAGCGGGCGGTTCCAGCGGGCGAACGCGGGCTGCAGGTGGTTGGGCGGGTAGTGCACGCCCACCCCGATGCCGGCCGTGCGCAGGGCCGCGAACACCTTGCGGCGGTCCGGGACTCGCACCACGCACAGGGACGGCACGGACTGCTCCACGTCCACATCCACCAGGGCAACCCCGCCCCCCCGCAGGGGCCTGAGCGCGTCCGCGTAGGTGCGCCACAGTTCCTTGCGGCCGGCCTCGACCGTGGCGAAGCGGCGAAGCTGGACTCTGCCGATGGCCGCGTTGATCTGCGAGAGGTGAGCGCGCAGCCCCGGCCCTACGACCCGGTACGAGGTGGCCGCGGCCCGGTCCGTGGCAGACTCGACCATGCCCAGCAGGCGGATGCGCCGCGCCCGCGCCGCCTCCTGGCCGTTGCGCGGGACGATCGCTCCGCCCTGCCCGCAGGTCAGATTCTTGATCGGCCCGAAACTGAAGCAGGTCGCAGTACTCCGGTCTGCGCCGACCCGCCGCTGGTCCTGGTAGGAGCCGAAGGCGTGCGCGGCGTCCTCCACGATGCGGATGTCGCGCTCGGCCAGGCCGTCCTGGATGTCGTCCAGCACGACCGCCCGCCCGCCGTACAGGACCGGGACCACGGCGCGCGTGGCCGGCGTGATCGCCTCCAGCACTTCGCGGCTGGTGACGCACATCGTCACCGGGTCGACCTCAGCGAACCGCGGCTGCGCCCCGCATTCCACGATCGCCTGCACGGTTGCGCAGAACGTCATGGACGGGACGACCACTTCATCGCCCGGCCCGATGCCGACCGCGAGCAGGGCGATGTGCAGGGCCGCGGTGCCGGAGGCGACGGCCACGACCTCGGGGACGCCCAGGAACTCGGCGAGCTCGTCCTCGAACCGCTCGGTGATCTCTCCGTGCCCGAACTGGCCGCTGTCCAGCACCTCCCGCACGGCGTCGAGTTCGCCTCCGTGCAGGGTCGGTTTCGCGTTCCGGCTGAACGCTTGTTCCCGGTCAGGCATGGCTCATCCCTTTCTGTGTGGCCTGCTTGATGCGGATCTCGGCGTGCGGGGCCGCGGGATTGCGCAGCAGAGGCGCCCACCGGCCCGGGTTGTTGCGGTACCAGTCGACGGTCTCCGCCAGCCCGTCCTGGAGGTCCCGGCGGGGCTGGTAGCCCAGTTCGGCGGAGAGCTTCGACCAGGTCATGGAGTAGCGGATGTCGTTGGCCTGCCGGTCCGGCACGTACTGCACGGCGTCCCAGTCGGCCCCGCACAGGCGCAACAGGTGGCCGGTGAGTTCCTTGTTGGTCAGGTCCGTGCCGCCGCCGAGGTTGTAGATCTCGCCGGGCACCCCGGCCCGCAGGACGAGCTCGATCGCGGCGCAGTTCTCCTCGACGTGCAGCCAGTTGCGGACATGCTCACCACGGCCGTGCAGGGTGACCGGCTCGTGCTTGAGCAGTCTGGTCACGAACAACGGGATGATCTTCTCGGGGTGCTGGCAGGGCCCGTAGTTGTTCGATGACCGGGTGACGCACACCGGCACGCCGTAGGTGTGGAAGTGGGAGAGGGCCACCATGTCGCTGGCGGCCTTCGACGCGGCGTACGGCACGGTGGGCCGCAGCGGATCACGCTCCGAGGCCGAGCCTGTGACCAGCGGCCCGTACACCTCGTCCGTGGAGACGTGCACGAACTTGCCGACGCCCAGCCTTCTGGCTGCATCCAGCAGCGTGTGGGTGCCCAGCACGTTCGTCGTCACGAAGTTGCCCGCGGTCAGGAACGAGCGGTCGACGTGCGACTCGGCCGCGAAGTGCACGACCGCGTCATGCCGGCCCACCAGCTCATCCACCAGCGGGATGTCGAGGATGTTGCCCTCGACGAAGGCGAGCTTCGGGCTAAGGAACGCCTCGCCCAGATTCTCCACGTGTCCGGCGTAGGTGAGCGCATCCAGCACGGTCACCTGGCCCACGTCATCGGCCTTCAGGAGACGCTTGACGAAGTGCGAGCCGATGAACCCGGCCCCACCCGTTACAAGCACTTTGTCCATGAGTACGGGATCCCATCCGTGCGAAGTGACGGTGCGCCGATCGGCCCGATCGCCCCGGCGAGAACACCCCTTGCGGGGCTGGTGGGTTGGGTCGACCGCCGGATCGGCGATGGTTCTCACCGTCCTCGCCCACGCCCGACGGGTCTGTATGCCCGCTGTATGCCCGACCCGGCCAGAGCCCCTTGCCGCCCGGCCCGAACACGCGGGACCGTAGACGCACAGACACCGGGAGCCGGGGCGGGGAGGCCGTGATGGGCGGGGACGGCCGCGCACAGCACCCGCTCACCTACGTCCGCCAGAACCGCGGCATGAGCATGGACGAGCTCGCCCTGCGCCTCGCACTCGCCGCATGCCGCCGCGGTTTGATCTACCGGCCCGGCCGGGACCGGATCTACAAGTGGGAGAGCAGCCGCGTCGACGCCCCCAGCGGCGACTACCAGATGCTCCTCGCCGACGTCTTCGGCGTCGACCACGACGACGTCGTCCGGCACGGCTGGCCCTGGTGGCTGCCGGCCTACGAAACTCCGCACCCCTTCACTGCCGACGGCAGCCGCGCCGCCCTCCTGGAGGTCCTGGTGGCCCTGGAACACCCCGACCGCCGTGCCTTCCTCGCCTTCACCACCGGCGCCCTGGTCACCACCGCCTGCGACTGGGCCACCATCGAACCCGAACGCCTCACCGGAGCCCTGCACGGCCGCCGCGTGGATGCCACCCTGCTCGCCTGGCTGGAGACCCGCACCGACGAACTGCGCGCCCTGACCAACACCGCCGCGCCCGAGTGCACCGACCTGATCGACGCCCTGCTCAAGACGACAATCCGCCTGATCAACACCGGCGTCTACGACGCCCCCTCCGGGCGCCGCCTGCACCAGGTCGCCGCCTCCGCCGCACAGTGCGCCGGATGGCTCCACTTCGACCAGGGCGAACACACCCACGCCGTACGCCACTGGATCGGGGCCCTCCACGCCGCCCACGCCGCCGACAACCGCGACCTGGGCGCCGGCATCCTGTCCGACATGGCCTACGCCGCAAACTGGCTCAACCAACCCAGCACGGCCGTCGACATCCTCGAACACGCCCGCACCCGCACCCACTCCGCAGCCGCCCGCTCCCTCCTCGACCTGCGCCGAGCCCGTGCCCTCGCCGCACTCGGAGACGACCACAACACCGGCCGCGCCCTGCACAGCGCAGAGCACGAACTCGACCGGGCCCGACCGGGCCACGCACCCGCCTGGGTCTCCTGGATGTCACCCGCCGACCTCGCCATCGACGCCGGACGCTGCTGGCTCGACCTCGGCAAACACCAGCGAGCGGAAACCGCCCTGACCGAAGGCCTCCAACTCCTCGACCCCGCCCGAGGCAGGACCCGCTCCGTCATGCTCGCCTACCGCGCCGAAGGAGCCCTCGCCCGCCACGACCTGCCCACGGCCACCAGCATCGCCCGCGAAGCGCTCACCACCGCACGCGCCACCCAAGCAGCCCGCTGCATCCAGCTCGCCGACACAACCCTCGAACGCTTCGCCCCGCACCGAGCCCACCCGGCCGTCGCGGACTTGTACGCCTACGCAGCCGGCTGAGGAGTGAGATCCCTGAGGATGACAGGCCCCACCAGCGACGGATGGGAGATCTCGACCCCTCCGGCGTGAGCTCCGGCACGCATCGCAGGCCAGGTACTCCACATCACCTGCCGTGGAAGCGTCCAGCCGCTGATGGAAAGGCTTCGGGTGTGGCTCCCCCTGAAGGGGGAGCCACACCCATTGAAATGGCGTCACGCCGGGGGGAACTGCAGCCCGACGGGCAAGTTGGGGCATTCCGCTCTCGCCTTAGTGGGGTTGGGCTCAGGTGGTTCACAAGGCGCATGGTTTGCTGCGACCATCCGGCGGGCGCGTGGTCGCGCCGGCAGTGTGTGAAGTCGGGCAACTCCCGCCGCGTTCTTGCTGATTGTCCAAGAGAGCGGGGACGCGCGAGCGGCAGGTTACGGGGGAAGGACAGTACGGGCATGGAACCCGGTGTGGTGCTGAGCGGCCGGTACCGGCTGGAGCGGCGTCTGGGGCGTGGCGGCATGGGCGAGGTGTGGACAGCCCGCGACAGGGAACTCCATCGCACGGTCGCGATCAAGATCGTTCTCGCGGGAATGGATACGGATCCCGGGCTGATCGCGCGGCTGCGGCGCGAGGCTCGTACGGCGGGCGCCCTACAGCATCCGGGCATCACCGTGGTGCACGACGTCGGCGAGCACGAAGGCCGCCCCTACTTCGTGATGGAGCTCCTGGAAGGCCAGGACTTCGCTGCCCTGCTGGAGGAGCACCCGGGCGGGCTGCCCGTCGACCTCACGGTGAAGCTCATGGCCCAGGTTGCCGAGGCGCTCGACCACGCACACCGCCGCGGGGTGGTGCACCGTGACCTGAAGCCCGCCAACCTCATGCGCCTGAGCGGGGACAAGGTGAAGGTCTGCGACTTCGGCATCGCCCGCTACGCCGATGCCTCCGCCCACCGTCTCACTCCGATCACGCCAGCGGGCGGCGTGCTGGGCACGCCCCCATTCATGGCCCCGGAGCAGTGGCGGGGCGAGCCGGCCGACGCGGCAACCGATCTGTACGCCTTCGGCGTCACCCTGCATGTGCTCCTGGCGGGCACGCCGCCCTTCCCCGGCCCCACCCAAGCGGCCTTCGTGCACCAGCACCTCAACACGCCGCCGCCACATCTCGGCGACCTTCGCCCCGACATCCCCGCTGAACTCACCGGTCTGGTCCAGCAGTTGCTGGCTAAGAAACCCACCGACCGGACCGCCTCCGCACTCCAGGTCAGAGACGCCCTCCTGGACCTTTTCAGTCACCACCCTTCCACCACCGACGGGCGACGAACACACGCCCAGCCCCCGCAGCCCCTGAGCCCAGATCTTCAACGCCATACTCCACCAAGCAGCACTACAACAATCAGTGTTCCCAGGCGAGACCTGGCGTGGCAGGCGTTCCTACTTGGGAGCGCGGTGATCATTGGCCTTTTCCTCTTTTTGGGCGTCATGGGATGGGCACTCGGCGCGGCTATAGGCTCCGGCTCCGGGCCTCTCGACGCCACAAAGATCTTGAAGTTCGTCGGCTGGGGAGCCGCACTCGGGATACCCATAGGGGTCGTCAATGCCGTCCTCAACAAACCCGTCATCCTCACTCTGGACAGTGAAGGGCTCACGGTCGCAGAGGGAACTAAGCAGTGGTCGGTGCGCTGGGACTCCCTCGAACGCATCGCCATTGCTGGCAAGGGCAGCAAAGCCGCCCTCGTGGTCTGGTTCCACCCTTCACATCGCCCCGCAGCCACGTGGATAGCCGAGAACCACATCCAAGCGCGCAGTGACGACAGCTACGCCATCTATCGCCGCCCAGCGACCGACTTTGCGAGGGTGAGGGTCGAGCGTCTCCGCGACGTGCTTCCGCTGTATGCAGGGCACCTGTACGACGCCACTCATCGCGACACCGGCACCTGAACACGACCCGCCACCGAGGCCCTACAGACGAGCTACACCCAAAGGCTTCTACGACAGGCCGATGAGTCCCCAGCCGCGGCGGGCGGTCTCCGTGACCACGTCGCCCCATTCACGCAGCAGGGCAGCGAACTCATCGAAGGTGTCCGGGCGCCCAGCCCAGCCCTCGCACTCCGCGGCGAAGGGCCCGTTCAGCTGCTCCAGACGCGGCGCCGCCCACTCCCATGCACGGGCCTTGCCGGGTGCCGCCTCGGGCGGGCAGACGAGGAGCAGGCGGGGCCGCCGGGGGTCGGTGGCCGACGGGAAGAAGCCTCCGCCGCCGGTCAGCGCGGGGTCCCTCGCCGGGTCCTCGTCCCAGATCAGGCCGTTCAGGAAGCGGTCCATCGAGTCGCGCAGGGGTACATCGACGAGCACCCGCATGTCGTCCCAGCCGTCGCCTGCGCGGGAATGCGGCTTGTAAGAGCCGCTGGTGCAGCAGAAGCGGTACTCGGCGCACCACACCGGATCCTGGCCCGGGGGCCACACCCAGCCCTCCGCCGACCCCAGCGCGTCGTAGCCGTCGTAGTCGAGCCCCGCCGGCCAGATCGCCTCGTCCAGTGCCTGGATGTGGTCCTCGACGGGGATCTCGCGTAGCTGCCCCCAGTCGGCCATGCAGAGCGTGAGGTCCAGTCCCATGGCGGCAGCATAGGCAGGGGCGCCACCGCTGTTGAAAGGGACCTCCACGATCCTCGCTTCCTGCACGAGCCGTACGTGGAGCGGAGGTGGCGCAGGCGTCGTGCTCTGCTCTCCTTCAGCCGAGGGGCACCGTTGCGAGGGGCTCCCATTCATACATGCGGTGGTCGCGGTGGATGATGATCAGTTCGGCCTGCGTGATCCGGCCGTGGGCCGGCGCGATGGCGGCGCCGGCGAGGGCGGTGGTGAACGGTGCGGCCGGGCCGGTGCTGTTGCTGTAGCCGAGGGAGACGTGAGGCTTGAAGCCCTCGGCGCGTTCGGGGACTTCGGGCAGGACATCGCCGATCGCCGCGCGGATGGCGTCGCGGACTGCCCGGACGGGCCCGTCGGGCTGGACCGGCACGAGGATGGCTTCCGGGTCGACGACCGGCGTGTGCAGCGTGAAGTCGAAGGCGGGTACGTCGGCGAGCCGGGCCTTGGCGGCCGCGGCGATGTCGAGCGCGACCTGTTCGTCGACCTCGCCGACGAAACCGATGCCCTGCATGGTGAGGTGGAGCCAGCGGTCCGGGACGAGGTCGAGGCCGCCCACCGGTTCGAGCACGGTGCGATAGGCGGCCGCGAAGCGGTGGATATCTGCCTGGCCGTCGAAGGTGAGGTGCCAGGTATAGAAGCGGCGGCCCACGTCCCAACCGGGACGCCAGTACCAGTGATCCCGCATGCGCTCGGGTGCTGTCGTCATAACCAGGAATCCAATCAGTGCGGACCATCGCCTGACGAGAGGGCCAGCTGCCGCGGCGCTGAGTCGTGGCACCAGTCCGACAGGACCCGGCGTGCCGCCAGGGTGGCCGAACCGGTCGCCACGCGGCCGACGGCCATCAGCTGGGCAAGGTCCTGCATCCGTTGTGTGATGGGGTCCAGGCGCTGCTCGGGCGGCATGGCGAGTACGGGGGAGAGGGCCGCCATGATGCCTTCGGGCTGTCCGCTGCCGAGCAGGGCGATGGCGCGGGTGATGTGCACCTGGGCTTCGGTGCCGTAGGCGTGGACCGGCTGGGCACGGAGGTGTTCCAGCGCGGCATCTGCCTCGGTCAGCGCATCGGCGAAGCTCCCGATGCGCAGGTGCGCTCCGGCTGCGTAATTCTCTTGCCGCGCCTCAGGGCAGGAGAAGATGCCGCCGATGTCGTCCGGCTGGTCAACGTCCTCTCGGGCCAGGGCGGCTCGGTGCAGTGCGGCCTGTGTCTCGTCGGCGGCGCCGAGCTTGGACCAGGCGTCGGCCTCCTGGCATGCGAGCAGGGCGCCCACGGTTCCGCGGGGGTGATGGGAGGCGCCGCGGCGGGCGTGCTGGATGGCCTCACGCAGCCGGCCGTCCCAGAAGGCCACCTTGCTTCGTGTGGAGGCCACCCAGGCCCGCAGCTCGGCATGACCGGACATCTCGGCGCACAGCCAGGCCGTACGCCCTTGCGTGTCCGCCGCCCGAAGGTTGCCCAGGTCGCTGGAGATCCAGGCGAGGAGCCCGCACAGATAGCCGGCCGACACGTAAAGGTCGACTGACTGCTGCGGCGGCTGGTGCCCTTCGACCAGTGCGAACACCCGGTCCCGCAGCCGACGGGCGCGGCCGAACAGTTCGACGGCATCGCCGGTGAGGTACTCGCCCGCCAGACTCCGTACGTCCGCGAGGATCTGCTCCAACGCGATTTCCCCGACGTTGGTGGATTCCACCCACTGCGCCCATGCCGCGGATTCGGTCGCAGCCACGAGCACGTCGTTCCGGTGATCTGGCACGACCTGGATCAATACGGGGTGTTGGGCTGCTTCTGCCGGCGGCGGAGCTGTCTGATGGCGCAGCACCCGCAGATCGCTTTCGGGCAGTGCCCGGTAGTCGTCGACGTCGAGGATGTCCTCAACGGGGCAGCCGAATACGGATGCCAGTGCCACCAGTGCGGAGAGGCTGGGTCGGCGAGTGCTGGGCCCGGGCCACTTCTCCCACTTGCTGATCAGCGACGCGTCCGCAGCCAGGGCCCGGCCGGGCAGGTCACTGATGCGGTCTGCGGTTTCCTGCAAGGTCCAGCCGTGGGCGTGGCGCCACGCTTCACGTGGCCGCATGCGAAACCGAACACGCATCTCCACGGCGATCTCCGTGAGTGCACACCCGGCTGTGGCCAGCTCATGGCGCAGGGCATCCCGATCGCTTTTGCTGCCCGGCCGGGGACGTGTCGTCATCTCTCGCTCCTGCTCATGCGCGAAGGGACGACTTCACCGTAGCCACCGTGGAACCCAGCGGGGAGCCTGCCCACTGCTCGCGCGAGACACGATCCACCCAAGAAAGCGCCGCAGAAATCCAGTTCGCGCAGGCAGTCATGCTGCGGCGGCGCCAAAAAAGTTGGACACCGCCGACCGTGACGTCAAAAGCCCGAATTGAAACGGTTGAGGCACCCACTCGACGCAGGACCGGGAGCTCTCGTGAACACCAGCTCAGACACTTCCGTCTTCGGCGAGGTCGATGACGAAGTCGACGATGGTGGTGTCGCCGCGGCGCACGATGGGGTGGCCCACTTCGACGACGCGTCCGGTGTCGGCGATATGGCGGCGGGTGTAGCGCAGGACCGGGACGCCGGCCCCTATCCGCAAGGTCGCGGCCTCGGTTTCGTCTGGCATCCCCGAGGTGAACGACTCGGTGATGCGGGAGACGGTGATGCCGAGGGTGGCCATCTGGGCCCGGGTGCCGCCGGGCCAGGGCTCGTTGATCGGGTCGGCGACGGGCGTGCCGGCGACATCGGCCCAGCGGACGTAGGACGTGGACATCTGGGTGGGCTGGTCGTTGTCGTAGAACACGAAGTGCCGGGCCAGGAGCCGCTCACCGATCTCGCACTCGAACAGGGCGGCGAGCTCGCCGCCGGCCTGGACCTTCTCGAAGCGCTTGTCGAGCCGGTACTCCGACCAGCCGATGCCCTGATCGCGCGTGTACGGCGTGGACTTGGCGCTGGGCGTGGTGCGGTAGCGGTCGGCGGCCATCCGGTGGATCGGGGGCCGCGGGCGCACCCGGGTGCCGGCGCGGGCCCGTGTCTCGATGAGCCCCTCGTTGCGGAGCAGCCCGAGCGCGTTGCGGATGGTGGTTTCCGAGACGCGGTAGTGCTCGCACAGTGCGGGCAGGGTCGGGATCTGGTCGCCGGACCGGAACTCGCCGGAGCTGATGCGGCGCCGCAGGTCATCGGCGATCCGCAGGTACTCGGGCTGTGCCACTGCCACACCACCGTTCAGGATGATCGCGTCAATCTGTGTACACATACTCTCCCTTTCCCCTTGACCTGCGCCAACTGCCGCGACAATCTGAGTACAGATAAGCTTTATCCGTACTCAGAAAGTTCCTGGGGGACGGTCATGCCCGAATCGGGGCACACCTGGCGCAAGGCCTTCAAAGGGATTCCCGAGGAAGCCCGGAACGTTCGCGTGTGGACGGCTGGTCGCCTGGGACACCCCGATGCCCCGCTCATCGCGAACGAGTTGTTCGCGGCCGTCCTCGGCGCCCGGCCGGACAGCATCGAGATGACGCTGTCGACAGCCGGGACCCGCATCCGTATCGCCGCACACGGCTTCGTGCCGCTGTCGTTCCTGCAGATCCACGGGCCGGGCGTGATCCTCATCAGCCAGCTGGCCAACGCCTCCGGCGTCTCCGAGGACGGCCAGACCTTATGGGCCCTGTTCGGAGAGGAGTCCTGATGCCCCAGAGCACGGAAGCGACACCCACCGACGCCGGCGCCGCGAGCGCGAAGGCCACCAACGGGCCCGTGGGTTGTCCGGCCCAACTCGCCCACGGCCCTGAGGGCTTCGGAGGCCGGAAGTGAGTGACCAGATGCCGAACACCGCCACACGCATCGACATGTGCCGCGATATCGAGATCGCGATGGCCCTCGCCGTCGCCTGCCCCACCGGCGCCGTGGCCACTGCGGTCCGGGGCCGTCTGCGCGGCTACATCGTCGGTCTCGTCGAGCCCGCCGAGATCTACGTGCACGCACTCAAGGCCGAGACCAGGGACCGGGACATCGCCGAGGGCACCCTGCGGCACGCCCAGAAGCTGCTCCGTGAATCAGGCGGTGATCCGGCCGCCCGGCTCCGGCTGCTGGCCAAAGGCGTCGATCACCTGATGCGGTACGCCGCCGAGGCCAGGCGGCCCTGAGACCGGCACCGGGCCCGAGGAGCAAGGCTCCGGCCTCGGCCCGGCGCCCTGGTGCCGTCCCTTCACGTCCCCCGAGAGGGGACGGCACCGACCCCCCGCCCCGCCCAGGGGAGGGGCGCAGCACGGGCAACGGCCCGCGCCGCACGCAGAGAAGCAGAGAAGAAGAGGAGAACGCCATGGACCTGTCGAAGGCTGAACTCGCCGCCCAGGCCAAGCCCGTCGTAGTGGAGACGCCGGGCGGTATCGCCGCGATCACCGTGCCGTCCAGCGTCGTGCGCATCGAGGACGTCGAGCAGGAAGGCGGCGTCGCCTAACCGCGCGAAACCCGTGGTGGGGGGGGGGGGGGGGGGGGGGGGGGGGCGCGCCGCGGGGGGGGGGGGGGGGGGGGTGGGGGGGGGGGGGGGCGGGGACGGGCGCGGCGCGCGGGGGGGGCGGGGGGGGGGGGCG
>NZ_JBITHR010000029.1:0-26723 GCF_044458185.1 Streptomyces sp. NPDC050485 | reverse complement strand
CGCCGCCCCCCCCCCGCCCGCCCCCCGGCCCCCCGCCCCCCCCCCCCCCCCCCCCCCCCCCCCCCCCCCCCCCCCCCCCCCCCCCCCCCCCCCCCCCCCCCCCCCCCCACGGCCACGTCTGTGGAGGTGTTCATGATTCACGTCTACGTAGGGCCGACCCTGGACCGCGGGGAGCCGCTGCTCGCCGTCCCCCGGGTCCGTGTGCTGCCGCCGATGCGCCACGGTGACCTGTTCGACCTCGCGGTCCGCACCGGGGACACGGTGGTCCTCATCGACGGGATGTACCACCAGGTCGCGGCGGTGCGGCACAAGGAGCTCCTGGCCGTGATGGACCGGGGCGTGCGCGTCATCGGTGCCGCCTCGATTGGCGCGCTGCGCGCGGCCGAGCTGAGCGGGTGCGGGATGACCGGGGTCGGCGCGGTCTTCCGCGCCTATCTGGGCGGCGACCTCGACGGTGATGACGAGGTTGCGGTCGGGCAGCAACCGGACGGCAGCTGGCGGTCGTTGACCTGGCCGCTGGTCAACCTCCGCCGTGTCCTGGCCGTCGCCGAGCACGACGGGATCGTGTTGCCGCACATCGCGGCGGGGCTGCTGGCCGCGTTCCGGGAGGTGTACTACCCGCACCGGACCCTGCCCGCCGTCCTGGCGGTCTCCCGCCGCAACGACGCCCACACATTCGCTGCCTGGTTCCAGAAGCGGCTCGCGGCCGATCCGCATTTCGGTGACGTCAAGCGGGCCGACGCCCTCGAAGCCCTGCTGCTCGCGCTGACCACCACCTACGCGCCGCAGACCGCTCCGGTGGCACCGCGGTGCTGGGACACCGGCTACTACCGTCGCTGGGTCAACCACTTCGCCACTGAGTGCGTGGCCGGTGTGCCGATCGTGACGGCCCGGCGCGTGGCCTACCAGCAGCTTTTCGATCCCGGCTTCCGCGCCGTCTGGCGTGCCTGGCTCGGCCACCTCTCCGAACATCCCGGCGACGGAACCCCCGGGATGCCCTTGACCGCGCGCCTAGCAGAGCTGACCAGGCCGCACGGCCGCCAGATCCCCCCACACGCACTCTTCCGGCCCGTCCCCGACCTGAGCGACCCGGACACCGTGGCCCGCCTGCTGGCCCACGAGACCGCCGCCGACCGGACGGCCATCACCCGGTACGCGGCCTGCAACGACACGGCCCGCCGGACACAGCCGGGCTTCTGCCCCGAAGCGCTCGATGACCGGGTGACCGGCCGCGCCCTGCAGCGCCTGTGGCACTGCCCCGGCCCCCAGGACTTGGAAGACGAGGCCGCGGCCCGCGGCTTTCACTCCAGCACCCACGCGGCCGGTGAACTCAAGCACTTCATGACGGGACTCCTCCACGACCAGGAGCAGCACCTGTCCAACCAGGAGTTGACCGATGCCCAGTGAACCCATCTATCTCGACGGGACGGTCCGCGCCCGTGTGCCCCACGAAACGTGGGCCGCTCTCGTCCCGCTGCTGCCCCGCTACGGCATCACCCGGGTAGCCCGGCTGACCGGCCTCGACTACCTGGGCATGCCGGTGTGGACGGCGATCCGCCCCACGTCGCAGACCCTGACGGCAACCCAGGGCAAGGGCGCCAGCGACGACCTGGCCAAGATCTCCGCCGTCATGGAAGGGATCGAGCTGTGGCATGCCGAACAGCCGCTGCGCACCGTGCTGCGAGCCCCGGCTGCCGATCTCGACCTGCCGTATCCCCTGGCCGCCCTGCCGCTCAAAACGACGACGCCTGGAGTGGAGGAGCTGCAGCTCGACTGGGTCGCCGGCACCGGAGTCCTGAGCAAACGCCACACACTGGTGCCGCTCGGCCTGGTCCAGCGCGCAGCGGCACGCCCCATGTGGGAGCCGGACCTGTTCCACACCAGCAGCACCGGCCTGGCCTGCGGCAACGCCCGGGACGAGGCGCTGCTGCACGCCATGTACGAAGTCATCGAACGCGATGCCCTGTTCACCGACCAGCTGGCCGAAGGTGCGGGCCGGACCCTGATCGATCCCGCGACCGTCACTGACCCGTACTGCCGCCGCCTGCTGCTCCAACTGCTGGGCGCCGGCGTCGCGGTGGAGCTGGTGTCCGTGGACAACGGCTACGACATCCCGGTCTGCCTGGCCTACCTGTGGTCCGAGGACTACCCGGTCACCTTCGCCGGAACCGGCTGCCACAGCGAACCCCACATCGCGCTCTCCCGCGCCATCACCGAAGCCGCCCAATCCCGCCTGACCTGCATCGCCGGCACCCGCGACGACCTCCCCTCCCACGAAGCCGCCTTCGACGCCGTACTCCCCGCCCGGCCGTACAACTCCCTGGGCCCGTACGTGCCGTGGAGCATCGTGGCCAACGGACGGACAGGCTGGCACGCGACCCTCGCCGAGCAGGCCATGGCCATCGCCGGACGCATCCAGAAGGTGACCGGCTACGAGCCGATCTGCCTGGACCTGTCCGACCCGGCCGAGCCCCTCTCCGCGCTGAAGGTCATCTGCCCCGCAGCACGGTCACGGACCACCAGGTCGGTACCCCGATGAACACCGCGCAGAATGAACAGCTCCGCGACGGATACGACGCCTTCCACCGCGCCCGCGCCCGCAGCACATGCGTGGCGCGCCTGTACGCCGAAGCCATGGGCGACGCCTACCCCGTCGAAGTAGCCCCGCACAGCTCCTGCGACTGGCCCCTCCTGGGCACCCTGGCCAGCCAACTACGCCTCAACCCCGGCGAACTGCTGGTCGATGCCGGGTGCGGCACCGGGGGAGTGGGCCTCTGGCTCGCCCGCTCACTCTCCGCCAGCCTGCTCGGGATCGACATCTCACCGGTTGCGGTAGACCTCGCCGACGCCCGCCGCGCGGCGTTCGTAGCCCCGGAGCGAGCCACCTTCCGCGTCGCCACGCTGGCCGCGACCGGCCTGCCCGACGCCCACGCCCACGGACTCGTCTGCATCGACGCCCTCGGCAACGCCCCAGACCGCACCGCAGCCCTGGGCGAACTCCACCGCATCCTGCGCCCCGGCGGCCGCGCCATCATCACCCGCGCCGTGCGCCGCACCCCCCACCCCCTGGTGCTCGACCAGGAAGAAGCCGCAGGCTTCGCTGTCGAGCACATCGGTGAGCGGCCCGGTGAACCCGCCATGTGGGCACGCCTGTACCGCCTGTGGATCGCTCACGAAGCCGACCTGCGCCGCGAACTAGGCAACGACCAGGCGCAGAACATGCTCAACGAGGCGAACCGCATGCTCCCCCGCCTCGCCGGGCGTCGCTCACTCGTCCTGACCCTGCGCCGCCAACCCGACCCGACCGCGCCCCAATAGGCTCCAACACTCAGTTCCCGATGCCGAAGTAGAAGAGGAAGCTCGATGAAGATCGCCGTACTGTCGGCCGGGTCGTGGGGGACGGCCTTCGCGGCGGTCCTGGCCGACGCCGCCGGCAACGACGTCATGCTGCACGCCCGCCGCGACGAGATCGCTGACGCGATCAACAACGGCCACGAGAACCCCGCCTACCTGCCCGGGATCGCGCTGCCGACGACGCTGCGCGCCACCACCGACCCCGCCAAGGCCCTTGCCGGGGCCGACTTCATGGTGGTGTCCATCCCGGCCCAGTCGCTGCGCGACAACCTCACCCAGTGGGCACCGCTGATCGAACGGCAGACGGTCGTGGTCAGCCTGATGAAAGGCATCGAGACCCACAGCGGCCTGCGCATGTCCGAGGTCATCACCGAGGTGACCCGGGTACCCGCAGACCGGGTCGCTGTCGTCTCCGGCCCGAACCTGGCCCGCGAGATCGCCGAGAAGCAACCCGCCGCCTCCGTCATCGCCAGCACCGACGAGACGGTGGCGAAGACCCTGCAACAGGCGTGCATGACGCCGTACTTCCGCCCCTACACCAACACCGACGTCATCGGCTGCGAACTCGGCGGCGCCGTCAAGAACGTCATCGCGCTCGCCGTCGGCCTGGCCGGCGGCATGGGGCTGGGCGACAACGCCACCGCCCTCCTCATGACCCGGGGCCTCGCCGAAACCGCTCGCCTCGGCGTCATTCTTGGTGCCGACCCGCTCACCTTCTCCGGCTTGGCCGGCGTCGGCGACCTCATCACCACCTGCTCATCGCGGCTCTCTCGTAATCGCACCTTCGGCGAACACCTCGGGCGGGGCATGTCGGTGGAGGAAGCCGCTGCCGCCACCAAGCAGACTGCTGAAGGCGTCAAGTCGTCCGCCGCGCTGCTCGCCCTGGCCCACCAGCACCAGGTGGAGATGCCGATTACCCAGGTCGTTGTTGACGTCATCCAGGGACGCATCAGCGTCACCGCGGCAGCCGATCGTCTGATGGCTCGCGTCCCCAAGCCCGAACGCTACCGCCCGTGAACTGTGTACTGGTCGGCCAGAACGGGGCAGCCCCGGGCCTTGTCTCACGGTCCTTTCGGGGCGTGCGGATTTCTCAGGGCCGTACCGCCAGCGGGTGGTAGACGAGTAGCGTCGAGTACGAGCGACGAGGAGGTCACCGTGACCGCAGCACAGCATGACCACCCGGCCCGGCCCGGTTTCACCCCGCCCATGGACACTTTCGCCGAACTGCGCGAGGCACTGTCGACGTGGGGCTTCCCCGGTGACCGCGACGCGTTCGAGAAGGAGCTGGACGCGACCGGTCTGGACGACCTCACCAAGGTGCGCGAGATCACCCAGGCGTACCGGCACCGCGTCCTGCTGCGGTACGACCCCCAGGGAATGGCCGCGCTCGCCCGCCCGACCGATGACGTCGAGGCCGAGCTCCGCCGCAAGATGGCCGAGGCCGACGCCCGGTGAGCCGCGCGTTCTACTCCGACGCCGCCGACAAGGCCTGCCGCGAGCTGTCGCGGAGCGAGCAAGCCGCCGTCGAGTCCGTGCGCCGCGCGCTTGAAGACGACCCCGACCCCCTACACGCCCGCGGCCTTCCCGACGCCGACCCGCGCAGCGAGTCCTACGTCGTCGAGCTGCTGCCCGAGCAGACCGGCGGCCGAGGAATCTCCGTCGTCTATCGCTATTCGCAGGATCTCGACGCCGCGCTGATCCTCTGGCTGATCGCCGGTCCCTGACCCCTGGGATGACGGGGCGGCAGGCAGCCGTACTGGCGCCGGGAGCTCACCGGGGAACTCTGGGTGGTCCTGGAACTGCCGAGCAGGGTCCCGCAGCCAGTCGATGCACTCTCGTGCCACGTTCCTGTTGTGGTCGAGCCACAAGCACAGTCGCGTTGTGGGCTCGCCGAGCGCCAGGTTGTCGACCGGCTGCCTGGTCCTCCTCGAACCCTCGCTCGCTTGACCCCGTCTGCGCCCAGAAGGGTAAGCGGTGCCACCGCGAGGGGTCGCGCATCGCCATCACGCTCGTTATGCGGAGTATGAGTACAAGTGATGTCCGAGAGCTGGCGGAGAGCACCCTGGTAGAGGAGTTCCGGCGGCGGCTGGTGGCGGACCCGAGGCAGGCTCTGACCATGGTGGAGGACCTCGTGCTCGCCCTGCACGCGGAGGCCATGAATGCCACGAACTACGTACTCGGCTCCGGAGTGACCTGGCGGGAGATCGGCAGAGCGTTGGCGCTGGTCGATGACGCCGGAATTCTGCTCCGCCAGGCCGCCGCGCTGCTCCTGGGGCTGCCCGCAGCCGATCGCGCAGCGGAACAGGCAATGGTTGACCAGGCTCTCGCAGAGTACGAGGAGCAGGAGGATGACGGAGTCGGGGAGTGGCTAGCCGAGTCAGGGGACCGGGAAGCAGACATTTGGGCAGCCGCTGTTGATCAGTTCCGGCGCGGGACACAACCAGGTTCTGTGGCGACCGGCTGACCGCTTACCACGGCGGATACAGGACCGAGTGGGCGCGGGGGACACTGACGCGACCGGTGCCGGTCACGGCGTCGGACCGGCGAACTGGTGAGCTGTCCTGTGACTCGGGAGTGCGCACTTGCGGCGTTTTCAAGCCAGTCCGTGCTCTGAAGTGGCTTAACAGGCTGTGTTGTTGACTGTTCCTTGCGTAACGTAGGTGGCTGGGGACATTGCCTGTGGCAAATGGTCCGCGGGACCGTGGCCACATCGTGGCCGAAACCGCGCAGCCCAGCAGGCGACAGCAACCAGGTACGGGGAGAAGCTGTGGAAGAACAATCCGCTCAGGCAGTACTCCGGCCCCGGGTGTGGGCTGGCAACCGGCTCGCGCTTCTTGCCCTTGCTGCGACAGTGCTGGCTGCCACCGCTGGCTGCGGCTCCGGTAATGACGCGAAGTCCCCGACGCCCAGCGCGAGCACGCCGACGGCCGCGCCCAGCAAGGCCGCCCAGGATCCGGCTGAGGCCGCCAAGAGCGAGGCGATCGGCACCTATCAGTCGTACTGGCAGGAGATGCAGCGGGCCTACGCCAAGGCCAGCGTGGATGGTACGGACATCAAGAAGTACGCGGCGGCCGCAGCCCTGCGTCAGGCTGAAGTCGACACTCAGCGCATGCACAAGGACGGGCAAGTCGTCACGGGGCAGGTCGTTGTGGGCAGCCCGACCGTCACACAGGCTGACTTCAGCAAGAAGGTGCCGAACGCCACGGTCTCCAGCTGTCTGGACATCTCGCAGTGGAAGGTCGTGGAGGGAGCGACGGGCAAACCCGTATCCCTGCCGGACGATCGGCGCCTCAAGTACGTCATCGTCGGGACGATCGAGAAGTGGCCGGACGGCTGGAAGGTCATCAAGGACGAGCCGCAGGATAAGCCATGCTGAAGCACCGGCTCGCCGCCGTGGTGCTCGCCCTCATGGCGACCACTGTGGCCGCTCCAGCAGACGCCGACAATGAACCCACCACCACACACAAAGACTGCGGCCCCTTCTTCTGCGTCGGGTCGAAATCTGAAGGCAAGGCCGGGGGTAAGGGCCGCTCCCCGGAATCCGACGACAAGGGCCAGACGGCTGCCAGCAGCAAGCCTGAGCAACCTCAGTGCACCATCCAGCTGTCCGACCCCCAGCCGGACAAGTCCAGCCAGTTCTGGGAGGGGCACACTGATGGTGCGATTTACGAGAAGGTGTGCCCGACCGGCGGTCTGATCTGGTTCTGGGCTCCTACTCCGCCGGCCGCGGTTCAGGTCGACCCGGCGGTCTTGGCGCAACAGGCCGTGGACAAGATGCTGCTCCGTGGCCCGCAGGTCGGGATCACGCCGAAGCCCGGAGGTAAGGGCGTGGTTGGCATGCCGGTCTATCTGTGGACGGCGACCGGTGCGGAGACGTACGGCCCGAACACCGCGTCGGCTTCGGCGGGCGGTGTGACCGTCACGGCGACCGCGAAGGTGTCGAAGATCGTGTGGTCGATGGGCGATGGCCAGTCCGTCACCTGCACGACGGCCGGTACCCCGTACCAGGCGGAGTTCGGTAAGCAGCCGTCGCCGGACTGCGGTTACCGCTACAGCCAGCCGTCCTCGACCCAGTCCTCGGGGAAGTATCACGTGACCGCGACGTCGACCTGGGCCATCGACTGGACCGGGGGCGGGCAGACCGGTCAGCTCACCGAGACCCGTTCGAGCGCTGTGGACGTCACCGTCGCCGAGGTCCAGGTCCTCAACTAGCGCACACGTTTTTTGAGTTCGAGAGAGGCACGTCCCCGCATGGATTCCCCCGCCGCTCCGCCGGTGCCACGCCCGTCCAGTCCTGTCCGTACCGAGCTACCCATCACTACGACGGCTCCGGTCAAGCGGGAGCGGCGCTGGTCGGTGGCCGCACTGTGCATCGTCCTGGCCGTGCTGGCAGGCCTCGGCGCGGCTGCCGCCGTCTCCTCGGCCGGTGACCGCGTGAAGGTGCTGGCGATCGCCCGTGATGTACCGGCCGGGCAGTCGATCACGGACTCGGACCTGATCGTGGCAGAGGTCTCTGCCGACGCTGCCCTGGCCCCGATGCCCGCCGCCGACCGCTCCTCCGTCGTCGGCAAGCGGCCGGCGGTCGACCTGCGCAAGGGCGGGCTGCTCACCGCCTCCCAGCTCGGCGCCGGTTCGGGGCTGGGCGACAACCAGCAGCAGGTCGGTGTCCAGATCAAGCCCGGCCAGGCCCCCTCCGGAACGCTGGCCCCCGGCGACAAAGTCCTCGCGGTGACGACCCCGGGCCAGGGTGACCAGGCCGGCGGCAAGGCCGAAGCGCCGCCGCAGACCACCCCCGCCACGGTGGTGAGCGTCAGTCGGCCCGACGCCTCGGGTACCGTCGTAATCAACCTGGCCGTCCAGACCACCGACGGGCCGCTGCTGGCAGCCCGTGCCTCGACCGGCCACCTCGCTCTCGTGCGCCAGCCGCGGAGCAACTGATGCCGGTCACCGCTCTCGTCTCCGCGAAGTCCGCCGGCGTCACCACCAGCGCGCTCGCCCTCACCCTCGCCTCGGGCCGCCCCACCACCCTCGCCGAGTGCGACCCGGCCGGCGGCACCATCAGGGCGGGCTTCCTGCAGAACCAGGTGAGTGCCGGATACGGCCTCTACCACCTGGCCAAGGCCGAACGCGTCGGCCCGGACGCGCTGGCCAACGCGTTCGCCTCCCACCTGTGGCCGCTGGACGGCGACGGTCACCGCCAGCTCCTGCCGGGGCTGACCGACCCGGCGCAAGCCCCCGCGCTGGGGCGGACCTGGCCGTCCCTCGCGCAGATCATGCGGGTGCTCAGCGACCAGGCCGGACAGGACGTGTTCATCGACGCGGGCCGTCTGGCCCTGGAGAACGGCCGACTCCATCCCACCCTCACCCCGGCGCCGCTGCTGCATCAGGCCGACCTGGTGCTGCTCGTGGTCCGTGGCACCGAGCAGTCCCTCACCCTGGCCCGCTACCTCGTCGAGCCCCTGATCAGCGAGCTCGCCGAACACGGCACCGGCCCGGACGCCCTGGGCCTGCTGCTCATCGAGTCCGGACCCTTCCGTGCGCACCAGGTCGCCGAGTCCCTGAAAGTCCCCGTGCTGGCCGCGCTGCCGTTCGACGCGGAGAGCGCTGGCTACCTGACCCAGGGCGGGCAGCCTCCCCGTACCTACAAGCGCAGCCCGTTGCTGCAGCATGCCCGTACGGCGGCGGCCCAGCTCGAAGCGGTCGCGGCACGCCGGCAGATCCAGCAGCAGTACCCGCCGCAGCCCGCCACCGCCCAACTGGCCGGTGTGCTGGAGCGGTTGAACCGCCGACGGCAGGGGGGCGGGCGTGGCTGACACCCAGCAGCGCCCGGGTGCGGGCGGCCCGGTACCGATGGGCCGTGACGAGCTGGCCGGACTCCTGGCCAGCAGGCTGGCGCCCGCCGGCATCCCCGAACCGGCCGCTCCCGCGCCTACTGCACCCCCGGCGGTTGCGCTGGCCGCGGGGCCGTCCGCCGTGCCGCGGCTGGTGGACCTGCCGGGCGAACTCCCGGTGGACTACGCGGACATCGAGGACCTGCAGGCAGCCGTCTCCAAGCAGCTGAGCGAGGCCGACCCGAACCGCCTGATGGAGGAGAGCGACCGCCGCGCCCAGGCCCGCTCGCTGGTCACCCAGGCGGTCGCCGCCTACGCGACGCTGCACGCCCACGGCAACACCCCGCTGACCGCCGAGCAGGAACGGCTGATCGGCAACGCCGTCTTCGACGCCATGTTCCGCGGCGGGCGCCTGCAGTCCCTGCTGGATGAGGACGGCGTCGAGGACGTCATGGTCGACGGCCTGACCGCCCACGTGGAGTACTACCACCGGCCCCGGCGCACCGTGGAGAGGGTCGCCGACTCCCACGAAGAACTCGTGGCATGGGTCAACCGCATGGCCCGCCTGTCCGGGCACGGGGAGCGGGCGCTCACCCAGGCCACCCCGATGGTCGGCTTCCGCATGCCCGATGGGTCCCGCGTCACTGCGTCGACTCTCACCACCCGGCCGTCCGTCATCATCCGCAAGCACCGGGTCCGCGATGCCGGCCTTCGTGAACTCGTCCAGTGGGGCACCCTCAACGAGCTGCTCCAGGTGTTCCTCACGTCCTGCGTGCAGGCCCGGATGAACATCCTGGTCGTCGGCGACATGGGATCCGGCAAGACCACCATGGTCCGCGGCCTGGGCCGCGAGATCCCGGAGGACGAGCGGCTGGTGACCCTCGAATCCGACCGCGAGCTCTACCTGGACGAACCCGGTGCCGGCCAACCGGGCCCGCTCACCTTCGCGTTCGAGGCCCGCCAGTCCAACGGCGAGCGCCAGGGCGACAAGCTGGCCGGGGAGATCAGCATCGCCGACATGTTCCCGACCGCGCTGCGCTACAACGCGAGCCGGGTCATCGTGGGTGAGGTCCGCAGCACGGAGGTGCTGCCCATGCTGCAGGCGATGTCCGCGGGCGGCTCGGGCTCCATGTGCACGCTGCACGTGCGCCGCCCGCACGCGATCATCAGCCGCCTGGTCCAGCTGTGCACCGAGGCCGGCATGGCGACCGAGGCCGCCCATCACCTCATCGCCGCCTCCATCGACGTCGTCGTCTACATCACCTACCTCAACGAGTCGGGCCGGGGCGGGCGCAAGCACCGCTTCGTCTCCCACATCTACGAAGTCCACGACACGGTGGGGGAGGGCGGCCGGCCCGTCACCACCGAACTGTTCGCCCCCCTTCCCGGCGAGCCGAGGGCGGTTTACCAGAACATGCCGACGTTCATCGACGACCTGGAGAACACCGGGCTCTTCAAGCGGGAGTGGCTGATGGACAACCCCACGAAGTACTGGGGCCCGCCCCTGCAGACGGTGAGCCGACGGTGATCACATCCGGATTCGCCTGCCGTGACCGGGCCCTGCCCGCCGACACACCTACCGGGGGGACCTGGTGACGACTGCTCAGCTTGCTCTGGTCGCGGCCTGCTGCGCCGTGCTCGCCCTGCTCGGCGCTGTTGCCGCGGTGCGCGAGCTGCGCGGCCGCGTCCCCGACCCGTTCAAACCGCCCTCCCGTATGACCGGCCGGATCCGCAGGGCGAGATCAGAGCTGCCGGAAAACTGGCAGCACCGATGGCAGCACCTGGTCACCACGTCCATCGTCGTGGGCCTGGCCGTGTGGGCGTGGACCGGCTGGCCGGTGCACGGCCTGCTCGCCGGAGCCGCCGTGTTCGCTCTGCCCTTCATCCTCAACCCCGGCACCGCAGCCCAGCAGCGCATCGAGCGCCTGGAGGCGGTAGCCCAGTGGCTCAACCATCTGGCCGGCGTCCACACCGCGGGCATCAGCCTGCCCCAGACCATCCAAGCTACCGCGAAGAGCGCCCCCGCACCGATCGCCTCCCAGGTACGCGCCTTGGCCGGCCGGCTGCGCGCCGGGGCAGAAGCCCAGGACGCTTTCGCTCTGTTCGCGGACGAACTGGCCGACAGCGTCGTCGACCATGTCGTCCTGCTGTTCCAGTCACACGCCGTCTACAAGGGCGAAGGCCTCTCCGACGCCCTGGAGGCGCTGGCGGTGACCATCCATCAGCAGGCTGCCGATGCCCGGGATGTAGAGGCCGACCGCGCCAAGGTCCGCAAGTCGAGCCGCATCGTGTCGGTGGTGATCTGCATCGTGGTCGTCGGCTGCATGCTCAACCAGGCCTGGTCGGGCTGGTATCAGTCGCCGGTCGGGCAGGTTGTCCTGGCCGTCCTCGGCGGGATCTTCGCCTGGACGCTGTCGTGGCTGCGGCGCATCGCCCGTACTCAGCCTGACCCGCGCCTCCTCGACCCCCTGCCCCCCGCACCCACCTCGTCCACTCCTCGGCTGCAGCCGGCGGCCGGGCCTGGCATGCCGCAGGCACCCGTTGTTCCTTCCACGGCGGGAGACAGGCGATGATCCCGCTGACCGCTGTAGTGCCGGCGGCCGCGGCCGGCGCGCTGATCGGGCTCGCGGTGAAAGCCGCCTGGCCCGCCAGGCCCGACCTCACCGCGGTCCTGGACCGCCTGGATGCCGCCAAGGCGCCCGCCCCGCTGACCGCCACCGCGCAGTCCGCATCCAGCAGCTCCCTGGCGGAGAAGGTCGGCGACAGGCTCCTGTCCGAACTGGGCGGCCGCCTGACCCTGCCCATGAAAGACCTGGCTCTGCTGCGCAAGTCCCCGGCCGAACACCTCGGCAAGCGAGCTCTGTTCGCGCTCGGCGGGCTACTGGTGCCCCAGTTGTTCCAGGCCCTGATGGCCGCGGCCGGAACCCCCTTCCCGTACGTCATCCCCGTGTTCCTCTCGCTGGGGCTTGCCGCGTTGTTCTGGGTGTGGCCGGGCGTGGAGCTGCGCCGCGAGGCGGCTGCCACCCGCTTGGTCGTCCGCCACGCCGTCGCCTCCTACCTGGAACGCGTCGCCCTGGCCCGGATCGCGAACTCGGGCGCCGCTCAGGCCCTGACCCGGACGGCCGAGGTCGGCGACGGCTGGATCTTCGCGCGGATGCGGCAGGTCTTCGCCCAGGCCGACCTGTCCGGCGTCACCGTGTGGGACGCCCTGAAAGAACTCGGCGAAGAACTCGACATCCCCGAACTGACCCGCCCCGCAGACACCCTGGCCCTGGCCGGAGAAGGCGCCGCTGTCTACACCACCCTGCAGGCCCAGGCCCGGCAACTGCGCATCGCGCTGCTGTCTGACTCCAAGGCCCAGGCCAATGCCGCGAGCGCCGCGATGATCCTGCCCGTCACCTTCGGCGTCATCTTGATGCTCACCTTCGTGATGATCCCCATCACGATCACCATCCTCGGCAGCTGAACAGGAGCACCACCATGGACATCGAGGTCCTCACCGCATGGATCCGCACCCGCTACACGCAACTGAAGACGGCCAAGGACGCCGGGCAGACCTCCACCGAACTCGCCGTGATCGCCGGGGCCTTGCTGCTCGGCGCGGGCCTGCTGGTCGTGGCGATCCGCACCAAGCTGCTGGAGAAGATCGGCATCATCAACGGCGGCTGAGCCGCCCGCGACGAGAACACCAGGGAAACTGAGGAGGGGAGTGGTGTGAGAACCCGCGCACGCATCCGCCGCTGGCTGCGCGCCCGTCTCACCACGGGCGATCGGGGGTTTGGCAGCGTCGAATTCGCGATCCTGGCCGTCGTCGTCCTCATGCTCGTCTTCACCGCCCTGCAGGTCGGCCTGTACTACCACGCCCGGAAAGTCGCCCAGTCCGCCGCCCGCCAGGGCGTGGAGGCCGGCCGACAGCTCGGCGCGGGCCCCGGCGACGGCGTCACCCAGGCCCAGGACTTCCTGGCCCGGTTTGGCAACAGCGTCCAAGGCGCGAGCGTCTCCTCCGCCGGCAGCACCGCCACCCAGATCCGGATCACTGTGCACGGCACCGTGGCCACCCTCGTCCCCGGCCTCCACCTGGACGTCACCCAATACGCCGATGCCCCGACCGAAGTCTGGACGGCCCCGTGACCCCCGTTGCCCCGCAGAGGCCTCTCCTGACCCGGGCCCTGCGCGCAGCCCGAGAAGACCGGGGCAGCTATGCCGTGGAGACTGCGGTGCTGGCCCCCGTCGTCATCGCCTTGCTACTCCTGATGATCGCGTTTGGCCGGGTCGTCGACGCCGACGGTGCGGTCGACTCCGCCGCCCGTGCGGCAGCCCGAGCAGCTTCGCTTGAACGCGACGCCGCCAGTGCCCAAGCCCAAGCGCAGGCAGCGGCCGACCGGAGCCTGAGCGGCGACGGTGTCACCTGCCGCGTCTCGACGGTCAACGTCGACACTGCGGGCTATGCCCAACAGGTCGGCGTGGACGCGACGGTGACCGCGACGATCTCCTGTATCGCGAATCTGTCCGATATCGGGCTGCCGGGCCTGCCCGGATCCAAGACGCTTAGCTCGTCCTGGACGAGCCCGCTCGACACGTACAGGGGCCGCAAATGATCAACAGGCTGGTCTGGTCCGTACGCCGCCGCCACGCAGCGCTTAACGAGTGCGGCCGGGACCGCGGTTCGATGTCGGTGTTCTTCGCCCTGGCCGCCCTCGCCATCCTCATGGTCCTGGGACTTCTCGTCGATGGAGGCGGTGCTTTGAACGCGGCGAACCGTTCCACCTCCCTGGCTCAGGAAGCCGCCCGCACGGCCGGCCAGCAACTCGACGCCTCCAAGGCTGTCGAGGGCACCGCCATCACCGTCGACCCCAACGCCGCTGCCGGCGCCGCCCGCGACTACCTCGCCGCCCGCAACGTGTCCGGGGACGTCAGCGTCAGCGACGACGGCCGCACCCTCAACGTCACCGTCCACACCACCTACACGACGTTCTTCGCCCAGCTGGTGGGTAAGTCCACGATCAACGTGACCGGCACCGCCCACGCTCATCTGCAGACCCAAGCCGCTGGAGGCTGACCGCGATGGCACGCACAACCCCCGCCCTGCTGCGCATGATCGGCAGACTCCTGGGCGCCGTGGCCTGCCTGGCCATCCTCCTCGCCCTCACCGCCGGCGTCCCCCTCCTGCTCCTGAAGATCGGCCACCAGCCCGGCGAACTCACCGGCGGCTGGCACCTGCTCACCCAACAGGACGACGGCTCACTGCTCCTGGTCGCCATCACCCTGATCGGCTGGGCCGCCTGGGCCGCGTTCACCTACTCGGCGCTCCTGGACATCGTCGCCCGAGTCCGCGGCCGCTCTGTACGGCATATCAGGGGCCTGGGCGGACTGCAGTCGCTGGCCGGGTTCCTGATCGGCTCGATCGTGCTGCTCGCGCCGACCGCGGCTTCCGCTGCCACCCCAACATCGGCCGTCGCTGCGACCGCGTCCCACACCGCCGGTACGGCGAGCCCGAGCCCGCCGGCCAGCGCAAGCCCGGCCGTCGCCGGCAAGGAAGCCAACTGGCCCACCCACACGGTGTCCTCGGCCACCGAAGCCCCCTGGGACCTGGCCGTCACCTACCTCGGCGACGGCCAGCGCTGGAAGGACATCGCCGCCCTCAACCCGGACGTGCCGCACATCTCGGCAGGAGACCAGTACCTGCCGAAGGGCGCGGTCATCAAGCTTCCCGCCGACGCCCGCACCACCGCCCCCGCGACCAGCGCGGGCGCCACCCCGACATCCACGCCGCACACCGCTGCCGCCGAGCACCAGGACGAGAAGGCCACCGGCACCCAAGCGAGCCACCCGGCCGCCGAAGCCTCCGAGCACACCGTCCAGGGCGGCGAGAACCTCTCGCTGATCGCCGGAAAGACGTACGGCGACCCGGACAAATGGACCGAGATCTTCGAGGCCAACAAGGGCGAAGCACAGCCCGGCGGCCACCACTTCACCGACCCCGACCTCATCTACCCGGGACAGCGCCTCGCCCTCCCGCACGCGGGCACTCCCCCCACACCACCCGCACACGCTGACGGGACCGGCCAGCACCCCACCACTCCACCGGCCACCGACCACACCACACCGCCCAAGCAGGACGACAAGACCCCGGACACCGGCACCCCGGACCAGGCCCCCGGGACGGATACCGGGAAGGACCATCCCCAACAGCCGACAGCCTCGACCAGCCCGACACCAGCAGCCCCTGCCCAGAGCGGAGCCCCGGCTCCGCGCATCTCCGCCCCGGCGCCCACGGTCCAGAACAACACCCCCACACCCCAGCTGCCCGTCTCTGTCCCGCAGGCGACAGACGAAACGTCCGTGCCAGTCACCGCCGTGGCAGCGGGAGTCGGCCTCATGGCCGCAGCTCTCATCGCGACCGTCACGCTCCGCCGCCGCGTGCAACAGCGACGGCTGCGCCCTGGACGACGCATCCCCATGCCCCAGGGCCGCGCCGCCGACACCGAATACAGCCTGCGCGTCTACCAGCACCCCACCGGGTTCGACCTGCTGGACGGCGCGCTGCGCACCCTCGCCCTCAACCTGGCCGCTGCCGGGCGCGCCCTGCCGGTCATCGAAGCCGTGGTGCTCCATGAGGCCCGCGTCGAACTTCACCTTGCCCAGGACACCGTGCCCATGAAGCCGTTCACCGCGGCAGCCGGACGACAGGACCTGTGGACCTGCTCGGCCTCCCACGCCTCCCTGGCCGACGACGAACCCCGGGCACAGACCCAGGCTCCCTACCCCGCGCTCGTCTCCCTCGGCTGGGACACCCAAGGCCACCTCGTCCTCGTCGACCTGGAACACATCGGCGTCCTCCAACTCACAGGTGACCCGGCGCTGTCCCGGCACGTCCTGCAGGCCATCGCCGTCGAGCTTGCCAACACCCCGCTGCCCGGCCACCTGGAACTGTCCCTCCTCGGCAACACCGCACCCGGACTCGAAGACGCCGTACCCGAACGGGCGGCCCGCACGGCGGAACTCGCCGCGGCCGCCGACGAGCTGGCGCTGCACACCCAAGACCAGCGCGGCGCCCTCGTCGCGCTGGGCACCGATTCGCTCCGCGAGGCCCGGCTTCGCGAAGACGGCGGCGGATCCTGGACTCCGCACATCGTGCTCGCTGACCAGCCCACGCCCGGCGCCGACATCGACCATCTGCTCGAACTGCTCGCCGGCGAGCCCCGCACGGCGGCCGCCGTCATCACCACCCTCGCACCAACAGCCGATGCGACGGCCGGTGCTGTGGAGGGCGGCGCCTGGACGCTGGCCTGCCAGGACAAGGAGGCGATGGTCGTTCTGCCAGGCTCGGGTCTGCCGATCAGGTTGCAGGCCCTGGGGGATGAGCACTTCAGCGACTCCATCGAGATCCTCACGCTGGCGTCCAGTACTGCCGACGTTGCACCCGCACCAGGCACCTACGCCGACCTCGACGAAGAATCCAAGGAACCGGACGACTACCCCGGCGACGTCGACGAGGTAGTCGAGAGCCAAGCCGATGAAGACGACGCAGATGAAGAAGCCGGTGAAGCCGAAGGCGAGGACGGGCTTCCTGCCGAGTACGCCGACCCACTCGATGAGACCTCCGATGACGAACACCGAGCGGGCAAGGAGGACGGCGACGGGGAAGAGGGGAGCACCGGGCTCTCACTCGAAGACGTTCTTGCCGGCCGCGACACCCCAGCGGACCCCGCAAAAACCACGCCGACCGCGAGCGTGCCGTGCGCGACACCCACGCGGGCCATACACGCCAGCGTCCCCGCCCCAGCCCTGACGCCAGACCGTACGACGAACCCCGAAGACACAACCGCGGCAGACGACGGGCCGGCCGTGCTCCTCCTTGGCCCGCTCAAGGTCGAAGGCACGGCCAAGCGCGTCGACTCCAATCGCATGAGCCGCAGCGTCGAACTAGCTGCCTTCCTTGCTCTGAACCCCGGAGCCGACCGCCACGCCCTCGACTATGCCCTGTGGCCGACCAAGTACCGCGACCCCAACCGCCGCGACCAGGCCGTCTCCCGCACCCGGTCCTGGCTGGGCAAGGAGCACTTCCCCCGCATCAGCAAGACCGGCGATGCCCGATACCGCCTCGGTCCCCGCGTCACCTGCGACTGGGTCCGTTTCCAGGACCTTGCCCGCATCGGCCACGCCGACCACACCGAGGACGGCAACCTTGCCCTGCGCCGTGCCCTTGCCCTCGTCCGCGGCCGGCCCTTTGCCGCCACCGACCCCGCCCGGTACGAGTGGGCCGTACCCGTCATCGAGGACATGATTTCAGCGATCGGCCATGCCGCCGCCGAACTCTCCACGCGCTGCCGGGAAGCAGGCGACATCACCGGAGCGCTGTGGGCCGCACGCCGGGGGCTGCTCGCAGCTGCGGACAACGAACTGCTCCACCGCCAGATCTTCCTTGCCCACCACGCCGCAGGCGACATTGACGCTCTCCGGCAGGCTGCCGCCACCCTCGCCAAGATCAATGAAGGCGAGAGGCCCGGCGACGAACTCGACATGGAGACGGAGACCGCCAAACTCCTGCACAGCCTGCTGCCCCGCCCCACCGCTACGCGCTGAGGGTCATGCCAGCAGCGTTCTGGCCACGCCTCGGGGGTGGCCACGCGAGGACCACGAGCAGCGTCCTGCCGGCCGGGATGCTCGGGCGGTGGAGCAGGCAAGTTGATCCGGGAGTTGGCTGCACTGGTGATCCACCCGTTCGAGCGGGAGGTGTGCCGGGACCACTGCCGGAGGTTGGAACCCCATTCTCGTGATCTTGAACGTTTCTGCTGGTCAGCCCCACCAGGCAAGGCTGTTCGCGACGCCGACACCTTCTTACACGCGATAGCCGTGGAAGAGGTTGGGTTTCAAAGAGGGGCGGGACGGCAGCTGGCCGCCTCTTGTCTTCCACGCTTTGTTTCAGCCGGTCTTCCTGCATCCCTCCGGCCCGGCGGCAAGAGCAGGGGCGCTTGGCGATCCGCCCCGCGCGCGGGAGTTCGCGGGTCTCCGCGCGCCGCGCCGCGCATCGCAACGCCGACGGTTTTCAGCTAAGCGTGGATGGATCGCGCGTGTGAGCGGCGACGGCATCTGGGAGGCTGGGTGTTGCCCTCGCCGCCCCCCGTCGGCGGGGGCTTTTTTGTGTCCGGGTGCGGGGTGGTGGTGGGTATGCAATGGGCCGGCGCCCAGTCCGCCGGGGCGGGTGGCAAGGGCGCCGGCCAACCGAAAACACACCCGCAGGAGAACAGTTGCCTGTCCGGCTACGCGAGGTTCACATCGGTGAGTGTAGCGCCGGGGCGGGGTCTGGAGGCGGCTTCCTTGCTCGCGGTGTCGTAAGGCGGGTAGGTTTCTTACGTTGGCGTGGTGTGGCAGCGCGCCGGCGCCAGCCTCGTGCCTGTGTAGTCCTGGCCCGTCTGCCGCGGCTGTGGGGCGTGCCTGCCGGATTGGGGGCGGGTTCCGGGGCTGGGCTGTTTCGGCGAGCGGGTGTCTCCCGTCTCGTGTGATCCCCGCCCGGACCGGGGTTCTGTGCCCGGGCCCTGCTGTGTGATGGAGAGTCTGATGATTCGCGCTGGGCGACGTGAGCTTGTACGGACCCGGGAGGACCTGGCCCGCTCTATGGGCATGGCCATGGGCACGTTCCGCAACAAGCAGCCCTACAAGGCCGAGGGGTTTCCTGCGCCGATCAGCTCGAAGGGCGCCAGGGTCTTTTTGTGGGACGGCGAGCAGACTGACGCCTATCTGGCGGGCGAGGAGATCCCTGAGTTGCCCGGGGCGGGGGAGGACCAGGACCTGCTGGACCGCCAGGAGGCTGCTGCCGTCCTCGGGGTGACCCCGCAGACCTGGGACAAGTACAAGACGCACCCGCAGATCGTCCCGCACGCGGTGGTGGTGGGGGGTGTGGAGCACTGGCCGCGGGTTATCGTCCAGTCCTTCAAGGAGGCCCGGGACGCCCCGAAGACGGACGCAGGGGGGCGGCCCAGGGGCAGCGGAGACATGGTCCCGCGCGATGAACTGCCGGTCCGTGTTGCCGAGATGCTGGACGCCGACCCGGCCGTCACCATCGAGCAGGTCACCGACGCCCTCGACATCGCCTTCACCACCGCCAAGCGGAACCTGTTCCAGCTGCGCGGCAAGCGGATCGCCGACCGGCTCCAGGCCGAGCCCGGCCTGACCCCGGAACAGGCCGCGGCCGCCCTGGGCTACACCCCGGCCGTACACAAGGCCGCCCTGGAGGTGGCCGGCTTCGAACTGCGGGCTCGTCAGGTGCAGCCGTACCTGCAGGGCGTCGCCGATGCTCTGGCCGGCCAGGGGCTGGCGCCGGTGCAGACGGTGGAGGTGCGGCGTCTGGGCGAGGAGCACCTGGCCGCCGCCGTCCAGTTGGGAGCCGGCGGGGAAGTGCCGGCGCTGGTGTGGGACGAGCGGTTCGGCTGGCGTACCGCGGTCAGCCGGCGTCATCCCATCGGCAAGGACGCGGCGACGGCGCCCGAGGGAGATGGCATCCGCTACCTCGGCGGCAGCCGGCAACCGGAGGCGGCCGAGCTTGCGGCAGGCCTTGGCGACCAGCGACTTGGCACCAAGCAGCCCCGATAGGTGCGATTCGGGCGTGGCAGTCGCAGTGATGACAACCTGCAATTCCGCGCCGTGCTGTACGGCGTGACCAGAAGCCCGTGCGCCTGCGTGCCTCTGACATGGTGGGACGCACGACCGCTGAGCAGCAGCGTGGGCGTGGGTAGCACGGCTACTACCCGCGGCGGTCAGTCGTGGAAAGTGGCTGCCGGGCGGCGCGAGACAGGAGCAAGATGGGGCAGCAGCGCGGGTTGGCGCCAAGCGCTCTTCCGCGCCCGCCTCTGACGGCTGCTGCGCCCGCAACCCTGGGAGTCTGTGTGAGCATTCCTACAACTCCGCTTACATTCGAGCGACTGGCGTTCGTCCGATATCTCTACGATCAGGGCGTCGGCCAAGCCGGCCAGGCCGAACCCTTTTACGCGACGGCAGTGCTTTCTTTCCACGACGCAGTAGAGCAGTTCCTGAGACTTGCGGCAGACCACACCGGGATTAGCCTCACCAAAGCCGTCACCTTCGCCGGATACTGGAAGGAGTTGGAGCCGGGACTGTCCGGCCCGCTCCCAAGCCGGGGCCCCATGGAGCGGCTGAACGAGGTGCGAGTCAAGTTCAAGCACCATGGCATCGCCCCCTCGAAGAGCGCCATCGAACAGTTTCGAGGGGACACGACAACATTCTTCACCGACGCGGCTCCACTGGTCTTTGGCGTTGATTTCGACAACATCGACATGGTCAGCCTGGTGACCCGCACCGAGACCGCTGCGATCCTGGCCGAAGCGCACGCGGAGGCTCGCTCAGGAGACCTGCCCGCTGCGTTGGCCGGCCTCATGATCGCCTTCACCGAGATGATCGACTACTACAGCATCAAACAGCCAGGCGGCCCGGACTCGCCCTTCAGGTTCGGTCCAACGATCAGGGAACACCGAAACAGGGACACCCGCGACGATGTCGGCCGCCAGATCGAGGAGTTGTCTGCCTGCGCCGTGGAAGTCCAACAGGCCATGAGGATGCTGGCGCTTGGGATTGACTACAACCGCTACGCCCACTTCAAGGTGCTCGCGCCGCCGCTGGCGCACTTCATGGACGGGCACATATCCATGCAAGTTGAGGAGAGCCACCGGCGCTTGACCGAGGCCGACTATCGGTTCAGCCGGAACTTCGTCATCGAAGCCGCCATTGTCGCCGCTCGGGCCGAGGCGGCACTGCAACGCAGGAACGACAGCTGGGCCACGAACGCCTTCACGGACGGTGCTCGGCCGTCAGTCGAATACAGGGATTGGCAAGGCTCGGCCTGATCGTGCTGGTGTGCCGCCGCGGTGACGGTGCGCAGCGCGGCACAGATCCTCTTCCCGGCCTGCCGGGGCGGCGTCGTCCCGCCCCGGCGACGGGCCGCGTGCCCGGTCTCGCTGCGCTCGTCCGGGGCCGAGCGCTGCGCGCTCTCACGCGCTGCGGAATCGGGCATGCGTGAGCGGTCCGCTTCGCTTCCCGCTCCCTCGCTGCGCGCTGCCCTCTTCCTTGCCCTCGGCGCTGCGCGCCTCACGGCCCGCCACCGCGCCGGAACGGCGTCGCCCCGGCAGGCCGAAATGGCCCCGCACCTGCGGAGATTGGCGGTAGAAAAGCCCGCGCGCCACCCCCGGAAGTGATGGAAGTGCGGTAGAGTTCTCTTGTCGGGTTGGTTCGTGGCAGACCCCCCGGCAGCCGAAATCACACACCCAACTCCGGGAGAAGACTGTGCCGTTCGATCTCAGCAACCCCTTTGAGTTCTCCTGCTTCATGACCCTGCACCCCGACTGCCGGACGGAGACGGAGTTCGGGAAGCCGGACACGACCGTCGGCCTGAACGAGCTGGTCGGAAGCCTGGTCACGTACACCACGCTCACGCTCGCCGAGGGTGTCGAGCTGCACCACGACCCGCTCGGCACCGGCCCCGCCAGCCCGGTGGCCGACGCGCTGGCCGCCCAGTACGGCTTTGCGGAGCAGAGCATCTGCGGTGCGGTCTACCTGACCGGGGACAGTGGCGAGAGCGACACGGCGCTCGGCATGGACCCGGACACCTTCTGCGACCTGCACGGTGCCGCGAAGAAGTCTGCGGAGGTGCTGGGGCTGCGGCTGTGGCGCCGGGTCCCCGCCGACGAGCAGGTCAGCGTCCGCTTCGACGACTTGGCCCAGGGCGACACGTACTGGTGTCTGGGCGAGAGCCACCGGTTCATGGGCTTCAAGCCCTTCCCGGCCGGGAGCAAGACCCTGGAGTTCATCCCGGACGCCCGGATCCTGTTCTGTGAGGACGGCTTCCAGATCACGGCGAGCCCCGCCACGTACGAGGAGCGGGCCGACCGGGCTCCGGCCGGGTACTGGCAGCGCACCGGCAACCAGCTCCTGCCCGCCAGCAAGTGATGTACCGTCCGCCGGGCCCGGCAGGGCCCGGCGGGCCTCCTGCAAGGAGCTGGAAATGCGCACCACCGTTGACCACTTCACCACCGCTCGCGAAGCTGCCCTGGCAACCGCGCGCGGACTGGCCCGCACGATCGCCGACACCCTCACCGCGATGTACCCGGGCGCCGCCTACCTCGTCCTGCGCTGGGACCAGGACGACGACGTCCTGTGGCTCCAGAGCATCCGGAATACCACCGGCGTGATCCTGTGCGACTTCGACACCCCCGCCGAACTCCCCGAACTCACGGACACGGACCTGCGGCAGGCATGGGGAGACCTCGACCCGCGCCAGCCCGTGAACCTGCTCGCCCTGATCCGCCTCATGGAAGACACGGGCGGCCGCCTTGACTTCCTGCCGGAGACCGCCGAGCACGAAGACGACCCGCACGAGGGGCCGAGCCTGGTCTGCATCCTCCTGAGCGAGAAGGCCGAACCCGGCCTGTGGGACTGGGGCGGCACGGCCGTCCTGCGCCCCTACAGCGCCCCCGAGCCTCCCGCACTCCGCACGGAAGGAACCCCTCCGCCATGCTCTGTGACCAGCACCGCGCCGATCACCACTTCACCGGTGAAACCTGCCGCTACGCCCGGGACTTGAAGCCCGGCGACCGGGTCTCCGTCCTGGGCGGCTCCGCGTTCGCGGAAGTCCGCACCGTCGTCCCGCACAACGAGCCCGGTTGGGTCTCCGTACTTCTGGACACCTCCTGCGACGGCCCTGCCCTCATCCGCACGGACACCGTCCTGGACGTCCGGCGCCCCGAGCCCGAGCCCGCCGACAGCGACGCCGAGGACGACGGCCCGGACACCGATGTCACGGTCGAACTCACCGTGACCGAGGTGGTCGAGTACAACTTCCCCGTCGGCATGACAGTTCCGGCCCGTATCGCGGCCGATCCCGAGATGCTTCACGAGCATCTCGCCGAGAACGAGGAACTGTGGCTTGACGACCTCGACGTGACAGGCGCCGGAGGAAAGACCTGCATCAGCGTCCATGAACGCACCCTCGACCAGGCATCCCTGGTCGAGACCGCATAACCCCGCCCCTCCCTGGCGCCCGGGAGCCTTCCGCCGGACCTGCCTCCGGCCGCCGGCCACTTGAGCAGTGCGCGCCACGGGACGGCGCTCAGGCGCGCCCCATGCCCCCGGCCGGGCCCTGGGCCAACAAGGAGCAGCACGCGGTGAGATACCGCCGCAGGGCGCAGCCTCTTCCTTTTCGGGGGTCGGGGCGGGGCGCCGCGCCGTGCGTGCCGCGCGGCGGCCCCGGGGCGCTGCGCTTCCCGGGGCCGCCTCACCGCGTGCCCGGTCTCGCTTCGCTCGCTTCGGGCCGAGCGCTGCGCGCTCACGCGCTGCGGAACCAGGCAGACGCTCCGTGCGCTGCGCGCCCTGTCGCTCGCTTCGCGCTGCCTGCTTCCTTGCCCTCGGCGCTGCGCTCCTCGGGGTGGCGACACGCCCCGCACGGTGCCCCGCCCCGACCCCCGAAAACCCCGTCCGAGCTGGGGAAATCCATCGAAGAAACTCGGCGCTCCTCCCATATTCGTGATGAAAGTTGGGTAGAGTTCTTTATGTCGGAAGGGCTTGTGGCAAAGCCCCCGCAACCGAGAACACCCCTGTCCAACAAGGGAGATACCCATGTCCGTACTCGCCGCCGACCCCACCCGCTACGCCCTGCGTGTCGACCCGCACGGCACCTTCCGTCTCCTGAACTGGAACGCCGACAACTCGCCCCGCCACGCGCTGTCCTGCGACACCGCCCGGCCGGTCGACCTCACCACTCAGCTCCTGATGTGGGTGGACGAAGACGCGCTCGCGCTCGGCCACGAGGCGAACACCCCGGCGGCGAACCTGATCGCGCTGTATCTCCCGCGCCCCCTGCCCTACTTCGGGCCGGTCGTCTTCACCGGCTCCACCACCCCCGGCGGGGAACTCCTCGGCCTCACCCAGGACCAAGCCGTTGCGCTGGTCGGCCACTACCTGGACCACGCCCCGACCGGCATGATCCCCCGCCCCCGCCGCTGACCCCACCCACCGGGCCCCGGAACCCGACGGGGCCCACCCCTCCCGACCCGAAAGGGACCCACGATGCACATCACGATCCCGGCCCGCGAACTGCGGCGCGGCGACGCCGTCCCGGCCAGCCCCTACGCCTCCCGCTGGGTCAACACCGTCACCAGTGACGGCGAGTTCCTGTACATCCACTGGCTCGCGACCGGCACCTACACGAAGGCCACGCCCAATCAGCCCATGACCGTGCTCAGTCGGGACAACCTCTCCCCTCTGCCCGGCCCCGACACCCCCTGAACGCCCACGCCCCACCCACCATCCTCGAAAGGGGCACCACCATGACTTCTCCCGCGTGCCAGACCTACACCGTGATCGGGCTGCGCATGGACTGCGACTTCTGCGAAGTCCTGATTGCCGGAGTCCTGCCCGGCCTCGTTGCCGACGACCTGATCTGCCTGGCCACCAGCGAGGACGACTTCACCCGCTGGGCCCAGGAGTTCGATGCCCCCGACGCCGACACGGCCGCCGCCATGGCCTACGAACACTGCCGCAACGACCCCGCCTGGGACGACTGAACCAAGCGCAGCGCCCGGCACCGCTCCCCCCCCACGGCGGGGAGTGGCACCCCGCCCAACCGAAAGCACCCCTTTCAGAAAGGCCCCCATCATGAGCGAGACCCTGATTCCCGGCGCGTCCCACGACGACTTGAGCACCGGCCCGGACGCGATGCGCTGGACTCCGGACACCGACCACCAGGCGGAGGACTGCTCCACGCTGGCCGACCTGTTCGGCGGTCCGATCCACCGGTACACCCGCGCCCAGGCACTCGCGGACGGCGCTCTCGTGGCGGTGCCCGACGGAGTCGCCCGAGAGGCAGGGTTCAGTGTGCCTATCGCGCTCACGGCGGCCGCCTGGGCCGACTGCGTGGCCTGGACCGACGAGGACAACGCCCGCCAGACCTACCAGGACGAGAGCGGCCGTCTCTGGGACGTCCTGTGGATGACCCGCTGGGCCATCGGCCGGAACCTGGGCGGAAACCGCGTCACCGTCGAGCTGGCCCGCGTTCCGCGCGACGGCCGCAGCTCGCGGGCGGCCACCGTCCACCTGGCCGTGGAAATCGGCCCCGACGACCACGGCGCCCCGGTCCTCAAGATCATGCAGCCCGACGAGGACTAACCCACTCCCACACCGGGGCGGGGGAGTGGCACCCCCGCCCCGACCGAAAACCCGCACCGAGAAGGGTCCTTCCATGAAGACGACGCACACCAGCGAGTCCGTCAGCTACCTGTACGTGTCGGCGTGCATCGGCGAGTCCGGCAGTATCACCCCGCTGCCCGAGAGCACTGAGCCCGTCCGCTGGACGGCCGTGTACCGGGACGCTGACGGGGGGTGGCAGCGGTCGGCCGAGGCACGGGCCCGCGAGGAAGCGCAACCCCTTCTGGACGACTTGGCAGCCGCCCTGCCTCCGGCCAACTGGCACGGGAAGCCGGAGGGTTGGCGGACCACAACTGCCCAGACGATCCGGAAGGAGACTCATGATCGGGTCGTCGACGCCATGCGGCGGGAAGCGTTGGACACCATCGAAGCGCTCGGCAGGTTCTTCGCCCCGGTGAGCTGGGAGGAGTCCCACCGGCGGTACTGGAGGCAGGGCGAATGGACCGTCACGGTGTCTGTGCGGGGAACGGACCATGACGCCGTGCGGGAGGCGTACGCGGCCGGCATCAAGGCCAGGCGGGACGAGATCCTCACGGACCCTCGGAACCGCATTCCGCGCGTCTCAGGCTCCGTGCGGACCAGCGCTGACACCCCGGAGAAGGTGCGCAAGGCTTGGCGACTGGACCGGCGGAACGGGACAGCCCCGAAGCCAGCTACCGGCGCCTTCGCACCCGGCAGCTGGGTCACCCTGGAACACCCTGCCTCAGGCGAAACGCTCACCGGGATCGTTACCGAATGGACCTCCACCGGCTCCCGCCTGGGCAGGGGCGAACGGGCTGTGATCCCCTCGAACGGTGACGAACCCATCCCCATGACCCTGCAAGGAACCAAGCCCACCATGGGCCCGTGGCGCGCCACCCGCCAAGAGGAAACATGGACCGTGAAAGCCAGCGCCGTCCACCCCTGAATTACCGTCATGCCCTGTTTAACGGGCAGGATTTTGGCGTAGGATCGGTTGTGTTCCTGGTTTATGGGGTGTGTGGCCGGGTGGAAAGCCCGAAGCTCGGCTCCAGAAAATTGGGCGGGTAGGGGACCTCCACTAAAATCCCCAAAGCTACATGCACTCTCAGCATGATGCAGAAACGAGAGCCCGAGCCCGCTCCTTCCTAGCCAGCCTGGTCCGCGTAGCGGGCCATTGGGGCTTGGAGGCGAAGCCGGAAGGCCCGGACCAGGCAGCGAAGCTGACTGGTCCTCAGGCCGCGCAGCGGCCGCCTGTCTCTTCACAGGCCCGGCGGAGCCAGGCCCGAAGTCCGCAGCGCAGCGGAGGACTTCACCAGCCCGAAGGGCTGGGCGCCCGCGCAGCGGGCGCAACACCCCCGCGGAGCG
>NZ_JBITHR010000028.1:0-101525 GCF_044458185.1 Streptomyces sp. NPDC050485 | reverse complement strand
CCTGAGGTGCTGGACCGGCATCTGCACCACCTGCCAACAACCCCTGCCCAGCAGGACCCCAAGATCGAGACAGACCTAACGGAGTCCTACTAGGGGTTGGGTGACGGGCAGTCGGGTGCGGTCGGCGAGCCGGTGGGGGCGGGTGTCGTCGGCGCCGAAGGCGATTCGCTGGGGCAGCCCGGCAGACCGGGGCTGCCCGACGGCGAAGGCCCGGGGCTCCCCGAGGGGCTCGGGCTCGCGGACGGCGAAGGGGACGGACTCGGCCCGCCGGACGGGGAAGGCGAGTGCGCAGGGGGCGAGGCCGACGGGCTGCCGACGGGCGGTGGAGGCACCGGGGCGGAGGGGTGGCCGCCCGGCTGCGGGCCGATGACGATGCCGCCGCCCTGCCTGCCGCCCTTGTCCTGGTCGATCTGCCGGGCGCTGCCCGCCCCTGGCGTGGCCGGCAGCACCCCCTTCCCGTCCGGTACGGCATGGGTCCCCCGGCGGTAGAACTCCAGCCACGACAGGACCGTCCGCAAAAAGTCGGCGGAGTCGTTGTAGCTGAGCACCGCACGGTTCAACTCCGCCGGAACCGCCATGTCGCGGGAGTCCGCGCACAGATACACCCCTGCGGCGAGCGCCGCGTCGAAGACGTTGTTGGGGTCCTTCACACCGTCACCATTGCCGTCCTGTCCCCAGGTTGCCCAGGTGGAGGGTATGAACTGCATCGGCCCGACGGCACGGTCGTAGCGTGCGTCACCGTCGAGTACGCCGTGGTCGGTGTCGGGGATGTTCGCGAAGCCCACGCCGTTGAGCACCGGCCCGAGGATCGGGGTCAGGGTCGTGCCGTGCGCGTCGACGCGGCCGCCGCCCGCGTGCCCCGCCTCCACCTTGCCGATGGCAGCGAGGAGTTGCCAAGGAAGGTGGCAGCCGGGTTCGGTACGACGGAGCCGCGCCTCCGCCTGCTGGTACGCAGCGAGCACGGTGGCCGGGACGCCCTCCTGCGTCCACACCGGGTCGATCGCCCCCGCAGCGGGTGGAGCACTCGGGGACGGTGTGGAGACCAGTGGCGGGAGGTCGGTGTGGTACGCGCCGTCGGACGGGGGCTGTTCGGGCGTGGGGACGGGCCCGCCCGCCGTGGGCTCGTCCTGATGCGGCGGCGCCGCGGCAGGCAGGAGACCCGGCGCCTGCGAGGCGGTGAGGGCGGCCATCGCGGCGGCCGCGACCGCCGTAGCGGTCAGCCCGCGCCGCAACCGCTTCCCGCCCGGCAGCGCGCGCAATAAGTGCCCTTCCCCGCCGAGCCGCCCCGGGGCCTTCACGAGCCCTGCCCGAAGGTGTCGATGCCGGAGATCTGCCAGGTGCTGCCCTTGCGCAGCACATCCACGGCGAACATGGCGGCGGCGTACGACGTTTCGGGCTTCTTGCCCGCCGTGCGGGTGCTGCTCTGGTCGGCATAGACGAGGACCCGGGCACGGGAGGCGTCGATCATCTCCACACCGCTCTCCGTCACGGTCGTTGTCAGGACGAGCTTCTGGTCCTTGGCCTGCGAACGCACGGTGGCGAGCATGTCGCGGTGCTGCTGAACCGCCTTGCCGGTGAGGAGAGTTGAGGCCGCCCTGTCGGCCTGGGCGGTGTCCACATAGTTGTACGAGAACAGCGCGGCGACGGCCTTGGCGGTCTGCCCCTTGATCTCGCTGGTCCGGGCGAGATCGGTGAGGGCGGTGTTCCGCACGGCCGGATCGGACCGCAGTCCGTCGGCCCGGGTAGCGGCGAGCGCGGCGAAGGAGCCCAACAGGACGATGAGCACGCAGAGGACGACGGGGAGCCGGACGGTGGGCAGCCGGTCGAGGAAGGGCCGGACGGCGGACCGCCGTCGGCCGGGGCGGGGCGGCGAAGGCGCCCGCGCGGACTTCTTCGGGTCGGAACTTCCCTGAACCTTGGGCGAGTTGACATGTTTTCTCGTACGCTCCGGCGGCTGTTCGGTGGCGATGCGGGCGGCGGCGGTGCTCGCCAGTCGGCGCTGACGGTTGACCAGGTGGCGGGTCGTGGACATGTACGGGGCTCCTGTCCTGGCGGAAGCCTGACGGAAGAGGGCGGAAGAGGGCGGAAGGAGGAGGTGCGGGGCTCAGTTGGCCGCGTTGCTGCCGACCGGCGCCTGGCCGAGGGCGCTCAGCTTCCAGCCACCGGACGTACGGGTGAGTTCGCCGAGCATCCGGCTGTCCTTGGCGGCGGGCTGCTGCTTCGGGGCCTGCACGGTGATCCGCAGCGCCACCATCACCCTGGCCCGGCCCGCCCGGTCGTCCAGCTCGGTGACCGCGCCGTCCAGCACCTTGGCGGTGGTGACGGTCTGCGCCTGCTGCACCTGCTTCTCGAACTCGCCTCTCCCGTCGGCCAGTTGCTGGTGGAGGTCACCGGTGGTGGAGGCCTGCCACAGGTCGAGGCCGTGCGCCAGGTCCTTGTGGTCGAGGGTGGAGAGGTTCTGCACGGCCTGCTCGCCCGCCGCGAGAACCTTGTCGCGGGAGGCGGCGTAGGTGACGGCGTCGTCGTGCGCCGCGCCGTACCAGGACCAGCCCGCCCACACCGCGAAGGCACCCGCGATCAAGGTGAGCGACATCGCCACGACGAGCAGGGGCTGGGTCGTCATACGTGCCATGTTCTGTGTCATCCCTCTCGCAGGATCCGGCGACAGCGGACAGTTCGGTCGTGACGGGGTCTAGCGGGCTTGGACGTCCGTGATCTGCCAGTGCCCGTCGGCGAGTTGGGCGGTGACGGACAGCTGGGCGGCGGCGGTGGTGGCGGGCTTGCCGGCCCGCTGGGCGCGCTGGTCGAGGAAGACCAGCAGCTCCGCCCGGTCGCGGGTGAGCCGGGTGACTCCCGCCCGTACGACATGAGTGGTCAGGGTGAGCTTCTGATCGGCGACGCGCTGCCTCAACTCCCCGAACAGCGCGGCGTATTGCCCGGCCGCCTTCCCGCCGAGCAGCTCGCGCCCGGCGTCCTCGGTGGAGCGGGTGTCCTGCGGGGTGTACGAGAAGACCTTGCCGAGCGTGTTGCTGACATCGCCGATGACCCGGGTGGTGGCGACGGTGTCGGTGAGCGCGTGGTTCGCCGCGGCCGGGGGGTCGCCCAACTGCCGGGCCTGGAACAGGAGTCCACCTCCGGCGAGGAGGAGAGCGAGGACGCCGATGAGGCCGAGCGCACGGCGGACACGGTGCGGACGCGGCTCGGCCTCGGCGGGCGCGGGGGCATCGGCCTGGGGCTCGGGATCGGCCCCGGCCCCCTCGGAAGGCGCGAGGGCATCGGCGTGGCACTCGGGGGCGGGGCCCGGTTCGGAGTCAGGCGTGGGGCCGCGGTCGGGCACGGGGCCGGAAGTGGCTTCGGGAGCGGGTGCCATGGCCGTTTCGGCGAGGGGCTGATCGGCGCCGGCCCCCTCGGAGGCCGCGCGGCCGTTGTCCGGGGACCCGGGGGCGGGGTCGTCGCCGTGCCGTTCGTCGTGCTGCCCCTGCGCGGGTTGCGGCTTCGTTGTGCGCACGCTGTGTCTCCCTACCGGTCCGGGGTCAGGGCGCGGCGACCGGGACCGCGCTGAGTGCCTTGAGCTTCCAGCCGGCGCCGGTGCGTTCCAGGGCCGCTTCGAAGCGCTTGCGGTCGGTGGTGGCCGCGCCGTTGGCCGGGGTGAGCCGGACCTGGACGGTCGCGATGAGCTTCGCCGTGCCGGAGCGGTCGTCGAGTTCGGTGACGGCGGCATCCGTGACGGTGCCGCGCGCCGACCCGGCCGGTTTGCCCGCACCGGCCCGGCTCAGTTCGTCATGGAGGGGCCCGGTGGAGGCGTCCAGCCAGGTGCGCAGCGCCGTGTCGGGGTGGGCCGCGTCCAGGGTGGAGAGCGCGGCGATCTGCGCCCGGCCCGTCTTCAGCGCCGTGTCGCGCGATGTGGCGTACGCGACCGAGGAGTCGCCCCGGGCCTGCGCGTAGGTCAACCCCGCGTAGGCGCAGAAGGCGACGGAGGCCGCCAGCGCCGCGGCCATGAGCACCCGGCGCGATCCGGGCTTGTCTGGGTGCCGGGTCACTGCCGCGCCTGCCTTCCGTCGGTGCCGGAGGGCAGGCCGAGGAGTGCGGCCAGGTCCGACGGGCCGTCGGCGGGCAGCGCGGGCAGGGCCAGGGCTCCGGGGAGCGGGGCCGGCGCGGTCGCGGGCGCCGGTGGCAGGGAGCCCGGCCTCGCGGGGGCCGGGAGCTGGCCGCCGCCAGGGGCGTGCGCCGAGCCGCGGACGTCGATGCCGCTGCTCGCGGGCGCGGCGCATCGCGCCTTGGTGTTGAGGTTCGGCGTGTCCAGGGTTTCGAGTCCGTTGCGGTACGTCGTGCCGCCGTATCCGTCGGTGCAGGGAAGGGGGGCGAAGAAGGTGACCGCCATGCCCAGGTTGGCGCCCTCGCCGTCGATGGCGGTGGCTCCGACGGCGGCCAACTGCGGTAGTTTCACCAGGAGTTCCTCGATTCCGCGCTGCCGGGTGACGGCCACGTCCGCCGTCGTCAGGAGGTTGGCGAGCACCACACCGAGCTGCGGATCCAGATCCCGGAGCAGCCCGCTGATCTGCCCGGCGGCATCGGGCGCCGCGGCGATCAGCCGGCGCAGGTCGGTGTCCGAACCCTTCAGCGTGGCCGCGAGCCGCTGCGCCCCCGACGCGAAGGTCTGGATGGCCTGCCCCTCCTCGGCCTGGGTGCGCAGCACGGTTTCGCCGTCCGCGAGCAGCGTGGACGTGGCGGGCAGCGCCTTGTCGGCCGCCTTCACGAAGTCGGTGCCGTTGTCGAGGAGCACTTGCAGGTCGTTGCCGCGCCCTTCGAAGGCCTTGCCGAACTCGGCGACGACGGTGCGCAGCGACTCCAACGGCACGGACGCGGCAAGGTCGTTGACGCTGGTGAGTACGGTGGTGACCGGTGCCGGGGTCCGGGTGTCGGACTGGGCGATCTCCCCGCCGTCGCCGAGGTAGGGCGCCCCGGCCGAGGTCGGCCGCAGGTCGATGTACTGCTCGCCGACCGCGGACAGATTGGCCACCACCGCCTGCAGGGTGGCCGGGATGGGCGGCGCCGAGTTGTCGATGCGCAGTTCGGCGACGACCCCGTCGTCGGTGAGCCCGATGGGCCCGACCCGGCCCACCGAGACGCCCCGGTAGGTGACGTTGGAGTGGGTGAACAGGCCGCCGGTCTCGGCGAGATGGACCTTCACCGTGTAGTAGTCGCGGATGCCGACGTAGTGGCCGACCTCCGCGTACCGGAAGCCGGTGTAGCCGAGCACCAGCACCCCGATCACGAGGAACGCGAGGTTCTTGAGCCTGGTCGCGAGCGTCAGCATCAGCCCGCACCCCCCGTGCCGCCGACGGCCGGCAGGCCGAGCGGCGCCTTGGGTGAAGGCTGCGCGGTGATCGGCGGGATGATCCGGGTGCCGGGCACGGCCGCCACGTCGAGGTAGACGTTGAGGTAGTCGCCCTTGATTCCGCGCAGCACCTCGTCCGTGAACGGGTAGGTCAGCAGCACCTGGAGCGAGTCGGGGAGGTCCTTGCCGGAGTCCGCGAGGGCCTTGAGGGTCGGTGCGATCGCCTTCAGATCGGCCACCATGTCGTCCTTGCTCTTGTTGATCGTCGAGACGGCGACCGTGGAGAGGGTGTCGAGCGACTTCAGCATCGTGAGGAGTGAACCCCGTTGGTCCTCAAGGACTTTGAGGCCCGGGGACAGCCCGGTGAGTACCGTGCCGACCTGTTCCTTGCGGCTGGCGAGGGTCGCGGAGAGCCGGTTCACGCCGTCGAGTGCGTCGGTGATGTCGCCGCGGTGCCCGTCGAGATCGGTGACCAGGGTGGTGACGCGGTGCAGCATCGAGCGGACCTCGGGCTCACGGCCGCCGATCGCCTTGTTGAGCTCGGTGGTGATCGTCTTGAGCTGGTTGACGCCGCCCCCGTTGAGCAGCATGGAGAGCGCTCCGAGCACCTCCTCGACCTCGGGGTTGCGGTTGGTGCGCGCGAGGGGGATGGCGGCGCCGGGCCCGAGGCTGCCCTGCGCGGTCTCCTTGGTCTCCTTCGCCGGCGCGGAGAGCTGGACGAACTTCTCGCCGAGCAGGCTGGACTGTTCCAGCTGTGCGTAGGCGTTGGCGGGGAGCTTCACGTCTCCCCTGATCCGCATGGTGACCTTGGCGGACCAGCCGTCCGGCGCGAGCGACACCTTGGTGACCCTGCCGACGGCGACATCGTTGACCTTCACCGCGGCCTGCGGCACCAGGCTGAGCACGTCGGCGAAGTCGGCGGTGATGTCGTACGGGTGGCTGCCCAGGTCGGCGCCACCGGGCAGCGGGAGTTGGTCGATCCCGGAGAACGACGGCACCGAGCAGCTGCCGAGGCTGAGGGCGAGGGCGACGAGTGCCGCGACGCCCGCGCCCGCCCCCGCGGCGGCCCGGCCGCTGGCTCTCCGGCCTGTCAACGCCTCCCGGACGGCCCGTATCCGGCGCGTGGCAACGGCCCTCATCCCCGGCCCCCGCTCTTGGCAGCAAGGTCGGCGGCGGTGCCGTACACCGTGCCGACGGCGGGCAGCGGCAGCGCGGGGAGCGCTCTTCGGCGGGCTTCCGGTACCGGCACGAGCGCCGCGCTGCCCGCTGTCGCGGGGTCGCGCGGGAAGACGATGTCGCCGCCCATGCTGATCTCGTTGATGTCGCCCCGGCCGTCGAGGGTGCGGTGCGCCGGGTCGTAGGCGTTGAGAGCGTTTCCGGCGGCCAGCGGCGCGGTGTCCAGGGCTTCCGCGAGCGAGGCCCGCTGGTCGACCAGGGTCTGGGTGAGCGGGGCGAGCTTGTCGACCTCCGCCTTGAGGCTGCCGCGGTTGTCCTGGATGAACGTCTTCACATGGCCCAGCGCCGTGCCGAGCTCTTTGAGGGCGCCCGCCAGGTTGTCCTTGTTGTCGGCGAAGAACGAGGTGACGTCGGCGAGTTGGTTCTGGGCGTCGCGCACCGCGCCGTCCTTGTTCTTCAGCATGGTGGTGAACGTCTGCAGATAGGACAGCGTGGCGAAGAGGTGCTCGCTGCTGCCGTCCAGCGTTTTGGCCGCCTTGCCGAACTGCTCGATGGAGTCCCCGATCGCGGCACCGTTGCCGTCGAGGTTCTTGGCGCCCGTGTCGAGCAGGCCCGAGAGCGCGCCCGTGGAGTTCGCGCCGCTGGGACCGAGGGACTTGCTGAGCTCGGTGATGGACGCGTACAGCTGGTCGACCTCCACGGGTGTGGCGTTGCGGGAGGCGGGCAGCTCCGCCCGGTCGGCGATCTCCGGTCCGCCGGTGTAGGCGGGGGCGAGCTGGACGTACCGGTCGGCGACGACGCTGGGCGAGACGATGGCGGCTCTGGCGTCCTTGGGCACCCGTACGCCCCGGTCCAGCGTCACCACGACCTTGACCTGCTTGCCCTGCGGGGTCACCGAGTCGACCTCGCCCACCTTCACCCCGAGGATCCGCAGATCCGATCCGGCGTAGACACCGACGGCGTGGTCGAAGTAGGCGGTGATGCGCTTCCCGCCGGGGTCGGTGAACACGCGCAGTCCGCCGAGCACGGCGGCGGCGATCACCGCGAGGGCCGCGACGATCGTGAGAGCGCGTCGCCGGGTCATGAGTAGCCTCCGTTCTTCGGCGGCATGCAGCCGGTTCCCGGAAGGGAGCCCGTGGGGAGGTAGTTCCTCGGGACGAGCCCGCAGAGGTAGGTGTCGAACCAGCGGCCGTTGCCGAGGGTGTTGCCGACGAGCCGGTAGTAGGGACCGGCGAGGGCCAGCGTCCGGTCGAGCCCCTGCTGGTTCTTGACGAGGACGTCGGTGACGCGCCCCAACGCGGCGAGTGTGGGCCCGAGTTGCGCCGCATTGTCCTTGACGAGTCCGGTGAGCTGGGTGCCCAGGCCCCGGGTTCCGGTGAGCAGCGCCTGGATGGCGTCGCGGCGCTGCTTGAGTTCGCCGAGCAGCAGCCCGCCGTCGTCGATCAGAGTCTCGAAGCTGCTCTTCTTGCTGGCGAGCGTCTTCGTCAACTGCTCGCTGCCCTTGAGGAGTTGGGCGAGCTGGGTGTCGCGCTGGGAGACAGTCTTCGACAGCGCCGAAAGACCGGACACCGCGGTGCGCACATCTGGCGGCGAGTCCTTGAAGGTCTGGGAGATGGTCTCGAAGCTCTTGGCGAGCTGGGCGGTGTCGATGGCGCCGATCGTGTTGCTGAGCCCTTCGAAGGCTTGGGTGACGTCGTACGGGGACGTGGTGCGGGCCAGCGGGATGCGGCTGGCGGGGTTCTGCTTTCCGGTGCCGAGCGGGTCGATCGCCACGTATTTCTCGCCGAGCAGGGTCTTGATGGCGATGGCCGCGGTCGAGGCGTCGCCGATCCAGGCGTCCTTCACCTTGAAGGTGACCTTCACCTTGGCTCCGTCCAGGGAGACGTCGCCGACCTCGCCGACCTTGACCCCGGCGATCCGCACCTCGTCCCCGCCGCGCAGCCCGGCGGACTCGGAGAAGTCGGCGCTGTAGGTCGTACCACCGCCGATGAACGGCAGCGAGTTCGCGTTGAACGCCGCGTAGCCGATGAGAGCGAGGAGCAGCAGGCCCACCAGGCTGACCGCGACGGGGTTGCGCTCCTTCATCGGCTTGACCGGCCTGAGGCACAGCCGGGGCAGGCGGGGCCGGGGCCACCGCGGTGCGGGGAGTCTCATCCCTGGCACCTCGATTCGCTGACCGGGATTCCGGTGGGCGGCGCGCTGCCGTCCTCGGTCTTCACCCCGGACACCTTGGCTTCGCAGAGGTAGAGGTTGAGCCAGGATCCGTAACTGGCGATCCGGGTGACGGCGCGCATCTTGTCGGGCGTCCTGCGCAGGAAGTTCTCGATCTGGGGAGCGCTCTCGGCGAGGTTCGAGGAGAGTCGGCCGAGCTGCTTGATGTCCTCCTTGAGCGGCGCCCGGCCGTCCTGGAGCAGCCCGGCGGTGACCGTCGTCAGATCGCCCATCGCGGCGATGGCATCGCCCAGCGGCTTGCGGTCGCCCGCGAACCCGGAGACCAGTTGCCGGAGCGTCACCACCAGGTCGTTGAATCCGGCTTCGCGGTCGTTGACGGTGGTCAGGACGGTGTTCAGATGGGTGATGACCTCGCCGATCACCTTGTCCTTGGCGGCGACGGTCGTGGTGAGCGAACCGATGTGCTGGAGCAGGCTGTCGACGGTGCCGCCCTCGCCCTGGAGGACCTGGACGATGGAGCCGGCGAGCTGGTTGACGTCCTTGGGCGAGAGCCCCTCGAACAGGGGCTGGAAGCCGTTGAAGAGCTGGGTGAGGTCGAGGGCGGGGGTGGTGCGCTCGACCGGGATGGTCGAGCCGGGCGCAAGGGCCGCACCCACCGCACCGGTGCCCCGGCCCAGTTCGATGTACCGCTGGCCCACCATGTTCAGGTACTTGATGGCGGCGGTGGCCGTGCCGGGCAGGATCCGGCTGCGCTGCACGGAGAAGGTGACCTGCGCGAGCCGCCGGTCGACGACCTCCACGCCGTCCACCTGGCCGACCTTGACCCCGGCGATGCGGACGCTGTCGCCCTCGATCAGACCGGTCGTGTCGGTGAAGCGCGCCCGGTACGTCGTGGTGTCGCCGACGCCGGTGTTGGCGATGGACAGCGCGAGGACGGTGGTGGCGAACGCCGTCACCAGGACGAAGACCAGTGATTTGACGAGCGGACCCGCGATGCTGCGGCGCTTCACTTGATGGTCACCTCCGTCCCTCGCAGAGCGGGGCCGACGAGCAGGCTGCTCCAGTCCGGCAGGGACTGCGGGGCCTCCTTCATGCCGGGTGCGAGCAACTCGTTCACCAGCCGGTTCTCCTGCGGGGAGTTGGGCAGCCCGAGACCGGGGTCGCCGGCCGCCGCGGTCCTCGTAAGAGCGCTCTCAGCGGGGAGCGGGACGCCGAGGTACGGCACCGGGTAGCAGTGCGGTCCGCCACCGGCCGTGTACGAGGGGGTGTCGCGCCCGGGGACGTACTTGCCGAGCGAGGGCACCGCCTTCACGGTGACGTGGAGTCCCGGCTCGCCCGTGCCCTTGCCCAGGGCCTTGTCCATCGCGGGGACGAAACCGGAGAGCGTGCGCAGCGTGCAGGGGAAGGAGGCGGAGTATTCGGCGAGGAGTTGCAGGGTGGGGCGGCTGACCTCGCTGAGCCGGATGATGTTGTCCTTGTTCTGCTGGAGGAACGCCGTGAGGTCCTGGGCGGTCGTGGTCGTCCGGCCGTAGACGCCGGAGAGCTGGGTCTCCTTGTCGACCAGGGTGCCGGTGGTGGTCGTGGCGTCCGTGAGCGCTCTCAGGATGTCGGGCGCGGCGTCGCTGTAGGTCCGGGTGACCTGGACGAGCTGCTTCAGGTCGGCGTTGAGGGCGGGCAGGTCCGGGTTGAACTTCTTCAGGTGGGCGTCCAGCGTGACGAGGGTGTCGCCGAGCCGGGAGCCACGGCCGCGCAAGGCTTGGGCGACCGCGGACAGCGTCACCGACAGCTGATCCGGTTTCACCGCGGTGAGCATCGGCAGGACGTGGTCGAGGACCTGCTCCAGTTCGATGGCGTCGCGGGAGCGGTTCTGCGGAATGACGGCACCGGCCGAGAGGGCGCTGGTGGACGGGTTCGGCGGCGGTACGAGCGCCACGAACCGTTCGCCGAAGAGGGTGGTCGGAAGCATCTGCGCGGTCACGTCGGCCGGGACCCGGCTGAGCCTGCCCGGCTGGAGGGCCAGGGTCAGCTTCGCCCCCTCGCCGTCGGCGCTGATGCCGCGGACCTCGCCGATGACGACGCCGCGCAGCTTCACCTCGGCGCCCGGGTGCATCTCGTTGCCGACGCTGCCCGTCTCGACGGTCACCGTGTCCGAGCGGGTGAAGTCCTTGTCGTACACGGCGATCGAGAGCCAGATGAGCAGCGCGGGGACCAGCAGGAAGACGACTCCGGCGAGGCGGCGGCGTACGGTCCGCGCGTTCATCCGGCCACCTTCACGGTCGTGGTGGCGCCCCAGATCGCGAGCGAGAGGAAGAAGTCGGTGACGGCGATCAGCACGATCGCGTTGCGGACCGAGCGGCCCACCGCGACGCCGACGCCGGCCGGTCCGCCCGTCGCGCGGAAGCCGTAGTAGCAGTGGGCCAGGATCACCATCACGCTGAAGATGAGCACTTTGAGTACGGAGAGCAGCACGTCCGTCGGGGAGAGGAAGAGGTTGAAGTAGTGGTCGAAGGTGCCGCGTGACTGGCCCTTGAAGACGACCGTGGTCATCCGGGACGCGAAGTAGGAGCTGAGCAGGCCGATCGCGTACAGCGGGATGATCGCGACGACTCCGGCGATGATCCGGGTGGTGACCAGGTAGGGCAGGCTGCGTACGCCCATGCCTTCGAGGGCGTCGACCTCCTCGTTGATGCGCATGGCGCCGAGCTGGGCGGTGAATCCCGCGCCCACGGTCGCGGACAGGGCGAGCCCGGCGACCAGCGGGGCGATCTCACGGGTGTTGAAGTAGGCGGAGACGAAGCCGGTGAAGGCGGCGGTGCCGATCTGGTTGAGCGCCGCGTATCCCTGGAGGCCCACGACGGTGCCGGTGAACAGGGTCATGGCGATCATCACGCCGATGGTGCCGCCGATGACACCGAGGCCGCCGCTGCCGAAGGCCACCTCGGCGAGCAGCCGCTGGACCTCCTTGAGATAGCGCCGCAGGGTGCGCGGGATCCACAGCAACGCCTTGACGTAGAAGGAGAGTTGGTCGCCGCAGCGGTCGAGGAGGCTGAGGAGGGCCATCGGCTCAGCCGCCCTTCGGGGGGACGATCTGGAGATAGATCCCGGTGAGCACCATGTTCACGAAGAAGAGCAGCAGGAAGGTGATGACGACGGACTGGTTGACGGCGTCGCCGACGCCCTTGGGGCCGCCGCGCGGGTTGAGCCCGCGGTACGCGGCGACGATCCCGGCGATGAACCCGAAGATCAGCGCCTTGAACTCGCTGATGTAGAGGTCGGGGAGCTGTGCGAGGGCGGAGAAGCTGGAGAGGTAGGCGCCCGGGGTGCCGCCCTGCATGATGACGTTGAAGAAGTAGCCGCCGAGGGTGCCGACGACGGAGACCATGCCGTTGAGCAGTACGGCGACGAACATGGTGGCCAACACCCTTGGTACGACCAGGCGTTGGACCGGCGAGACGCCCATGACCTCCATGGCGTCGAGTTCCTCGCGGATCGTGCGGGAGCCGAGGTCGGCGCAGATCGCGGAGCCGCCCGCCCCGGCGATGAGCAGGGCCACGATCAGCGGGCTGGCCTGCTGGATGACGGCGAGGACGCTGGCGCCGCCGGTGAAGGACTGGGCGCCGAGCTGCTGGGTGAGGGACCCGACCTGGAGGGCGATGACGGCGCCGAACGGGATGGAGACGAGGGCCGCGGGCAGGATCGTGACGCTGGCGATGAACCAGAACTGCTCGATGAATTCCCGGAGTTGGAAGGGGCGCCGGAAGACGGCCCGGATGACGGCGGCGGCCAGCGAGAACAGCCGCCCGGTCTGGCGGAGGGCGCCCAGGCCGGGCAGCGGCCGACGCGGCGGCGCCGTCGGCGGAGGCGGTGGGGTGGGCGGGGTTCTCTCGGCTTCCGTCGTCACGGCGTCGCCCCCTGGGCGGGCGCCGTACCGCTCTCGATGGCCTTGCGGGCGGCCGGCGGCAGCTGGTCGAGCATGCCGAGAACCCGCCGCTTGCGGCGCAGTACGGCACTGCGGGCGGGCAGCCCCGGCGAGGGCTCCAGTTGCGGCACGAGGGGACGGGGTGAACTCACCGGATTCGGGCCGCTGTTGGCCTGCTCCATCGCGAGGGTCGCGGCGTCCTTCTCCTCGGACATGCCGATGGGGCCTTCCCGGCGGCCGCTGAGGAACTGGGCGACGACCGGCTCCTCGCTGGTGAGCAGCACCTCCCGGGGCCCGAAGGTGACGAGGTTGCGGCGGAAGAGCATCCCCATGTTGTCGGGGACGGTCGCGGCGATGTCGAGGTTGTGGGTGACGATCAGCATCGTCGCGTCGATCTGCGCGTTCAGGTCGATGAGGAGCTGCGAGATGAAGGCGGTGCGGACCGGGTCGAGCCCGGAGTCCGGCTCGTCGCAGAGGATGATCTGGGGGTCGAGCACCAGGGCGCGGGCGAGTCCGGCGCGCTTGCGCATCCCGCCGGAGATCTCCCCGGGCAGCTTCTCCTCCGCGCCCAGGAGGCCGACCATGTCCACCCGCTCCATGACGATGCGGCGGATCTCCGACTCCTTCTTGCGGGTGTGCTCGCGCAGCGGGAAGGCGATGTTGTCGAAAAGGGACATCGAGCCGAAGAGCGCGCCGTCCTGGAACATGAGGCCGAAGAGTTTGCGGGTCTCGTAGATGTCGCGCTCGGGGCTGCTCACCATGTCGACGCCGTTGATGAGGACCCGGCCGCGCTCCGGCTTGAGCAGCCCGATGATCGACTTGAGGAATACCGTCTTTCCGGTGCCGGAGGGACCCAGCATGACGCTGATCTCACCCGCGGGCAGGGTGAGTGTGATGTCCTGCCAGATGTTCTGCTTGCCGAAGGACTTGGTCAGACCCTCGACCACGACTTCAATTCCCATCCCACCTCCAGCAGGCACGAAGTGACGCGGGTGCACCGAGAGGCGCACGGTAAGTTGACCAAGGCCGCCGAAACAAGAACCCGGACGGCCACATCGGCGAAATCCCGTTTCCTTGTCATCCATTGACAAATTCCGAAGCCGGCCTCGCGGACGACTGAGCAGCAAGTGAGCAGTACGGCGGTGGTGCGGGCGGTCGCGGGGGGGGGGGGGGGGGGGGGGGGGGGGGGGGGGGGGGGCCCGCGCGGGGGGGGGGGGCGCCCCCCCCCGGCCGCTCCGGGGCGGAGCCCTGGCCCGGAAGGAGGGCAGGCCGGAGGCTTCGCCCGGGCGGATCCCGGCCGTCGGGGGCGCCGCCGGGAGCGTTGGACCAGCAGCGGATGCGAATCCGGACGAGCTGCCCGGGCCGACCGCACACCGGACGTTACGGCCGGGTAACCTTGCTCTGCAATACCAGTTCCAGAAGTTTCCACGAGCCCGGGTCCGGCCACCGGCAACTTGTCATCGAAGCAGTGCTTTCCCTCCGGAACTTGTCATCCGTTGAGGGGTTTCACCTGTAACCGCCCGCCGGGCCAATGCTTATGGGCCGGGAACCGGGAGCTTGAGCAGGAATGGCTGGGTTCGCGCCGCGGCATTGCGCACCAATCGACAAGAAAATCCAGCCGATTACTCATCCACGGCACAAGTAACCGCCCTGCTCGGCACAATCTTGAACGGCAGCATTGTGCGCCCATGTTTCTCGCAAGTAACGTCCGCATCGTCACGGATCGTACGTGGCCGAATCCGTACCCGTAGCTGGTGAAATCGGAGGAATTTACTGTGCGAAACGCTCTTGGAAAGCTCGCGCTGGTATGCGGCGCCGCGACGGCCGCTTTCGCCCTCGCGACCGCGCCCGCCATGGCTGCGTCGCCCACGAACTGGGTCGTCGGCCCCAACTCGCCCGAGAGTTTCACCGCCACGTCGACCAATGTGGTGCTCTCCATCAACGGCATCGACATGACCTGTACCTACGCGGACGCCGGGGGCACGCTCCAGAGCGCCACCGGCAACCCGGCGGCGGTCGGCAGCATCGACCCCGCCCACTTCGGCAGAACCGGTGAGTCGTGCACCAGCTTCCTCGGCGCGGTGGACACCGTCGCGAACACCCCGTGGACGCTGAACGCGACCGATTACGACGCGGGCAGCGGCGTCACGCAGAGCTACATATCCGGCATCAACGCCCGGGTTTCCGTGGCCACTTGCGCCTTCACCGTGACTGGCACCGCGCACGGCACGTACACCAACTCGACCGGCGATCTGGCCATCTCGGCCACTCCGACCGAGCTGACCGTCTCCGACCCGACGGCGGGCTGCTCGGGCGTGGTGAGCGCCGGTGACCACCCGTCGTTCAACGGCGACTACTTCGCGGTGGTCAGCGGCACCAGCACAGCCCCCACCATCACCGGCTCGTAATGCCGCGTGACGCCTCGCGCACACCCCGGGGCCGCCCGGTCCGGTCACGGCCGGCCGGGCGGATCCGCCGGATGCCGCGCGGGCGCCGACGGCCGTCCCGAGGAGCCGAGCGAGTGGAGCTGAACGCTACGTGAGAGCAACGCAGGGCTCGGCCGGGCAGCGGCCGAGGGTGAGTGCACGCACGGCCCTGGCGGCGGCCACCGTGGTCCTGGCGGGGGTCGTACCCGGCGCGGGACCGGCCCTCGGCGACCAGCCGATCAGTACCGAACTCGCCTACAGCTGCGCGTTTCCGGCCGGGCCGCAACCGGTGAAGGTACGGGTCGGCGCCAGGTTCCCGGACCGGGCCGCGGCGGGCGTGCCCATCCAGGCCGCCGAGGTCAGCACGGCGCTCACCCTGCCCGATGCCGCCGTCGCCGCACTCACCGCGCTCCGCGCGACCACGACGGGCGCTACCACCCGGCTGACGACGGAGGTGGCGCAGAACGGCGCCGCCGCCCGGGCCGTCTGGCAGGGCACCGCGCCCGCCGTGCCGCTCGCCTCCCCCGGCGGCGCCGTCCTCACCGCGAGCGGCGAGGTCCCCACCGTCACCGCGAACAGTCCGGGCGACCTCACCGTGACGGCGACCGGGCTCACGATCGACTTCACCCCGCGCACCGCGGAGGGCGCCGCCACCGTTCCGGCCACCGTCTCGGTGTCCTGCACGCCTGTCCCGGGCGGCTCCGGTCTGCTCGCCAAGGTGCCCGTCACCGGGGCGAGTTCCTCGCCGACGCCGTCCCCCAGCGCCTCGGCCACGGACCCCGCGAGCAGCGGGCCGGGCCGGCCGTCGGCCACCCCTCCCCAGGTCGCACCCCCCAAGCCGCAGGGCGCTCCGACGGCCGCCGCCGCGCCCGAGTGCCGGGGCGACACCACCCAGCCGCTCGCGCTCGCGGCGTACGCCACCGGGTACTCGAACGTCACCAAGCTGAGCGGCGCCTCGCTGATCCCCGTCTACTGCGCCAAGATCGTCCAAGGGCCCAGCAAGCTCAAGCGGATCGAGGTCAGGCCCGGCGTCTTCGAGCTCCATCTGCTCCAGCTGTCGCTCGGGCAGCTCGAATACCAGGGCAGCCGCGAGACCCCGCCGGCCCCCGCGACGTTCCTGACCTTCGGGTTCATGCCGACCACCGCCACGATGACGTTGGAGCAGAGCGGTCCCATGTCCATCGACTCGGACCTCAACAACACGGCGGGGCACGGCGAGACGTACATCCGGATCCCGCTGGTGCTGCACCTGAGCGACGTCTTGGTCAACGGCACACCGCTCGACGTCGGCCCCAACTGCCGTACCACGAAACCGGTGTACTCCGACGATCCGGACCCGGCGCAGAACACCAAGGACCACATGGTCCTGCTCGGGCAACTCAAGAAGGGCAAGGACACGGTCTGGCGCGGCTACTCGCTCTCCCGGGGCGGGCCGCTCACCGGCTCCGTGACCGTTCCGCCGTTCACCGGCTGCGGGGTGGGCGAGGACCTCAGCCCGCTGTTCACGGCGTCCGTGTCCGGGCCCGGCAACGCGGTCAAGCAGAACCAGGGGGCGCCGTGCGCCTCCGGCATCCCGGACGACCCCGCGAAGCTCTGCACCCCCGACAAGCAGCCGACGACCGTACCGCCGCCGCTGCGCTGAATTCCAGCCAACTCCCTTGCTTTCCATGGCCGTTGAACCACCCAACTCCCTTGCCATCCCCGGCCGTTGAACCGGCCGCCCATACGCCAAGACGTCGCGAGCCCAGACGTCGAGAGGGGACCGACCTCATGAGACCCGTATCCACCCGCCTGCGGGCGGGACTGCTGGCCGCCGGCACCGCCCTGACCCTGCTTGGGACGGTGGGCCCGGCCGCCGCGGACTCCGCCCCGGCGACCCGACTGGGCGGCGCCTGGGGCCCGTTCACCCGCTGCCCGGTCGACGATCCGGCGATGCTGGCCGCCGACGGGCGCATCGACATCGTGCAGTGCATCGCCTCCCACTCGGCCGGCGGCTCCATCAAGCTCGGCACCACGGAGGTCGTCACCGGTGCCAGCGATCTCCAGCTCGGGGTGGTGCAGCACGCCTCCGGCGCGCCCACCCTGATCGCCCCGGCGGACGGCGCGCTCATCGCCGACTCGGCCGACATCCCGGGCGGGCTGCTCGGCCTGATGTGCCCCAGCGACATCCCCATCATCGGCGACCTCTGCCGGCAGGTCACCGACAGCACCCTCAACCGGGTCACCGCGACCGTCGAATCGGCCGGCACACCCAGCGACTTCAAGCTCACGGCAGGTGCCACCACCGGTCAGCCGATCGTCGCGATTCCGGTCCGCATCCACCTCCAGAACCCCTTCCTCGGCGGCTCCTGCTACCTCGGTTCCACCAGCAACCCCATCGTGCTGCGCCCGCGGAACCTGACGGCTCCGGCCCTCGGCATCCAGCGCTTCGGCGCCAACGGCACGGCCGACCCGGCCGGCGTCATGAACCGGCTCAGCCTCACCGGCGCGAACCAGGGCGATGCCACCTTCGCGGTGCCCGGCGCGAGCGGCTGCGGGCTCGCCGGGATGCTCGACTGGGCGGTCAACCTCAAGACCGGGCTGCCCTCGGCGGGCGGCCACAACAGCGTCGTACTGAACAGCGCGTCGACCTACCTCGCCGGTCTGCACGCCCCCGGCACGGTCGTCCCCAACAACGGCAAGCTGCTCTCCCAGTACTGGCACTCGGCGGTCCAGTAACCATGGTGCCGCCCGGCCGGCTGCCCACCCGGCCCACCGCCGTCGGTTGATGCGGGCAATACCGGGTGGAGCAGCTTCCCGTTGGCTTTCCTGAGCTGCTCCACGGGCGGCGGGGGACGAACCGGGGCGGGCAGCCGGGGGGTCCATGCCTTCGCGGGCCCGGTCGATGGTCGGTACGGCAGTCGGGGAATGACAGGGAAGTTCAGCCAGGGCATGATCGCACGCGTGACCGATCCTCGCGAAGCGGTCGAGCAGCAGCTCGCCGCCTACAACAGCCATGACATCGACGCCTTCGCCGCCACCTATGCCGAGGAGGTTGTGGTCCGTCGGCGTAATGGCAGCCGACTGCAGGGCCGTCAGGCTCTGCGTGACTCGTACGCGCCCCTGTTCGCCGAAGGCCGTTGCCGGGCGGAGATCCTGGGGCGGCTCAGCGAAGGCGACTGGGTGGTCGACCACGAACTCGCCCACGGTCTGGCCGACGAGCCGATCCGCGTCCTGGTGGCCTACCGGGTGCGCGAAGGCCTCATCGACCGCGTCGACTTCCTCACCTGAGCAGCCCAGTCCCGAACTGGCGACCGCCGCGCCGCGCCCGCTCCGCCTGTTGCACATCGCCCAGGCGGTCGCCAGTTGCTCCTACGTCACGGAGAACTCCCGCCGGATCAGCTTGCTCGTGATCGAACTGCACACCGCCCTCACGGTATTGGCCACGGCCCGGCCCAGCCGGGCCGCCGCGCAAACGGCCGACAATCGATGCCCCGGGAACCCCGTCGCTCCCCAAGTGCTGTACCTCACAAGGAAGTTGTTCTAGGTTCAGCAGTCCGCGAAGGTACGCACCTGTCGGTCGGTGAGAGCGCTTCCCCACCGGCCTCCCTCCACCGGGCGCCGTAGTGCAAGGGAAGTGACATGCCCGCAGCCGCGCAATCTCCGGACACCCAGGAGCCGCTGGGACCGCTCCCGCAGGAGTTCGCCGCGATCATGCGGCCCGAACTGCCGGGACTGCTCAAGGAGATCGACGCGGAGGTCACCCGCGCCTACCCCGAGTACGCCCGGCTGCTCGAAGGGCCCTACGGCGAGGCGATCCGGGTCGGCGTGGAGCAGAACCTCACCGTCTTCGTCGACCAGGTGGCGTCCCCCAGCGCACCCTCCACCCTCCGCGACGAGATGTGCCGCCGGTTCGGGCGGTTCGAGGCGTACGAGGGCCGGACCCTGGACACCCTCCAGGGTGCGTACCGCCTGGGCGCGCGGGTGGCGCTGCGCCGGGCCAAGAAGATCGGCCGCCGCTACAACCTCTCCCCCGCCCTGATGCTCAGCTTCGCCGACGCCCTCTTCACGTACGTCGAAGAGCTGGAAGCGCTCTCCCGCGAGGGCTACCTGGAGGTCACCTCCTTCTCCGGGGAGCGCTCCGACGCGCTGCGAAGACGGCTGCTGCATCTGGTCCTCGCCGGGTCGCCGGTGCCGCGCGCGGCGATCGCGGAGCTCGCCGACCGCGCCGCCTGGACGCTTCCCGAGCGGGTCACCCTGGTGGCGCTCCGCTCCGCGACGGGGCTCACCCGTGCGGCGCTGGACAACGATGTCCTGGCCGATCCCGGCGAGCCGCTCCCCTACCTCCTGGTGCCGGGCCCGGTCGACGAACTGCGAAGACGGATGCTGGACGCGGCCCTGCACGGCCGCCCGGCCGCGGTCGGCCTGGAGGTGCCCATCGGCGATGCGTCCGATTCCTTACGCTGGGCCCGCCAGGTACTCGAACTGGCCGAATCCGGCGTCATCGAGAGCGATTGCGCCACCCTGAACTGCGCGGACCACCTCGTCACGCTGTGGCTGCACTCCGATCCCGCGCTCCTCGACCACCTCGCCCGCCGTGAACTCGCACCTCTGGACGCCCTGACGCCCGGCCGCCGCGACCGGCTCATCGAGACCCTGCGGACCTGGCTCGCCACCCGCGGCACCGCCGCCCACATGGGCGAACTCCTCGATGTGCATCCGCAGACCGTCCGCTACCGGATGCGGACCCTGGAGTCCGTCTTCGGCGACCGGCTCACCGACCCCGAACACCGGTTCGCCACCGAACTAGTACTACGCGCGAGGGACCTCGGGCACCGCGAACGGCCCTGAATCTTGCTCCCATCGGCGCCATAATCATCCGAATCGCTTCGAAAACAACGGATAAATATCGTCAAGTCCCGAGGCCGGAGCGAACCCGCCGCCGGATATGCCCGTCTGGAGGGGCGGACGTCCGAAGGATGTCCGTACCACCCGCACTACGCCAGAGGCATACCGAATTGTCTTCGCATCTGCCGGCTGTCTACCGCGGCGCCAGCGCCCCGCGCCCCCGCACCCTGCTCGACGTACTGGACGCGACGGCGGCCGCCCACCCGGGCGCGCTCGCACTCGACGCGGGCGGCGAGAGACTCACCTATCAGGACCTGTGCGACCGGATCACCGAACGCGCCGGGCGGCTCACCCGCCACGGCATCGGCCCCGGTGACCGGGTCGGTGTCCGGATCCCGTCGGGGACCTGTGACCTGTATCTCGCCATTCTGGCGGTGCTGCTCTGCGGCGCGGCGTATGTGCCGGTCGACGCCGACGACCCCGATGAGCGCGCGGCGACCGTCTTCCGCGAGGCCGGGGTGTGCGCCGTCCTCGAAGCCGACGAGCGGATACTGCCGGGGCCGGTGGCGCCCATCGGGGCCCGCTGGCGCCCCGCGCTGCCCAGTGACGACGCCTGGATCATCTTCACGTCCGGTTCGACGGGGCTGCCCAAGGGCGTCGCGGTCACCCACCACTCGGCCGCCGCCTTCGTCGACGCCGAGGCCCAACTCTTCCTGAACGAAAGCCCGTTGGGCCCCGGCGACCGGGTGCTCGCCGGCCTCTCGGTCGCCTTCGACGCGTCGTGCGAGGAGATGTGGCTGGCCTGGCGGCACGGCGGCTGCCTGGTGCCCGCGCCCCGCTCGCTGGTGCGGGCGGGCCATGAACTGGGCCCCTGGCTGATCGAACACGGGATCACGGTGGTCTCCACGGTGCCTACCCTCGCCGCGCTCTGGCCGGACGAGGCCCTGGAACAAGTCCGGCTCCTGATCGTCGGCGGCGAGGCCTGCCCCGGCGCCCTGGTGGACCGCTTCGCGGTCAAGGGCCGCGAGATGTGGAACACCTACGGCCCGACCGAGACCACGGTGGTGGCGACCGCCGCCCGGATGCAGCCCGGTGAGCCGGTACGCATCGGACTGCCCCTGGACGGCTGGGAGTTGGCGGTCCTCGACCCGTCCGGGCAGCCGGTGCCCTACGGCGCCGAGGGCGAACTGGTCATCGCCGGGGCGGGCACGGCCCGCTACCTCGATGCCGCCAAGGACGCCGAGCGCTTCCGGCCGCTCGCACTCCTGGACACGCAACGCGCCTACCGGACCGGCGATCTCGTACGCGCCGACGCGACCGGCCTCGTCCACCTCGGGCGGGCCGACGACCAGGTCAAGGTGGGCGGCCGACGCATCGAACTCGGTGAGATCGACGCCATGCTGAGAGCGCTTCCCGGCGTGCGGGCCGCGGCGGGCGCGGTGCGCGGCACACCGGCGGGCGGCCAGATCCTGGTCGGCTACGTGGTGCCCGAGCAGGACGGCTTCCGTGCCGATCAGGCGCGCGGCTTCCTCGCCGAGCGGCTGCCCGCCGCGCTCGTGCCGCTGCTCGTGGAGGTCCCCGAGCTGCCGACGCGCACCTCGGGCAAGGTCGACCGGGACGCGCTGCCCTGGCCGCTGTCCTCCCAGCGGGGGCCCGCCGCCGGCCCGGGCCAGGACGACGGCTCCACCGCGGCCCGCCTCACCGGGGCCTGGGAGCGGATGCTGGGCGTGCGCCCCGAACCGGACAGCGACTTCTTCGCGCTGGGCGGCTCCAGCCTCAGCGCCGCACGGCTCGCCTCCGAACTGCGCCGGCACTATCCCGGCGTCTCCGTCGCCGACCTCTACCGCCGCCCCGTGCTGCGCGACATGGCCCGGCACCTCGAATCCCTCGCAGGCCCCGCCGCCGAGGCCCGGCCCGTGCAGCCGGTGCCGCGCAGCGCGGGTTTCGTCCAACTCCTGGTCCAGACAGCCCTGTTCGGGATCGCCGGACTGCGCGGTCTGGTCGGTCTGGCCACCGCCGACAACGTGCTCGGGCTGCTCGCTCCGCAGGCCTGGGCGCCGCACACCTCGTGGTGGTTCGTGATCATCGGCACCGTGGTCCTGATGAGCGCGCCGGCCCGCTTCGCGATCGGCGCGGGCGCGGCCCGGCTGCTGACCCGGGGCGTGACGGCGGGTGCGTATCCGCGCGGCGGCCGGGTCCATCTGCGGCTGTGGACGGCCGAACGGATCGTCGCCGCCTTCGGTGTCCCCTCGCTCCTCGGCACCCCCTGGGCCCGGCTGTACGCGCGCTCGCTCGGCTGCCGGGTCGAGCAGGGCGTGGCCCTGCACGCCATGCCGCCGGTAACCGGTCTCGCAACGATCGGGCGGGGTGCGAGCGTCGAGCCGGAGGCCGACATCAGCGGCTGGTGGCTGGACGGCGCGACCCTGCACATCGGCGCGGTCCGCATCGGCGCGGGCGCCCGGGTCGGCCACCGCAGCACCCTGATGCCCGGCGCGGTCCTCGGCGCGGACGCCGAACTGGAGCCCGGCGCCTGCCTGGACGGCCAGATCCCGCCCGGCCGGCGCTGGCTCGGCTCACCGGCCCGCCCGGCCGAATCGCACGAGCGCATCGCGGGCAACGGCTGGCCCGCACCCCGCCGGCGCCGCTCGCGCCGCTGGGCCGCCGCGTACGCGCTCTCGCTCGGCGGCCTGCCCCTGCTCTCGCTGATCTCCACCGCGCCCGCACTGGTCGGCGTCTACTTCCTCGTCCGGTCCTGCGACACGCTCTCCCAGGTCACCATGCGCCTGCTCCTCGCCGCGCCGCCCATCGCGGTGGCCACGACGCTGTTCTCGATGCTGGTGCTCGCCGGCCTGGTCCGGATCCTCGGCCGGGGCCTGAAGCCCGGCTTCCATCGGGTGTGCGGGGGCGCCGCCTGGCGCGCCTGGCTGGTGACCCGGCTCCTGACCGGGGCGCGCTCCAGCCTCTTCCCGCTGTACGCGAGCCTCGCGACCCCGGTGTGGCTGCGGCTGCTCGGGGCCAGGGTGGGGCGGCGCGCCGAGATCTCGACGGTGCTGCCGCTGCCCTCGCTCCTGACGGTCGAGGACGGGGCGTTCCTCGCCGACGACACCCTGGTGGCACCGTTCGAAATCCGCGGCGGCTGGCTGCGGCTGGGGACGGCGACCGTCGGGCGGAAGGCCTTCGTCGGCAACTCGGGGATCGTCGGCCCGGACCGCCGGGTACCGGACGGCGCGCTGATCGGTGTGCTGTGCGACGCTCCCGCGCAGAGCGAGCCGGGCAGTTCGTGGCTGGGCCGGCCGGCGCTGCCGCTGCCCCGGGTGCCGGCCGCGGCCGACCCGGGCCGCACCTTCGAGCCGCCCCGCCGCCTGGTGCTCGCCCGCGCCGCGGTCGAGCTGTGCCGGGTGCTGCCGCTGATGTGCGGGGTGCTGCTCGCCGAGGCCGTGCTGATCGGCGAGCAGAGCGCGCTCAACCGGGGCGGGCTTGTGCTGGCCGCGCTGGCCGGGACCCTGCTGCTCCTGGTCGCCGCCGTGGTGGCGGGGCTGACGGCGACCGCCGCGAAGTGGATCCTGGTCGGCCGGTTCAAGCCCGGCGAGCATCCGCTGTGGTCGTCCTTCGTGTGGCGCAACGAGCTGTACGACACCTTCGTGGAGTCCCTCGCGGTGCCGTGGATGGCGGGCTCCTTCACCGGGACGCCGGTCCTCAACTGGTGGCTGCGCAGCCTCGGGGCGCGCATCGGGCGGGGGGTGTGGCTGGAGACGTACTGGCTGCCGGAGACCGATCTGATCACTCTGGGGGACGGAGCGAGCGTGAACCGCGGGTGTGTGCTGCAGACCCATCTCTTCCACGACCGGATCATGCGGCTGGACACGGTGCGGCTCGCCGAGGGCGCGTCGCTCGGCCCGCACAGCATCGCGCTGCCCGGCACCGACGTCGGCGCCCGCGCCTCCGTGGGTGCCGCCTCGCTGGTGATGCGCGGCGAGAGCGTGCCGCGCGACACCCGGTGGGCGGGCAACCCGATCGCGGGCGAGCAGCCAGGTCTCGACCGGGCTCAACTGCCCAACAGCCAGGGCGTAGTGACGGTTCGTCAGGGTTCCGCGCGGGAAGGGAGTGCCGCATGACCCGGTGCAGTCGGCGGTCCCTGGTCCGGGCCGCCGCCCTCTCCGCAATCGGCAGCACCCTGGTCGTCGCGGACGACGAGGCGACCGGCCGCCGGGGCCGCTATTTCCCGCAGCACGGTTCGTACGGGCACGACACCCTCGCGTACGATCTGCGGATCGCCTACGACTCGGCCAGCGGCCGGCTCGCCGGTACGGCGCTCATCCAGGCCGTCGCCCTGCGGCCGCTGGAGCGGGTCGAGCTCGATCTGGCCCGGCTCAACGCGTACGCCGCGCACGTCGACGGCAGGACCGCCCGGATCCGCCAGCGGCAGGGCAAGCTGTATGTGACGCCCAGTCAACCCGTGGCTGCGGGCGAGGTGTTCACCGCCAAGGTGCAGTACGGCGGGCGGCCCGGTCCGATCCGTTCGCCGTTCGGGAGCATCGGCTGGGACCGTACCGGTGACAGCCACGACGGGACCCTGGTGGCCTCCCAGCCGCTGGGGGCGCCGTCCTGGTTCCCGTGCAACGACCGGCCCGACGACAAGGCCGCGTACACCTTCCGGGTCACCGTGCCGCGCGACCGGCAGGCGCTCGCGAACGGGACGCTCACCGAGTGCCGCAGCGAGGGCGCCACCGATGTGTGGACCTATCACCACCCCGGGCCCATGGCCACCTATCTGGCCGCGCTCTACACCGGCCGCTTCCAGCACGACAGCGTGCTCTCGCCGGGGCCGCCCGGCGGGCCGGCGATCCCGGTGCACAACGCCTACCCGTCCCGGCTCGCCGAGGCGGCGCGGCACGATCTGGGCCGCCAGCCCGACATGCTGAGGCACTTCTCGGAACTGTTCGGCCCCTACCCGTTCGAGGCGTACGGGGCAGTGGTGGTGGACGCGGAACTCGCCGCGCCGGTCGAGAACCAGACCCGGTCGGTGTTCGGCCGCAACCACATCGACGGGCAGCGCGGCTGGGAGACGCTGGTCGCCCACGAGCTGGCGCACCAGTGGTTCGGAAACAGCGTGGGCATCCGCGAGTGGCGGCACATCTGGCTCAACGAGGGCTTCGCGACGTATGCCGAGTGGCTGTGGTCGGAACACATCGGCGAGGAGAGCGCCGATGAGATCGCCCGCCGCGAGTGGCGCGCGCTGGCGCGGCGGGGCCAGAATCTGCGGCTCGCCGAGCCGGGGCCGCGCCGCATCTTCGACGAACGGCTCTACACCCGGGGCGCCTGCACCCTGCACGCGCTGCGCGCCACGGTGGGTGACGACCGGTTCTTCGGGGTGCTGCGCGGCTGGCACGCGGCGCGGCGCGGCCGGATCGGCGACACCGCCACGTTCATCGCCCACGCCGAGGCCACGGCTGGGCAGCCGGTGCACGCGCTCCTCCACTCCTGGCTCTACGACAAGAAGCTCCCGGAACTGCCCGCCGAGGTGGCGACCTGAGGCGGGTGCCGTATACGAATTCCTTTCCGGCCACCCGCGCTTCGGTCGCTTTTGTCCCAGCCGCGACCGATATGAACACCTTGCTCGGTCCCATATGCCACCCCTTACAGTGCAGTTGGCTGTTACCGGCTGATTTCACGGGTGGTATGGGGAGGGTCACGTGCGAATGCCGCGCACCGGGCGGGGGTGGCTGTTCGCGGTGCACGTACTGCGCGGCCAGGCGCAGGTGGACTTCATGCCGAGCGCGGCGACCGGCGCGATCTTCACGCTCGCGCTGTTCGCCGCCGGGTGGCAGTACGGCCTGTACGGGCTCATCGGCACCGCGATCGGCACCGGCACCGCGCAGCTGCTCGGCGTGGACCGCGGCCGGGTGTCGGCCGGGCTCGAAGGCTTCAACGCCTGTCTCGTCGCGGTCGGCTTCGCCGTGTTCCTGGGCCCCGCGCATCCGGCCACGATGGTCCTCGCGGCGGGCGGATGTGCGGTCGTCACGGTCCTCACCGCGGCCGCCACGACGCTGCTGCGCGGCTGGGGGCTGCCCACCCTGACCCTGCCGTTCTGCCTGATGGCGAGCGCGATGACGATCGCCGCGCCCGCCTTTCAGCGGGTCTGGCACGGCGGGCCCGGACCGGCCGCGGCGAGCCCGGCCCGAGCGGAGTCCGTCGCCCTCGCCCTCACCGACGTCCTGCGGGCGTTCTTCGCGAACTTCGCGCAGATCTTCCTCATGCCGCAGTGGTACGTCGGGCTGATCTTCCTCGTCGGCATCTTCGCGGCGAGCCGGACGGCGGGGGCGATGGCCTGCGTCGGCAGCGCCGTCGGCATCCTGACCGCCTGGGCGCTCGGCGCCCCCGCCGCCCGGATCGCGGACGGCACCATGGGCTACAACGCGGTGCTGGTCGCGATGGCGCTGTGCGGGGTGCTGCTCGCGGCCGACCGCTGGAGCCTCGGCTTCGCGGTGACGGGAGCTGCGGCGGCCACGGTGCTCGGGCCCGCGTTGAACGCGCTCTTCGCGCCGGCCGGCGGGCATGCCTTCACCTGGCCGTTCGTTCTCACCACCCTGGTCTTCCTCGCCTCCGTACCGGCGCTGCCCCGGCTCCACCGGTCCGGCGCGCCGACCGTCCGGGTCCCGGCCGAACGGGCTGGTCCGACGGTGCCGCACAGCGTCTGAGAGAGCGCTTTCCCGGCCCCTCGGCGGGGTCTGCTCGCCTCATCCGCACGGGCGCCACGGCATGCGTGCCACCTGCGGCGGTGTGAGGCTGCGAGGGTGACCACCGCCAGCGGGACAGCACCCGCTTCCGCGCCGCCCGTGCTCGATGTCCGGCAGCGGAACATCGTCTTCGGAACGATCATGCTCGGCATGCTGCTGGCCGCGCTCGACCAGACGATCGTGGGCACCGCACTCCCCACGATCGTCTCGGACCTCGGCGGCGCGGCCCACATGTCGTGGGTGGTCACGTCCTACCTGCTTGCCGAGACCGTCGCGACGGCGCTGGTCGGCAAGTTCGGCGACCTCTTCGGCCGCAAGGTCGTCTTCCAGGTCTCCGCGATCCTGTTCATCACCGGCTCCTTCCTGTGCGGCCTCGCCACCAACATGTCGCTGCTCATCGCCTGGCGGGCGCTCCAGGGCATCGGCGCGGGCGGCCTGATGGTGACCGCGATGGCGCTGATCGCCGATGTGATCCCGCTGCGGGAACGCGGCAAGTACCAGGGTGCGATCGGCGCCGTGTTCGGCGTCTCGACCGTCATCGGGCCGCTGCTCGGCGGAGTGTTCACCGACCATCTGAGCTGGCGCTGGGCGTTCTACGTGAACGTCCCCATCGCCATCCTCGTGGTGATCGCGGCGGCCCGGAACATCCCCTCGGTCCGGTCCGTGGCCAAGCCCGTCATCGACTACCTCGGCATCGGCCTGGTCGCGGGCGGGGCCAGCGCCCTGATCCTGGCGACGAGCTGGGGCGGCAACGAGTTCGCCTGGACTTCGGCGACGATCATCGCCCTGTTCGCGGGCGGTCTGCTCGCGCTCGCCCTGTTCTGCTGGGTGGAGACCCGGGCCGTCGAACCGATGCTGCCGATGCGGCTGTTCCGCAATCCCGTCTTCACGGTCTGCTCGGTCCTGAGCTTCGTCGTCGGCTTCGCGATGCTCGGCGCGATGACCTTCCTGCCGACGTATCTCCAGTACGTCGACGGCGATTCGGCCACGATCTCCGGCGTCCGCACCCTGCCCATGGTCATCGGCCTGCTCATCGCGTCGATCTTCAGCGGCAATGTGGTGAGCAAGACCGGCCAGTACCGCATCTTCCCCATCGTCGGCGCGCTCGTGATGGGGGTCGGCCTCTACCTCCTGTCGCTGATGGGCCCGGGTGTCGGCGCCTGGCTGGAATCGCTCTACATGCTCGTGCTCGGTCTCGGCATCGGGCTGTGCATGCAGGTCCTCACCATCGCCGTGCAGAACACCGTCGACTACGCGGACCTGGGCACGGCGACCTCCGGCGTCACCTTCTTCCGTACGCTCGGCAGCTCGTTCGGCACCGCCGTCTTCGGCACCATCTACGCCAACACCCTGAAACCGAACCTCCAGGACGGTGTGGCCGCCGCCGCGAAACTCGGCGGCACGGCCCCGGCGCAGCTCGCGAAGGCCGCGCAGTCGCCCTCGGAGCTGCACCGGCTGCCCCATGCGGCGGCCGCCCCGATCGTGCGGGCGTACGCCGACAGCCTTCACACCGTCTTTCTGTGGACGGTGCCGGTCGCCGTGGTGGGCTTCCTGGTCGCGCTCTTCCTCAAGCAGGTCGAGCTGCGCGACACCGCCCGGTCCACCTCCACCGACATGGGCGAGGGTTTCGCGCAGCCAACCACGGGCGACTCCGCCACGGTGCTCGAACTCGCCGTCGGCAAGATCGTGCGCGGTACGGACATGAACACCGCACGCCGCATCGTGGCGGACTCGGACACCCGGCTCGATGTGGCGGGCGCCTGGGCGGTCATGCAGGTCGAGCAGTACACGCGCATGGTCGGGCACGCCAGCCTGGGCCTGATCGCCGCCCGCCGCCATGTGCCGCCGGAGGTGCTGGTGCCGGTGTTCCAGCGGATGGTCGAAGAGGGGTTCCTGAGCCGCGAGGGCAGCTACTTCTCGCACACCCCGGCCGGTGAGCGCGAGGTCGAGGCCATCACCCACTCCTGGTCGACCTGGCTCAACGAGCAACTGGAGCGGGACCGCGGCCGGCCGCGCAGCGCGGAACTGCGCGCCGCCGCGGACGCCATCGCCAAGCGCCTGATGGCGGAGGACCTGGCGAACGGACTGCCCGCCTCCCACCCGAAGGTGGCGGCGGCCGCCCGCTCCTGAGCTCGGCCGCGCCGGCCCCGCGGTGCCTGATACGGTCGGGAACCGGCAGGTCGGGGACTGGAGAAGGAAGGGGTGGCGGCACGATGGCTGCTCGTCGGAGTGCCGATCCGGACCGGCTCACCTTCACCGAGCAGGCCGGCCGCCGGCAGCTGATCGAGGCCACCATCGACTCGATCGCCACCCGCGGCTACCCGGCCACCTCGCTGGCCGCCATCGCCGAACAGGCCGGGGTCTCCAAGGCCGCCGTCCTCTACCACTACGCCTCCAAGGACCAGCTGTCGGCGGAGCGGATCGTGGTGCGTTCGCGGGTGGCGCCCGCCGCGTCCGGTCTGGGGCTGCGCGTGACGTACACGTGGAGTGCCGACGAGGAGCGGCTGCGGCCCGATCTGGTCCCCGGCGACCGGGGCTGGCTCAACCTGGACCACGGGATGCACGAGATCGGCTCTGGATCAGGCGGACCCGGGGTGTTGATGGACCGTCAATTTCACGCCGGGGAGCGCGAGTTCGGCTTCGTCTTCAGCTCGACCGGCCAATCGGTCAGTCGGTGAGGACCGCGTCCAGGTAGACCCAGGCGCCGTCGACGCGCGAGAACCGGCTCTGCTCGTACAGGGAGCCGGCCTCGCCGCCGCTGCTGTAGTGCGCGCGGAAGGTGACCGTGCCAGTGGTGTGGAAGGCGCTGCCGTCGGTGGTGTCCAGGATCTCCAGGCGGATCCAGCGCATGCCGAGTTCGAAGTCGATGCTCTCCGGACGGGTGTCCGGGTGCCAGGTGCGCAGCAGGTACGGCCCGTCCTGGACCGCGAAGGCGCTGAACCGCGAGCGCATCAGCGCCTCGGCGGTCGGGGCGGCGGCCGTGCCCGCGTGGTAGCGGCCGCAGCACTCGGCGTAGGCGGCGGGCAGCCCGCAGGGGCAGGCCTTCGGGGCGGCGGAGCGTGCGGGGCTCTTGGTGCGACGGGACATGGCGCTATCTGATCACAGGCGGCCACCTCTGTCCGACTCCGCGGCCTGCCGCGAAGCCGCTCGCGCCGACGGCGAAAACCGGCCGCCACCCACTATCGGCCATACGTGGAGTTACCGCAGTTAACCCCGCGCCGACGACTCTACGGTGATCCCGATGCGCCTGCGGCGCAGCAACATGAGCCACCGGGCAGGGAGTTGAGGCATGAAGCACAGGTTGCGCATTCTGGTCGCGGTCGGCGTCGTGACGCTGGGGGCGGCGGGCGCGGGGAACGCGCAGGCAGATCCGGCGACGCACGACTGCCCGACGGCGGAGATCTTCGCCACCGACAACACCGCGATCATCACCGATCCGGCGGACCCGCGACTCAAGACCCGCCTGAAGCGCTTCGACCACGAAGTACGCCAGATCATCCATGCCAACGGCGCGCGGCCCGGCGCCTCGAAGCTGCTCGACGGCGTGTTCTGGTCAGGCGACCTGAAGCAGGCCACCTATGAGCGCTCCCGCGAGTTCGACGTCAACAAGGTCGGCCCGGACGGGCTGCACCACATCGCCGGTGTCATCGCCAAGCAGTACCACCAGGAGTCGGTGCTGACCTTCCGCTGTCTGGCGCGCACCTCCCCGGAGGCCGACGCGGTCGAGATCCAGGCCCCGGGCGTCTCCTCGACCAGGCTGCACGACGCGCTGCTGGCCAACCCCGACGCCCGCGACGAGCTCGGCGGCGGCTCGGTCACCCTGGACGGGCGGCTCGTCCTGATCGCCCCGATCGCCGATCTGCCGCTGGCCCAGAAGCTCACGAAGGCCCTGGGCGTCGACTGGAACACGGCCCAAGTGCGGTACGGGAACGAGGAGTTCGTCTCGTAATCGCCAGTACTTGTGGGTCGAATGCGTCTTCCGCGTTGACGGAGGCGGCCGTATGCTCCTGCGCCGGACGTGATCGTTACCACCGGTAATAGGGAGCACTGTGGAGCGCACGGGCAGCACGAGACGGACTTTTGTCGCGGGTACGGCAGTGGTGGGCGCGGTGGCCGCCCTGGGAATCGAGGCGGGCACCGCCGCGGCCGCCCCGAGAGCGGCGGCGGCCGGGCAGAGCGTCGCCGTGCTCGGCGGCGGGGTCGCCGGGCTGACCGCCGCCCACGAGCTGGCCGAGCGCGGGTTCCGGGTCACGCTCTTCGAGCGCCGGGCGCTCGGCGGCAAGGCCCGCTCCATGGACGTACCGGACAGCGCGAAGGGCGGTCGCCGCCCGCTGCCCGCCGAGCACGGCTTCCGCTTCATCCCCGGCATCTACCACAACCTGCCGGACACGATGCGCCGGATCCCGTTCCCCGGCAATCCGCACGGCGTCTGGGACAACCTGGTCGCGCCGAAGGAAATGATGTTCGCGCGGACCGGGCAGGAGGACCTGCGGCTGCCCATGCCGGGCGCCGGGACTCCCCAGCCGCTCACCATCGACGACATCCGCCGCGCCGTGACCGGGGTGCTCGGCACCTTCCAACGGCTGCCGGCCGGCGAGGTCGCGTACTTCGTGGACCGGCTCGCGGTCTTCCTCACCAGCTGCCAGGAGCGGCGCGACAGCCAGTGGGAGCACACCCCCTGGTGGACGTTCACCCGGGCCGCCCAGATGAGCTACGACTACCAGCGCATCCTCGCCGTCGGGGTCACCCGCAACATCGTGGCGACCAAGGCGGAGGAGGCCAGCACCCGCACGGTGGGCAGCCTGCTGGAAGCCTTCGTGTTCAACGCGCTCGGCCGGGGCGCCGACGGCCCGCTGGACCGCATCCTCAACGCACCCACCAACGAGGCGTGGATCGATCCCTGGGTCGCTCAACTACGCACGCTCGGCGTCGAGTTCAGGGTCGGCTGGACGGTACGTGAAGTCACCTACGACGGCGTCAAGGTGACGGGCGTTCAGGTGGAGGACGAGACGGGCACACCTCGCACCGTCACCGCGGACCACTACATATCGGCGCTTCCGGTGGAGCACGCGCGGCCCACCTGGAGTGCGGCGATGCGCGCGGCCGACCCGCAGCTGGCGCGCTGCGACCAGCTGCGCACCGACTGGATGACGGGCATTCAGTTCTATCTGACCGAGCGGCCCGACACCGTGCACGGCCACCTCGACTGCATCGACTCGCAGTGGTCGCTCACCGCCATCGCGCAAGCCGAGCACTGGCCGCAGCGCACCTTCGCCGCCGACTACGGCGACGGGTCGGTGGCCGACTGCCTCTCGGTCGACATCTCCGAATGGGACAAACCCGGGATCCTGTACGGCAAGACGGCCAAGCAGTGCACCCGCGAGGAGGTCGCGCGCGAGGTGTGGGCGCAGCTGAAGGCCGCGCTCAACGACACCGGCAAGACCGTCCTGAGCGACTCCAAGCTGCACTCCTGGTTCCTGGACCCGGGCGTCTCCGACATAGGAACGCCGAATCCGAAGAACGAGGACGAACTCCTCATCCATCCCACGGGCACCTTCCACAACCGCCCGTCGGCCGGCACCACGATCCCCAACTTCTATCTGGCCGGCGACTACGTGGCCGTCCCCATCGACCTGGCCACCATGGAGGGCGCCAACACCTCGGGCCGCCTCGCCGTCAACGCCCTGTTGGACCGGGCGGGTTCGACGGCCCCGCACTGCACGGTCACCTCGCTGTACAGCGCGCCGGAGCTCGGCTTCCTGAAGGACACCGACCGGCTGCGCTACCGCCTCGGTCTGCCGAACGTCTTCGACGTGGGGTAGCCGGTCGACGCGGAGGGGGCCTGTGCCGGCGGTGAAGTCCGCCGCCGGCACGGAGCCGGTACTGCGCGGGTCCTGGTTTTGAGAGCCTGCGTCCAAACCCGGTCTGATCCGGACGGGGTTTTGGACACAGGATCTGAAGGTGCTTGCGCCCGCCGTGTGACCCGTCATCGTGCACCTGTCGCGGACCGGTGCTTGACTGGTTGCGACCCCATAAACAGCGGATGGATCACGGACTGGTCTTCTCCGCGCACGCCACTCCGCGACCCGCCCAGTCAGTCCATGGAGGCTGATCATGCCCGATGTCACAGGTCCGTACGCGCCCGGCACCCCTTGCTGGGTCGATTTGATGGTTCCCGATCAGCAGGCGGCCCTCGACTTCTACCGTGATCTGTTCGGCTGGCAGGGCGAGGTCGGGCCGCCCGAAACCGGCGGCTACGCGCTCTGCTCCTTGAACGGCAAGCCGGTCGCCGGGATCATGGCCGCGATGAACCCGGACGGCAGCACGCCCGACCCCATGCCGCCGACCGTGTGGACCACCTACCTTGCCGCCGCCGACGTCGACGCCACCGAGAAGGCGATCACGAGCAGCGACGGCCAGACGATGGTGCCGAGCATGGACGTGATGACGCTCGGCCGGATGGCCGTGGTGAGCGACCCCACGGGCGCCGTCTTCGGCCTCTGGCAGGCCAAGGACTTCCCTGGTGCGGGCGTCGTCAACGAGCCCGGCGCGTTCATCTGGAACGAGCTCAACACCAGCGACACCGACGCCGCCTCGTCCTTCTACTCCAAGACGCTGGGCATCACCGCCGCCCCCATGGAGGGTGCGGACGGCTACTTCGCGCTCAACGTGAACGGCCGCACCGTCGGCGGCATGCAGGCCCTCGCCAACATCGACGGCCTGCCGCCGGAGGCGCCCTCGCACTGGCTGACGTACTTCGCGGTCGACGACACCGACAGTACGGTCGATGCGCTGGTCCGGGCGGGCGGCAACGTCCTCAAGGCGCCGTTCGACATGATGGCGGGCCGGATGGCCGTCCTGCAGGACCCGCAGGGCGGAGTCTTCGCGGTCATCAAGGCGACGGGGCCTGAGCCCACCTGACCCGCCCCCGCACAGAGCTGGACCACGGCACGGCCACCCTCGCCGCGGTCCAGCTCCTGCTGCGGTGCGGCTGCCGGAGCATCGCCGGCCCCCTTCGCGCCGGGGCATCCGGGCTGCGCCCCACGGCTCAGGCCGTGCGGGCCACGCCCGAGTAGACGGGAACCGTCTCGTCGCCCTCGGCCGCGCGAGAGCGCGACGGGACGGCCGAAGTCCAGGGTGTTCCGGGCGAGTTCCAGGATGCGGTCGACTTCGCGGAGGTCGGCCTGGATGTACTCGGTGACGCCCTCGGGCGCGGAGCGCAGCAGGGCCTCCGCGTGCCGCAGCACGATCGGGTCGTTGTCCGCGTACACGACCCGGGCGTCGGGCGCGGTGCGCTGGGCGACCTGGTGGAGGTTGGGCTCGGTGGGGATGCCGGTGCCGATGTCCAGGAACTGGCGTACGCCCTGCACGGCGGTGCTGTCTTGCCCGGTCATGTGCACTCCATGGGGGATGAAGGTCAGTGAACAGGCGGGAGAGTCAGGGCAGTTGGGGGATCACGTCAGCAGGAAGTCGGCCTTGCCGGACTTGGCGCCCTGGATGAAGGCGGCGATCTCACCGGGGGTGTAGATCAGCGCGGGGCCCTCCGGATCGGCGGACTGGCGCACCGCGACCCGGCCGTCGGCCAGCTTCATGGCCTCGAAGCAGTTGCCGCCGTTCCCGCCGCTCCACGGCTTGTGCCAGCCCTCGGCGCCGAGTTCGGCGGCGGGCATGCCGTTGTAGATGTGCCCGTCCGCCGGCCCGCCGTCGTATATGTGATCCATTCACAGCTCCTCGCGGAGATCCCGGAGGATCTCCTTCGTGCGTTGTGCAGTCGCGGCCTGCGCCGCCATGCGGTCCATGACCTCCAGGTGGGTGGCCACCTCGGGGCGCGCGTCGAGGTAGACGGCGCCGGTCAGGTATTCGCTGTAGACCATGTCCGGCAGTTCGGGCACGGCGAAGCGGAAGAGGACGAACGGGCCGTACGTTCCCGGATGGTGCCCGGAGGAGAACTCGGCCAGTTGCACGGTGACGTTGGGGAGCTTCGACGCCTCCAGGAGGCGGTCGATCTGGTCCCGCATCACCTGCGGCGAGCCGACCGGGCGGCGCAGCACCGTCTCGTCCATGACGGCCCACAGGCGCGGGGCGTCGTCCCGGGTGAGCAGCGACTGGCGCGCCATGCGCAGCGCCACGTGCCGGTCCATGTCTGCCACGCTGGTGGCGCCGAGCGCGCCGCTGCGCATGACGGCGCGGGCGTACTCCTCGGTCTGCAGCAGCCCGGGCACGAAGTGCGGCTCGTACGACCTGATCAGCGAGGCCGCGCCCTCCAGGCTGACGTACATGCTGAACCAGTCGGGCAGGATGTCGTGGAAGCGCTGCCACCAGCCCGGCTTGTTGGCCTCCTCGGCAAGGGCGATGAAACCTTCCGCCTCGTCGTCGCCGATGCCGTACGCCCTCAACAGCAGTACTACGTAAGGGATTTTGAGGGAAACCTCGGCCATCTCCATGCGCCGAATGGTGGCCGGGGCCACCCGGAGCACCTTGGCGGCCTCCTCGCGCCTGAGGCCGGCCCGCTCACGCAGGTCCTGGAGGCGTCTGCCCAGCACGACCTGGCCCACGGTCGGGGCGGACCGGGGTTCACTCACTTCAGACCTCCCCACGCGCTGATGCGAGCAGTGTGCCATGTCGTTGCAGATAGGAGAACGGCACTCTGCAATTTTCAGAGTGCCCCTTGCCAAGTGTCCGCCGCGGGTACATGGTAGGCGGGTGAACCAGTTCACACGCGGTCGTGATGCGCAGCCTCGGGGGAGGCTCCGCGGGGCGCCGCCTCCCCACTGTGAGGATTCCGGTCGTGGCTCCTGGTAACGCGCTCACCCCCCAGCTCACTGGCGCATTCTCCGGGACCGCTGTCCGGCGGCACGCCTTCGACGTGCCGGCCCGTACCGATTCGGTCGCGGTCGCCCGGCGGCGCAGCACCGACCTGCTGACCGGCTGGGGACACCACGAGGAGCTCCACGAGACCGCCGCGCTGGTGATCTCGGAGCTCGTCACCAACGCCGTCCTGCACACCGCCGGCGACTACATACTGTGCGAACTCACCGATCTGCAGAGCCTGTTGCGCATCGCGGTCCGGGACCTGGGGTGCGGATCCGCGGGGCCGAGGCTGTGCCACTCGGGCGACGAGGAGGAGCGCGGACGCGGGCTGCTCCTGGTGGACGCGGTGAGCAGCGCCTGGGGCGCACACGAGGCCCCGTACGGTCCCGGCCGGATCGTCTGGGCCGAGCTCGCGCACGGCGGGCCGGGCCGGCCGTGCTGAGAGAGAGACTTCCCTGGGGACCCCGGTCCGGGCGGCAGGGCCCGCGACCGGATAGGTCCGGATCCGCCGGGCCCCGTGGCCCCGTGCGCAGTGGGGGTGCGCACGGCGAGCCCGGGCCCGGCGGCTCCGCCGCGGTCACCGGCGGCATGCTGCTGCCGCCGGTGCTGCCCGCCACGCTGGGCCGGGACGCGGTGGGGGTACCAGCCCTGCACGGCTTCCGGCTGCTGTCCCGGCTGCCCCGGTCCGGCTGCGTCTTCGCCTCCGCCGACTGGTGGTGGTGGATCGTTCCGGCCGGCTCCGACCAGGAGCTGCCCTGGCCGCGACCGGTGCGGTACGCGCCCGGCGCGCTGGTCCCCGATGCGGACCGGCCCCGCCTGATCAACTTCCCCGAGGGCTCGACGCCCTACACTCCGCCGATCCCGCTCTACCTGGTGGTCTGCCAGCTCACGGGGACGGCTCCGGCCTGGGCCTGACGGCGGCACGCGCGGGTCCCCCGCCGCCCGGTGGGCACGGTGCTCCGCCCCGGGCCCCGCTTCTGAATGGCCGGAGGGGCTGATTTTTTCGCACGGGAACGCTAGTCGACGGGCAGGCCGCTCGCCGCCTCGGCCAGAGCCTCCAGGACCGGGCGGAACAGCGGATGCCGCTCGGCTCCCCGGCGTACCGCCGCGAACACCCGTCGGGTCGCCGCCGGGCCCGCCACCGGACGCACCACCGTGCCCTTCTGCGCCATGCCGCGCAGCGCGGAACGCGGTACGAGCGCGACCCCGGCGCCCGCGCCCGCCAGCGCGACCACCGCCCGGAAGTCGTCCGATGAGTGCACCAACTTGGGCTGGAATCCCGCGAGTTCACAGGCCAGCAGCATCACGTCGTGGCAGGGATTGCCCGGGTAGGGCCCGATCCAGTCGTCGTCGGCGAGCGCCGAGAGCGGCACGTCCGGGGACTGGGCGAGGGGGTGGGCCGCGTGCAGTACGGCGTCGAAGGGCTCGGCGTACAGCGGGACGCGGGACAGTCTGCTGTCGTCCTCGCGGGGCGCGCCCCGGTATTCGACGGCGAGCGCCAGATCCGCCTCGCCGTCCAGGACCAGGGGCAGCGCCTCGTCGCCCTCGGCGTCGCGGACCCGTACCCGGATCGCCGGGTGCGTCTCGCGCAGCCGCGCGATCGCGGGGGCCAGCACCTCCGCGATGCCCGTGGCGAAGGCGGCCACCGTGACCTCTCCGGCCGCGCCGCCCGCATAATCGGCCAGCTCCGCCTCGGCCCGCTCCAGCTGGGCCAGGACCGCGTTGGCGTGCTCCAGGAGGATCTCGCCTGCGGCCGTGAGCCGCACCCCCTTGCCGCTGCGGGTGAGCAGCGTGTGCCCGGTCTCCTGTTCCAGGGCGGCGAGCTGCTGGGAGACGGCGGAGGGGGTCAGATACAGCGCTGCTGCCGCGGCGGTCACCGTGCGGTGGTCCGCCGCGGCACGCAGGATGCGCAGCCGGCGGGGGTCGATCACCCTGCCATTGTCACCCGTGCGTCAGCCGTCCATCGCCGCCCGGGCGTCAGCCCTTCATCGCCGCCCTGGCCTCGATGAATGCGGCCACCGTCTTCTCGATGTCCTCGGTGGAGTGCGCGGCCGAGAGCTGGACGCGGATGCGGGCCTTGCCCATCGGGACCACGGGGTACGAGAAGCCGATCACGTACACGCCGCGCTCCAGGAGCAGCTCGGCCATGCGGCCCGCCTCGGCCGCGTCGCCGATCATGACGGGGGCGATGGGGTGCTCGCCGGGCAGGATCTCGAAGCCCGCCCCGGTCATCTTCGTACGGAAGAGAGCGGTGTTCGCGGCGAGCTTCTCGCGCAGGTCACCGGCCGATTCCAGGAGGTCGAGGACCTTGAGCGAGGCGGCGGCGATGACCGGGGCGAGCGAGTTCGAGAACAGGTACGGGCGGGAGCGCTGGCGCAGCAGGGCGACGATCTCGGCGCGGGCCGCGACATAGCCGCCGGAGGCGCCGCCGAGGGCCTTGCCGAGGGTGCCGGTGATGATGTCGACGCGGTCGCTGACGCCGTGCAGGGCGGGGGTGCCCGCGCCGCCGGGGCCGGTGAAGCCGACGGCGTGCGAGTCGTCGACCATGACCATGGCGTCGTAGCGGTCGGCGAGGTCGCAGATCTCGTTCAGCGGCGCGATGTAGCCGTCCATGGAGAACACGCCGTCGGTGACGATCAGGCGGCGGCGCGCGCCGGACGACTCCTTGAGCTTGGCCTCCAGGTCGGCCATGTCGCGGTTGGCGTAGCGGAAGCGGGCGGCCTTGGACAGGCGGATGCCGTCGATGATCGAGGCGTGGTTAAGGGCGTCGGAGATGACCGCGTCCTCGGCGTCGAGCAGGGTCTCGAAGACACCGCCGTTGGCGTCGAAGCAGGAGGAGTAGAGGATCGTGTCCTCCTGGCCGAGGAACGCCGACAGGCGGGCCTCCAGCTCCTTGTGGACGTCCTGGGTGCCGCAGATGAAGCGGACCGAGGCCATGCCGTAGCCCCAGCGGTCCAGGGCGTCCTTGGCGGCGGCGACCACCTCGGGGTGGTCGGCGAGACCGAGGTAGTTGTTCGCGCAGAAGTTGAGTACGTCGCCGGAGGGCACGGAGACGGAGGCGCTCTGCGGGGTGGAGATCACGCGCTCGGGCTTGAAGAGGCCGGCTTCCCGGATCTCGTCAAGGGTCTTCTGAAGGTCGTCGCGGACGTTCGCGTACATGCGGGGTGCTCCTAAAGCGGGCGGGAGGTCAGACGGGGCCGGTGGGCCTGCGGGGTGGTCAGGCCGTCCAGTCGAGGATGATCTTGCCGCTGCGGGCGGTCGCGGCCTCGTCGAATGCCGCGTCGAAGTCCTGGTAGCCGTACGAACCGGTGATCACGGGGCTGAGGTCGAGACCGCCCTCCAGGAGGACGGTCATCGAGTACCACGTCTCGAACATCTCGCGGCCGTAGATCCCCTTGACGGTGATCATCGAGGTGACGATCTTCGCCCAGTCCACCGCGAACTCCTTCGACGGCAGGCCGAGCATCGCGATGCGGCCGCCGTGGGTCATGTTCGCGACCATGTCGCGCATGGCCTCGGGCCGCCCCGACATCTCCAGGCCGATGTCGAAGCCCTCCTTGAGACCGAGCAGGCGCTGGGCGTGGGCGATGTCGTGCTCGGCGACGTTGAGCGCGAGCGTGGCGCCGGCCTTGCGGGCGATCTCCAGGCGGGACTCGCTGACATCGGTGATGACGACGTTGCGGGCACCGGCGTGCTTGGCGACGGCCGCCGCCATGATGCCGATCGGCCCCGCGCCGGTGATCAGCACGTCCTCGCCGACCAGCGGGAAGGACAGCGCGGTGTGCACGGCGTTGCCGAACGGGTCGAAGATCGCGGCGACATCGAGGTCGACCTTGGTGCGGTGCACCCACACGTTGGAGGCGGGCAGCGCCACGTACTCGGCGAAGGCACCATTGCGCCCGACGCCGAGCCCGATCGTGGAGCGGCACAGGTGACGGCGTCCGGCCAGGCAGTTGCGGCACTTGCCGCAGACCAGGTGGCCCTCACCGCTGACGAGGTCGCCCACCGCGATGTCCTGGACGTCCGTGCCGATCGCGGCGACCTCGCCGACGAACTCGTGGCCCAGGATCAGCGGGGTCCTGACGGCGCCCTGCGCCCAGCCGTCCCAGGAGCGGATGTGCAGGTCGGTGCCGCAGATGCCGGTGCGCAGGACCTTGATCAGCACATCGCCGGACCCGGTCTCCGGCTCGGGTACGTCCATGAGCCACAGTCCGGGTTCGGCGTGCTGCTTGACAAGTGCCTTCATGGGCGCGGCTCCCGGCGTACGGAGAGGGGCGAACGGCCACGGATCGCGACCGGACGTGCTGGCTGAAAGATCAGCACAAGTGAGGATTCTGACTGATTTTGCTGATCTGGCTGGTTTAGCTGATCACCAATCTGCCGAGCCAGGGCCGCCGAGTCCATCGAGGATTTCTTAAGCGGGCCAACAGCCGAGCTTCACGCGCGCCCCTCGCACCCCTCGCGCCACACCGGCGCGTCTCATGGATCATCCCTGCGTAGCCGGTATGTCGGCCATCCGCAGGTGCCCGCCGCGACGATGGAGGCCGGGCGTGAGGCGCATGCCGGGGAGACGGAGAAACAGCCGGATGGAGCAGTCGCTGCTGGGCCTGCGCCTCCAGACGGCGTACCGCGTACCGGATCCGGTCCTGGGCATCGGCGTACTTTCCGTCCAGGCAGTCCAGCCAGCCGTCCATCCCGGCGACGAGCCCGCGGAAGAGGTCGGGCGTCGCCCGTCGAACTCGGCCTCCATCAACCGTAGTTGGTCACGGCCCGGGCCGCTGCGGCCGGTACGTCCGCAGTGCTGGGCGAGGAGCATCCGGGCGGTTCCGATGCCGTCGCCCGGAAACCGCCGGGATCCTCGACGGCCTCCCTGAGCAGCCGTTCCGCCGCGTCGCGCTCGGTCGGCGTACCGGTCATCTCAAGCCGGACGGCCGCCGAGGAGTTTCGCGAGGTCGATCTCGCCGGGCCGGGCGGCCAGGCGGTAGCCGCCCGGCACGGACTCCACCGCATCGCGCCCGGGCACCCGCCGCACTCGCCCCACCAGGGCCTGCACCGCCGCGACCTCGTCGGCGGGTGGTGCGTCCCCTTCGGCCCGCACCTGGGCGGCCAGCGCCGACTGCGGCACGCTCGCCCGGCGCCCGCCGCCGGCGCGGCGAGGAGCGCTCTCAGCTCGCCCATTCTCCCCGCTCGCAGGTCCGGCTCGGGCGAGGAGCCGGGCCCGCCCGGGACCGGTGCCCGCGCGGAGGCGGCCCGGCCCCTTGGCTATGGTGTCCGCACCACAACGAGGGGATGGCGGGCGTGGAGCTGGGGGGTGGCGGAGCGATGGGGTCCGGCGTCCGGCGCATACGGGTGCCGGTCGGTGACGACGCCGCCCGCTGGGCGACCCGCGGCCACTGCCGACGCGTGCTGTTCGTGGTGCACAACGTGACCTCCGCGACCCGGCTGCTCGATGTACTGCCCCTCTTCCACGGCGACTTCCGGATACAGCTCCTGGCCACCTGCACGGGTTCATCGGTGTTCGAGGGCGGAGTGGTGACCCTGCTCGCGGAGACCGGGGTGCCGGTGCTCCCCTGGGATCAGGCCGTCGAAACGAAGGTCGACCTGGCGATCACGGCCAGTCTGGGCGGCCAACTCCACCGTATATCAGGCAAGTTGGCCCTGCTCTCACACGGCGTTGGCTACAATAAGAGGCTGCCCACAGCCGGACAGCCGGACAGCCGGACAGCCGGACAGCCGGACAGCCGGACAGCCGGACAGCCGGACAGCCGGACAGCCGGACAGCCGGACAGCCGGGAGCGCTCTCACCTCGGCCCCCGTCTTCGGGCTCTCCCCCGAGTGGCTGCTGCACAACGGCACGCCCGTCGCGGACGCCATGGTTCTCTCGCACCCCGAGCAGCTGGACCGGCTGCGTGTCGCCTGCCCTGAGGCCGTTCCCACCGCGACGCTCGCGGGCGACCCCTGCTTCGACCGGATGCTGGCGGCCCGCCCGTACCGAGAGCGCTTCCAACGGGCGCTCGGCATGCGCCGGGGCGAGCGTCTGGTGCTGCTGAACTCGACCTGGAACCCCGAGTCGCTCTTCGGCGACGGCGGCGCGGACGACGTGCTTCCGGCACTGCTGCCCCGGCTCACCGCCGAGCTGCCGGCCGATGAGTACCGGGTCGCCGCCGTGCTGCACCCCAACATCTGGCACGGGCACGGCCCCGGGCAGATCCGGGCCTGGCTCGACCGGGCGCTGCGCGGCGGGCTCACGCTCGTCGACCCGCTGCACGACTGGCGGCAGGCGCTGCTCGCGGCGGACGCGGTCATCGGCGACCACGGCTCGGTCAGCTACTACGCGGCCGCCCTCGGAACCCCCGTACTGCTCGGCGCGACTCCGCTGGACGGGCTCGACCCGAGCTCGCCCGTGGCCGAATTCGTACGGCACGCACCGCGGTTCGATCCGCATGCACCGCTCGCCGCGCAACTGGACGACCTGATCGCGAACCACCAGCCGCTCGCCGGACCGGCCCGTCTCACGACGTCCGCGCCCGGCCGGTCCGCGACGCTGCTGCGCGGCCTCTTCTACGGGCTGATCGGCATCCCCGAGCCACCGGAACCCGCCCTCCTCCAACGGCTTGCGCTGCCCGCATATGAGCGCGCTTCCGTCACCGCGCCGCTGCGAGTGCTCACCCGGGTGCACGCGGACTCGGACGAGGTCTCGGTGGCCCGGTACGCCGACCCGTGGTACGAGCCGGACGGGGACGGGCACGCCCACATCGCCGTTCACGAGGACACCCGCGACCCCGGTCAACTGGCCCTCGCCGACGTCCTGTTGCAGGAGGGCACACCGGACGACCCGCGGTTCGGTTCGCCCGGGCGGTGGACGGCCGAGGTACTCGCACGGCATCCGCACTGCTCGCTCGCCGCTTACATGACGCGTCCGGGCGAGTGCGCCGTACGCACGCGCGGCGGGGTGCTCCTGCGGCTCACCGGCGATCCCGACGGGGCCGATCCGGCCGCAGCGGCCTCCGCCCTGCACGCCTGGCTGGCAGCGGGCCGAACCGTCGACCAGGCGGCCCGACAAGGGCTGACCATCCGCACGGGACGCACCGCGCACCGGGTAGCGGTCACCGGCTGACCGGCTCCGGTACCAATTCCCCGGCCGACGCCCGAGTCACTCGAAGGCCGATTGCATCTCCAGGGACGCAACCTGGCCCTGACCATTGCGGCCAGGCGGATCGGACCACACAGCTCGCCGGGCCGCGCTGCCGCGGGCGGCCGTCCCTACTTCGGTCGTGCGGGATGTCCCAAGCCGCAGGTCAGGGGCTTGGGACGGTGGCGGGACGATGCGCGGGAGGTCTGGTTGATGCTCGGCGGGCACCCCGCTGCATACGGTTGTGCGGAGCGCTGGCCGACCACCAGCGGTCCACCCCCTCGTGCCTGGCCGCCTGCTGAGGAGCGGCGTGCGTACGGCCGGGCGGGAACACCTCGCACGACACCAAACGGGAGTTGTCATGTCACGTCTGCGTTTCGCAGGAACCGCATCCGCCGCGCTGGCCATGGTGGCGGGAGCGATGCTCTTCGCCGCGCCGTCGGCCAGTGCTGCGACCAACTGCCACACCTGGACCGCCAACAACGGAAACGGCATCGGCTGGTGCGACAGCGGCAACGGCCGCTGGAAGGTCCACGGCAGCTGTGCCAACGTCGGTGGCGTTCACACGGGCATGGAGGGCTCGGAGGGCGGCCGTTCCATGGGTCAGGAGTGGGCCTCGGTCCTGAACTGCTCGGCGGGCGGCGGCGGTGCCCTCGACATGTGGATCGAGACCTACGGCTGACACGTCTGGATCATCTGATGTGCAGGCCTTCGGGCCTCATGGGGGGCGCAGTCAATGGCTGCGCCCCCGCAGTAGAAAGCGCCCGGACCTGGTCCCCGTACGGTGTGGCATCCGTCCGCACACGGGGCACGGCGACCCCGGCGGGCCGACGCCCGCCGACTACTGCGTCTCCTCCACGCAGCGCTCCCGGAGCGCTCTCAAGTGGATGAGGTGGTACTGCGCCTGCTCGTTCCGCAGGGCCTCCGTCGCCTCGTCGATCAGCGGCAGCGCCTTCGCGGGGCGTCCGCTCGCGTCGAAGGTCTCGGCGAGGTCGGTGAGCGTGCGGGCCGTGTTGTAGGCCTCGCGGGTGGCCCGGAAGAAGCCGAGAGCGCTCTCCAGGCGGGCCTCGGCCTCCTCCCACCGCCCCAGGCCCCGCAGCGCGCGGCCCCGGTGGCGCTCCAACAGGGCGCGGGCGCGCGGCAGATCGCGGCTGCCCTCGCCGTCGGCGGTGATGCCGTCGAGGATCCGGTCCGCCGCCTCGAAGCAGTCGTACGCCTCCTGGAAGCGCCACTCGCGCAGCCGCAGCAGGCCCAGTGACTCGACGGCGGTGGCGTGGCCCCGGAGGTGACCGGCGGCCTGCTCGGCTCGGGCGGCCGAGGTGAAAGCGCTCTCGGCCTCGGGGTACTGGCCGAGTTCGGTGAGGTTGAGGCCGAGCAGGGTGTGCATGCGGGCGGCCTCCCGGGTGTCGGGGTCGCGGGCCTCGGTGGCCCGCACGCCGGCCCGCAGCGCGGGGAGCAGTTCGTCGTGGCAGCCCATCTTCAGCTGCACCGGCCACAGCGCCTGGTTCAGCCGGAAGACGGCGTCCGCATCGCCCAACTCCGCTGCGGCTTCGATGGATTGGAGCAGACTGCCGAGTTCGTCGCGCAGCGCCGTGAGTGCCTCACCGGCATCGGCGTACCGCACGCCGTCCGGCGGTGCGGGATCTCCCGGCCCGCCCAGGCGCCAGCCCTGGCGGAGCGCGGCCGCGCTCGCGGGCTCCGCGAAGGTGACGCACCAGCGGATCGCGCGGCGCACGGCCTCCTCGGTGGCGGCCAGGCCGTCCTCGCGCAGGGCCTCCGTCGCGGCGTACTCGCGGATCAGTGGTCTGATGCGGTATCTGCCGCCGGTCTCGCTCTCCACGAGGCGGCTGTGGGCCAGCTCCGCCAGGAGGCGTTCGGCTTCCGCATCGTCGAGGCCGAGCACGGCCGCGGCCATCGGCGCGCCGAAGGCGGGCCAGTCGCGCTGGGCGAGCAGCCGCAGGGCACGCGCCGCGTCCGGTTCGAGGGCGTAGACGGAGTCGGCGACCGCTGTGCGGGCCGCGTCGCCGACCGGGTGCGCCTCCTGCCGCCAGTGCCGGGCGGTCAGGCGGGCCGCTGCGGCGCGCAGCGCGAAGGGGGAACCGGCGCAGCGGGCGAGCACCGCGGGCAGAGCGGCCCGGTCCAGCGTCACGTTGCCCGCCTTGGCGACCTCGGCGAGCAGCCGCCGTGCGTCCTTGTCGGCGAGCGGCCCGACCGGGATCCCCACGGCGTCCAGGCCGGGCAGCGGATGGCGGGCCACCACGATGACGAACACGCCGGGTGCGGAGGTGAGTACGGGCAGGATCTGCGCGGCGGACCGGGCGTGGTCGAGGACGATGAGCAGCCGCCGGTCGGCCGTGCACGCGCGCAGCAGCGCCTGGCGGTCGTCGCGGCCGGGCGGGATCTCGGCGGCCGGAACGCCGAACTGCTGGAGCAGCAGGCGCAGTACGGTCGACGGGTCGGGGCCCGAGGGGGCGCCGGTGCCGCGCAGGTCGAGGTAGAGCTGGCCGTCGGGGAAGCGGTGCAGTTCGGTGCAGCCCCAGTGGAGGGCGAGGGCACTGGTGCCGATGCCCTGCGGGCCGTGCAGCACGGCCACCCGGGGCCGGCCGTCCGCCTTGCGGAAGGCCTCCCGGCTCAGCGCCCTGCGCTCGCCGTCGCGGTCGGTGAAGAAGCGGGTGGAGGCGTGCAGGGCGGGCACCCGGCTGGGGTGGCCGGGGCGCGGGGCGGTGCGCGCGAAGGCGGTCCAGGCGCGGGCGAGGGCGGGGTCACGTCGTACGGCGTCGTGCACCTGCTGGGCGACGCCCTCCAGTTCTTCGCGCCCCCTCGGGGCGCGGACCTCGCCGCCGACGATGCGGCGGACCAGGCCGCCGGCCGTCTCCCAGGCCCATTTGCCCGCTTCGTTGGCCAGTCCCGAGCCGACCGCTCCGAGTACGGCGGCGATGGCCGCCGTCGACGTGGGATCCAGCATGTCCCGCCCCCCGATTCACCTACGGCCCCCGCCTGCCGCGGCAACGCTAGCAACATCCTTTGCGGCAGACCGTGTTGGCCGGTGTTTGGCCGAAACGGTACGGTCCGGACGCCGCCCAAGCGCTCCGCGGGAAGTGGCGTTCGTCGGCCCCCATCGCGGCGGAGCCGCACGATGTCCCAGACCCGCGCCCCTTCAGGGACCGGCGCCGCACCGGACTTCCCGAAGACCGCCTAGCGGGTCGGTACCACGCTGAGGTGGGCACGGCCGCGCCGGGCCGGGGCGGGCTCGGTCTCGCGCAGGACCAGGGTCAGCCGGCGCAGCCCGGCCGACCGCAGCGTCCGCGGGGATTCGCAGACCAGCCGACAGCCGGTGCGGCCGCGCTCCGGGTCGGGGTGGCGCAGGTGCCGCAGCGCGCCGTCGTGGTGCACCGCGGCGTCGCCCACCATCCTGACCCAGTGCGGGAGACCGAGGCGGAACGCGGCGTCCATGATCGGGTCGTCGGCGATCTCGCGGCGGATGTCGCGCAGCCCGGGAGCGCTCTCGTCGTCGGCGTACGCCTCGGCGAACTGGGCCAGCATCGGCAGGCACCAGGCGGTCTCGTGCTCGGCGAGCACGTCGGCCGCGTCCGGGTGGAACAGGACGAAGCGCAGGAAGTTGTGGCCCGGCATGGCGGTGGGGTGCGGAGCGACCCCGCCGAAGAGCGCGTCGTACGCCGGATTGGCGTGGGCCACGCCCCAGCCCTGGTCGAGGATCACGGACGGGAAGGGCAGCGCGTCCGTCATCGCGAAGTAGTCGTGGACGTAGGCCGCGAGCTCGGGATCGTCCAGCAGCTCGGGGGTGCCGGTTCTCGCGGTCGTCGTGTCGTCGGCGGCCCGCTCCCCCGCGGCCGCCTGCTGTTCGGCGGGCTCCTGGACCAGGGCGAACGGGCGCCCCACCACCAGGGCGTGCGCTGCCGGAACCTTCGTCACCGAATCCTTCGCCACCGATTCTTCCGCCATCGAGTACGCGACTCCTCTTGCTGGCCCGCGAGTGCGGCGGCCGGCCTTCGGGCCCGCCGCGGGGCTCGGAGGGCGATCTTCACCCCGCGTTGCGATCCTGATACGCCGCTATGATGATGTCAAGCATTGTGGCATTCCAGCCCACTGAAGCTTCAATTGCGCCACAGATGTGGCAAGTTCTGGTTGTTGTTGCCGCGACCCGCTAGCCTCCGGAGCATCCACTGTTGTGCCCAGCGACCACGCATGATCTAGGAGAACTACTGGTGACGGACGGCTTCTTGGTTCCGGGACCGGCGGCCACGGGCCCCCTCGCGGCCGTCGTCGCCCGGGTGGCCGAGCTCGCCGGAAAGCTCGGAATGAGTCATGCGGAGGTCTTCGACATCCACCGGCTCTCCGAGGCCTCGGGCGTTCCGGCCGAGGTGGTGGGCGCGCTGCTCGAAGGCCGGCCGGCCGGTGAACCCGATCTGCAGGCCCGCTTCCTGCAGCGCTTCGGTCTGCTGCGCAGCACGCGGCGCAAGCCCAACGGCCGCCCGCACACCCAGAAGGAGATCGCCGACGGCGCGGGCATGTCGCGCCAGCAGGCGGGCGCGCTGATCAACGGCGACCGGCGCCCCACGATGGAGCACTGCGACGCGATCCAGCGGTTCTTCGGCGTGCACGCCGGATTCCTCACCGCCGACGACACCGACGCACTGGGCGGCGCGCTGCTGCGCACCGAGCAGGAGCTGCTCCAGCAACTCGCGGGCCGCGAGCGCGAGGTGACGCTCGCCGGCGCGCCGGGCGGTGACGCGCTGGAGCGGCTGCTCCAGGACCACGGGGTGCGGGGCATCGCCTGGCGGGCCGCCCAACTCCCCACCGACAAGCACCGCGACAAGGTCACCGAGTGGCTCGACATGCTCCTGGAGAGCGTCAAGCGGTCGGAGTCCTGAGGTGGCCCACCCCCTGGCGCGGCGGCGTCCCGCCGCGTCCACCGGGCTGCCCGGCCATGGCCGCCCGTTCGTTTTCGGCCTGGGAATGATGCCGAGTTCAACGAACTCCGGCTCAATGTTGACTGGATCTATCGAGCAGGGCTCGGCAGAGTGCTGCTCAGTGACGGGCTGCTCGACGAAGTGCTGCTCCATGAACGGCTGGCGGGGAGAACGGTGGGCATAGGCAAGGAGATGCGCCGGCTGTGCGGCGAGCTGGTCGCGGGAATCACGGTCCCCGCCCCGGCGGAGCCGACCGCTCTGTACGCCGCCCTGTGCGAGGGCATGAGCAAACGCCGGGGCCGCCCCGTCGAGTTCCGTACGGCCGCGTTCCCGCCCGGCACCGCCAGCGGGCTATGGCTCGACATGGCCGACCGCGACCTCGTCGTGCTTGAGGAACGTACCGCCCCCGATCACCAACTGGTCATCCTGGGACATGAGTTGTGGCACATGAACGCGGGCCACAGCAGCCACCACGTCGAGGGCGCCGCGGTCGCCGCCCGGCTGCTCGCGGAGGGCGCCGACCTGCACGCGGCGGTGCGCAAGGTGGCCGCGCGCACCCGCTCCCACCTCTCCGAGGAGATGGACGCGGAGAGCTTCGGCCTGCTGCTGGGCAGCAAGTGCCGTCCCTGGCTCACGGGTTCGGGCATGCGCGGTCCGGTACGCCGCGACATCCTCGCCGGTCGCATCGAGGCCTCCCTGGGGTACCGCGGGCCGCAGGGCTGAGGCGTGCAGGGGTCGAGTTACTACATCCCGGCCGCGGCGATGGGGGTCGCCCTCGCGTTCAAGACTCCCTCGCTGGTGCGGGCCTGGACCGATCCGCTGATGCGCGCGGTCTGCTCGCTGCTCGCGCTGGCCGGTCTGGTGTTCTTCTTCGCCGCGCCGCCCACCATCGGCGAGGTCAACCGGCTCACCGGCGTCGCCAACTTCTCGGCCCCGCTGGTCTATTCGCTGCTCAGCGCGTTCAGCGCGTCCTGTCTCGTCCTGATCGTCAACTGGCGGGGCGGTCCCGCGGAGGAGATCCGGCGCACCTCGCGCCGGTGGTGCGTCGGCTTCAGCGTGCTCATCGTGGCGCTCGTGACGCTGTTCGTCCTCGGGGACGCTCCCGTCGAGCGGCTGCGCGATCTGGACACGTACTACGCCACCACGCCGTACATCCGCGAGATGATCGTGCTGTACCTCATGGGCATCACCATGTCGGGCGTCATGATGAACTACCTGTGTCTGCGCTGGGCGCTTCAGGTGCACGGCTGGCTCCGGGTCGGGCTGCTGATCATCGTGGTCGGCTATTCGTTCAACACCCTGTACGCCATCGCCAAGTTCGCCGCCGTTTTCGCCCGGTGGGGCGGTGCGAACTGGGACGGGCTGAGCACCAACACCGCGCCGATCCTGGCCTCCTGCGGCGCCCAGGTCAGCGCGGTGGGGTTCTGTCTGCCCCTGGTCTGCCAACGGCTCGCGGACAGCTGGCACACCTGGGCCACCTACCGCCAACTGGGGCCGCTGTGGCGCGAGCTGAACAAGGTGAGCCCCCGCGACGCCCGCTCGGTCCGCATCCCCTGGTGGTCGTCGGCCGAGCTGTCCCTGACCCGGCGCGAGTCCGACATCCACGACGGTCTGCTCGCCCTGCACCCCTACTTCGACCCGGAAGTCCACTCGCGCGCCCACGCCGCGGCCCTCGCGGCCGGGGCCGATCCCGAGCAGGCGCAGGCCGTCGCCGACGCGGCGATGGTGACGACGGCGGTCCGGGCCCGCGCCGCCGACCCGGAGGGCGTGGTCGTGGACTCGGCCCGGGACGCCGAGCCCGCCGCCACCGAGGGCACGCGTGATCTGGTGCGGATCTCCCTCGTCCTGCGTCAGCCACCCCATACCGCAGCGGCCCCAGGGCACGCGGCCAGGCCAGAGAGCGAAGTCCATGAGCGAATGCGTTAGCCCCCGCAGAGGTCCCGCTCGTCGTGCCGTGGTGATCGGCGGTGGGCTGGCCGGGATGCTGGCCGCCGCCGCGCTGAGCGGGTACGCCGACGAGATCACTGTCGTCGAACGCGACGGGCTGCCGGACGGGCCGGTCCCCCGCAAGGGCCTTCCGCAGGCCCAGCACGCCCATTTGCTGTGGTCCGGCGGTGCCCGCGCCATGGAGAAGCTGCTGCCCGGCGTCAACAAGCGGTGGCTGGCGGCGGGGGCACGGCGCATCGCGCTGCCCACCGGCCTGGTGTCCATGCAGTCGCAGGGCTGGCTGCGCCGCTGGCCCGAGATGCAGTTCATGATCGCCTGCAGCCGCGATCTGCTCGACTGGGTGGTGCGCGAGCAGGTCGTCGCCGACGCCCGGGTGAAGGTGCTGCACCACACCGAACTGCTCTCCCTGGAGGGCGGCCCGGCACGGGTCACGGGCGTACGCGTACGGACGGCCGACGGCGAGGAGCGGGTCCACGAAGCCGATCTGGTGGTGGACGCGTCGGGGCGCGGCTCGCGGGCCCCCCTGTGGCTGCGCGGCCTCGGGGTCGCCGAGCCGCGCGAGGAGAAGGTGGACTCGGGCCTCGCCTATGCCAGCCGGATGTTCAGCGCTCCGGCGGGCGCCTCGGACTTCCCGCTCGTCAACGTGCAGTCGGACGCCCGCGAGCCGGTTCCCGGCCGCACCACCACCATCGTGCCCATCGAAGGCGGCCGCTGGCTGGTGACCCTGTCGGGCACCCGGGGCGGCCAACCGACCGGAGCCGCCGAGGAGTTCGAGGCCTTCGCCCGTTCGGTGCGGCATCCCGTGGTCGGCGAGCTGATCGCGGACGCGGAACCGCTCAGCGACGTGGTGGTCTCACGCAGCACCGTCAACCGGCGGTACTTCTTCGAGAAGGTCAAGAGCTGGCCCGACGGCTTCGTCGTGCTCGGCGACGCCGTGGCCACCTACAACCCGGTCTACGGGCACGGCATGTCGGTGGCCGCGCAGGGCGCGCTGGCGCTGCGCGGGAACCTGGCGGCCCACGGCCTCGCGTCGCCCGGCCTCGCCCGCCGGGTCCAGCGCGCAGTCGCCCGACCGGTCGCCCTCGCCTGGGACCTCGCCGTCGGGCAGGACATCCTCTACCCCGGCGCCATCGGCAAGCAGCCCGGCCCCACCGCACGGCTGCTGCGGCGGTACGTCGACCGGCTGCTGCTGACCGCGACCGGGCACCCCGCGGTCACCAGGTCGCTCTTCGAGGTGATGACGCTGTCGGCCCCCCTCGCGGTGCTCGCCAGGCCTCGTGTCGTGCTGGCGGTCCTGCGCGGCCCCGTACTGCCGAAACTGACGGTCCCTCCCCTGACGGACCGTGAACTCGCGTTGGTGCGAAGCCCGCAGAAGACGCCGTAGCGGCAGCCGCGGCCGCTCGCCGGGTCCCGGGATTTGGGGCCTCGTTCGTTCTTCCATAGGATCCGGCGATGATCATCAGAAAACGGCTGGCGGCCGGAGTGTGCGCGCTGGTCGCCACCTTCGCCACCGGCACCCTCCCGGCCGTGGACACGCCCCCGGCCGCCGCGGCCGCCCGGCCCGACGGGCAGTCGGCCGAGAAGCCGGCGCCCAAGGTCGACCTCGTCCTCGATGTCTCCGGCTCCATGCGGACCACCGACATCGACGGCAAGTCCCGGATGTCCGCCGCCAAGCAGGCGTTCAACGAGGTGCTCGACGCCGTCCCGCCGGAAGTCCAGCTCGGCATACGCACCCTGGGGGCCAACTACCTCGGCGAGGACCGCAAGGTGGGCTGCAAGGACACCCGCGCCCTCTACCCGGTCGGGCCGCTGGACCGTACCGAGGCGAAGACCGCGGTCGCCACCCTCGTACCCACCGGCTGGACCCCCATCGGCCCGGCGCTGCAGGGCGCCGCCGAGGACCTCAAGGGCGGTGACACCACCCGCCGGATCGTGCTCATCACCGACGGCGAGGACACCTGCCAGCCCCTCGACCCCTGCGAGGTGGCCCGCGACATCGCCGCCCAGGGCATCCACCTCACCATCGACACGCTCGGCCTGATCCCGGACGACAAGACCCGCCAGCAGCTCACCTGCATCGCGGAGGCCACCGGCGGCACCTACACCTCGGTGCAGCACGCCGACCAACTCACCGGCAAGGTCAAGCAGTTGGTGGACCGGGCGGCCGACCCGGTCGCCGTGCCCGTCGCCACCACCGGCACCGCGAGCTGCGAGAACGCCCCGCAGCTCAAGCCCGGCCTGTACACGGACCGCGAGAAGTTCGCCGAGCACCGCGCGTACAAGGTGGACGTGCTGCCCGGCCAGGAGCTGCGCGCCTCCGTCAGCGTCGGCGCCGACCGGCAGGTCAACCCCGACTACGGCGTGCTGCTGCGGGCGGTGACCGCGAGCGGCCGCGAGATCGTGCGCGGTTCGGAGGCGGGCGACGGCCGCACCGACCTCATCTCCACGGGGCTGCGCTACCCCAAGGCCCCAGCCAGCGACTCGGCGGGCAAGTCGACACCCGAGTCCGTGTGCCTCCAGGTCTCCAACTCCTTCTCGGCGGCGCCGTCCGTCAAGACCGACCCGGGTCTGCCGGTCGAGCTCGCCGTCGACGTGGTGGACGGACCGGCCCGCGCAGCGGACGTCGCCTCCTTCGGCCTCGGCCGGGGCTGGTGGCTGCTCGGCGCCCTCGCGCTGACCGGCCTGGTCGCCGGTCTGGTGTGGGGCTGGATCTCGCGCTGGCGCATCGCGGTCTGGCGGACCCGCTGATGCCGAAGAACACCTCTCACTCCGGGGGCCAACCGATGCGTACCGTACGGATGTTGACGACGGCGGCGCTGCTGGGCGCGGCGCTCCTCGGCGGCGCGGCGCCCGCGCTCGCCGACTCGCCGTCGCCGAGCCCCTCCGCGTCCAGGAGCGGTGCGGCGCCCACCGAGGCCGGCACGGCGTTCCGTACCGCGGTCGCCGTCCAGCAGGGCCAGCGGGCGACCGCCTCCGCGTCGACCGGCGACTACCTGTACTGGGTGTTCCCCGCCGACGCCGGGCAGCGCCCGACGGTCACGGCCAAGGTCACGCTCCCGGACGCGGCCACCCGGCACGGCGCCGCCACCTGGCGCGTCGACGTGTACGACGGGCTGCGCCGCCGCCAGCCCTGCATGTACGGGACGCAGTCCCGGTCCGCGGGCCAGGACGCGGCCACCGTCGAGCTCTCCTGCACGCTGCGGCCGACCGTGGCCTGGGCCGACACCTGGTCGAACGACCCGCTGCCGGGCAGCTACTACATCCGGCTGACGGCCGTCTCGCTGCCGGACGCCGACCGCGGCCTGCCGTTCAAGGCGGAGGTCGAGCCGGCCGTCCTGGACACCGGCGGCGCCCATGCGGTCGACGGCAAGCTGGCCACTCCGCTGGGCGCGAAGTCCGCGGCCGCGCCGGACGGCGGCTGGGCCTCGGGCTGGTGGACCGACCGCTGGGTGTGGACCGGCGTGGGCGGACTCCTCGCCGCGCTCGCGGGCGTGGGCGGCTACGCGCTGACCCGCGGCCGCGGCCGCCCCTCGCACGTGCCGCGCGGGGTGTGAGAGCGCCCTCGCACCGCTTCGCTGCCCACCGCCCCACCCCGGGGGCGGTGGGCAGCCGCATGAACCGATGGCTCGGTCGCAGCCGCCCCGTATTTTCCGGCGCGGCCCTGCACCCCCACGCCACCCCATTCGTACGAGACTCGGAGGTACCCGACCGAGCGCCACCACCCGCAAGGAGTCCATCGTGTCCTCAGCCTCCAGCGCTTCGAGCACGCCCGCTGTCGCCGTACTCGGCACCGGCCTCATGGGGTCCGGCATGGCCCGCAGTCTGCTGCGCGCCGGGCTGCCCGTGCGGGTCTGGAACCGGACCCCGGCCAAGGCCCAGGCGCTGGCCGACGACGGAGCCACCGTGCACACGGCCGCCGACGAGGCGGTGCGCGGCGCCGATGTCGTGCTCACCGCCCTGAACGACGGCCCCTCCGTCGCCGCCGCCCTCAGCGCCGCCTCCCCCGGACTGCACCCGGGTCAGCTGTGGCTCCAGACCGCCACCGTCGGACCGGACGCCACGCTCGAACTGGCGGCGCGGGCAGCCGAGTTGGGGGTGGTCTACTTCGACGCCCCGGTCCTCGGCACCCGGCAGCCGGCCGAGGAGGGCAAGCTGACGGTCTTCGTCTCCGGACCCCCCGAAGCGCGCGAGCGCCTCGCGCCGGTGCTCGACGCGATCGGGCGGCGGACCGTCTGGGTGAGCCACGACCCGGGCGGGGCGTCCCGGCTGAAGCTGGTCGCCAACACCTGGGTGATCAATCTGGTCGGCGCCGTCGCCGAATGCCTCGGGCTCGCCGAGGGTCTCCAGGTGGATCCCCGCCTGTTCCTGGACGCGATCGCGGGCGGCCCGCTGGACACCGCCTATCTGCACACCAAGGCCGCCGCCGTCCTCACCGGGGACCTGACGCCCAGCTTCGCCCTCTCCACCGCCCTGAAGGACACCCGCCTGATCCTCGAAGCAGCCCAACAGGCGGGCGTCCGGCTCGACTTGACGGCGGCGTCGGCCGAGCGGTTCACCCGGGCCGAGGCGGCCGGTCACGGCGACGAGGACATGATCGCGAGCTATTTCGCGGGCCGCGCCGAGCGGTGACCGGCCACCGCGGGCGGGGTTACGGCGTGCGGAAGGTGTAGAAGCCGCGGCCGAAGGTCGCCGCCACCAGTCGGTGGTTCGTACGGTCGTAGGCGAGGTCGGATACCGGGACCAGCGGCAGCCCGCCGCCGAGCCGGAGCCAGCGCCCCGGCCCGTACGCCGCGCCGACGAACACGCCCTGGTCGGTGGCGACGTACAGCGCTCCCCCGGCGCCGGGCACGACGTCGTTCACCGGCGCCTGCGGCAGGTTGCCCGACAGGTCGGTCCAGCTCGCGCCCGCGTTGTGGGTGCGCAGCAGATGGGGCTGGGCGGAGCCCGCGCGGTAGCCGGAGAGGGAGACGTACGCCGCCGTCGGGTCGGCCGGGTCGACCGCGACGCGGGTCACCCAGGGCTGCCCGGCGAGGACTTGGGTCCAGTGTCCGCCGAGGTCCCTCGTGATCCACACCCGGCCGTCGTCGGTGCCCGCCCACACGGTCCTTCCGTCGCGGGCGGCGGCGACGGTGGTGATGGTTCCGTACGGGTAGCCGTCGCGCCCCGGACCGCCGGTGAGGTCGGGGCTGATGGGCTGCCAGGTGGCGCCGCCGTCGGTCGAGCGGTTGAGCCGATTGCCGCCGTAGTAGAGGGTGTTGGGGTTCACCGGGTCGAACTGAACGGGTGTCAGCCAGTTGCGGCGGTCGGCGGTGGTCGCGTCGGTGTACTCGGTCAGGGTGGTGCCGCCGTCGGTCGAGCGGAAGCAACTCCCGTACTGGTAGCAGGCGTACACCTTGTTCGGGTCGGTCGGGTCGATCAGGTTCTGCAGCCCGTCGCCGCCGAGGTACTCGTTGAACCGGGGGCCGCCCCAGGAGCGGACGGAGCCGTTGTCCTGGGCGCCGCCGGACAGCCGGGTGGTGTCCTGCGGGGTGGCGGCCACGGTGTAGAGCTGGGTCCACGGCTCGTACGCGGCCTTCGTCCAGCCGCCGTCGCCGCGTGCGTCCGAGCGGTAGACGCCGCCGTCGTTGCCGAGGTAGAGGCGGCCCGGGTGGCGCGGGTCCCAGATCATGGCGTGCTGGTCGGCGTGGACGGCGTTTTCCTCGGCCGTCCAGGTCGTACCGCCGTCCTTGGTGGTCATCAGGGCGACCCCGGCCACGTGCACATGGCGGGCGTCGGCGGGGTCGACCCAGACCTTGCCGAACCACCAGGAGTAGCTGGACTGGGAGTCGGCGAGCGCCGGGTTGCCGGGCAGCTTGGACCAGGTGTCGCCGCCGTCGGCGGAGGTGAGGAAGCCGCCGAAGGTGCCGTCCGTGGCGCCGGTCATCGCATACAGGCGGCCGGGTTCGGAGCGGGCGATGCCGAGTCCGATGCGGCCGGAGTCGGCGGTGGGCAGGCCGCCGCCGAGCCGCCGCCAGTGGGCGCCGCCGTCGTCGGAGCGGAAGACGCCGGAGCCGGTGCCGCCGTAGGTCCGCCGGTCCGGTACGCGCCGGTGGTCCCACAGGACGGCGTACACGCGCTCGGGGTTCGCGGGGTCGCGCTGCACGTCGACGGCGCCGGTGTATCCGTTGGGTACGTCGAGCACCCGCCGCCAGGAGGTGCCCGCGTCGTCCGACAGGTAGACGCCCCGGTCGCCGCCCGCGGTGTAGAGCGAGCCGGTGGCCGCGGCGAGGACCCGGCGCGGCCTGCGCGGGTCCACGTCGATGGCGCCCACCGCCCCGGAGTCGCGCAGCCCGGCCGGCTGCCAGTTCCGGCCGTGGTCAGTGGACCGGTAGATCCCGGTGCCTTCGTAGGTGATGCTGCCGCCGCCGGGGTTCGGTTCACCGGTGCCCGCGTAGAGGGTGCCGTCCGGGGCGGCGGCGATCGCGCCCATGGCCTGGGTCGGCCGGTCGGGCCAGACGGGTTCGAAGTTCTTCCCGGCGTCGTCCGAGCGCCAGACGCCGCCGCTGGCGGCTGCCGCGTACACGGTGTCGGGGCGGTTCGGGTCCAGGGCGAGCGAGACGACCCGGCCGCCGATGTTGGTGGGGCCGGCCGGCCGCCAGGTGCCGGGGGTGGCGTGCAGCGCGGCCGCCTGGGCCGCCGCGGTGTCGTAGGCATGCCGGGGCAGCGGCTGCCCGGGGACCGCCTTCTGTACGTAGCTGTACTCGGCGGGCGCCGCGGGCCCGCCGTCCTGGTCGCTCTCCTGGATTCCGGCGCCGGCCGCGTGGGCCCCGGGGACCAGCAGTCCGCCCATCGCGAGGGCCAGGGCGGCGGTGACCCGCGCCCTGCCCGATCTCCACGCACGCATGGCCTGCTCCTTCCGCGTCCGGCGGGGCCGGGCACGTCAGCTGGACGAGCTGTCCGATGGCTTCCGCGCCCTGCACGCATCGGGCGCACGGGGAGAGAGTGTTCATCAACTGCCGTAGTGACACCAGTAGTTGGACTCAAGATTGTCGCGTTCACGCCATGACGGACGCCCCGGCCTCCGCTGCGGGCGGCTGGGCCGGATCCGCTGCGCGGTGCCCGCGGCTCCGCCCGGCGCCGTGCCCGCGAAACTCCGGCGAGAGGCGTGCGGCCGGTTCGATAGCATGGCTGCGTCCACCGGTCGAGGCGTCATCAGGCGTGATCCTCTTCTCCGGGGGCCTCCCGACCTGGGTTCGCCGTGGCCTCGCCGCGGTGCCGTACGCACGAACAAAGAGGAGCATCCGAGGATGTCTCGACACCTGATCACCAGCGCGCTGCCGTACATCAACGGGATCAAGCACCTGGGCAACATGGTCGGGTCGATGCTTCCGGCGGACGTGTACGCGCGCTACCTCCGCCAGCGCGGACACGAGGTCCTCTACATCTGCGCCACCGACGAGCACGGCACCCCCGCCGAACTGGCCGCGAAGGAGGCCGGGCTCTCCGTCGCCGAGTTCTGCGCGCAGGCGCACGACACCCAGAAGGCGATCTACGACGGCTTCCAGCTGGCCTTCGACTACTTCGGCCGCAGCTCCTCGCAGCAGAACGTGGAGATCACCCAGCACTTCGCCCGGCAGCTGAAGGAGAACGGCTTCATCGAGGAGCGGGCCATCCGCCAGGTCTTCTCGATCACCGACGACCGCTTCCTGCCGGACCGCTACATCGTCGGCACCTGCCCGCACTGCGGCTATGACAAGGCGCGCGGCGACCAGTGCGAGAACTGCACCCGCGTCCTGGACCCGACCGACCTGCTCGACGCCCGCTCCGCCATCAGCGGCAGCAGCGAGCTGGAGGTCCGCGAGACCCGGCATCTGTTCCTGCTCCAGTCGAAGCTCCAGAGCGAGGTCGAGGAGTGGATCGACCGGGTCGGCGGGGAGTGGCCGCAGCTCGCGTCGTCCATCGCCCGCAAGTGGCTGACCGAGGGGCTGCACGACCGTGCGATCACCCGTGACCTGGAGTGGGGCGTGCCGGTCCCGGCCGACGCCTGGCCAGAGCTGGCCGCCGAGGGCAAGGTCTTCTACGTCTGGTTCGACGCCCCGATCGAGTACATCGGCGCGACGAAGGAGTGGTCCGACCTGGACCCGGCGAACCGCGACTGGAAGTCGTGGTGGTACGAGGCCGACGAGACCGTCCGCTACACCGAGTTCATGGGCAAGGACAACGTCCCGTTCCACACCGTGATGTTCCCGGCGACCGAGCTGGGAGTGCGCGAGCCGTGGAAGAAGGTCGACTACGTCAAGGCCTTCAACTGGCTCAACTACTACGGCGGCAAGTTCTCCACCTCGCAGCGCCGCGGTGTCTTCACGCACGACGCCCTGGAGATCCTGCCCGCCGACTACTGGCGCTACTTCATGATGGCGAACGCCCCGGAGTCCGACGACACGTCGTTCACCTGGGAGCACTTCACCGCGACGGTCAACAAGGACCTCGCCGACACGCTCGGCAACTTCGTGAACCGGGTCCTGTCGTTCTCGCGCAAGCGGTTCGGCGACGACGTCCCGGCGGGCGCCGCGGCCGGGCCCGCGGAGGCGAAGCTGGGCGAGGAGATCGCCTCTCTGCTCGCCGAGTACGAGGGCCACATGGAGGCGCTCCAGTTCCGCAAGGCGGCCGCTTCGCTGCGTGCGCTGTGGTCCGCGGGCAACTCCTACCTGGAGGAGAAGGCCCCCTGGCTGGAGATCAAGACCGACCCGGAGGCCGCCGCGCTGACGCTGCGCACGGCGATGAACCTGATCCACCTCTACTCGGTGGTCTCCGAGCCGTTCATCCCGTCCTCGGCGCAGGCCATGCGCTCTGCCTTCGCGCTGACCGGCGACACCGCTACGTGGGTGACCCCGGAGCAGGCCAGGGCCCTGGACGCGGTTCCGGCCGGTACCGCCTTCACGGTGCCGCCGGTCCTCTTCGCGAAGATCACGGAGGAGGACCTGGAGTCCTACCGTGAGCGCTTCGGCGGCGCCGACGAGGCCTGAGCCGCAGACGAGCCGAGGGCCCTGCCGGACATTCCGGCAGGGCCCTCGGTCCTTCAGGCCAAGATCAGGCCGTGATCAGCGCCGGGTCGCTCACGCCCGTCGCGCCCGTCTCGACGTGTCCGGCGAACCGGCGCAGGAAGGCGGCGTCGGCGACGGAGGTCACCGACACGTCGTACCAGCTCTTGCTGGAGCGCAGGTTCACCGTGTGCTTGACGGTCGCGCCGGCCGCCACGGTGAAGGTCTGCGCCGCTCCTCCGTAGACGCTCGCGTTCGCGACCTTCAGGTGGACGGCGGCCCTGCCCGCGTTGGTCATGGTCAGGTCGAGGTTGCCGGTGTGCGCGTTGTGGCGGGCGGTCACCTCGGGGCCCGCGGTCTTGCCCTGGCCCTTGAACGTCCGCAGGAAGCCGTTGGGCCCGAACACGCTGAGGTCGGTGACCCCGCCCGAATAGGCCGTGTTCCAGGTGTCGGAGATGGTCTTGCCCGCCTCCGTCGTGTACGTCCACGGCCCGTCCGTACGGTTGGCCGAGGTGACGAGGAACTGGGCTCCGGCCGAGGCGCCACCGCCGAAGGTGAGCGTGAACTTGCCGGTGCTCGCGTTCGCCGCCCCGTCCACCACGGGCGCGTACGGCAGCGGCCGGGTGCAGCGGGCGCCCCGCTCCTGCCGGGGCAGGGTGCCGGTCGCAGGCGGGGTGGGCACGAAATCGGGGTGGCGGTTGTGGTCCGGCGGAATGTACGCGGTGGTCGAAGGCAGCGCCGGGGCCGAGGCGTTCGTACGGCTGAAGTCGAAGGCCGAGGTGAGGTCGCCGCAGATCGCACGGCGCCAGGGCGAGATGTTCGGCTCGTGCACACCGAAGCGGCGCTCCATGAACCGGATGATCGAGGTGTGGTCGAAGGTCTCGGAGCAGGTGTAGCCGCCGGTGCTCCACGGGGACACCACGAGCATCGGCACCCGCTGGCCGAGCCCGTACGGCCCGGCCGCGTGGCCGGCGTCGCCCGGGAAGTAGTCGGGTCCTGTCGCGACCGTGGAGAGGCCCTGGGAGGCGCCGGAGGGCACGAACGGCGGGACGACGTGGTCGAAGAAGCCGTCGTTCTCGTCGTAGGTGATGAACAGCGCCGTCTTGGCCCACACCGCCGGGTTGGAGGTGAGCGCGTCCAGGACCTGCGAGATGTACCAAGCGCCGTAGTTCGCGGGCCAGTTGGGGTGCTCGGTGAATGCCTCGGGGGCGGCGATCCAGGAGACCTTGGGCAGGGTGCCGGCCTTGACGTCGGCCTTGAGGTGGTCGAAGAACCCGTCGCCGTTCTTGGCGTTGGTGCCGGTACGGGCCTTGTCGTACAGCGGGTCGCCGGGCTTGGCGTTGCGGTAGTTGTTGAAGTACAGCAGCGAGTTGTCGCCGTAGTTGCCCCGGTAGGCGTCGTTGATCCAGCCCCAGCCGCCGGCCGCGTCGAGTCCGTCGCCCACGTCCTGGTAGATCTTCCAGGACACCCCGGCCTTCTCCAGGCGCTCGGGGTACGTGGTCCAGCCGTACCCCTTCTCGTCGTTGCCGAGGACCGGCCCGCCGCCCGTGGAGTCGTTGCCCGTGTAGCCGGTCCACATGTAGTAGCGGTTCGGGTCGGTGGAGCCGATGAACGAGCAGTGGTACGCGTCGCAGATGGTGAACGTGTCGGCGAGCGCGTAGTGGAACGGGATGTCCTCACGGGTCAGGTAGGCCATCGTCGTGGCCGTCTTCGCGGGGATCCACTGGTCGTACTTGCCGTTGTTGAGCGCCTTGTGGCTGCCCGTCCAGTCGTGGTTGAGATCCTGGATGAACTGGAGGCCCAGGTTGTCCGCCTTGGGGCGGAACGGCAGCACCTCCTTGCCGCCGTCGCTCTGGTGGAACACCGACTTGCCGCTGGGCAGGGTGACGGGCCGCGGGTCGCCGAAGCCGCGTACGCCCTTCAGGGAACCGAAGTAGTGGTCGAAGGACCGGTTCTCCTGCATCAGGACGACGATGTGCTCGACGTCCTGGATGGTGCCGGTGCGGCCCGCGGCCGGGATGGCGGCGGCCCGCGCGATGCTCTGCGACAGCGCGGCGAAGGCGGCGGTGCCGCCCGCGAGCTGCATGAACCGGCGCCGGTTGAGTTCAGCCATGAGTGAGGGCCTCTGCAAGTGTGAGGGGACAGGGGGCGGAAAGGGGTGTATCAAGAACACCCAGGGATGCGAAAGCCCCCATGCCGTCACTGTGACGCTTCGGTGTACGGGAAGCGAAAAGAACCCCACGCGTGGCGCGGGCGGCCTCAGCACGGCCGTCGGCCGGGGTGCCGTTCCTACGCCATCCAGAAGAAGACCGCGGTCATCCGCTTGTCCTCGATGGTGCTGCCGCAGTAGCCGGTGGCGCTGTGCATGGTGTTGGCGGTGTAGAGCAGCAGCCGGTTGTAGCGGTGCGCGACCCGTACGTCCTCGGTGAAGGAGTCCGGCGGCACGAACCGCGTGCCGAGCGCCTCGACGAGATTGTTGTGCGGTGCGGTGACCATGTTGCCGCCCAGTACACCGCCGGGCAGGCTCTGCCGGAAGAAGCTGGTCCCGCAGTCCTTGGGCGCCCGCGGATTGAGGTAGAGCACCGCCGCGTACCGGCACAGCGCCCGCGAGTCGGTGTGCGGGCGCGGTTCGCTCTCGCCGGCGCCGACGACCTGGATGCAGTTGTGGTTGAGGGTCGCGCCGCCGGGGGCGGTGGCCTGCCACAGCTCCTTGGCGCCGGTGTGCTGCTTGACCAGGCGCTCCACCCGGGCCAGTTCGGCGGGCGCGAGGCCCGGCATGGTGCGAAGCCCCGGCCAGGTCTCGGGCTTATACGGATAGCCCTCCACCCAGTCGTCCTTGGCCACACAACGCGCCCTGACCTCATCCGCGTTGGGCAGCACGTCGTCCAACACCCAGTAGTCCCGGCCGAGTTTGGGCTTGCGATAGGGGAGGACCGGCAGCACCGGACGGTTGGGGGGCATGGGGCCGACGATACTGGCGGGTCGCGTTTCCACTCTCCAATGAAAGGGTCAACCTTTCCCCAACGCAGGGGAATCGGTCCTGGCCACGGGGCGCGACTGGGTGCGACGGCGCGGTCAGTGGTGGCCTTCGCCCCGGTTGAGTTCCAGGTACTCCTCGGCCGTCGGCTTGGGGATCTGGCTGCCCGGACCGTACAGGGCCTTCGACAACCGGGCCCGCAGCCGGTCGGAGCGGCGGAACTTCCGAACGACACCGTTGGCGTCGACGGCGGGACCCAGCTCGTACGGCCGAGGCTGCTCGTGCACAGTGAGCGTGTACAACTCGCCCTGGGTGAGCGGTTGGTGGACCTCCACGTACTCGCCGTGCGGCAGGAGCTTCACGATCCCCGACTCCCGGCCGTGCAGGGCCTTGTCGCGGTCGCGGCGCTGGAGCCCCAGGCAGAACCGCCGGGTGACCGCGAACGCGACGGCGGGGCCGACGAAGACCGCGATCCGTACGAACCAGGTGATCGTGTTGATCGACACCTGGAAGTGGGTGGCCCACAGGTCGTTGCCGCCGCCGATGAGCAGCACCCCGTACAGGGTCAGCCAGGCCACGCCGATCCCGGTGCGGGCCGGTGCGTTCCGCGGCCGCTCGGCGATGTGGTGCTCGCGTCTGTCGCCGGTGACCCACGCCTCGAAGAACGGGTAGACGGCGATCGCCAGCATGATCAGCGGGAAGAGCGTGAACGGGATGAAGACGCCGAGCTGGAGGGTGTGCCCCCAGGCGTTGATCTCCCAGCCGGGCATGACCCGGATCAGCCCCTCGGAGAAGCCGAGGTACCAGTCGGGCTGGGCCCCGGTGGACACCATGTCGGGGCGGTAGGGGCCGATCGCCCACAGCGGGTTGATGGTGGCGACCGCGCCCATCACCGCGAGCACCCCGAACACCAGGAAGAAGAAGCCGCCCGCCTTGGCGATGTAGATGGGCAGGAAGGGCGCGCCCACCACGTTCTGCTCGGTCCTTCCGGGCCCGGCGAACTGGGTGTGCTTGTGGTAGAAGACCAGGATGAGATGGACCACGACCAGGCCGAGCATGATGCCGGGCAGCAGCAGGACGTGGACCGGGTAGAGCCGCGAAATGATGTCGTGGCCGGGGAACTCGCCACCGAAGAGGAAGAACGAGAGGTACGTTCCGACCACGGGTACGGACAGGATCGCGCCCTGGGCGAAGCGGATGCCGGTGCCGGAGAGCATGTCGTCGGGGAGCGAGTAGCCGGTGAGCCCGGTGACCAGAGCCAGCATCAGGATCGTCCAGCCGAACAGCCAGTTCACCTCGCGCGGCTTGCGGAACGCGCCGGTGAAGAACACCCGCATCATGTGCACGAGGAGTCCGGCGACGAAGACGATCGCCGCCCAGTGGTGGATCTGCCGGATGAGCAGCCCGCCGCGCACGTCCAGGCTGATGTCCACCGCGGACTCGTACGCCCGTGTCATCCGGATGCCGTTCAGCGGCACGTACGAGCCGTGGTAGACGACTTCGACGCCGCTCGGCTCGAAGAACAGGGTGAGATAGACGCCGGTCAGGATGAGGATGAGGAAGCTGTAGAGGCAGATCTCGCCGAACATGAACGACCAGTGGTCCGGGAAGATCTTGCGCATCTGGGCCTTGGCCAGCGTGTGCAGTCCCAGGCGGCCGTCCGCCCAGTCGGCCAGCCGCTCGCCCTTGCCGGGCTCGGCCGGCCGTCCGCTGGTCCGGGTGCGCTCGATGCGTTCGCTCATGCGTCTCCCCCTCAGGCGGATACCAGGGTAGACATGGCAGCCTCTGGTGGCCAACAGCACCTACGGCAAAGGCATATGAGGAATCGTCAGTTCGCGCCGGATCGGATGACGGGCGGCACACGGTGGTGCGTTCGGCTCCTGTGACGGTCCCGGCCCCGGCTGCCGCACTGGCCGACAATGCCGCCCTTTCGCGCACGCGTCGGCGACAATGCCGTACCGCAGTCTTGACGGGCTCGCTCTACAGACGGGACTCGGCACATGACCGAAATCGAAGCGGATCACAGGGCACCGGAGGCGTTCGCGGCGGGGTTCCGGCTGCGCGAGGTGGTGGTCCGCGAGCTCGAAGCGCGCCGGCCGACGGGATCGGCCCTGGTCGACGAGGCGTGTCGGCATGCGCTGCTGCCGCCGGGAAAGCTGTTTAGGCCCTGTCTGCTGCTCGCGAGCGCCCAGGCGGTCGGCGGCGATGCGATGAGCGTGCTTCCGGCGGCGGTCGCCGCGGAGTGCGGGCATGTCGGCAGCCTGATCCACGACGACATCATCGACGCGGACACGGTGCGCCGCGGCCGCCCCGCCGCCCATCGCAAGTACGGCGTCAACGAAGCCATCGTCGCTGGTGACCTGCTGTTCTTCCAGCTCTTCGCGTGTCTGGCGGAGTGCCGCGACCGGGGTGTGCCCGCCGACCGCGTGGTGACGGCGGTGGCCGCGATCGCGCGGGCCGGGATGGATCTGTGCCGGGGCCAGAGCCTGGAGTCGCAGCTCACCGGGGGCCGGGTGTTCGAGGTCGGCCCGTATCTGGAGATGATCCGCCTGAAGACGGCGGCGCTGTTCCGGGCGGCCTGCGAGGTGGGAGGCATTCTGGGCGGGGGCGGTCCGGGCGAGCTCGCCGCGCTGGTCGCGTACGCGGACCATCTGGGCATCGCCTTCCAGGTCCACGACGATCTGCTCGCCTACACCGGCGACGCGGACCGCACGGGCAAGGCGCCGACGAGCGACATCAGGAACGGGCGGCTCGTGCTGCCGGTCATCCTCGCGCATCGCGACGCCTGCGGGCCCACCCGCCGCGACATCGAGTCGTGCCTCGGCGGTCCTGGCGATCCGGCGCAGGCGCTGGCCGCCATGACCGCGATTCTGCGTACGTCGGGGGCGATCGACGAGGCGCTCGCGCTGGCGGACAGTCATGCGCGCTCGGCGGTCGAAGCGCTGGACGCGCTGCCGCCCGGCGAAGGACGGGAGCTGCTCGCCGAGTCCGCGACGCGGGCGCTCGCCACGCTGACCGCGACGGCGAGCCCGGCGACGAGCGGCGCCGGGACCCAGCCAGGCTGATCGGCTTCGTGGCAGTGGGTCGCACCGGTCAGGCGTACGGCGTCCCGGAGCGTCCGGAAGGGCTCAATCGGTCGGTCAGAAAGGCGAGGATCTCGTCCCTGGCCTTCAGCGTGGGATGTCCGGCCTCGTCGACGAGGTGAGCGGTGACGACGCTGTGGGGCGACTCGACCACGTCGCGGAAGAACGGTGGCGGGCTGGTGTTCGCCGAACTGTCCGGAAGGACACGGCCGTCGAAGGCAGCACCGAGGAGTGCCTGATAGGCGGCGAATCGGCGGGCCGTGCACCAGCGGTCGCCTTCGAAGCGGTAGGCGAGAACCTTCAGTCCGTCGCGCGCGACGCGGTCCCGGACCGCGCGCGCGTCCCCGTCGCTGATCTCGATTCCGGCCGGGTCGTCCAGCGGCAGCGACGGGTGGTTGAGCACGGGTGCGACGACCGCTGGTTCAAGCGCCATGGTGAGAGCGAAGTTGCCGGTGAAGCACAGTCCGATCGCGCCCACTCCAGGGCCGCCGCATTCGGCATGGGCTTGGCGCGCGAGCCCGCGCAGCCACGCCGTGACGGGGCTGGTGCCGCCGCCGGCGAACGCACGGAACTCGGCACTCACGCACGCGCGGCGGACGACCTCGGTACCGCCCTCGACCGTGGGCCAGGCACCGTCGGTCCCGAAGAGCGAGGGCACCTGGACGGTGAAGCCCGCGTCCCGGATCCACCGCGCCAGCCGGAGGACGTCGGGGCTGATGCCGGGCATCTCCGGCATCAGCACGACGGCCGGTCCGGAACCCGCCGCGTACACCGTCTTCACCACGCCGTCCACGTCCACGAGTCGGCGGGAGAAGTCCGTGATCGCGTCGTCCAGGCGTCCGTCGTCAGTACTCATGGTGACAGCGTGGACCGATGCCCCCGCACCGGGTGAGGGGCCAGGTCGCCATGTTCGCGGGTAATCTCGCCATCGGCCGGTGGTGGTGAGGAGGCGAGCATGAGCGCGCTGCGGGTGGGTGTCCTGGCGTATCCGGGCTGCTTCGCGTCCGAAGTGTTCGGCGTGCCCGATCTCTTGACGATGGCCACGCACATCGCCGGCCCGGACCACGCCGGATACGAGGTGACGATCGTGTCGCCCCGGCGTCGCGTTGCCGCCTCGGGTGGTGCGGCGTTGGCCGTCTGCCCACTGCGCGAGGTCGACGTCCTGGTCGTGCCCGGCTTCGAACTCGTGCCGGGCCTCGATGTGGCGGCGAAGCTCGCGTCCCTCGCCCCGGAAGTCACCGCGATCCGCTCGCACGCGGCGACGGGAAGTGCCGTCGTCTCGATCTGTGTCGGCGCGTTCCTGCTCGCCGAGGCCGGACTCCTGAACCGGCGCCGAGCTACGACGGCCTGGCTCCACGCGGACGAACTGGCCCGGCGCTGTCCGCAGGCCGAGGTCCGGCCCGAGCGTCTGGTCGTCACCGACACCGGGGTGACGACGACGGCGGCGTTCAGCGCCATGTACGACTTCGCGCTGGAACTGATCCGCGAACACAGCGGTGCCGGTGTGGCGCGGGCCACCGCGCGGGTGGCACTCGTCGACGACGCGCGCTCGTCCCAGACGCCGTACGTCGACGCCGGCCTGCTCCCCCGGCCCGGAAACGCCTTCTCCCACCAGGTCATGCGACGGCTCGACCAGCACCTTGCCGCGCGATACGACCTCGCCGCGCTGTCGGACACGTTCCATGTCAGCACGCGGACGCTGCTGCGGCGCTTCGCGGACGAGACCGGCCGCAGTCCGCTGGAGTACTTGCAGTCGTCGCGCGTCCGTCGCGCCCGCCATCTCCTGGAGACCACGGACCGGACCGTCGCGGACATCTCCGCCGCGGTCGGCTACCGGGACCCCAGCACGTTCGCCGCCCTCTTCGCCAAGCACACCGGCCGGCGCCCGAGGGACTACCGCGCGGCCTTTCGACGCGGTGCCGGCTGATGGCACCCCGCGCCCGCCTGGGTGAGGAGGCGCCGCAGCCAGCGGGTGCGGGCATCGCGGGCGTCCTGGGTGAGGGCCGCCCGGGGCGCGAAGGAGTCGAAGCCGTGGAAGGCGCCGGGCCACACGTGCAGTTCGGCCTGGCCACCGGCCTGCCAGATGGCGTTGGCGTAGGCCACGTCCTCGTCCCGGAAGGTCTCGGCCGACCCGACCTCGATGTAGGCCGGGGGCAGCCGGGACAGATCCGTGGCACGGGCGGGAGCCGCGTAGGGCGGGATGTCCTCGCCGCCGTACCGGTCGCCCAACAGCGCCTGCCACGCTGTGGTGTTGGAGGTGCGGTCCCACAGGTCGATGCCGGCCATCTGGTGGCTGGAGAAGGTGTCGTCGCGGTCGTCGAGCATCGGGCACAGGAGCAGTTGCCCGATCGGCGCGGGGCCGCCCCGGTCACGGGTGAGCAGGGCGAGCGCGGCGGCGAGTCCGCCACCGGCGCTCTTCCCTCCGACGACGATGCGGTCCGGGTCGATGCCGAGTTCGGCCGCGTGCCCGGCCGCCCAGACGAATCCGGCGTAGCAGGCCTCCAGCGGTGCGGGGTAGCGCGCCCGCGGTGCCAGCGGGTACTCGACGGAGACGACGGCCAGCTCCAGCGGAAGGGCCCATTCGCGGAGCACTTGCGGAAGCACGGACCAGGCATTCCCCATGATCATGCCGCCGCCGTGCAGGTAGTACAGCAGCGGCAGGGGCCCGGTGATCCCGGCGGGCCGTGCGCTCACGAGCGTGACGTCCTGTCCGCCGGACGCTCCTGGCACACGTAGCTCCGCCACCTCGAAGCGGCCGTCGGCGCGAAGGTCCCGGACCGTCGGTCTGGGCCGCGTCGCGGCGTCCCGCCGCTGCCGGGCCGCGAGGTTCTCCGGCGTGAACGGCTCCCTCGCCCCGTCCCCCAAAGCCCTGAGCGCCGCGCCCAGTTCGGGGTCGAACGGGGGCGCGTCCCAGGACGTCGTGACGGGGCCCGGCTCCGCCGGCCCTCCGCCCGCGCTCATGACAGGCCGTCCCGTCGGCCGAGCGCATGCCGGCCGGAACAGCTCGTCAACACGTCCGTGCAGACGAGCGGGTACCGGTCGGAACAGCTCGTCAACGCGTCCGTGCAGACGGGGAGCGCTCGCGCTATGTCCATGCTGGGTAGTCAATCATCCGCCGCCACTCCTACGCAGTGGCCATCGGCACGTTCAGCGAACGGTGGAAGGACTGGCAGTCCCTGAACTCGCCCTGATTCAAGGGAACTTGGGACCGAGCGAGGGAGCCGTCGGCGCACGGTGCTGCCCCGCCCCGGGCGGGCCGGGGCGGGGCAGGTGCCGGTGGGCGGCGGGCCCGGGGGCTACCGGGTCAGCAGGGTGTCGGCGACGGAGGGCGGTACCGGTGCGAGGGGCGCCGGTCGGGTGGTGAAGGTGCCCCGGCCCTGCGTCCGGCCGCGCAGCCGGGACGCGTACCCGAACAGCTCGGCCAGCGGAACCGCCGCCGTGATCACTGCGGTCCCGGCTTGCGCCGTGGACCCCGAGACCCGGCCGCGTCGCGCCGCGAGATCACCCAGAACACCACCAACTCCCTCCTCCGGTACGGTCGCCGTGACCTCGACGACCGGTTCGAGCAGTGCCATCGTGCTCGCCCGCAGCCCCTCGCGGAGCGCGAACCGGCCCGCCGCGCGGAACGCCAGCTCCGAGGAGTCCTTGGAGTGGGTCGCCCCGTCGGTCAGCGTGACGCGCAACCCGGTCACCGGGAAACCGCCGAGCGGGCCCTCGGTCAGCGCGTCGCGGCACCCTGCCTCCACGGCCCGCACGTACTCCTGGGGCACATGGCCGCCGACGACCGTCGAGCGGAACTCGAACCCCATTCCCTCCAGCGGCTCGACGTCGAGGACGACATGCGCGAACTGCCCTGCGCCACCGTCCTGTTTGACGTGCCGATGGACCAGGCCGGTCACCCCGCGTACGACGGTCTCCCGGTAGGAGACCTGCGGCCGGCCGACGACGACCTCCACCCCGTGAGCGCGGCGGATCTTCTCCGCCGCGACCTCCAGATGGAGCTCGCCCATCCCCGACAGCACGGTCTGACCGGTTTCCGTGTCGGACCGCACGACCAGCGAGGGGTCCTCCTCGACAAGCCGTGCCAGCGCCGCCGAGAGCCGGCCGGTGTCGGTACTGCGGCGGGCCTCGACCGCCACCGACACCACCGGTTCGGCCACCGACGGCGGTTCGAGGACCACGGGCGCCGCCGGCGCGCACAGCGTCGTACCGGCGCGGGCGCCCTTCAGACCGACCACGGCGACGATGTCCCCCGCCACCGCCTCCTCCCGTTCCTCGTGGCGATCGGCCTGCACCCGCAGAATCCGGCCGACCCGCTCGGTACGGCCCGTTGCCGCATCCCGTACGGATTCGCCCTTGCGGAGCGTGCCCGAGTAGACCCGCAGATAGGTGAGGCGCCCGCTCGCAGTGACCGTCACCTTGAAGGCCAGAGCGGCGAACGGCGCCGCCGGATCGGGGGCGCGCTCCTGGTCTGCGCCGTCCCCGGTCCCGCGCACCGGCGGCATGTCGGCGGGCGACGGCAGGTACGCCACCACCGCGTCCAGGAGCGGCTCGATGCCCCGGTTGCGATACGCCGAGCCGCACAGCACGACCACGGCATCCCCGCTCAGGGTCAGCTCCCGCAAGGCGCGGACCAGGGTCTGCTCGGTCAGTGCCGATGTCGCGCAGAACTCCTCCAACGCGTCCGGATGAAGCTCCGCCACCGTCTCCTCAAGCACCCGGCGACGCCGTTCCGCCTCCTCCCGCAGCGCCTCGGGCACCGGCCCCGTCTGATAGGTGTCGGAGTCGGCGTGCCAGAGCAGCGCGCGCATCCGCAGCAGGTCCACGACCCCGGTGAAGCCCTCCTCCCGTCCGACGGGCAGTTGCACCGCGAGCGGCACCGCGCCCAGCCGCTCCCGGATCGAGGCGACCGCCGTGTCGAGGTCGGCTCCCGCCCGGTCCAGTTTGTTGACGAACGCGATCCGCGGCACCCCGTGCCGGTCGGCCTGCCGCCACACCGATTCGCTCTGCGGCTCCACTCCGGCGACCGCGTCGAATACGGCGACCGCCCCGTCCAGTACCCGCAGGGAGCGCTCGACCTCGTCGGAGAAGTCGACGTGGCCCGGCGTGTCGATCAGGTTGATCCGGTGTCCGCTCCAGGAGCAGCTCACGGCCGCGGCGAAGATGGTGATGCCGCGGTCGCGTTCCTGGGCGTCGAAGTCGGTGACGGTCGTACCGTCGTGGACCTCGCCCCGCTTGTGCACGGCGCCGGTCGCGAACAGGATCCGTTCGGTGAGCGTGGTCTTGCCGGCGTCCACGTGGGCGAGGATGCCGAGGTTGCGGACGGCGGTGGGTGAAGTGACGGCGAGAGGTCGCCTGTTGGTGCGCATGGCCCGAGGCCTTTCCAGTACTGAGAAGAAGGGCAGCGCAATTCCCGGACGCGAGGGATCCGTCGCGAGGGATCCGTCTTCTCCGCACGCCGCCGGTGCCTTCCGGATGGAACGAGCGGAAGGGAACGAGAGCTGGAGGACCTACAAGTGCGTCACGGGCATACGGTGCCGGCCGCGCAGCCGGCACCGCGCGCTACGAGACACCGGAATCACGTCGTACCGGGACGGGGAAGTGGGAGCCGCGGTGCGGTGCGTGCACATGGCCCAACTCCCCTTCTCTTCTACTCTCTTCGCAGACATGGAGCGCGCGGTGCTCGTTGGTCGGCAGCGCGTCGCATGGCGAGTGTAGGGAGCGAGTCAGGCGCGGGGCACATGGTTTTCCGGCGCCGCACCGCCCAACCCGCCGGCCGCGGCCGCTACTCGGGGTTCTTGATGACCTCGAACATGCCGGCCAGGGCCTCGGCGCCGTGACCGTCGGCCACCCGCTTGTCCAGGAACTTCTGGATCGGGACCATCAGATCCGGCCGGATACCCTGTGCCCTGCTGGCCTCCACCATCTTCTTCAGACCCACCGCGTTCAGCGCGGCCGTAGAGATGGTCGTGGCGTACTCACCCGCGTCGACCGCCTGCGCGGCACCCTTGATGCTCGGCAGCACCACATGTGTGATCCAGGCCTCCGCGTACGGTGCAAGTGCCGCGGCGGGAATGTTCTCGCTGCCGACCAGAGCGTAGGCGTGCAGCGCGCTCGTGAGGCTCGCCCACAGGATGCCCAGCAGACCCAGGTCGTAGAGGGCGGCGGTACCCGCGTCCGGACCGAGGAACACGCTGTTGCCGCCAAGCACCTTCAGCGTCGACTCGTGGGCCTCGAAGGTCGCCCGGGAGCCGCCGTAGAACAGCAGCGTCTGCGGCAGGCCGACGGCCGGCGGGACCGTCATGATGTAGCCGTCCAGATACTCGGCACCGAGCTTCTCGGCCCACTTGGCCGCGCCGCGCGCGTCCTCGGGGAGGCCGGAGGTGAGGTTCACCAGCACCTTGCCCGACAACGACTCCTTGACCGGCTCCAGGATCGCGTACAGGGCGTCGTAGTCGACGACACACACGACCAGGATGTCGCTCGCGGCAACGGCTTCCGCGATGGATCCGGCCCGCGTGGCGCCCTGCTCGACGAGAGCGTCCGCCTTGTCGGCCGAACGGTTCCACACGGTCGTCCGGTGACCGGCCTTCAGATACGCACCGGCGAGCGCGGCACCCATCATGCCCAGACCTATAACTGAAACGGGCGCACGATTTTCATCGGCCATCACAATCACGCTCCTTCTAGGATTTCTCACGGGTCGCATCACATACGGGAGGCGCGACAACAGCCCCCGCTGGCCCCCTCGTTAAGTACGCGTTTGCAGGCTATACCGGCGCCTGGGGCCGCTCAAGCACTTACCGCAAAGTGCGTGCCCGGGCGCGGTCCTGGAATCGAAAGGTAATCCGGCGCTAAGCAAGGACACCAAGAGATATTGATTGCCAGTGAATTACTGACCGATGGGCGACGGCTGCTTCTCCCCTGCCCGGTCGCCCGCCGAGTCCCCTCGCAGGCGCCGTTCCGGGTGGCTGCACCGACTCCCCTGGCCGTGGAATCAGCCCCCCCTGTGCGCATCACCTGCCCCGTCAACGCCCTTGCATTTACCCTGGGGTTACCGGCGCGCACGCAGTGCGCGTGGGCTTGGGAGCGTGAACCGTCAGCCAGCGGGGTGGGATCATGAGCGTCAGAGTCAGGCCTACACATTGCGGGCTGGATGCCGCAGTGGAAGTGATCAGCGGCAAGTGGAAGGTCGTCATCCTGTGGGCGCTCGCCGAACAGGACCGTCGCTTCGGTGAGTTGCGGCGACTCATCCCGGGCGTCAGCGAGAAGGTGCTGTTCCAGCACCTTCGGGAGCTGGAAGCGGACGGCATCGTCCACCGCGAGTCGTACGGAGAGCCGCCGGTGCGTGTGGAGTACTCCCTGACACCGCGCGGCGCCGCGCTCAACGTCGCTCTCCGTCCACTTGGCGCCTGGGGTCGGGAGTATCTGCCCGAGCGGGTCGAGCCGGTACCCGAAGGCGTCTGATCCCCCGGAGCATCCCCATCCGGGGTGAGCCGAGAGTTCGTTGAAGATGAGGGTTCCGAGGTTACCGGCCGATGACCGTCGCCGGAATCCGCCCGGCGAGGATTGCAACCGCTTCCGAATGCTTATCGGTGTCCGCCGGGACATAGGCAGACCCGATATCGGCCGACGCAATCCCTCGTGCAGGCAAATTCCGGGAAAACGGCCTTGATGCCGAGAAACGGCGTTGGCTCCCCGACGAGAACCTCGACCTCCTGGAGAAGGCCGGGGCGTTCCGGATGGCCCCGACTGACGTGTTGTTCGCCACACCTGCGCGCTGTGCGGGGGTGCGCGCGGGCGTCGAGGTCCGCGCCATTTCGGACGTACCGCCGGTAGCGGTTGCGTACGAGTGGATCATGTGTGGTGGGATGAGGTGATGCGAACCCCCATACGCATGCACCCTCGTTACCGCAACCCCTATGACGAACTGGCGGCCCTGGCAGACCCCGAGCCCGACCCCCACCCGGCCGACGGCTCCTGGGCCGACCCCGGCTCCGTACCTCCGGAGATACCGGGAGCAGTACCGCCGGGGCCACCGGCCTCCCCCGGGCCCGCCGACCCCCACCTCGTCCCCATGGGCGCCGAGCTCGACGAGGACTTCTTCTCGTCCCCGCCCGACCGCCGGCGCGTGGCGAACGGCCACCGCTCCAGGCGCGGTCGCCGACGCCGCAGGAGCCCGTTCGCCGCCCTGCCCCGCGTGGCCAAGCTGCTGTCCGCCCTGGTCGTGACCGCGGGGTTCCTGGTCCTCGCGGACCGGTACGCGGCGATGTACGCGGAGAAGAAGGCGCAGCAGGCGCTCCAGGACGACCTCCACCTGGCGGCCGCACCCCAGGTGGACATCCACGGGTTCCCCTTCCTCACCCAGGTCCTGGACAAGCGCCTGCGGCGCGTGGACGTCACCGTGCCGCACGTGCCCGCAGATCGCGTGTCCCTCGCGAAGGTGCGGGCCAGCGCGCACGACATCGAGTTGACGGGCGACCTGCCGAGCGACATACGAAGCGCGGTCATCGGCAATCTGGACGGAGAGATCACGCTCTCCTTCGACGACATGAACCGTGAACTCGCCGCCTCCCAGGTCAAGTTCAGCCGCCGGAGCGACAACGCGGTCGGCGCGGACGGCAAGCTGACCATCGCCGGGCAGGAACTGCGCGTCAGCGCGGAGGCCCAGTTGCGGCTCGACGGCAGCCGCGGTCTGTCCACGGACATCGACGGGATGAGCCTCGACATGCCCGGCATCGCCACCTACCGGCCGGGCCGGGACAGGGGCCTGACGCTGCACCGCGAGACCGCCGAGCTCATCAGCCGGGACACGGCGCGCGTGAAGGCGCTGCTTTCCCTCCCCGCTGTGGTGAAGCGGCTCGGAGTGCCGGACAAGGACGTCGAGTTGGCCCTGCGGAACGACGAGAAGCTCCACCAGCTGGTGGGCACGCCCCGGTTCGTCGAGCAGCTGATGCGCGTCAACCTCGTGGACGTCGTGGCGGACCACCCCTGGCTGTTGTCGAAAATCGGCATCGACCCGAAACTGATCACCGGCCTGCTCGCCATGCGCCCCCCGGAGCTGTCCGACCGCCTGTCCTTCTCGTTCACGCTGCCCAAGGAGGCACAGGACCTGCGACTGCGCGGTGTACGCGTGGAGAAGAACGGCATCGTGGCGACGGTCTCCGGGACGGATCTCGCGGTGGGCAAGGGCCGCTAGAGGTTCTCCTGTGACCGGCACGGCGGTTGGTGCGCCGTGAGCCTCCGCGCTCGGCCGACGAATCCGGCGGACGCGCTCAGGGCATGGGCAGGCCTCACAGCCCGGCCTTGAGGGACTGCGCGCCGGTCAGCACTGCCGGTGCGTCGTTCGTCTCCCTGAGGGAGGCCGACAGGGCGCGGGCCTCGTGTTCGGTCATCCGGGAGGTGTCGTACGGCACGGCGTTGACCCAGCGCTGAGTCAGCCGGGCGATCCGCTCGCCGTACCGCTCCGCGGTGATCCGGTCGCCGCGCGATCCGGCATGCTCCGGCCCCTGGTCGGCGTGACTCTGGCTCATCAGGCCCAGCCACGAGCCCAGCCGGTTCACATCGTCGCGGGCGCCACCGCTCCAGTTGTTGCCCGGCATGTCTCCCACCCCGATCCACTGCATGCCCATCTGCGCACCGAAGACCGCCAGTTGCTCCAGGACCGCCAGCTTGTCGCCGCTCTGCGAGGCGGACATGGTGAACGCCCCGGCCAGCTTGTCCTTCCACGCCTGCGTGATGAACGGCGTGAACGCCGCCTCCATGAACGCCTTGAACACCGCCGACACGCTGCCCATCAACGTCGGGCAGCCGAAGACGATCGCATCGGAGCGCTCCAGCAGCGCCAGCACCTGCGCATCGTGCCAACGGCCCGCGATGACGTCCTCGGGCCGGATCTCGACGAGATGCACCCGGGCGCCCGGCACCAGCCGCGCCCCGTCGGCGAGGTGCTCGGCCAGGACCCGGGTGTGCCCGTGCACCGAGTGGTAGACCACCGTCACCGTGACCATCGGCGCATCGTGCTCATGGTCAACGTCATTGGCTGTCATGCTTCTTCACTACTTCCGGTCGTGGGGAAATCCCTGCTTGCCCACCCATCACAACCTGCGTACGGCACAGCATCAACGCCGAACTTCGCCGCGCAGCGATCGGTCACACCGATCGATCGCGTTAGCCTGGCCCCATGGACAGGATGGAACTGGAAGCATTCGTCGCGGTCGCCGAAGAGCTCCACTTCGGCCGCGCCGCCGCGCGCCTGCACCGGGGGCAGCCCACCGTCAGCGACGCCGTCAGGCGGCTTGAGAGCACCCTGGGCGGGCGGCTGTTCCACCGCACCAGCCGCCGGGTGTCACTGACCGGTCTCGGCGAAGCGCTGCTGCCCGACGCCCACGCCACCCTGGCCCAGCTGCGCCACTTCAAGGAGCGCGGACGCTCCCTGGTCGCCGGCGACCGGACCCGCACCACCCTCGTCGTCGCGCACGCCGAATACACCGGCCAACAGCTGCTGCTGCGCTGCCTGCCGCAACTGCGCGACCGTTTCCCCGACGTGACGATCGTGCCGGAGGCCATGCCCACCACAGCCCAGCTCACCGCCCTGCGGGCGGAGACGATCGGCCTGGGCATCGGCTGGGCGACCGGCGACGTCACCGGCGTACGCGCGAGGGTGCTGTCCACCGAGAGGTTCGTGGCGCTCGTACCGGCGACCCACCCCCTCGCCGCGCACGCCGAGCTGAGCGCGTCCGAACTGTCCACCACCGGCCTGCTCACCTGGCCCCACCAGATCAACAGCGGTCTCTGCGACCGCCTCCTGTCCGCCTTCCACATCGGCGGAGCCGACCTGCGCATCATCAGAACCGCCGACAGCGTGCACGCCATCGCCGCTCATGTCGCCGCGGGAACGGGCATCGGCATCACCGTCGAATCCGCACTCGACCACCAGCCACCCGGCCTGCGCATCATTCCCCTCACTGGCCCTTCGACCACCGCCGACCAGGTCGTCCTCACGCCCATCGAGTCGTCGGACACCGCCACGGCACTGCGCGACCTGCTGCTGCACGCCTCGGCAAAGTCGCCCAGCACTTCCCGCGGAGCGCTTGGCTGACGGCGCAGCGCTCCACTCCCCTGCTCACCTACGACGTCGGTCCAGGGGGAGGAGTGGCCTCGGACGAGGAGAGTGTGCGCGGCTGCGGTGTCGTCCAGCTGACGAGCAGTGGGAGGGAGCGAGCGGTTTCGGAGCCCGGTTCGACGTTGTAGACGCACAGGGTCTGCTCGTTGTCGCCGGGCACCTGGAAGGACTCGTAGGAGAAGTGGAGGTCGCCGACCACGGGGTGGTGGTAGCCCTTGGCGCCGTGGGTGCGGCGCAGCACGCGGTGGTCGTGCCACCAGGTGGAGAACTCCGGTGATTTCAGGGTGAGTTCGCCGACGAGTTCGGCGAGCTGCCTGTCGTCGGGGTAGCGTCCGGCTTCCAGGCGGAGGACGGCGACGGTTTCCGCGGCGATCCGGTCCCAGTCGAGGACGCGTTCGCGGGCCTGGGGGTCCAGGAGGTAGTAGCGGGCCAGGTTGCGGCGGGGTGCGGGGAGGGCGTCGAAGTCGGTGAGGACCTCGCGGGCGAGGTGGTTGGTGGCCAGGACGTCGGTGCGGCGGCCGAGGATGAAGGCGGGCACGTGGTCGAGGGTCTGCAGCATCAGATGCAGACCGGGGCGTACGCGCTGGGGGCTGGTCGGGCCGCGGCGCGTGGCCGTGGGGCGGGCCAGCAGGTCGGTCAGGTGCTCGCGCTCGGAGTCGTCCAGGTGCAGGGCGCGGGCGAGGGCTTCGAGGACCTCGGGAGAGGGGTTGCCGACGCGGCCCTGTTCGAGGCGGGTGTAGTACTCGGTGCTGACCCCGGCGAGGCGGGCCACCTCGTCGCGGCGCAGCCCGGGGACGCGGCGGGCGCGCCCGTCGTCCGGCAAACCGGCCTTGTCCGGGGTGAGTCCGGCACGCCGGGTGCGGAGGAAGTCGGCGATCTCACGGCTGCGGTCCATGTCTCCATTGTGGTCATGCGGGGCGGGCGAGCCCGCTCCTGGGTGGCCCTGCGGGTACCTGTCTCACGAATACCTGCCTGGTCAGGGCCCACTTCGGCGGCCTGCGAAGGCGTTAGGGGTGGTGTTCTGGATCAGGGGCACGGCGGCAATCCGGCCGTCACCACTTCGCCCCCTCACTCCTCACCTTGAAAGGTGTGCACCATGGCCACGCAGTCTTCTGCCCGTCCCCTCACCGGCCGCGTCGCGGTCGTCACCGGCGCCTCCAGCGGCATCGGAGAGGCCTCCGCCGAGCACCTGGCCGAACTGGGCGCCCGCGTCGTCGTCCTGGCCCGGCGCGCGGAGCGCCTCGACGAGCTGGTCACCCGGATCAAGAAGAACGGCGGCCAGGCGCTCGCTCTGGCCGTCGACGTGACCGACAAGGCGGCGCTCCAGGCGGCCGCTGACCGGGTCACGGCCGAACTGGGCGGCGCCGACCTGCTGTTCAACAACGCGGGCGTCATGCTTCCCGCTCCCGTCGAGGAACTGGCCACCGACCAGTGGCAGCGCCAGATCGACCTCAACGTCAGCGGCCTGATGAACACCATCGCCGCGTTCACCCCGCAGCTGGTGCGGGCCGCCGCCGAGCGCGGTGTGGCCGACCTGATCAACACCTCGTCGATCGCGGCGCAGAACATCTTCCCGAACTTCGCCGTCTACTCCGCGACCAAGGCGTACGTCACCCACCTGTCCCGGCACCTGCGTGCCGAACTGGGGGCGAAGAAGGTGCGCGTGGCGGCGATCGAGCCCGGCATCGTCGGTACCGAGCTGCAGAGCCATGTCACTGACGAGGGCGCGCTTCAGTGGCTCGAAGGCTCCAAGGAGACGATGGAGTGGCTCACGCCGCAGGACATCGCCCAGACCATCGGTTTCCTGGCGAGCCTGCCACCGCGGGCCAACCTGCAGCAGGTCACCATCATGCCGACCGGTCAGGCCGGCTAAGCGCTCCGTGAAAAGAGTGCGGTGCGTCAGCCAGGGCCCGTCGTGGCTGGTCGCGCAGTTCCCCGCGCCCGCTATTGAGGCGCGATGCCGCAGCTCCGGCCGACCGACCAGGACCGTTCCGAGGCGGGGTCGGCCGCTGCGGCTGGGGTGAAAGTGCGGGTGGCGGGGCGTGCGGTGCTGCAAGATCCTGGTCCACGTCGTGCTCCAGGGCCTGTTGGACGCGCTGAAGGCGGTTCCGCAGCGTGTTGCGGTGGACGTCCAACTGGCCGCGGCGTCCTGGAGAGCGCCGCCGTGCCGGAGGAACGCCCTTGGCGCTGCGGGCCGGGCTGCTTCGGCTTCCAGAGGAAGCGCGACGCGGGATGGAGGGGCAGCCGTCGGCGTCGCACAGTTCAAGCCAATTTGAGGGTTACTTGAGGTCGGGCTTAGCTGTCATATGCAATTAAAGTACTCCCAAGAGCGCGGCCGAATCACTCGGTTTTAGGCCAAACCCTGCCGGCACTTTCCAATGGTCATGAACCTGATGCAAGATTCACATGCCAGCGAAAGACTTCCCTTCGAGAAGGCAGAAACCACTGCTCACCCTTTCGACCGCCCACAAAACCCGATCCGTAGATGATGACGAACACCAACGCGATGAGCGAAACCTTGAGATTCTTGTTCTCGCCGGCCACTAGCGCATTCCAGCCTTGGAGTCGACGGAGGTCATGGCGGCGCGCGGACGAATCACGCCCGGCACCGCCTGGGTCTCGGCGAGTCTGCCGGCCAGCTCGTACTCGTTGACCAGGCCGACGATCTCGTTCTTCAGCACCGCGATCGCCTTCGGGTAGTCGGCGTCGTCCACGGCGAGCCGCGCGCTGGGCGCGGCCGATTGGGACGACTTCTGCAGCGCGCTGATTCCGTACATTCTGGATAGGATGCGCCCCAGGATCACGATCTTGTCCTGGGACGGCGCGTCGGCGAGGTAGCTGAGATTGATGTCGGTGAGGTGGAGGAACGCATCTTCCAGATATGCGAACTGGCCGATGAACTCCAGCGGAGATCGGAGTCCGGACTGCTGGAAGTGGCGCAGGAACAGATTGGCCAGATGCTGGCACAGCAGGTCATTCGTTCCGTCGAAAATGGTGTAGACGCGCGCGTCGAGCAGGGCGTGGGCGGCGATGTTGTCCGGCGCGCCCATCCGATATCCTTCGCCGCCGCACAGTTGCTGGTAGTCGATAGCCGATTCCAGCATGAGTTCGGAAGCCAGCACCTTGGTCGCCAGTGAGGCGAACATGCTGTTTTCGAGGTCCGCGTAATAGTTCTCCGCCAGCATCAGCTGCCGGTACAGCGCGTTGCACACGACGTAGTTCTGCTTGATGCGATTGACCTTGTACCGCACGTAGTCGATGTCGTGCAGTGTGATGTCACCGATCTGCCTCGTGCTGACATGGCGCAGGGCCTCAGTGTGCAACCGGCGCAGGAAACCGCTCGACATGGCGGCTTTGCTGAACCGGGACGCGCACAGGATCTCGGCGGCGTCGCCCAGGCTCTCCCTGGTCTTGGTGAGCCTGTAGTGGCGAGGGACGCGCAGGTCCAAGGTGTTCAGTCCGTATCCGAGGTTCTTCAGCCCCAGGCTGTCGTAGACCTCGGTGGTCACGAATCCGCCGTCTGATCGCTTGTGGGCGAAGTAGGCGAACTCCTTGCGTTCGGGATGCTTGGCGCAGATGATCCACCAGTCTGCCTGCTCACTGAACGCCTGCCAGTGCTTGGTTCCGGTGATCCGATACTCGCCACCGTCGTCGTGGTACGTGGTCTGCATGCGCGCGAGGTTCGAACCACTGCTCGGTTCGGTGAAGGCCAGACCGCCGATGACGGGGTTATTGACGAAGTCGTCGAAGACCTCTTTCTTCAGCCTGTCATCACCGCTGGCCATCACGTTGCGGAGGAAGAGGACCGTCACGATCATCGTGTACATGCCCATTGGCAGATTGCGCTCGGACATGATCTCAATGACTTCGCACATCTCCTGGTGGCTTTCCCGGCCGCCGTACTCGCGGGGGATGGCCGGTAGGTAGATGCCCAGGTCGACCAACTTCCGCAGGTTTTCCCGGGAGAGCGGCTCCTGCGGCAGTCCGGCACTGTCGAACTCGTCGATGCCGCGTTGGAAATTGTCAAGGAATTCTGGCGAGTCAAGGTCAACTAACAGGTTGCGTGAAACAGTCATGGCAATAGTCCAATCTCGGCCGGTAATTAGTTCTGACGCTACAGCGCGCTCAATTCGGATCGTAGGTGGTCCGGGATGCTGGTGGTCGTTTCCCTTTCGTAGTCGAAGTGGACCATGATGCACGTGCCACTGGCGACTTCAGTGCCATTCTGTGTGGCGATCTGCTCGATGGTGATCGAAGTGTTGCCGATCTTCGTCACCTTCGTCTCGATGATGACGTCGACGGATGCGAAGATCTGTCGGGTGAAGTCGATTTCGTACCGGCGCAGGATAAGCGCGAGGTCGCGCATATTTGGTTCTTTACTGAACAGTCGGAAAATTGGCAACCTGCCGTGCTCGAACCAGACCGGCACTGCAGAATTGGTGACATGGCCGAGCACGTCGACTTCGGAGAAACGCGGCGAAATCGTCACCTTCATGTTCTGCCCCCTAGGTTGTTGGTCGCCACCCTGGTGGCGAATCGTTATTCCATCCAGGCGCCGGCCCGGGCGTGCTGTTTGAAGACTTGCGTGGTCGATCCCGTCACCTCGGGAATTACCGCCTCCAAATCGACGGCATGAGAGGGGTGTACGAGCGAATCGTATGTCCCCTAAACTGCTTGCTTGACCTTGGCCCTATGCGGAGCCTTTCTACTTCCTGGCCATCCGGTTCGGCGCGACCGCAGTTGTCTTGTTCGCCCTCATCATGTGCTTCAGGGTCAGCTGGCCACGCTCGGGCTATGGCCACCTCATTCTCAGCGGCATCCTGCTGCAGGGTGTGTTCTCCGTCGGGGTGTTCTACGCGCTCTACCACGGCATGACCCCCGCTGTCTCGGCACTGATCATCGCGCTGCAGCCAATTCTGGTATGGCTGATGGTCTCCGTCGTGACCGCGAGAAAGATCCGGCTGCTGTCAGTGCTGGCCCTGATCGGCGGGCTGGCCGGCGTCGCCATCACGGTGTACCGGGGTCTGGAGTCGTCATCCGGGCTCACCCCGACCAATGTCGCCTTTGGTTTCCTCGGCCTGGTAGGCCTGTCCACCGGACAGTTCTACTACCAGATGAAGAACCCGGGCGCACACTTGTTGATCAATGGATTCGTTCAGTCTGGCTCGTCGGCCGTTGTCATGCTCGTCGGCGCACTGATCTTCGAGCGGGGCGTCATACGCTGGACACCGCAGCTGCTGCTGTCGGAGCTGTGGATGTCGGTCGGCGTATCGATCGGTGCACTCAGCTTGCTGTTCGTCTTGATGCGTTCGGAGAGCGCGGACCGGGTGGCGTCGTACTTCTACGGTGTACCGATCGCCGCGGGGCTGATCGCCTGGCCTGTCCTGGGCCAGCGCCCGACCATGTCGGAGATCATCGGGTTCACGGTCATCGTGATCTCGATCGCCGTCTTCAACCGCAGTAGCAGACCACCCCGCGCCGAACAGGCTCCCGTTCTGCCGGTCGACAACTCCGTGGCGGCGACAGACCGCACCTGAGTGCAGGCGCGCTGCCGGCCCACAGGTGCCCCCGAACCCGGGTGGTGACGGGAGCGGGGCCGGTCACGCCACCGCCCGGATTCGGGGGATGCCTTCCGCCCTGCCAGGCCCGGCGGGCCATCAGGGCAGCCTGGTCGCCCGCAGCACCGGGGCTGCACCGGACCCTCCTCTCAACATCGGGCCGGCCCTCCCCAGCCCACGGCACAGACGCGGCGGACCACGTTTCGCAGGTGCCGGGCTGGGGTTAACCCAAGGTTTACTCGTGTGCGGGTGTACGCGCGTAGAGCGTGCGTACAGCATGTGTTCCATGAGACTCAGGGGATTCCGGTTCGGCCGGATGGACATGGGCCGAGGGCCGCGAATAGCGGCGACTGCGGCTGCAGGGGCCTTGGTTGCTGCCGGGCTGATGGCTGGGAGCGGCATGGGGACGGCAGCCGCCGACTCGCACAGCTTCCATCCGCCGAAGATCAAGCATGTGTGGACCATCATGCTGGAGAACAAGTCGTACGAGGCTTCGTTCACCGGGCTCAATCAGAACAGCTATCTGTGGAAGACGCTTCCGCAGTACGGCGAGCTGCTGCGCCAGTACTACGGCACCGGGCACTACAGCCTCGACAACTACATCAGCGCGGTCAGCGGCCAGGCCCCGGCTCCGGACAACCAGGACGACTGTCCGCAGTACAAGGACGTCTCCCCGGGCACCGCGGCCGCCGACGGCCAGGTTCACGCGTCCAGCGGCTGTGTGTACCCCAAGTCCGTGTCCACCCTGTTCAACCAGCTCGACGCCAAGCACCTCGGCTGGAAGGCGTACATGCAGGACATGGGCAAGACCGCCGGCCGTGAGGACCCGTACCATTGCGGCATTCCCGGCGACCCGAGCGGCAATGGCGTCCCGGACCCGGGCGGCGCCACCGCCGCCGATCAGTACGTGCCCAAGCACAACCCCACCGCCTGGTTCCGTTCCCTCGTCGACAATCCCGCCGACTGCAAGAAGGTCGTCCCGCTGGACGGACGGGCGGCCGAGCCGGGGCACATGGCGCTCAGCGGCCTGGCCCAGGACCTCAAGAGCGAGGCGACCACGCCCGCCTTCTCCTGGATCACGCCCGACAACTGCTCGGACGCCCACGACTCCACCTGCAAGGGCGACAACGGCTCCGGCGACCCGAAGAACCACCAAGGCGGCCTGTACGCCTCGGACTTGTTCCTGCAGAAGTGGATACCGCAGATCATGGCCTCGCCCGCCTTCCAGGACGGCGGCCTGATCGACATCACCTTCGACGAGGCGTTCCCGCCGTACAAGCTGTACGGCAACTCAACCGGCGACTACACCGGCAACACCGACCCGAAGCTGAACACCCCCACCGACACCTCGCAGTCCATCGTCGCCTGCTGCAACGAACTGCCCGGCCCGAACACCAGCCAGCCCGGCTTCCAGGCGTTCGGCCAGGACACCACTCCCGGCGGCGGCATCACGGGCTCGGTGCTGATCTCCCGCTACATCAAGCCGGGCACCGTGAGCGACCAGCCGTACAACCACTACTCGTGGCTCCGCAGCATGGAGGACCTCTTCAAGATCAATCGCGGCGGTACCGACGGCCACGGCCACCTCGGCTACGCCGCCGCCCCGGGCCTTCGTCCGTTCGGCCCGGACGTCTACAACAACCCGACCGGCCGGGCCATGCAGCCGGCCGCGATGGGCAGCAACGGCGTCTACTCGGCCACCGCCAAGCAGGCGCAGGATCAGCCCGCCGCGGTGCAGCCCGACTTCACCGGCGCCAATGCCGTGCACGACAGCCTGCCGCGCGGAGCCGCCAAGTGAGTGACCGCTCCACCAGCCAGGGCCGCGCCCACCTCGGGCGCGGCCTTGGCCGCCGGCACGCCGCCGTCGCGGTTCTGGTGCTCCTGCTCATCGGCGGCACCGGATGTTCCAAGGGTTCCAGCGAGGATCTTGGACGGGTACCCATTCCGACACCGCCGCCCTCACCCGTCGTGCCCACCGCCTCCGCCGGGCACGCACAGCTCGTCGCCATGGGCGACGCCGTCCACCTCGACCTGGGTTCGCAGCAGGGCCAGGTCACCGCGACCGGACCCGCGCTCGACCTGCCCGCCCCATCACCGGGCGCGGCTGTGCCAACGGCCTCCAAGGGCAGCATCACCGTGGTGCTCCATGTCACGGCAGGTAATCAGGTGCTCAACGCTGACGCGTTGGCGGTCACCGACGAACTCGGCCACACCGTGCCGTTCATTCCTGACGCACCATCAGCTACAGCGTCCCCGGGGCATGACGCGATCCTCCACCTGGCCGCGACCTTCACCGCAGGGCACTCCACCCTGACCTGGAACAACGCCGGAAAGCCCCTGGCCACGTGGGACTTCGAGGTCGAACTCGACTGACAGCGCCCGTCATACAGGTCAGCAGCCATAACGATCCGTCCCGGCGTCGCAGGGGCCGCGGGTCTGCGGTGCCGTATTGCGCGCCGGTGCGGGAGCGGTGCGCGCGAGTTCCAGCTCCCCTTGGCCATCAGGTCAGGCGCATGTCCCGTCCAGGACCAGGTCGACCAGGCGCGGGACCAGGGTCTCCTCCAGCGGTTCGCCGGTGAGCAGCACCCGCGCGAGCAGGGGACCGGTGATGGCCTCGACCAGTAGGTGCGGGTCGGTGTCGGCGGCCAGTTCGCCCCGGTCGATGCCGCGCTGGACCAGCGTTTCCGCACGTTCCAGGCGGGCGCGCCAATAGGAGCGGCGTCCTTCTTCGAGTGCGTCTTCTTCATGGACCGTGCCGAGATGCAGCAGCGCGGTGCCTGCCGGCGTCGCGAGGAAGCGGGCCAGCGCGGCGAAGAACTCCGTGAGGTCCTGGCGCACGGCACCCGTGTCGGGTATGGGCAGAGCCTGGTCCGAGCGGGTGGCCAGCGCGTCGAAGATGAGGTTCTCGCGGGTCTTCCAGCGCCGGTAGACGGAGGTCTCGTGGACCCCGGCCGCACGGGCCACGGCTGCCACGGTGGTCGCGGCCAGACCTCGTGAGGCCAGCAGGTCGACTGTGGCAGTCAGAACGGCCTGCCGCATCCGCTCGCCGCGGCGCCGGAGGGGCGGGGCCTCTTCGTCATCCGTCACCGTACGAGCCTAACGCAGGTGCTCTTGCGATAGGGCAATGGCAAGCGTACGTTGGAAAGCAAGTTGACTTGCGATAGCCCGCGCGGGTCACCTACCGGAACGGACGAACCCGCCATGGACCGCATGCGCGCCGCACGACTGCACCCCCCCTCCCACACCCTGACCGTCGAGGACGTACCCAAGCCGACCCCCGGTCCCGGACAGGTACTGGTGAAAGTCGAGGCGGCAGGCGTATGCCTGTCCGACGTCCACCTGATCGACGGCACTCTCACGCCGTCCCACCTGCAAGGAGACACCGTCACCCTCGGCCACGAGGTCGCCGGCACGATATCCGGGCTCGGACCGGACGTAACCAGCTGGACGGCCGGGCAGCGGGTCGTGCTGCAGGCGGGCGAAGTCCACGACGACGGCCATCTCCTCACGCGAGGCGTCGACTACGACGGCGGCTGGGCCGAGTACGCGCTGGCCGGCATCGGAACACTGTTCGCCCTGCCCGACTCGATCCCCTTCGAGCAGGCCGCCATCATCCCGGACGCGGTCTCCACCCCCTGGGGAGCCATCACCACCACGGCCGGAGTCCGGCCGGCCCAGGCCGTCGGCGTGTGGGGCATCGGCGGGCTCGGTGCCCACGCCGTCCAACTGCTGCGCACGGTCGGGGCCTACCCCATCATTGCCGTCGACCCCGTCCCGGCCGCCCGCCGACGGGCCCTGGACTTCGGCGCCGACCTGGCCCTGGACCCGGCCGACCCCCAGCTGCGCGAGCAGATCCTGGCCGCCACCGGCAGCCGGGCACTGGACGCCGCCTTCGACTTCGCCGGCATCGCCGCCGTCCGCGAACAGGCCCTGACCGTCCTCGCACCCAAGGGACGGCTGATCCTGGTCGGATTGACCGACAAACCGCTGACCGTCGCCAACGGCACGCTGTTCAGTTACCTGCAGCACCAGATTCTCGGCCACTACGGCTCCGAGGACGACGCCGTCCCGCAGCTGATCGCCCTGGCCGAAGGCGGTCGGCTGGACTTCTCACGCTCCATCACCGATGTGCTGCCGCTCGCCGACGCGGCCAAGGCCGTCCAACGCCTGCAGACCAAAGAGGGCGACCCGATCCGGCTGATCCTGCGGCCCTGACCCTGTCCGCCTCGCGTCGCTGGCACACCCCTCCGAAGGAAAGGTGCCTCACATGTCCGTCGAACCTGCCATCGCTGCCCTCCTGGAACAGATCAATGCGCTCCCAGCTCTGTCGATCCGTTCGACGGACCCCGAGGTGCTGAGGGAGGCGGAGAGAGAACTGGGGGCCTCGATGGTTCCGGCGGAGCCTATTGAGGTGGGCTCCGTGCGGGACACCACGGTGCCCGGGCCCGTCGGAGACGTGCCCGTGCGGATCTACCGGCCCGCCAAGGAAGGGCCGGTCCCCACCGTGGTCTTCTACCACGGCGGCGGCTGGATCAACGGCGACCTCGACAGTCACGACCTCGTCACTCGTCGGCTGTGCCGCGATGTGGAGGCCGTCCTGGTTGCCGTGCACTACCGCAGGGCCCCGGAACACCCCTTCCCCGCCCCCTACGAGGACTGCCTCGCCGTGACCCGTCACGTGGCCGACCACATCAGGGAATTCGGCGGCCGGGCCGACCGCCTCGCCGTGGCCGGTGACAGTGCCGGCGCAAACCTCGCCGCCGTGATCGCCCAGACCTTCCACGCCGAAGGCCGCCCGCTTGCCGCCCAGTTGCTCGCCTACCCCGTGGTCCAGTTCGACGCGGACACCCCCTCCCGCACCGAGAACGCCACCGGTTACGCACTCACAGCCGAGGCCATCTCCGATATCCAGGACCTCTACGCCGGAACCGACCCAGCCGTCCGAAGGTCGCCCAAGGTGTCCCCGCTCCGCGCGGAGGACTTCCACGGACTTGCCCCGGCAGTCATCGGCACGGCTCAGTACGACCCGTTGCGCGACGAGGGCCAGGCGTACGCCAGCGCGCTGCGTGACGCCGGCGTGGACGTATTCGTCCGCAATTACGATGGGCTGATCCACGCCTTCGTCAACCTGTTCCCGGTCTCACCCGCGTCCGAGGCCGCAGTAAGTGAGCTGTTCACCCAGTTCAAGCAACGGCTCGGCTAGCCCGAAGCACGCCACCGCACCCCGGTGGGCGGACTGTCCCGCCAAGCAGGCCCCATGACCAAGGGCCATGAGCCGGCACCCGCCGGACCCCAGTCCGGGGTCCGGCGGGGGCGGCCGGGATCAGGCGGCGAGGGATGTGCGGAGCCGGTCGGACATCGCCTGGATCACCTCGGCCTGGTCGCGCACCAGGTAGAAGTGGCCCTGGGAGAAGACCCGCAGGGCGAACGGCCCTGTGGTGTGCTCCGCCCAGGCCGCCGCCTCCGGCACGGTCACCTTCGGGTCCTCGCTGCCCACCATCGCGAGCACAGGGCACTGCAACGGCTCCCCCGGCTCGGGGGCATAGCTCTCCGCGGCCCGGTAGTCGGCACGGATGGCCGGGAGGACCATCCGGAGCACCTCCTCGTCTCCGAGCAACTGTGTGTCGGTGCCGCTGAGGCTCTTGACCTCGTCGATCAGGCCGCGGTCGTCGCGCAGGTGCACGGTCTCGTGGCGGTGTGCCGAGGGGGCCCGGCGGCCGGAGGCGAACAGGGCCGCTGCGACGATGCCCTTCTCGCGCTCGAAACGGCGGGCGACCTCGAAGGCCACTGAGGCGCCCATGCTGTGGCCGAAGAACGCCAGCGGCCGGTCCGCCCAGGGCAGTAGCGCGGTGAACACGTGGTCGGCGAGTTCGGGGATGTTGTCGATGAGGGGCTCGGTACGGCGGTCCTGCCGGCCGGGGTACTGGACGCACAGCACGTCGGCGAAGTCCGGCATGGCCCGGGCCACGGGGAGGTAGAAGCTCGCGGAGCCACCCGCGTGCGGCAGGCAGACCAGCCGGACGGAGCTGTCCGGCCTCGGCTGGAACCGGCGTATCCACAGGCTGTTGTCGGCGGCGGTCGAGGTGTTCACGGAACTGATCGTTTCCCTTCGGGAGAATGGAGGCTGGCGGGGCGTGGGATGACGGGTGGTCAGGACAGTTTGAGGACCCACTCGTCGACGGCGGTCGCCGTGGACCGCGCGTACCGCTCCATCAGCGTGTAGTGGTTGCCGGGTACTTCGGTGACCGTCTGGGCGTGTTCGGGCGCCGGCGGCCGGTCGTCGGCCCCCGTCTCGTCGGCCCCCATCCAGTCGTCCGCGCGGACGACCAGCGTGGGCGCCTTGGCCACCGGGGCGTCCCAGCCCTCGAAGGCGGCGAGATAGCCGCCCATCGCGGTGAGCTGGGTGCCGGGTGCGGAGATGAAGTCGAAGCGCTCCGACTGCTCCCGCACCACCGCCGACTGGAACCGGTCGGCCATGCCCTGCGCGCGGGTGAAGCTGTCGAGCATCACGATGCCTTCGACGGGCCGGCCCAGCTCCTCCAGCCGGCAGGCCACGGCGTGCGCGACCCAGCCGCCCGAGGAGTAGCCGACGAGCACCACGGGCTCCTCGCCCGCGCACTCGGCGACGGCCCGGACGTGCACCTCCACGAGGGCGGCGACGTCCTCCGGCAGCGCCTCCCCCGGGCCGAAGCCCGGCTCGGGCAGTCCCCAGACGGTGCGCCGGCCGCCGAACGCGGCCGCGAAGCGCGCGTACTGGTGCACCCCGGAGGGCGCCATGTACGGGCCGAAGCAGATCAGTTGGGGCCCTTCGTCGCCGTGCGCCAGCCGGACCGGGACCGACCGGTGGTCGGCGGCCGACGCGGCGTCGAAGACCGGCCGCAGCCGTGCCGCGGCGGTGACCATCTCGATGCCCTCGGCGAGCCTGCCGAGTTCGCCGGCCCGGCGGTAGAGGCCGACGAGCAGATCGTCCTGCTCGGCGGGTGCGGCCGGTCCGGCCCGGTGGGGGCCGCCGGGTGCTTCCACCAGGAGGGCGAGGAGCCGGGTGGTCACCGCTGCGGGGGTGGGGTGGTCGAAGACCAGGGTGCTCGGCAGCTTGAGGCCGGTGGCCCGGCCGAGCCGCTTGGCGAGCTGGACCGCGGTCAGCGAGTCGAAGCCGAGTTCCAGGAAGACGTGCCGGTCCCGCACCGCGTCGGCGGAGGGGTGGCCAAGCACGGCCGCGGCCTCGGAGCGTACGAACTCCAGGACCGCCGCGTCGCGTTCGGCCCCGGACAGCCCCGCCAGCCGGCGCACCAGGAGGGGTTCACCGCCGGACGGGTCGCCCGCGCCGGTCTCCTCGGCTGCCAGCAGGCGGGCCACCTCGGGCAGGCCGCCGAGCAGCGGGCTCGGCCGGGCCGCGGTGAAGCCGGGCAGGAACCGCGTCCAGTCCACGTCGGCGACGACCACCGTGGTGTCGCCGCGTTCGACCGCGCGGCGCAGGGCCAGCACGCCGAGTCCGGGGTCCATCGGATCGAGGCCGCGCAGCCGCAGCCGCTCCTCGGCGGCCCGGTCGACCATGCCGCCGCCGCCCCAGGCGCCCCAGGCGATGGAGGTGGCGGTCAGGCCGCGCGCCCGCCGGTCCTCGGCGAGGGCGTCCACGAAGGCGTTCGCCGCCGCGTAGGCGGACTGCGCGCCGCTGCCCCAGGCGGCGGCGCCGGAGGAGAACAGCACGAAGGCGTCCAGTTCGCGTTCGCCGAGCAGTTCGTCCAGGTGGGCCGCGCCCGCCGCCTTCGCGCCCAGTACGGCGGCGAGCTCGGCCACGGTGGTGTCGGCGAGCATGGCGGGCGTGCCGACACCCGCGGCGTGCACCACGGCGCTCAGCGGCGGCAGGCCGGCGAGCGAGTCCAGGAGTGCGGCCACCGCCGCCCGGTCGGCCATGTCGCAGGCGGCGATCGTCACGCGGGCACCCAGCGCCTCCAGTTCGGCGCGCAGCTCATCGGCACCGTCGGCGGCCGGACCCCGGCGGCTGGTCAGCACCAGGTGTTCGGCGCCGGCGGCCGCCAGCCAGCGGGCGACCCGGCCCCCGATGAAGCCAGTGCCGCCGGTGACCAGGACCGTGCCGCGCGGCTGCCAGCCGGGCCCGGCGGGGGTACCGCCGCCGGGGGCGCGGACCATCCGCCGGGCGTAGCCGCCCTCGGCGCGGACCGCGATCTGATCCTCGCCGGTGGCTCCGGACAGCGCCACGGCCAGTCGGCGCCCGGTCCGTGCGTCGGTGGCCGCCACGTCGGCGGGCAGGTCGACGAGGCCGCCCCACCGGGCCGGGTGCTCCAGGGCCACGACCCGGCCCAGCGCCCCCACCGGCGCCTGGCGTACGGCGTGGAGGGGGTCGGCGGGCCCGGTGGACACCGCGCCCCGGGTCACGCACCACAGGGGGGCGTCGACGTCCGCGTCGCCGAGCGCCTGCACGAGGAGCAGGGTGGTGGCGAGGCCGAGCGGAACGGCGGGGTGCCGCGGGTGTGCGTGTTCGTCGAGGGCGAGCAGGGACAGTACGCCGCGTACGCCGTGGCCCGCCTCCCGCAGCGTGTCGGCGAGGGCGTGCCGGTCCTCGTCCCCCGTCACGGCCAGCCGGACGAGCTCGGCGCCGTGCGTGGCGAGCGAGTCGAGCGCCAGCTCCACCGCCGGGTCTTCGAGCCGGTCCCGGGGGACGACCGCGAGCCAGACCCCGGAAAGGGCGGGCGGTGCCGTGTCGGGTACCGGCTTCCAGCTGATCCGGTAGCGCCAGGCCTCCGTGGCCGCCTCGTCGCGGCGGCCGCGGTGCCAGGCGTGCAGCGCGGGGAGCGCGGAGCGCAGGGTGGCGTCCTCGTCGAAGGACAGTCCCTCGGCGAGGGAGGCCAGGTCCTCGCGTTCCACGGCCGCCCAGAACTCGGCGTCCGCGGCGGACTCCGGCGCCGGGACCGCGCTCGCCGCCGTGTCGGGCGTGTCGAGCCAGTACCGCTGCCGTTGGAAGGGATACGTCGGCAGCTCGGCCGACGTACTGGCGGCGCCCCCGAACACCGCGGTCCAGTCGACCGGGACGCCGTGCGCGTGCGCCTCGCCGAGCGAGCCGAGGAAGCGCCGGGCGCCGCCAGCGGAGCGGGTCAGGGTCGGCACCACGGCCTGGGCGGGACCGTCCGTAGGCGCGTCGTCCAGGGTGTCCTGAAGTCCGTACACCAGCACCGGGTGCGGGCTGATCTCGATGAAGACCCGGTGCCCGTCCGCCAGCAGGCGTCGGGTGGCCTGCTCGAAGCGCACGGTCTGGCGCAGATTGCGGTACCAGTACGCGGCGTCCGGCGCGGTGTCGAGCGGTTCGCCCGTCACCGTGGAGCAGAACGGGATCTTCGGCGCGCTCGGGGCGAGCGTGGCGAGTTCCGCCGCGAGTTCGTCCCGCACCGCCTCGACCTGGGCGCAGTGCGAGGCCAGGTCCACCCTGACGCGCTTGGCCTGTACTCCGTCGGCCGCGCAGGCGTCGAGGAGTTCGGCCAGCGCGTCCAGGTCGCCGGAGACGACCACGGTGCGCGGCCCGTTGACCGCGGCCACACTGAGGCGGCCCTGCCAGCGGGCGAGCCGCTCGGTGACCTCGGCCTCGGACTGCGGAACCGACACCATGCCGCCCTGCCCCGACAGCCGGACGAGCAGGGCGCTGCGGCGCGCCACGAGCCGGGCGCCGTCCGCCAGGGTCAGCGCCCCGGCGACGACGGCGGCCGCTATCTCGCCCTGCGAGTGGCCGACGACGGCGGCCGGGCGTACCCCGCACGAGCGCCACAGCTCGGCGAGCGCCACCATCACCGCCCACAGCACCGGCTGGATCACGTCCGGGCGCTCCAGCGCGGGGGCGCCGTCCGCGGCTCGCAGTACGTCATCGAGCGACCAGTCCACGTGCGGGGCCAGCGCCTCGCCGCAGGCGGTGATCCAGTCGCGGAAGACGGCCGAGGTGTCGAGGAGTTCGACGGCCATGCCCGCCCACTGGGAGCCCTGGCCGGGGAAGACGAACACCGGCTGGGCTGGGGATCCGGCCGAGCCGCGGAGCGCGAGCTCGTGGGAGCCGCCGGACGCGAGCGCGTCCAGGGCCGCGAGCAGTTCGTCGCGGTCCTCGCCGACCACCACGGCGCGCTCGTCGAACAGGGTGCGGGTGGTGGCGAGCGCGTACCCGACATCGCGCGGCCGGGTCCGGCCCTCGCGCAGGAGCGCGGCGAGGTGTCCCGCCTGCTCCTCCAGTGCCGGGCGGGTGCGGGCCGACAGCAGCAGGGGCACCGCCGCCGATCCGATCGGGGGCTGCGGAGCGGGCTCTTCGGGGTCGGTGTCGGGGCGGGGGCCGACGGGCGGCGCTTCCTCGATGATGACGTGGGCATTGGTCCCGCTCATCCCGAAGGACGAGACCCCGGCCCGCCGGGGGCGGTCGGCCGCGTCCCAGGCGACCGGCTCGGTCAGCAGTCGGACGGCGCCGGTGCTCCAGTCGACGTGCGGGGACGGCTCCTCGGCGTGCAGGGTCCTGGGGAGTACGCCGTGCCGCAGCGCCTGCACCATTTTGATGATGCCGCCCGCTCCGGCTGCGGCCTGAGTGTGCCCGATGTTGGACTTCAACGAGCCCAGCCACAACGGATGTTCCTCGGGGCGGTCCTGGCCGTACGTCGCCAGCAGCGCCGAGGCTTCGATGGGGTCGCCGAGCCGGGTGCCCGTGCCGTGCCCCTCGACCACGTCGACATCGGAGACGGACAGCCCGGCATTGGCGAGGGCCTGCCGGATGACGAGCTGCTGGGCGCGGCCGCTGGGAGCGGTGAGGCCGTTGGACGCGCCGTCCTGGTTGACGGCGCTGCCACGGACGACCGCGAGCACCCGGTGACCGTTGCGGCGTGCGTCGGACAGCCGCTCCACCAGCAGCATGCCGACGCCCTCGCCCCAGCCGGTGCCGTCGGCATCGGCGGAGTACGCCTTGCAGCGGCCGTCGGCGGCGAGCGCGCGCTGCCGGCTGAACTCGACGAAGGCGCCGGAGCTGGACATGACCGTCACCCCGCCGGCCAGCGCGAGTTCGCACTCGCCCTGGCGCAGCGCCTGGGCCGCCATGTGCAGGGCCACGAGGGAGGACGAGCACGCCGTGTCCACCGTGACGGCCGGCCCTTCGAGACCGAGGGTGTAGGCGATGCGCCCGGACGCCACACTGGCGGCGTTCCCGGTGCCCAGGTAGCCCTCGACGCCTTCGGGGACGGCGAGGCCCCGTCGGATGTAGTCCTGGTATCCGGAGCCGACGAACACTCCGGTGCGGCTGCCGCGCACGCTCGCCGGATCGATGCCGGCCCGCTCGAACGCCTCCCAGGACGTCTCCAGGAGCAGCCGCTGCTGGGGGTCCATGGCGGTCGCCTCGCGCGGCGAGATGCCGAAGAACGCGGCGTCGAAGTCGGCCAGGTCGTAGAGGAAGCCGCCGGCGCGGGCGTAGGTCGTACCCGGGTGGTCGGGGTCCGGGTGGTAGAGCGTGTCCAGGTCCCAGCCCCGGTTGTCGGGGAACACCGACATCGCGTCCGTGCCCTCGTCCACGAGCCGCCACAGCTCCTCCGGCGAGCGGACCCCGCCCGGATAGCGGCAGCTCATGGCGACGATCGCGATCGGCTCGTCGTCGGCCCGTACGGGGGCGGCCGCGGCCTCGGGGGCGTCGCCGGTGCCGAGCAGTTCTACGAGGAGCGCGCCCGCCAGGTCCAGCGCCGACGGGTAGTCGAACACCAGGGTGGTGGGCAGCCGCAGTCCGGTGGCCCGGATCAGCCGGTTGCGCAGCTCGACGGCGGTCAGCGAGTCGAAGCCCAGGTCGCGGAAGGCCCGGCCGGGCTCGACGGCCTCGGGACCCGGGTGTCCGAGCACGGCCGCGGCCTCGGACCGTACGAGTTCCACGAGGGTACGGTCCCGCTCGGCCGGGTCCGCCTGGGCGAGTACCAGGCGCAGGGCGCCTGCGGTGTCGGCCGCCTCGTCGGAGTGCCCCGGCCGTGCGGTGGTGGCGTCCCGGACCTCGGGCAGATCGCCGAGCAGCGGGCTGGGCCGGCCCACGGTGAAGGTGGGGGCGAAGCACGCCCAGTCCACGTCGGCGACGGTCACAGCGGTCGCGTTCCGGCCGACCGCGCGGTCCAGCACCGTGACGGCGGACTCGGCCGCCAGCGGCTCAAGGCCGCGCCGCCGCAGGCTCTCGGCGACCTCGGGGGTGCCGGCCATGCCGGAGTCGGCCCAGGGCCCCCAGGCCAGCGCGGTGGCCGGCAGGCCGCGGCCCCGGCGGGCGGCGGCGAGCGCGTCGAGGTGGGCGTTGGCGGCGCTGTACGCGGCCTGGCCGCCCGCGCCCCATACCCCGGCGATGGACGAGAACAGCACGAACGCGTCCAGCTCGGGTCCTGCGGGGAGTTCGTCGAGGAGCGCGTCGAGGTGGACCGCGCCCGCCGCCTTCGCGGCCAGGACGGCGGCGAAGGCGGCCGGATCGGTGTCGGCCAGCAGCGCGGGGGTGTCCACGCCCGCCGTGTGCACCACGGCGGTGAGGGGGCAGGCTGTGCCCGCCGTTTCCGTCAGGTCCGCGAGCAGCCGGGCCAGCGCGTCCCGGTCCGCCACGTCGCAGGCGGCGACCGTCACGCGGGCGCCCAGCGCCTCCAGTTCGGCGCGCAGCTCGTCGGCGCCGTCGGCGGCGGGACCCCGGCGGCTGCTCAGCACCAGGTGTTCGGCGCCACGGGCGGCGAGCAGCCGGGCGACGTGCCCGCCGAGCGCGCCGGTCCCGCCGGTGATCAGTACGGTCCCCCGCGGGCGCCACTCCTCGACCGACCGGGCGTCGGCCTCGGCGGCACGGGCGAGCCGCCGGGCGAACACGCCGCCCGCGCGGACGGCGAGCTGGTCCTCCGGGCCGTCGGCGGCGAGTGCGCCGACGACCCGGGCCAGTACCGGTTCATCGCATTCCTGGGGCAGGTCGACGAGCCCGCCCCACCTGCCCGGGTGCTCCAGCGCGGCCACTCGGCCGAGTCCCCAGATCTGGGCCTGGCCGGGGGCCGTCACCGCGTGGTCGTCCGGCGACGTGGACACCGCGCCGCGCGTGGCGCACCACAGCGGTGCCTCGACGCCCGCGTCGCCCAGCGCCTGGACCAGGGTCAGGGTGCCGGCCACGCCGCCGGCCAGTGCGGCCAGGCCCGCCACCGGGCGCTCGTCCAGTCCGAGCAGCGAGACGACGGTGCGCGGGGCCGTGCCGTCCGTGGCCTCGCGCAGCCGGGCAGTGAGCGTCTCCCTGTCCTCCGCTCCGTCGACGGTCAGGCAGGTGGTGCGCGCGCCGTGCGCTGCGAGCGCGTCCTGGAGTCCGGCGGCGAGGGATACGGCGCCGCTGTCGTGGTCGGGGCCGACGGTGGGGACGACCAGCAGCCAGTGCCCGTCGGCGGTCGCATCCGCCGGATCAGTCGCCGGATCGCTCAACTGCTTCCAGGTGACGTCGTACTGCCAGTCCTCGACCGTGGACCTGCGACCGCCCGTGGCCGCGGCCGCTTCGAGCCAGTAGTGCTCGCGCTGGAAGGCGTAGGTGGGGAGGTCGACACGCCGGGCACCGCGCCCGGCGAACACGGCCGTCCAGTCGACGGCCGTTCCGTGGACGTGGAGCTGGGCAAGGGCGGTGGTGACGGCCACGTCCTCGGCGCGATCCACACGCAGCAGAGGAACCGTGACCGCGTGCTCGTCCACGGAGTCCTGCGCCATGGCAGTGAGTGCTCCGCCGGGGCCGATCTCCAGGAAGGTGCTCACGCCTTCCTCAGCGAGGGAGGTCACGGCGTCCGCGAAACGGACCGCCTCGCGGACATGCCGCACCCAGTAGTCGACGGAACAGAACTCCTCCGCAGACACCACACACCCGGTGAGGGTGGAGACAAGAGGCACGCGCGGGGCGTCGAAGGCGACCGTCTCCACGACCTTGCGGAAGTCGCTGAGCACCGGATCCATCAACGGCGAGTGGAACGCGTGCGAGACGGACAGCGCCTTCGTCTTACGGCCCTGGGCCTCCAGGCGTCCGACCACCGCCGCCACGGCGTCCTCCGCGCCCGAAACCACCACGGACGAGGGCCCGTTGACCGCCGCGATACCCGCACGGCCCCCGTACCCCGCCAGCAGTTCCAGCACCTCGTCCTCCGAGGCCTGCACCGCCACCATCACACCCCCACCCGGGAGCGCCTGCATCAGACGGCCACGCGCAGCCACCAACCGCGCCGCATCCTCCAGCGAGAACACACCCGCCACATGAGCAGCCGCGAACTCACCCACCGAATGCCCCGCCACCAGATCCGGCCGAACCCCCCACGACTCCACCAACCGGAACAACGCCACCTCAACCGCGAACAACGCCGGCTGCGTATAGGTGGTCTGGTTCAGCAGCTCCGCGTCATCGCCGAACACCACACCTTTCAGGGGCTGTTCGAGATGCACGTCCAACGCCGCACACACGCCGTCGAAGGCCTCGGCGAACACGGGAAAGGACGCGTACAACTCACGCCCCATCCCCAACCGCTGACTCCCCTGCCCCGAGAACAAGAACGCGGTTCCGCCGTCACGGCGGCCTGCCCCTTCGACCACCTGCGCGGCAGGGGTCCCCTCGGCTACCGCTTTCACACCGGCTACGAGTTCGGGCAGGTCCGTACCGACCACGGCGGCGCGGTGTTCCAGCGCGGCGCGCGAGGTGGCCAGGGAATGAGCCACGTCCACCGCGCTGACATCGCCGAGACCGAGGACGTGCGCCAGCAGCCGCTCCGCCTGTTCGCGCAAGGCCGCGCTGTTCCGCCCCGAGAGGGTCCATGCGACGGGCCGGGTCCCGGCGGCCGGATCGGTCGGGTCCTGACTCGCCGGGTCTTCCTCGGCGTCGGGGGCCGGCGGCGCCTGCTCGATGATGGTGTGGGCGTTGGTCCCGCTCACCCCGAAGGAGGACACGGCGGCCCGGCGCAGGTGGCCGTTCTCCGCCCAGGCGACGGGCTCGGTCAGCAGGCGTACGGCTCCGGACGACCAGTCGACATGCGGCGACGGCTCGTCGGCGTGCAGCGTCTTCGGCAGCACACCGTGCCGCATCGCCTCCACCATCTTGATGACCCCGCCCACCCCGGCAGCGGCCTGCGTGTGCCCGATGTTCGACTTCAACGAACCCAGCCACAACGGACGTTCCTCGGAACGACCTTGCCCGTATGTCGCCAGCAGCGCCTGCGCCTCGATCGGGTCACCGAGCTTGGTGCCCGTACCGTGCGCCTCCACCACATCCACATCCGCCGCCGACAACCCCGCACTGGCCAGAGCCTGTTCGATGACGCGCTGCTGCGCCGGACCGTTCGGAGCCGTCAGACCATTCGACGCACCGTCCTGATTCACCGCCGAACCCCGCACCACCGCCAAAACCGGGTGACCGTGACGGCGCGCGTCCGACAACCGCTCCACCAACAGCAGGCCGACACCCTCGCCCCACCCGGTCCCGTCGGCCTCTGCGGCGAAGGACTTGCAGCGCCCGTCGACAGCGAGGCCCTGCTGACGGCTGAACTCGGTGAACATGCCGGTGGCGGCCATGATGGCGGCCCCGCCGGCGAGTGCCATCGAGCACTCGCCCTGCCGCAGGGCCTGGACCGCCAGGTGCAGGGCGACCAGGGAGGAGGAGCACGCGGTGTCGACGGTCAGCGAGGGGCCTTCGAGGCCGAAGGTGTACGACACCCGCCCCGAGGCGACGCTGGGGGCGGTGCCGGTGAGCAGGAAGCCCTCCAGCTCTTCCCGGGTGTCGCCGCTGCCCGCGTACCCCTGGTAGGCGAGGCCGACGAACACGCCGGTACGGGATCCCTTGACGGAGGTGGGGGCGATCCCGGCCCGCTCGAACGCCTCCCAGGCGACTTCGAGCAGCAGCCGCTGCTGCGGGTCGGTGGCCAGGGCCTCGCGGGGGGACATGCCGAAGAACCCGGGGTCGAAGCGGCCCGCTTCGTGCAGGAACCCGCCCTCGCGGGTGTAGCACTTGCCGGGCACGCCCGGGTCGGGATCGTACAGCCCGTCGAGGTCCCAGCCCCGGTTGGTGGGGAAGCCGGTGACGGCGTCCGAGCCGCTCTCGACCAACTGCCAGAGCGCTTCGGGGCTGTCGACCTGTCCCGGGTAGCGGCAGCTCATCGCGACGATGGCGATCGGCTCCTGGTCCTTCGTCTCCACCTCGTGGAGCCGGCGCCGGGTCTGCTTGAGATCCGCCGTCACACGCTTGAGGTAGTCCAGCAGTTTCTGTTCGTTCTCGTTCTGTCCGCTGAGCTCGTTGTGCTGGTTCTGCATGTCTCGTTCACCCGCCAGGAAGTGTCAGGAAAGTGGTGCGGTGGTGCGGGCCGCGAAGGTGTGCACCGTGCTTGTCGGTGCTCAGGCGCCGTCGAGCTCTTGGTCGATGAGCGCGAAGATGTCGTCGACGGTCGCGCTGCGGAGCCGCTCGTCGGATGCCTCGTCAGGCGACGGGCGGCCCGCTCCGCGGTCGGCCGCCGCGCCCTCGCTGAAGGCCGCGAGCACACCGTGCAGGCGGGTCCTGATCCGGGACCGGACCAGCTCGTCGTCGGCGCCGACGGCGGCGAGGGCCGTCTCCAGCCGGTCGAGTTCGCCGAAGACCGCCAGGGCGGACGAGGCCTGCGCCTGGTCCGGCACGAGGTCGAGACGGATGCGCTCGGCGAGCGCGACGGGCGTGGGGCAGTCGAACACGAGGGTGGCCGGCAGCCGGAGTCCGGTTGCGGCGTTGAGCCGGTTGCGCAACTCCACCGAGGTGAGCGAGTCGAAGCCGAGCAGCTTGAACTCCCGGTTCCGGTCGACGTCCCGCGGGCCGCCGATGCCGAGCACCGCCGCCACCTGAGTACGCACCAGATTCAGCAGGACGCTGTCCCGTTCGGGCTCGGACAGGCCGCTGAGCCGGTCGCGCAGTGCGTCGGCGCCGCCGGCCGCCACGGCTTCCCGGGCAGTGCGCCGGGCGGCCGGGCGGACCAGGCCGCGCAGGATCGCCGGGACCGCGCCGGCGGAGTCCGGGCCGGCCCCGGGCGCGGTGGTGTCGAAGCGCACCGGTACCGCGACGGCGTGTTCGCCGCTCCGGGCCGCGTCGAAGAGCGCCAGGCCCTCCTCGGCGTGGAAGGACACCAGTCCGGAGCGGGCCATCCGCTCCCGACCCGACTCGTCCATCCCCGAGGCCATGCCGCTGTCGGCCCAGGGGCCCCAGGCGATGGCGGTCGCGGGCAGGCCGGCCGCCACGCGGCGCTGGGCGAGCGCGTCGAGGAACGCGTTGGCCGCCGCGTAGTTGCCCTGCCCGGCGCTGCCCAGCGTCGCCGCGACGGACGAGAACAGCACGAACGCCGACAGGTCCAGGCCCCGGGTCAGCTCGTGGAGGTTGAGCGCGGCGTCCACCTTGGGACGCAGCACCGCGTCCAGCCTCTCCGGGGTGAGCGAGGCGACCAGCCCGTCGTCGAGCACACCGGCCGCGTGGATCACGGCGGTCAGCGGCCGGTCCGCGGGGACGGTGGCCAGCAGTGCGGCGAGTGCCTTCCGGTCGGCGGCGTCGCAGGCCGCCACCGTGACGGTCGCGGCGCCCCGCGCGAGCAGGTCCTCCCGCAGCCCGGCCGCTCCCTCGGCCGCCGTCCCTCGCCTGCTGGTGAGCAGCAGGTGCCGTACGCCGTGTTCGGCCACCAGGTGGCGGGCCACCAGCCCGCCCAGCGCCCCGGTGGCGCCGGTGACGAGCACGGTGCCGGAGGGGTCGAGCGCGGCGGGGACGGTGAGGACGAGCTTGCCGATGTGCCGGGCCTGGCTGAGGTGGCGCAGCGCGTCGGGTGCCTGGCGCACGTCCCAGCAGGTGACGGGGAGCGGGCGCAGCGCCCCGGTCTCGAACAGCGCCACAAGTTCACGGAGCATGGCGCCGATGCGGCCGGGCCCGGCCTCGATGGTGTCGAAGGCGGTGTATGCGGCGCCCCGGTGTTCCTCGGCGATCCGTTCGGGGTCGCGGACGTCCGTCTTGCCCATCTCCAGGAAGCGGCCGCCGTCGGTCAGCGTACGCAGCGAGGCGTCCACGTAGTCACCGGCGAGGGAGTTGAGTACGACGTCCACGCCGCGGCCGCCGGTGGCGGTCAGGAACCGCTGCTCGAAGCCGAGTTCACGGGACGAGGCGAGGTGGTCCTCGTCCAGGCCGGCCGCCCGCAGGGCCGCCCACTTGCCGGGTCCCGCGGTGCCGTAGACCTCGGCGCCGAGGTGTCGGGCCAGCTGGGTCGCGGCCATGCCGACGCCGCCCGCCGCCGAGTGCACCAGCAGTGTCTGCCCGGCCCGCAGGCCCGCCAGGTCGACCAGGGCGTAGTAGGCGGTCAGGAAGACGATCGGCACCGAGGCGGCCTCGGTGAACGTCCAGCCCTCCGGCATCCTCGCCACCATCCGGTGGTCGGCGACGGCGAGCGGGCCGAACGCCTCGGGGATCATGCCGAAGACTCGGTCCCCCACCGCCGGTGCGGTGACCCCGGGGCCCGTCTCGACCACGACGCCGGCGGCCTCGCTGCCCAGTGTGGCGGCCCCCGGATACATGCCGAGGGCGATGAGGGCGTCACGGAAGTTGACGCCGGCGGCGCGCACGGCGATCCGCACCTGGCCTTCGGCGAGCGGGGCGGTGGCCGCGGGGTTCTCGGTCAGCGCGAGGTCGTCGAGGGCGCCGGTGGCTCCTGTGGTCAGCCGCCAACCGGTGACACCGGGGACGGGCCGCAGGGCGTCGCCGGCCGACCGGCGGGCGAGCCTGGGCATGTACGCGACGCCGTTTCGCAGCGCGAACTGCGGTTCACCCGTCGCCAGCGCGGCGGGCAGCGCCCGTCCGGACTGCCCGTGACCGTCGAGGTCGTCGGTGTCCACGAGGACCAGGCGTTCGGGGTTCTCCGACTGAGCGGACCGTACGAGGCCCCAGAGGGCGCTCTGCGCCGGGTCGGCGACCGTGGCACCGGGCGCGGGGGCGACCGCCCCCTGGGTGAGCAGCACCAGCCGGGCGTGCGCGGTCCGGTCGTCGCCGAGCCAGGTCCGCAGGAGTTCGAGGCCCTGCCGGGTCACCGAGCGAACGTCATCCGCCGTACCGTCGCCGGTGGCGCGCGGGGCCGGCATCAGGACAGCGTCCGGGAGCACGTCCGCGTCGCCGAGGGCGGCCAGGAGCGCGAGGAGACCCGCATGGTCCTCGGCCCGGGTGACGCCACCGGTGGCGCCCGCTTCCTCCAAGGGGAGCACGGGCCAGTCCATCCGGTACAGCGTGTCCTGGTGCTCGACCTGCCGGGCGGAGGACAGCTGATCGGCCGTCACCGCCCGGAGCACGAGGGACTCGACGGAGGCGACCGGCCGGCCCGTGCCGTCGGCGACGAGCAGCGACACCGTGTCCGGCGCGGGCGAGGTCAGCCGGACGCGCAGGCTCGTGGCCCCGGTCGCGTCCAGCCGTACTCCGCTCCAGGCGAACGGGATCCGTCCCTGACCGGTGTCCGGCAGCAGACCGCCCAGGCCGACCGCGTGCAGGGCGGAGTCGAGCAGCGCCGGGTGGACGCCGAAGCCGTCGGCGGTGGTGTCCGGCGGCAGGGCGACCTCCGCGAACACCTCCCCGCCGCGCTGCCACAGCGCCCGCAGCCCCTGGAACACCGGCCCGTAGCCGAAGCCGAGTTCCGTCAGCCGCTCGTAGTACCCCTCGATCGGGACGGGCCGGGCGGCGGCGGGCGGCCACTGCGCCAGGTCCTCCCCGAGGTGGGGCCGTGCGAGCGTGTCCGCGCGCGCCGAAGCCGCCGTGGCGAGTACGCCGATGGCGTGGGTCGACCAGGGTTCGTCGGGGCTCGCGCCGTCCGGCCGGGAATGGACCTGCACGGTCCGGCGCCCGGTGTCGTCGGGTCCTGCCACGGCGACTTGGAGCTGGACGGCGCCCTGAGCGGGCAGGACGAGCGGAGCCTGGAGGGTGAGCTCGTCGACCCGGTCACAGCCGCTCTCGTCGGCGGCCCGGATCGCGAGGTCCACCAGCGCCGTACCGGGCAGCAGCACCGCACCCATGACCTGGTGCTCTGCCAGCCAGGGCTGTGCCGTCAGCGACAGCCGCCCGGTGAGGACGACGCCCTCACCGTCGGCGAGTGCCACGGCGGCGCCCAGCAGCGCGTGGTCCGCCGACCGCAGCCCGGCGCTCGCGAGGTCCCCGACCGCGGGGCGGGTGTCGAGCCAGTAGCGGGTGCGCTGGAAGGCGTACGTGGGAAGGTCCACGCGTCGGGCGCCCTGTCCGGCGAGGACGGCCGTCCAGTCGACGGGCGTGCCGTGGACGTGGAGTTGAGCGAGGGCGGTGGTGACCGCCACGTCCTCGGCGCGGTCCGCACGCAGCGCGGG
>NZ_JBITHR010000027.1:0-104463 GCF_044458185.1 Streptomyces sp. NPDC050485 | reverse complement strand
GGACCAAGGAGGCAGGCTCCACACGAGCTGACTACGCTGCCGAACTCTCCCGCCGGAAGGCATTCCGCAAGTCCTGATAGCCGGACTTACCGATACCCGCGGCGGCGATTTCGAGGGCGGCGCGGGCTCCGTGCTGGCCTGCGACGTCGGTGAGGTCGAGTTCGCTGTCGTTGAGGCCTGCGGTCAGTCCGGTGCCGGCTCCCGCGCCGGGCACCATGAGTCCGGCGAGCATGGCGTCGGGGCGGCCTTCTTCGGCGGGTTCTTCTTCGGGGACGGGTTCGTCGGTGAGGACGGCGACGAGTTGGCGCAGGCTGCGGACGCCGAGGACGGAGATGCCGGGGACGAGTGAGGCTTCCGCGGCGGTCTGTTCGGGCACGACGACGTGTTCGTAGCCCGCTTCGGCGGCGGCGAGGACGGCGGGCAGGATGCCGCGCACGGGGCGTACGCGTCCGTCGAGGCCGAGTTCGCCGATCATGACGAGGTCGGCGAGTTGTCGTGGATCGATGCGTTCGGCCGCGCCGAGGATGGCGCAGGCTACGGCGAGGTCGAAGCCCGAGCCGCTCTTGGGGACGGATGCGGGGCTGAGTCCGACGGTGAGTTTCTTCTGGGGCCAGGTGTCGCCGGAGTTGACGACGGCGGCGCGGACGCGGTCGCGGCTTTCGATGAGGCTCTTGTCGGGGAGTCCTACGAGGGTGAAGGCGGCGACGCCGGGTTCGAGGTCGGCCTGGACCTCTACGACGACTCCTTCGACGCCGACCAGGGCGACCGAGCAGGTGCGGGCGAATCCCATGTCAGGCCACCCCCCGCACGTGTTCGGCCCGCGGGGCGCCCTTGCGGGGCAGGACGACTCCGACAAGGTCGATGCGTACGCCGCCGGGTGGTGGTCCGCCGTGGTCGGTGAGCCAGTGGTCGGCGAGGCGTTTGAGGCGGTCGGTCTTGGCGGGGGTGAGGGCGGCCATGGGGTGTTCGTAGGCGCCGGCCCTGCGGGTCTTGACCTCGCAGACGACGAGCACGGGTCCGCAGGGGGACGTGTCGTGGGCGACGATGTCGATCTCGCCGGTCCTGCCGCATCGCCAGTTGCGTTCCAGGACTGTCATTCCGGCGGCTTCCAGCAGCCGTACCGCCAGGTCTTCGCCGTATTTTCCGAGTGCTCCGCGAGCGTTCATCCGGTACCACCTCCGGTACCGACTGTCACGCATCCGCCACCGGGAAGTGGATCTTGGTGGACAACTCGTCGGCTGTGGAAAACCCCGCCGCCCGAAGGGGTGGTTCCGCCCGGGGCCGACCCGCGTGGCCGCCCGCTCGCGGGGCGGATTCAGCGCCCCGGCCGCGGAAAGCCCCGGCCGCCCGCGATCACCCGCCCGGCAGTTCGAGGTCGCTCTTGTTCAGCTCCTCAATGTTCACGTCCTTGAACGTGAGGACCCGTACCTGCTTGACGAATCTGGCCGGCCGGTACATGTCCCAGACCCAGGCGTCCGCCATCGACACCTCGAAGAACACCTCGCCCTGGACCGAGTGCACCTGCATCTCGTAGTCGTTCGTGAGGTAGAAACGCCGCTCGGTCTCGATCACGTATTTGAACAGACCGACGACGTCGCGGTACTCCCGGTAGAGCTTCAGCTCCATCTCGGTCTCGTACTTTTCGAGGTCCTCGGCGCTCATGGCATGTTCCCCTTCAGCCGTGCGTCCCCCTATTGTGCGTCAGCCCCCTGGGCCCCTAGACGATTTCCGGGGCCAGGATCACCGGCGCAGGCGGAGGACCCTCGTCGAGCAGCGTGCGCAGCAGCTCGGCGAGCCTGGTCGGGTACACCGTCTCACGCGCCGCCGACAGTTCGGCGGAGGTCCACCACCTCAAGCCCGCGGTACTGCGCAGCTCCAGCTCCGTCAGGCCGGCCGGGGCGGCCTCGGTCTGGGTGGTACGTGCCAGGTAGTACCACTCGTCCTGTTCCCAGCGGCGCCCGTCGAAGGGAAACGAGCACCTGCGCCGCCACAGCACGGGGCCGAGCTCGACGTCTGTGATCCCGGTCTCCTCGGCGAGTTCGCGCAGGGCTGCCTCGGCGCGGGTCTCGTCGCCCTCCAGGCCGCCGCCGGGGGTGAACCACCAGGTGTCGGCGGGGTCCTCGGGCTCGTATCCGTGCATGAGCAGGATGCGGTCCTGCGGGTCGAGCAGCACGACCCGGGCCACCTTGCGCGGCTCGGTCACCGGCTCACCTCCCCGCGGGCGAAGCGGCCGGGATCCGTCGGCGCCGGGCGAGGCGGGCGATCGGCCCGTAGGCGGCTCCGGCCAGGATCAGCACCGCGCCGGCCACGACGGCGCCCACGACCAGTTTCAGCGGGCCGGGCTGCGAGAGGCCACCGGGCAGCGCCTCGAAGCCCGAGGGGCGTGCCAGCATGCCGTTCATGGGCCAGGCGACGGCGTCGACGCGGCCGGTCACGGCGGACAGCGGGACCGAGCCGTGGGCGGCGTCGTCCAGGTGGACGCGGGAGTCGAGCGAGACCAGGCGGTCGTCGCCGAGGAGGAAGACCTGCCCGGCCGGGACCTTGGCGTCGAAGGGGGTGCCGGAGGCGGGGTTCATGCCGTGCAGATACGGTTCCTCGACCGGTGTGCCGTTGACGGTCAGCCGGCCGTCCTTGCCGCAGCAGGCCACGTGGTCGCCGCCGACGCCCACGACCCGCTTGACCATGGGCATGTCGCCCCAGGTCGCGTCCTTGAAGACCACGACGTCGCCGCGCCGGACATCGCCCGCGGATATGCGCTGGGCCAGCACCCGGTCCCCGGCCTTGACGGTCGGCGACATGGACTGGGTGGGCACGGTGTACGGCTTGTACTGCACGGCGCCCCAGGCGAAGCCGCCGAGGAAGAGCACACAGCCGACGGCCACGGCCAGGCTCGACAGCACACTGCCGAGACCGCGGCCGCGGCCGTCGTGGTCCAGTCCGTTACCGCTCATCGCTGCGCTCCCTTTCCGGCAGCGCCCCGGGGTGCTCGACGCACCCCGGGGCCCCGGAGATCGACAATCCGGGACCGCACCCTACCCGGCGGTATGCCCTCGGGTCAGCCCTTGGCGACCGGGCTTTCCGCCTTGACCTGCGCTTGAAGGAGCTTGCGGCGGCGCCACAGCACCATCGGCACCGCGCCGACGAGGCCGAGGGCGGCGGGCGCGCCCGTGCCCATCGCGCTCAGGCCGGGCTGGTCGAAGGTGTCCGGGACGCCGAGCCAGTCCAGGCGGTTGAGCGGCCAGGCGATGGTGAGGGCGCGGCCGACGACCTCGTCGGTGGAGACCGTGCCGCCGCCGGTCAGCTCCTGGTGGTAGCGGGAGTCCAGGGAGTTCTGGCGGTGGTCGCCCATCACCCAGATCCGCCCGTCCGGCACCTTGAGCGGCCCGAACGGCATGTCGTCGCAGGCGCTGTCGCCCGGGTAGATGTACGGCTCCTTCAGGGCGTGGCCGTTGACCATGACGGGCCCGCCCTTCTTGCACTCCACGGTGTCGCCGCCGACCGCGATGACCCGCTTGATCAGGTCCTTCTCCTCGGCGGACGGCATCAGGCCGATGAAGCTGAGGAACTTCTGCGCCGCGTTCGGGTTCGGCGTGGGCTCGCCGTCGAGCCAGCCGCCCGGGTCGTGGAAGACGACGACCTCGCCGCGCTGCGGCTCGGCGCCGAACCACGGGGTCAGTTTGTCGACAAGAACCCGGTCGCCGCGCTGCAGGGTGTCCTGCATCGAGTCCGAAGGGATGGAGAACGCCTGCACCAGAAACGTCTTGATCAGCAGGGCGAGAACCAGGGCGATGATGATGAGGAGCGGCAGTTCCTTCCAGAAGGAACGCGGCTTCCTGGGGGCGCGGCCCTCGCCCTCACGGGGTCCTTCGTCGCCGGAACCGCCGTCGCCCGGTCCGCTGTCCTGTGCCGGCACCACGGGCGGGGTTCCGTCCACGGACGGCACGGAGCCCGGTCCCGCGACTGGTCCCGGGGAGGAATCGGCGAGCCCATGCTCCGGCCGCTCCTCCGGCTCTTCGCGTCCGGATCGTGCGCCGACCGCCAAATCCCCCACATCCACTCCTCACTCTGTGCCACCGCCTGGTCCGTACAAGGCTCAGGCCCACCACTCCCATAACGAGCGGGAGTTCCGCAGGGGTCGGGGGCTGGGTCGCTCGGTCCGGATCCGCCGCCGGATCCCGGGACGACACCCTATTCGACGCGGGCAGTGCCGAGCCGCCGGGCGCGGCGGGCACCGAGCTGAACGCGGGCGGCTCCTGAAGCCTGCGCCAGTGCGAGAAGGCTATGACCACTGCGCGGCCCACCACGCCCCCCTCGGAGACGGTGCCCTGGTGACCGTCGTTGAGGTGGTACCGGGAGTCCGCGGAGTTGGACCGGTGGTCGCCCATGACGAACAGCCGGCCCTGGGGAACCTTTACCTCGAATTGGATAACGCCAGGCGGATCGCCGGGGGGCACATACACATAGGGCTCGTCCAGGGGTACGCCATTGACGCTGACCCTGCCGTCCTTGTCACAGCACTTCACGGTGTCGCCGCCGACCCCTATGACGCGCTTGATCAGGTCCTGCTCGTTGTCGGAGGGCAGCAGGCCGATGAAGGTGAGTCCCTGTTTGACCTGCTTGACGACGACGGGGTCCTCGCCGGAGGCCGTCTTCTGCTCGTCCTTGAGCCAGCCGCCGGGGTCTTTGAACACCACGACGTCACCCCGCTGCGGCGTCGAGCCGAACCAGGGCGTGAGCTTGTCGACCAGGACCCGGTCGCCGATGGTGATCGTCTGCTGCATCGAGCCGGACGGGATCACGAAGGCCTGCACGAGGAAGGTCTTCAGTACGAGCGCGATGAGCAGCGCCACGGTGATCAGGAGAGGTATCTCGCGCACCGCGGACCTGCGTCTGCGCCGCTTGACCTTGCGGGCGAGCCTGCGGCGCTCGGCACGGCCGGTCTGGCCGCGCCGGCCGGGGTCGGGTGCGGCGCTCGTGGGCCGGGTGCCGGTGGGCAGCGGCTGGTCGTGGGCGGGGGCGGTTGAGCGCGGCCGCCCGCGATTACCCATGTCCCCCGCCCGGGCTCCGTACGCCCGCGAAGGCGTCGGAACCGCCCACCGAGGTCCACCGGCCGAAGGGCCAGCCGATCCAGTCGGCCCGCCCGATCACCCGGTCCACCGGCACCATGCCGCCGCCGGGGTCGCCGAGGTGGTCGCGGGAGTCGCTGGAGCGGGAGCGGTGGTCGCCGAGGACCCACAGCGTGTTGTCGGGCACGACGATGTCGAAGGGCACCTGCGAGGGGCTGTCGCCGGGGTGGAGGTAGGGCTCGTCGATGGCCGTGCCGTTCACCTGGATCCTCCCCCGTTTATCGCAGCAGACCACCCGGTCCCCGCCGACGCCGACGACGCGCTTGACGTAGTCGGTCTCGGCGGGCTCGGTCAGCCCGAGTGCCGCTCCTGCTGAACGCACGGCACGCCCCAGCGGGTTCCCCTCGTCGCCTTCTTGTACGAAGGAGCCGCGGCCGTCGAAGACGACGACGTCGCCGCGCGCCGGGGTGCTGCCGAAGCGGTAGGCGAGTTTGTCGACCAGGACCCGGTCGCCGACCTGAAGGGTCGGTTCCATGGAGCCGCTGGGGATGAGGAAGGGCTGTACGGCGAAGTGGCTGAGCAGCAGCAGGAAGACCACGCAGATGGTGAGCAGCGCCGCGGCTTTGCGCCAGGGCCCGTCGAGGTGGCCGGAAAGTGCGGTGAAACGCGCGGAGCGCGACCGTTCCGCGGGCCCCAGATCGGGGGTGGCGGAAGGGTCGCGCTCCGTGTGCTGTGCTTCGGTGTCCATCGGGGCCAGAGCTTATCCGGCTGCCGTCAGACCCGTACGCGGGTGTGAGCCGGGGCTCAGCGGTCGCGCTTCTCCTTGATCTTCGCGGCCTTGCCGCGCAGCTCACGGAGGTAGTAGAGCTTGGCGCGACGGACGTCACCGCGGGTCACGACCTCGATCTTCTCGAAGATCGGGGAGTTCACCGGGAAGGTGCGCTCGACGCCGACGGAGAAGGAGACCTTGCGGACCGTGAAGGTCTCGGAGACACCGGCGCCCTGGCGGCGGATGACTACGCCCTTGAACTGCTGGATACGGGAGCGGTTGCCCTCGATGACGCGGACGTGGACGTTGACGGTGTCACCCGGGCGGAAGGCCGGGACGTCGGTGCGCAGCGTGGCCGCGTTGACGGAGTCGAGCAGGCTTGCCATGTCTGACTGCTTCCTCGCCGATGCCACAGGTCATCAGCGGAATTGGAGATGAGTTGGGGGTGCTGTGCGCGAGGGCGGCGTCGTTCCCCCTGTGGCAGGGGCGCCGGCTGGGCGTACAGCAGCGGCCTATTCTTCCACGGCCTGCGGCCTGCGCCAAAATCGGCCGCCGGGCTCGGGGGCCCAGCCGAGGATGGACAGGGTCTCGCGGTCCTTCTTGTCGAAGGCGCCGGCGTCGCAACGCTCGATCAGGTCGGGCCTGTTGAGGGCGGTGCGCCTGAACGCCTCGTCGCGCCGCCAGCGGGCGATCTTGCCGTGGTGGCCGCTGAGGAGGACGTCCGGGATGCCCCGGCCGCGCCACTCGGGGGGCTTGGTGTAGACGGGGCCTTCGAGGAGGTTTGCCATGGCGCCGGGCGCGAAGGAGTCGTCGCGGTGGGACTCGGCGTTGCCGAGGACGCCGGGCAGCAGCCGGGCCACGGCCTCGGTGATCACGAGGACGGCGGCTTCGCCTCCGGCCAGTACGTAGTCGCCGATGGACACCTCGTACACGGGCAGCCGGGTCGCGTACTCGTCCATGACGCGGCGGTCGATGCCTTCGTAGCGGGCGGGCGTGAAGATCAGCCAGGGCCGTGCGGAGAGCTCGACGGCGAGTTCCTGGGTGAAGGGGCGGCCGCTGGGCGTGGGGACGACCAGGACCGGGCCGTGTGCCCCGGATTCGTATCCGTCCGCGAGTGCGTCGTCCAGGCAGGCGCCCCACGGCTCGGTCTTCATGACCATGCCGGGTCCGCCGCCGTAGGGGGTGTCGTCCACCGTGTTGTGGCGGTCGTACGTCCAGTCCCGCAGGTCGTGGACGTGGACGTCGAGTTGACCGCGGGCCCTGGCCTTGCCGACCAGGGAGACGTTCAGCGGTTCGAGGTACTCGGGAAAGATCGTGACGACGTCGAGCCGCATCAGCCGGCGTCCTCGGCATCGCGGCCAGCGGCGGTCCCGGCATCGCTGCCGTCGTCGTCGTCGCTGCTTGAGTCGATCACAGCCTCGCTGTCGTCGATGAGGCCGGGTGGCGGGTCGATGACCGCGCGCTGCTGCTCCAGGTCGATCTCGGTGACGATCTGTTCCACGAAGGGGATCATGACCTCGCTGCCGTCGGGCCGCTCCACGATGAAGAGGTCCTGCGAGGGCAGGTGGGTGATCTCGGTGATGCGGCCGATCTCGGTGCCGTCGGCGAGCACCACGTCGAGGTCCATGAGCTGGTGGTCGTAGTACTCGTCGGGCTCTTCCGGCAGTTCGGCCGGGTCGACGTCGGCGATGAGGAGGGTGTTGCGCAGGGCCTCGGCGGCGTTGCGGTCGCGCACTCCCTCGAAGCGCAGCAGCAGCCGGCCGCTGTGCACCCGGCCGGTCTCGATGGTCAGCGGGCCCGCCGACGCCGGGTCGGTGGTGAGGACGGCGCCGGGGCCGAGCCTCAGCTCCGGCTCGTCGGTGCGCACCTCGACGGTGACCTCGCCCTTGATGCCGTGGGCGCGGCCGATCCGCGCGACTACCAACTGCACGCTTGTTTCTCCTTCAGACAGCTGCGGCCTCGGTACGGCTGCGGCCTTCGTACCACTATGGCCCGGGATACGACTGCGGGCCGGGGTGGGCCAGTGGCCCTCCCCGGCCCGAGCCGGCGTATCTAGGTAAAGCGACCCAACTGGTCAGCGGACCTGGTCCACGTCGACGAGGTCGACCCGGATGCCACGGCCGCCGATGGCGCCCACGACGGTGCGCAGCGCGCGGGCGGTACGGCCGTTGCGGCCGATCACCTTGCCGAGGTCGTCGGGGTGGACCCGGACCTCCAGCACGCGCCCACGGCGCAGGTTGCGCGAGGCGACCTGCACGTCGTCGGGGTTGTCGACGATGCCCTTCACGAGGTGCTCGAGAGCCTCCTCGAGCATGCTCAGGCCTCGGTCGACTCGGCGGCGGCCTCGGCCTCGTCCGCCTTCTTCTCGGTCTTCTTCGCCTTCTGGGTGATGGCCTCGCCCTTGGCGTCGTCGCCCTCGAGGGTCTTGGCGAAGGCCTCGAAGGAAGCGCGCTTGTCTTCCTTCGCCGCCGGCTGGAGCAGCGGCGCGGGGGCCGGCAGGCCCTTGTGCTTCTGCCAGTCGCCGGTGAGCTTCAGGATGGCGAGGACGGCCTCGGTCGGCTGGGCGCCGACGGACAGCCAGTACTGCGCACGCTCGGCGTCGACCTCGATGCGCGAGGGGTTGTACGTCGGGTGGTACAGACCGATTTCCTCGATCGCGCGACCGTCACGGCGGGTGCGGGCGTCGGCGACGACGATGCGGTAGTGCGGCTGGCGAATCTTGCCGAGGCGCTTGAGCTTGATCTTGACTGCCACTGGAGTGGTGTCTCCTGGTCTTGACGTGGTTGGGCACATGAGATGCCACGTGGGGTTGCGGTACTCGGAGTGCCCGATGGACGCGTCAGCCGGAGGCGAGAGGGTTCCTGTGCGGCTGTCGAGTACAGCTAGTCATTGTGCCACACGCCTGGGGTGCGCACGCCGGGGGCCCGTGGGGCGCCCCCGGTGGACGTCGCTCCCCCGGGGCCAGGGGGGTGTCCGGCCCCGGGGTCAGCTCGCCACGGCGACCACTTCCGCTCCCTCCGGGATGCGGAACGGCTTGCCGCAGCCGCCGCAGACGATCGGCGCCTGGGCGAGCACGGACGGCACGACGCGCACATTGCGCCCGCAGTCGCACACGGCCTTGACCCGCACGCCGCCGCCGGAGGAGCCGTGCCGGGCGGCAGGTCCGCGGAAGGAGCGCTTGGTGTCGGCGGCCGTGGCGACGGTGTGCGCCTTGAGCGCGCGTTGCAGCCGTTCGATGGTGGGCCGGTAGCGGCGCCTGGCCTCGGCGTTCAGCGTGACCAGGGAGAAGCCGCTGCTGGGGTGCGGTTCCTCCGTATGGTCGAGGCCGAGCTCCTCGGCGATCGCCAGGAATCTCCGGTTGTGGTAGCGGCCGGCGCGGGAGGTGTCGCGGACACCGCGGGCGGCGGCAATGCCGTGGACTGCCTCATGGAGCAGTCGCTCGAAGGAGAGCTCGGCGCCGCAGGCGGACGAGGACTCTCCGATCAGGGACTCGGGCGCGGCTAGGTCCGGCAGCTCGGGGTGGTACCGCTGAATGTCGGCCCACGCCTGTGCCAGCTCTGCGGCGAGAACAGGTGGTGTCGTGCTCACGTCGTGACAACGAGCCGCAGTGCCGCTGTGTTCCTATTCCGGGGCATCCCAAATAATTTGCTCGTACCCGTCAGTTGGCATTGATGCGTGCGGACGAGGGCGGGTGCGCTGATCTGCGGAGAAGGCTCACAGCTCACACCAAGGTATGACGTAGCGGCGCGTACGCCCCGGCGCGTAGAGGAAGTCTGCGCGCCGGAGCGGCTGTTGTCGGCGGATGCGCAAGAGGTGTTTCGGCCGACTCCGGGTGGCACGTGCGCCATCCGCGGCGGGGCCGGGTCGCCTCAGTAGGCGCGGGCCACGATCGCGACCGTACCGGGTGCGTCGTCGGCGTCGGGCACCGACCCGTCCTCGGCGACCAGGCACCGCACCGACACGGCCTGTTCGGCGAGCTTGGCCTCGCCCTCGGGGCCCAGCGTCGCCCACGGGATGCGCGCCCAGCCGCCGGCGACGGCGGCCTCGGCGGCCTCGTCCAGGGTGGCGACATCGCTCGTACGGGACTCGCGGCGCTCGCGGGACTGCCTCAGGAGCATCGCCTGGTCCTCTTCGAGGACGGCGGGCAGCAGCTCGGCGAGCGCGTCGATGGAGACGGACTCCTTGCCGCCGGGGATGCGGCGGGCCAGCATCGCGGTGCCGCCCTCCAGGTCGCGCGGGCCGATCTCGACGCGTACCGGGACGCCTTTGAGCTCCCAGTCCACGGCGCGGCGACCGAAGGGGGTGTCCACGCGGTCGTCCACCTGGACGCGGATGCCCGCGGCCTTGAGGCGGTCGCCCAGCTCGCGGACCTTGGCGACGGCCTCGTCGCCCTTGATCGCCATGACGACGACCTGGACGGCGGCGAGCCGCGGCGGCACCCGCAGGCCGTTGTCGTCGCCGTGCGACATGATCAGCCCGCCGACCATGCGGGTGGAGACGCCCCAGGAGGTCTGCCAGACCAGTTCCTGCTTGCCGTCCTTGGACAGGTACTGGGTGTTGAAGGCCTTGGCGAAGTTGGTGCCGAGCTCGTGGCTGGTGCCCATCTGGAGGGCCTTGCCGTCGCCCATCATCCCTTCGAGGGTGAGGGTGTTGATGGCTCCGGCGAACCGCTCCCTGGCGGTCTTGCGGCCGAGGACGACGTCGATGCCGAGGACGTTGATCATGAAGTCGGCGTAGACGTCCTTGTGGATGCGCGCCGCGTAGTCGCGGGCGTCCTCATAGGTGGCGTGGGCGGTATGCCCCTCCTGCCACAGGAATTCGCTCGTACGGAGGAAGACCCGCGGGCGCATCTCCCAACGGACCACGTTGGCCCACTGGTTGATGAGCAGCGGCAGGTCGCGGTAGCTCTGGACCCACTTCGAGAAGTAGTCGTTGATGATCGTCTCGGAGGTCGGGCGGACCACGACGGGCTCTTCGAGCTCCTTGCCGCCACCGTGCGTGACCACCGCGAGCTCGGGCGCGAAGCCCTCGACGTGCTGAGCCTCGCGAGTCAGGTAAGACTGGGGGATGAAGAGCGGGAAGTACGCGTTCTGGGCGCCCGCGTCCTTGATGCGTGCGTCCATCTCCTGCTGCATCCGCTCCCAGAGGCCATAGCCGTACGGTCGGATCACCATGGTGCCGCGCACGGGGCCGTTGTCCGCGAGCTCGGCCTTGTTGATCAGATCCTGGTACCAGCGGGGAAAGTCTTCCGCCTGGGGCGTGAGAACGGGTGCCTTTGCCATGGCGCGAATGGTACGGCGCAGGGGTGCCGGAGCGTGAATCGCCTTCCGGCCGCCCCGGCCCGGTACTTGTTGGCGTTCCTGCCCTCCGCCCTCTGGACGCGGGGCGGGATGCGGAGTTCCCTGGCATTCGGGGGAAGTGCGTACGGACATTCACGGGGGGCTGTCAATCAGGGCACAGCTGACCTCTCGGCGGATTGGGGCGCTTTCCATGACACCAACGCTCGTCCGGCATCAGTCCCGTACGGCCTCGGTCCCCTTCGGGGGCACGTCCGTGCGCGCGCGGGACTGGGCGGAGATCCAGGAACGGATGCTGGTCCCCCTCTTCGAGGCGGCGTACGAGCGCCTCGACGTCGGACCGGGCACCCGGCTGCTCGGGCTCGGCTGCGGCACCGGGCTCGCGCTGGTGCTCGCGGCCTCGCGCGGGGCGGCGGTGACCGGGGTCGACCGCCCCGAGCGTGCCGCGCGGCTGGCGCTGGCGCGTGAGCGGCTGCTGCCCGGGCCGGGGCGGGGCGGCGCTGCGGGGCCGGGCGGGAGCCGGCTGGTGACGGGCGGGCCCGCCGACACCGCTGAGCCGGGTCGCAGCCCGTACAACTTGATCACCGCTTTCGAGCCGGTCGGCTGTGCGGCCGGTGATACGGAAGGTCTGGTGCCCGCGCTGGAGTCGGCGGTCGCGCTCGCGGAGCACGGCAGTGCGGTGGTGCTGGCCGGCTGGGGTCCGCCGGAGCGGTGTGCCACCTCGGCGGTGCTGCGGGTGGCGACCCGGCTGACCGGCCGGGTGAGCGACGCCGCGCGCTGGCGGCCGAGCCGGCGCGACGACCTGGAGGACGTGGCCGCGCGGGCCGGGCTCGGGCCGGACGGTTCGGGCCGGGTGGCGTGCCCCTTCGGTTACGCGGACCTGGACAGCGCGGTGCGGGGTCTGCTGGCGACGGGCGCGTTCGACGCGGCGGCCCGGGCCACCGACCAGGCCCAGGTCGGGAAGGAGCTCGCCGAGGCGCTGCACGCGCATGTCCGGCGGGACGGCACGGTGTGGATGCCGAACGTCTTCCGCTATCTGATCGCCCGTACGCCGTGATCCCCAACTAGCCATTGAGTCAAGGGGGTTGAGGTTTCGCTCTACGATCCCGCCTTCGCCAGGCGGGGGATCCCGGCCGCGCGGTAGGCGGCCTCCTCCTCCAGGGTCTCGTTCGCGAGCAGGGCCTCCGCCAGCGCGTCCAGCTTGGCGCGGTTCTCGCGCAGCAGTCGGCACGCGGTCTCGTAGCACTCGTCGACGATGCGCCGCATCTCGTGGGCGACGGCGTCCAGGGTGGCGGGCGCCGCGGAGAGCCCGTACGCCTGCTGGGCGTCGCTCGGCAGCGCGGTCAGCGGGCCGATCCGCTCGCTCATGCCCCAGCGGGCCACCATCCCGCGGACCAGGTTGGTGACCTGTTCGAGGTCGTTCTCGGCGCCGGTGGTGATGACGTCGAAGACGGTCCGCTCGGCCGCCATGCCGCCGAGGGCGCCGATGATCCGGCCGCGCAGGTAGTCCTCGGTGTACGCGTACTTGTCGGCGTCCGGGGTGGACAGGGTGACGCCGAGGGCCCGGCCGCGCGGCACGATGGTGACCTTGCGGACCGGGTCCGCGCCGGGCTGGAGCATCCCGAGCAGCGCGTGCCCGCTCTCGTGGTACGCGGTGCGGCGGCGCTCCTCGTACGGCATCACCAGGGGCCGCTCGGCGCCGAGTTGGACCTTCTCCAGGGCGTCGGAGAGGTCGGACTGGGTGACGTGGCGCTGCTGGCGCTTGACGGCGAGCAGGGCCGCCTCGTTGGCGAGGTTGGCGAGTTCCGCGCCGGTCATGCCGGGGGTCGTGCGGGCGACGTGCTCCAGGTCCACGTTCCGGTCCAGCGGGATCTCCCGGGTGTGGATCTTCAAGATGGCCTCGCGGCCGCCCCGGTCGGGCGGGCTGACGTGGACGATGCGGTCGAAGCGGCCCGGCCGGGTGAGCGCCGGGTCCAGGACGTCGGACCGGTTGGTGGCGGCCAGCACGATGACGCCCTCGGAGCCGGAGAAGCCGTCCATCTCGGTGAGGATCTGGTTCAGGGTCTGTTCGCGCTCGTCGTGCCCGCCCATGCCGGAGCCGCCGCCGCGGGCCCGGCCGATCGTGTCGATCTCGTCGATGAAGACGATCGCGGGGGCCACCTTGCGGGCCTCGGCGAAGAGTTCACGTACCCGCGAGGCGCCCACGCCCACGATCATCTCGATGAACTCCGAGGCGGAGGCCGAGAAGAACGGCACCCCGGCCTCCCCCGCCACCGCCCGGGCGAGCAGCGTCTTGCCGGTTCCGGGCGCTCCCGCGAGCAGGACGCCACCGGGCATCTTCGCGCCCATCTCCCGGTAGGCGTCCGGGTTCTTGAGGAAGTCCACGACGTCGTTGAGCTCGCCCTCGACCTCGTCGATGCCGGCCACATCCTCGAAGGTGGTGCGTTTCCCGCCGGCCATCTCGACGGGTTTTGGCGGGGCCTTGCGGCCGAGCATGCCGCCGGCGCCGCCGCCCATGCCCGCGCTCATGCGCCGGGCGATGAACACCCAGAGCAGGACGAGCAGCAGCATCGGCGCGAGCGAGATCAGCAGGTTGGCCAGGAAGCTGCGGTGCACCACGACGGGTTCGGCGGTGACGGTGACGTTCTGCTTGGTCAGCTGGGTCCACAGGTCGTCGTTGGCGAAGGTGGGCCGCTGGGTGGTGAATTTGGTGTAGTCGCCGCTGCCTTCGCCGGACGGCACCGGCGCCTTGTTCTTGAGCTGGCCCTGGATGGCGTCGCCCTTGGCGTAGATCTTCGAGACGTTGCCGGCCGCGACCTGCTTGCTGAACTCGGTGTACGAGACCGTCGGCTCGCCGCCGTCGTTGAAGAACGACAGGATCAGGTTGGTGATCAGGTAGACGATCAGGGCGGTGAGGATGAGCCTGCCCCAGCCGCCGGGCAGCTTCCTCTTCGGCGCGGGCGGCGGTGGCGCCCCCTCGGAGCGCCACGGCTGGTCGGTGCGGTCGCGCGGGGGTACGGAACTGGGCACGTGCTCTCCTCATGGCCGGTACGCGCCATTATTGGAGAGCGGCATAAATGAGGCATTCCGGGCAGGTCCGATGGGCCGTCACGGTGCCGGGCCGCCGGGTCGTCACGGTGTCGGTCGCCGCGCCGTCCGGAAACGGCGAAGGCGCCTTCCGGACCGGCCGGAAGGCGCCCCACGCGCGGTGCTGCGGGCGGTCAGCCCATGAACTTCTTGAACTCGTCGGGCAGCTCGAAGTTCTTCTGCGCCTCGGCGGCCGGCAGGCCGAGCGCCCCGCCCTGCGCCTTGGCCTCGGCGGCCGCGGCCTCCTCGGCCTTGCGCTTCATGGGGTTGCCGCTCTTGCGCTTGCCCTTGGCCTGCTTGATCTGCTTCTTCTGGCGGCCGGGGCCGCCACCCATGCCGGGCATCCCCGGCATGCCCGGCATTCCGCCGCCCTGGGCCATCCGGGACATCATCTTGCGGGCGTCGAAGAACCGCTCGACCAGGTTCTTGACCGCGCTGACCTCGACGCCGGAACCCTTGGCGATACGGGCACGGCGCGAGCCGTTGATGATCGTGGCGTCGGCGCGCTCGGCCGGGGTCATCGACTTGATGATGGCGGCCGTGCGGTCGACATCCTTCTCGTCGATGTTGTTGATCTGGTCCTTGATCTGCCCCATGCCGGGCAGCATCCCGAGCAGCTTGGAGATGGAGCCCATCTTCCTGACCTGCTCCATCTGGGCCAGGAAGTCGTCCAGGGTGAAGTCCTGGCCCTTCTTCGACGCCAGCTTGGAGGCCATCTTCTCGGCCTCTTCTTGGCTGAACGTCTTCTCCGCCTGCTCGATCAGGGTGAGCAGGTCACCCATGTCGAGGATGCGGGACGCCATGCGGTCCGGGTGGAACGCGTCGAAGTCTTCCAGCTTCTCGCCGTTGGAGGCGAACATGATCTGCTTGCCGGTGACGTGCGCGATGGACAGCGCCGCACCGCCGCGGGCGTCGCCGTCGAGCTTGGAGAGCACCACTCCGTCGAAGCCCACGCCGTCGCGGAAGGCCTCGGCGGTGTTGACCGCGTCCTGGCCGATCATCGCGTCGACCACGAAGAGGATCTCGTCGGGGCTGACGGCATCGCGGATGTCCGCGGCCTGCTGCATCAGCTCCTGGTCGATGCCGAGGCGTCCGGCGGTGTCGACCACGACCACGTCGTACTGCTTGGACCGGGCGAACTCGATGGACTCCTGGGCGACCTTGACCGGGTCACCCACGCCGTTGCCCGGCTCGGGCGCGTAGACGGCGACGCCCGCGCGCTCGGCGACCACGCTCAGCTGGTTGACGGCGTTGGGGCGCTGGAGGTCGCAGGCCACCAGGAGCGGGGAGTGGCCCTGCCCCTTCAGCCACTTGCCGAGCTTTCCGGCCAGGGTGGTCTTACCGGCACCCTGGAGACCCGCGAGCATGATCACGGTCGGCGGGTTCTTGGCGAACCTGAGGCGCCGGGTCTCGCCGCCGAGGATGCCGATGAGCTCCTCGTTGACGATCTTGATGACCTGCTGGGCGGGGTTGAGGGCCTGGGAGACCTCGATGCCGGACGCGCGCTCCTTGACCTGCTTGATGAAGGAGCGGACTACGGGCAGCGCGACGTCGGCTTCGAGCAGCGCGATACGGATCTCGCGCGCCGTGGCGTCGATGTCCGCCTCGGACAGGCGGCCCTTGCCCCGGAGGTTCTTGAATGTCGCGGCAAGGCGGTCGGAGAGGGTGTCGAACACGGTGGTCGCGGGTCCTCGGCGTCGTGGGGCGGTCGGGTGAACGTCCCCCAGGGTATCCCGGGCGGCGGGAGCCTTGGGGGGTGCCTGCGGGCTTTCCCCTACCCCGCAGCCCCCAGCGCCGCCTCCAGGCTCCTGGCCACCTCCGCCGCCTCGCTGGGGGTCAGCACCGCCCCTGCCCCGTCTGTCACATAGAACGCATCCACCGCATTGGCCCCCAGCGTCGAGACGTGGGCGCTGCGCACCCGGACGCCCGCGCTCTCCAGGGCGCGCCCGATGCGATGCAGCAGACCGGGGGCGTCCTGAGCGCGGACCTCGATGACCGTGGCGTGGTGGGAGGCCGAGGGGGCGACCGTCACCCGGGGCGGCGGCGCCTGCACACCGCGGCGGCGCGGGTAGGCGGCCTCCCGCTCGGCGAGGCGGCCCTCGATGTCGAGGGAGCCGTCGAGGGCCCGCACCAGATCGGCGCGCAGCCGGGCCGCCTGCGGCAGGGAGCCGTACTCCGCGGCCACCCGCCAGTCCAGGAGGAGTACGGAGCCGCCGACCGGATCCGGGAGTTCGACCGCGCGCAGTTCGGCGGCGCGCACGGTGAGGCGGTGCATGGCGAGGACGCCGGCCGTGGCGGGCAGCACCTGCGGCTGGTCGGGGACGGCGACGAGGAGTTCCACGCCGAGAGGTTCCTGCTCGTCACAGCCGTCGGCGCGGGCCCGCAGGGCGAGGACGGGCCCGCCGGTGCGGTGCGCTTCCACGGCGAGGCGTTCCTGTTCGGCGGTGGGCGCCGCGGGTTCGGGGTCGACGCTCTCGCCCGCGAGGACCGCCGAGGCGCGTTTCACCAGGTCCGCGACGAGCGCTCCGCGCCAGGACGACCAGGCGGCGGGTCCGGTGGCCAGCGCGTCCGCCTCGGTGAGGGCGTGCAGCAGTTCCAGGGTGCCGGTCGAGCCGACCGCGTCCGCGACCGCGCGCACGGTCGCCGGGTCGTCCAGGTCGCGCCGGGTCGCGGTCTCGATGAGCAGCAGGTGGTGGCGTACGAGCGTGGCGATGACGGTCACGTCGTCGCCGGGGAAGCCGATCCGCGCCGCCATGTCGCGGGCGATGGTCTCGCCGGCCACCGAGTGGTCGCCGGGCCAGCCCTTGCCGATGTCGTGCAGGAGGGCGGCGACCAGGAGCAGGTCGGGGCGGCCGACCCGGCGGGTCAGATACGAGGCCCGCACGGCGGTCTCCACCAGGTGGCGGTCGACGGTCCAGGTGTGCACGGCGTTGCGTTGCGGGCGGCAGCGGACCCGCTCCCAGTCGGGCAGCAGCCGGGTGATGAGGCCTTCCGCTTCCAGGGCCTCCCACACGGGGACGGTCGGCTCCCCCGCGCCGAGCAGCGTGACGAGTTGTTCGCGGGCCTCGGCGGGCCAGGGCGACGGGAGGGGCCGCGCCGCGCTCGCCAGCCGGCGTACCGCGTGCGGGGAGACGGGCAGCGCGGACTGGGCGGCCGCGGCGGCGGCGCGCAGCGGCAGGACCGGGTCCTTCTCGGGGCGGGCGGCCAGCGCGAGCACGACCTCGCCGTCCTGTTCCACGACGCCTTCGGCGAGCGGGGTCCGCCCGGGTGCGGCGGTGCGGCCGCCGAGGAGTCCGCGCAGCCGGGGCCGCGCGGACCGGGCCCGCAGCACCCGGCCGACCTCGCGCCAGGTGACGTCGCCCGCATAGGAGATGACGCGTGCCGACTCCGATACCTGACGCAGCATCACATCGGCGTCGAGGAGCTCCAGTTCGGCCGCCACGGCGTCCTGCTCCTGGAGGGCGAGGCGGTCGGTGGCCCGGCCGGTGCACAGGTGCAGCGCGTCGCGCACGTCCAGAAGTCTGCGCCGGGCCTCGCCGAGCCCTTCCCTGGGCGCGTCCGCCAGCCAGGAGGCTGCGACCGCCCGCAGTGCGGTGGCGTCCCGCAGACCGCCCCTGGCCTCCTTGAGGTCGCCTTCGAGGAGGTACTGCAACTCGCCCTGCCGCTCGGCCCGTTCGCGGCACAGCTCGTCCAGTTCGGGCAGGCGCTTCGCGGCGAGGTTGCGCCAGTCGGCGAGGACGGCGGTGCGCAGGGCGGCCGTCATGGCGAGGTCGCCCGCGACATGGCGGGCGTCCAGGAGGCCGAGCTGGACCTTGAGGTCCTCGCCCGCCGTCCGGCGGGCCTGGGCCGGGGTGCGTACGGAGTGGTCGAGGGCGAGGCCGAGGTCCCACACCGGGTACCAGAGCCGGTCGGCGAGGGAGGCGACGGCCGCGGCGTCGGCCCGTCCGTCGTGCAGGAGCAGCAGGTCGAGGTCGCTGCGCGGGGAGAGTTCGCCGCGCCCGTAGCCGCCGACCGCGACCAGGGAAGCGCCCGCCACCTCGGCGGCTTCGGCGGCGACGGTGAACATCCTGGCCAGCCAGTCGTCGGTCAGCTCGGCCAGGGCCGCACGGCGCGGCGGCCCGGACTGCGCCTTCTCGTTGAGAAGACGCAGCCGGGCCGCCGCGTAGCCGTCGGGCTCCGAGTCGCCGTCAGAGGATTCCGTGCTCACTTCAACGCTCGTCACCCAGCAGCTCCTTGCTGTCTCTACAGTGCGTCGGGTCCGCGCTCGCCGGTCCGTACCCGGACCGCCGTCTCGACCGGCATGCTCCACACCTTGCCGTCGCCGATCTTTCCGGTGCGGGCGGCCTTGACCACGACGTCGATCAGCTCCTCCGCGTCGTCGTCCTCGACCAGGACCTCTATCCGGATCTTGGGTACGAGGTCGACGGTGTACTCGGCGCCCCGGTAGACCTCGGTGTGGCCGCGCTGGCGCCCGTATCCGCTGGCCTCGGTGACGGTCAGGCCGTGGACGCCGAAGGCCTGGAGGGCCTGCTTGATCTCGTCCAGCCGGTGCGGCTTGACGACCGCGGTGATGAGCTTCATGCGTCCACCTTCTTGTTCGCTGCCACTTCGCCCGGGGCCGGCGCGGTGGTGCGGGGCGCCGTGCCGCCGCCCGCGCCGCTGAAGTCGTACGCCGTCTCGGCGTGCTCGACCTGGTCGATGCCGAGGACCTCGTCGTCCTCGGGGACCCGCATCCCGATCGTCTTGTCGAGGGCGAAGGCCAGGATGGCCGAGACCACCAGCGAGTAGCCGAGGACCGCGCCGACACCGATGGCCTGCTTGCCGAGCTGGTCCAGGCCGCCTCCGTAGAAGAGGCCCTTGGCGGTGGACTGTACGCCGCCGGTGGCGAAGAGGCCGATGAGCAGCGAGCCGGCGATGCCGCCGACCATGTGGACGCCGACCACGTCGAGCGAGTCGTCGAAGCCGAAGCGGTACTTGAGGCCGACGGCCATGGCGCACAGGACGCCCGCGATGACGCCGATGGCGATCGCGCCGAGGGGGCTTACGCAGCCGCCGGAGGGGGTGATGGCGACGAGGCCCGCGACCGCGCCGGACGCGGCGCCCAGCGTGGTGAAGGAGCCGTGCCGGAGCTTCTCGTACAGCAGCCAGGCGAGCATCGCGGCGGCCGTGGCGACCTGGGTGTTGACGAACATGACGGCGCCCACGCCGTCGTCGTTGCCGAGCCAGGAGCCGGCGTTGAAGCCGAACCAGCCGAACCACAGCAGGGCCGCGCCGAGCATGACGAGCGGCAGGCTGTGCGGCCGCATCGGGTCCTTCTTGAAGCCGACGCGCTTGCCGATGACCAGGATCACGCCGAGGGCGGCCGCACCCGCGTTGATGTGGACGGCGGTGCCGCCGGCGAAGTCGATGACGCCCTTCTTGAAGAGCCAGCCGTCCGAGGCCCACACCCAGTGCGCGACCGGGAAGTAGACGACGGTGACCCACAGGGCGATGAACAGCGACCAGGCGGTGAACTTGACACGGTCCGCGAGGGCTCCGCTTATGAGCGCTGGCGTGATGATCGCGAACATCAGCTGGAAGACGGCGAAGACGTAGATCGGGATGGTGGATCCGGGCCAGAGCTGGACCAGGCCGATGCCGCTGAGCCCGAAGTAGGCCTTGCTCCAGCCGATGAAGCCGTTGCTCTCGCCGAAGGTCAGGCTGAATCCGTAGAGCACCCACAGGATCGTGACGATGCCGAGGCTGATGAAGCTCATCATGAGCATGTTGAGGGTGCTCTTGACGCGGACCATGCCTCCGTAGAAGAAGGCCAGGCCCGGGGTCATGATCATCACCAGCGCTGAGCAGATCAGCATGAATCCGGTGTTGGCGCTGGACAGCTGCGGAGCGTCAGCTGCGAGCGTGATGCCTGGGGGCATCGGCGTCTCCTCGTCGTCGGTACGACCCGTGCGGGGGCGTTACTCGGGCGGGAACTGGCTGGGGGGCCGGTTATGCGCCATGAGGTTGGCCCAGCGCGGTTTCGGTCGATGCCGCTCGATGTTTCACCGCAGTGACGAAGGAGGCGGGCGTGTTACACGCCCGTGAATTGCCGGATCAGAAGGGGGTCCGGCCACTACCATCCGCGTACGTTCGCGGACACCGGACCGGCCGCGACGTCACCCGCTCGACCTGGCGTGGGGAGCCGAGTCGGGCGGAACGGGGGGAGGGGGCCGCGGCCGGGATTCTGGTGCCCTTGCTCAGACGGCCTCGGCCGTCTCGGGCAGTTCCCTGCTGAGAAGGTCGGTCATCTGGACGACTTCGGCGACGTTCCCGAAGTCGCGGGCGGCGGTGTCGACGGTCTTGCGCAGCCGGGTGTTGACCCGCTCGGAGCGGACCCGCTTGGCGACCCGCAGGGCCTGCTCGGCCAGCACCGTGGACTGCTCCGGCTCGCGCTTGAGCAGGTGCACGGTGGCCATGCCGATCAGGTTCAGCGCGTACGACCTCTGGTGCTCGTCGTCCTTGCCGAACAGGGCGACGGCCTGTTCCATCACGGGTTCGGCGAGCGAGGCGTAGGTGGGGCTGCGGCCGGCCACATAGGCGAGGTCGCGGTAGGAGTGGGCGTTCTCGCCGTTCAGCTCCGCCTCCGAGAAGAAGCGGATCCAGTCGGGCTCCGGCTCGCCGTCGAGCCCGGCGTCCCCGAAGGTGTCCTCGGCCATCCGGACGGCCCGTTTGGTCTTGCTGGGCTGGCCCATGTTGGCGTACGCGCGGGCCTCCATCGCATACAGCATGGCTTGGGTGCGCGGGGTGGCGCAGTCGCGGCTGCCGTACTGGGCGAGGTGGATGAGTTCCAGGGCGTCGTCGGGGCGGCCGAGGTGGATCATCTGGCGGCTCATCGAGGACAGGATGTACGAGCCGAGCGGTTTGTCGCCCGCTTCCTTGGAGGCGTGCAGGGCGAGCACGAAGTACTTCTGGGCGGTGGGCTGGAGGCCGACGTCGTAGCTCATCCAGCCGGCCAGCTCGGCGAGTTCGGCCGCGCACTGGAAGAGGCGTTTGGCGGTGGCGGCGGGCTGGGGTTCCTGGAGCAGGTCGGTGACCTCGTGGAGCTGGCCGACCACGGCCTTGCGGCGCAGTCCGCCGCCGCACTGGGCGTCCCACTGGCGGAACATCGCGGTGGTGGATTCGAGGAGTTCCAGTTCCGGCCTCGACAGCCGGGAGGGGCGGCGGGCGTTCGCGGCGGTCTCCCGGGGACCGAGTTCACCGCCGGGCGAGGGCACCAGCCAGCGCTGCATCGGTTCGATCAGGGAGGGGCCCGCGGCCAGCATCAGCGAGGTGCCGAGGAAGCCGCGCCGGGCGAGCATGAGGTCGCTGCGGGAGAACTCGCTGAGCAGCGAGACCGTCTGGGGTCCGGCCCAGGGCAGGTCGACCCCGGCCACCGACGGTGACTGGTGGGCCTGGCGCAGGCCGAGGTCCTCGATGGCGACGACGCTGCCGAAGCGTTCGGAGAACAGCTCGGAGAGGATGCGGGGAATGGGCTCGCGGGGCATTTCGCCGTCGAGCCAGCGCCGGACCCTTGAGGTGTCGGTGCTGATGTGGTGCGCGCCCATCTGGCGTGCGCGCCGGTTCACTTGGCGCGCCAACTCGCCCTTCGACCAGCCGCTCCGCACGAACCACGAACTCAGCTGCTCGTTGGGGCGCTTGCCGGCGCTCGTACCGCTAGCCCCACTGCCGCCCACGGGAACGCCCCCATTCCATTGAAGTCTCTGCCTGCCGGTTGTGCATCGATTGCGCGAACCCCTACCAGAATGCCGCTAGTTGGGCCTCCTGTCTTACGGTTGCCCCCGCTCGGACGGTAAACCGGCTTGCCTCCGGCATACCCGCAAGCGGTTGCATCCACAGGGTTCGTGTACCGACGGTAATCCTACGATCACCCCTCTAGCCATGGCGATTCCACAATCGCCACCATTCGCCACCCCTTCGAATGAACTCGCTTGGCGCCGGGCGCGATTCACTTGACACATGACGATCAGCGTCGGGTGGAGCGGAGCGAGCCGGGGCGCGCGCGACGAATCGCACCACCCCTTTCACAACCGCGACCGACCTGGCGGAGACGGAGCGTGAAGGGAAGACTCCGCATCGTCACGACAACCTGGCCGGCGTCGTAACCACCGGCGCGGCAGACCCGTTGGAGGGGGCATGGGCTTCACGATCGGCGGCGGCCGGGGGATCAGGGAGACCCGGCCCGGCTCTTGGCGCCTCGGCCGCTCGGCGCGCTCGACCCGCACGAGTGAGGTCACCGCGGTCGCCGAGTACACCGGCCTGTGGGGCTGGGACGTCGCGCCGGGCGCCCGCGAGCTGAACGGCCAGTGCTCCTGCGGCAGTTCGGCGTGTACGTCGCCGGGCGCGCACCCGCTCGGCTTCATGCCGGAGGTCCCGGCGGGCGCCACCCTGGACGAGGTGACCAAGGCGTGGTCCCAGTGCCCGGGCGCGGCGGTACTGCTGCCGGTCGGTCGGACCTTCGACGTGCTGGACGTGGCGGCCCCGGCCGGACGGCGCGCCCTGGTGCGGCTGGAGCGGATGGGGATGCCGCTGGGGCCGGTGTCGAGCACGCCGGCCGGCCGCACCCATTTCTACGTCGCCCCGGGCGCCTCGGCCGAACTCCCCCGGCTGCTCTACCGGATGGGCTGGGACGACGCCGGTCTCGACCTGCGCTGCCCGCCGCGCGGCGGCCACGTACCGGCGCCGCCGTCGGGTGAGGTGCACTGGCTGCGCCCGCCGTCCCTGGACACGGCGACCCGCCCACCCGAGGCCCGGCTGCTGCTCGGCACACTCGCGTACATCTGCCACCGTTCGGCGGCGTAACCCCGGACACAAAGACGCCCCGCCGCATCCTTATGGTGCGGCGGGGCGTTCGGGCGCAACGGGGGGAGCTACTCTCCGACGAGCGCGTCCACGAAGGCCTCGGGTTCGAACGGGGCCAGGTCGTCCGCGCCCTCGCCGAGCCCGACCAGCTTGACGGGCACGCCCAGTTCGCGCTGGACGGCGATGACGATGCCGCCCTTGGCGGTGCCGTCGAGCTTGGTCAGGACGATGCCCGTGATGTCCACGACCTCGGCGAACACCCGCGCCTGGACCAGGCCGTTCTGGCCGGTGGTGGCGTCCAGGACGAGCAGGATCTCGTCCAGCGGGCCGTGCTTCTCCACCACGCGCTTGACCTTGCCGAGCTCGTCCATGAGCCCGGTCTTGGTGTGCAGCCGGCCGGCGGTGTCGATGAGGACGACGTCGGCGCCCTCGGCGATGCCTTCCTTGACGGCGTCGAACGCGATCGAGGCGGGGTCGCCGCCCTCGGGGCCGCGCACGGTGCGGGCGCCGACGCGCTCGCCCCAGGTCTGCAACTGGTCGGCGGCGGCCGCCCGGAAGGTGTCGGCCGCGCCGAGCACGACGGACTTGCCGTCGGCGACCAGGACGCGGGCGAGCTTGCCGGTGGTGGTGGTCTTGCCGGTGCCGTTGACGCCGACGACCATCACGACGCCGGGGACGGTCTCGCCGCCCTCGGTCTTGACCTCGCGGTCGAAGTCCGGGCCGAGCAGGGTGAGGAGTTCCTCGCGCAGCAGCGTGCGCAGGTCCTCGGGGGTGCGGGTGCCGAGCACCTTGACGCGCTCGCGGAGCCGGTCGACCAGTTCCTGGGTCGGCGCGACACCGACGTCTGCGGTGAGCAGGGTGTCCTCGATCTCCTCCCAGGTGTCCTCGTCGAGGTGCTCGCGGGAGAGCAGGGTGAGCAGTCCCTTGCCGAGCGAGTTCTGCGAGCGGGCGAGGCGGGCGCGCAGCCGGACGAGCCGGCCGGCGGTGGGCTCGGGGACCTCGATCGCCGGGATCTCGGGAGCGGGCGGCTCCTCGACGGCGACCGGCGTGGCGGGCGCCTCGGGAAGGCCGACCTCCTCGATGGTGCGGCGGGGTTCCTCAGCCGTCTCCGCGGCGTCCTCACCGACCTGAGGTTCGGCGGGCGGGGCTGTGATGGTCGGCGTGCTCGGCGGTGCGGTGGGCGGCAGCTGCTTCTTCTTGCGGCTGCTGACCACGAGCCCGCTGATCACGCCGACCGCGACCAGGGCGATGACTACAGCAAGGATGACGAATTCCATGAACCCGGATGGAGCCTTTCCCCTGCTCAGGCAGGAGGGAGTCTAGATGATGAACCCACACGTCAACAGTAAGCCGTCAGTGGTAGCAAGCCAGCCCGTGTGATGCACGCCGATGTGGTTCGTTATGGAGCTATGACCCTCACCGAATACGGGGGACGCCGACCGTTGGCCACCCCCACTATGCGCCTAGAGCTACTGGGGTGCGCGGAGTGTGAGCGCATCGCGACCTTGGAAGCCGTCGCGGCCTACACCGCCGGGAGCCCCCCGGATGAACACTTTGACGACCATCTAGAGCTGATGTACGCCCACCAGCGGGATTCGCATCCCGCGTTCTACCTGGCGGTCTCCGCCGTGATCCTGGAGCCGTGGGCGCGGTGCTGCTGGTGTGACCAGCGACTCAACATGGGGCAGGAAGACCTGATCGCGCTTGCGTGTCAGGACTGCGCCCGCAGCTTCGCGTGCGGGCACTGTGGGCGGTGCTTGGCATTCGAGACGTGCAACCCCACCACCGAATCCGATTGTGCGGAGGAGCCCGCCACGCGCCGAGGGTGAGAGGCAGAAGCACCGAAGCGGCCCCGGTCGCTCGCATTGGAGCTGCGAGCGGACGGGACCCTTCGTGGTGTCGGCTCTACTGCCCGCGTCTACGCGGGCTGGTGTCGGAGTGTATGAGTGCGTCGACCTGGTCGTGCAGCTCGGCGAGCGTGCCGCCGTTGTGCAGCCGACAGTCAGCGTGCTCGGGGCCGAGGTGCTCGCCCTCCCGCTGGTCGTCCTCGGGGATTCCCTCCCGGGTCAGGTAGACGATGGTCAGCCCCTGTCGGCGGAGTGCCTGGGCTTCATCGGCTAGCCGTACGTCCGTGACAACGACTGGTGCCGCTGTGGCGCGGATGGTGTTCACGGCTAGGTCTGTCCAGATTTCCGGGCCGAAGGTGCCTGCGATGCCATCAACGCTCATGGCCCACAGGAAGCGGCGGACTTCGGGGTACTCATCCTTGACGTACTCCCACCCGTGCTTCTCAACGGCGGGGTACAGGTGGACTAGTTGGGTATTCCCGTTGGAGTCGCCGTGGGCCCCAATGACGGGATTCATGATCAGACCGAGTTCCTTGATGGGCCCGGCGATGCTCACCCGCTCGTACCCGTGCCGCTCGATCAGGTGATCTGCCACGGTGTCTTTGCCGACGCGGGGGCGGCCGATGATCCCGATACTTCGCATGTCAGGAGCCTATCTTTCGCTCAACTTGGCATATGCCATACGGCAGTTGGGCTGGTCACACAGGCAGACGGTAGCGCTACGGTTGTGCTTGGCACTACCCGACGGCGAGCCCGTCCGGCCCGCCCACACGCAAGGACAACTCCAAATGACCCAAGCGGACCACGCGCAAGCGTGGGGAAGGTCGCTTGACGGGCCCCTCTGGGGCACCCGCCAGCGACGCGACGAACATCAACCGTTCTGTCTCCCGAACGGTTGGATGCTGGCAAGCGGGACGGCAGGCGGTTTTGTGGCCTCCCCTCCCTGGTTCATCGAGAAGCGCGTGCGAGCTGCGCAAGCGGGCGAATGGAAGAACCCGCCCCCGGTAGTCGTACGGCTTCAGGCCAAGGTCTACGGCTCCACGTGGGAAGACCTGATTACCAACGTCGATGCGTGGCGGGATCAGTACTACGCCGCCGTGTTCGGGGTAGACGCGCGGGGAGTTGCGTGATGGCCGACCCGATCAAGTATCAGCGCCCGCCGGTTGAGCTTGCGGGAGCGATGGACGCCTACCTGTATGGCTGCACTCCCGCCGAAGACTGCGGGGTATGCGCGTCGCTCATGCATGAGCTGGACGACGCCAAAAAGGCCGAGGACTGGGGAAAGGCGTACGACGCGGCGGCAGCGGTACGCAACCACCCAAGGCACGATCAGCGCCCCCGTTCCATCTCCGCGACCGGTAGTCCGTGCTCTGCTCCCGTGGTCACCAAATGAGCGAAGTGGAGCCCCATACATGGGCCTGTCACATCTGCGCCGAGATGATCGGCGTGTGAGGTCCTAACTACGAGAGAGAGGTGATCAGTCGGTGAGTGTCTCGCTGGAATTCGAGCTGTCGCTTAGAGGTGGGCCCCCTCTGCCCAACCCGCCCCCGGCGCCGTCTCCGCCGGGAACACCCCCCGTGTAGGCACACAGTCAGCCCCCGCCGACGTGATCGGCGGGGGCGCTTTGCGTTCAGTCGAACTTGGTGCGTCTCGGGTAGCAGCATCCCGTGAGGCTGACCCACGTTGCCTTGAGGGTGGAGACGATGAGCTGACCGTCTGGCTGGACGTCGATGCGGCATGTGGGGGGTCCGGCGCTGCCCCATTGCACGCCGCTGGACATGACGGCGAACCGGTCGGGGCGCCCGTAGTACGGGACGACCGCGACCGTTGCCGATTGCTCGATGGGCTGCCCGTTGGCGCGGGCGATCTTGCCTGTCAGGAACACCATGCCCCCGGACAGGGCGTAGCCGGGAATGTCTCCGTCATGGGCGATGAACCCGTCAAGGATTTGGAGCGGCACCCACGTGAGCTTGAGGCTGTCGAGGGTGTCGCAGATGGCTTGCATCTGTTCCCAGCCGCGCGGCGGGTCGGCGGGCTCGGGGTAGGGCAGGCGCAGGTCCGGGGTGTACTTGGTCATGAGAGCTCCAGTCGGCAGAGGATGACGTTTGCGGCTGAACTGACCAGCACAAGCACGGAGTTGCCCGGTGCCGGCTGAATGTCAGGGGGTACGAGAGCGGTGGTTTCGGCGGTGCTTTCCAGGGCGACCGTGGCCTTAGCTCCGGCGACGGCGGTGACCGTGGCGAGCACGAAGCGCGGGCCTGGGGTGGTGGGGCGTTGGCTGAGGACTTGGGCGACGGTCGGCATCACGGGCTCTCTTCGTCTTTGGGGGCGTTGGTGATCGTGAGGGACATCGGGCCGGACGCGAGGAGCGGCAGCGTCAGGGAGGTGACGCGGCCCCGGAACGCGGTTCCGTCGGTGACGACTTCGGCGACGTCGCCGAGCTCTACCGCCGGATCGGGCACGCACTGGATCGGCTCGGTGCGTGAGATCGCGGAAGCGCTCACGAGGAGCTGCCGGGCGGTGGCGAGACAGTCCGCGCTCGTGGTGAGCATGTCCGACTGGTAGAAGCGCGGGCGGCGTCCCCAGGGGCCACCCACGCGGATCGGGGAAAGCGGGTCGGTGATCTCCGCGACCGCGTACGGCGCGGGTTCCTGGTTCTCCCCCGCCTTCCCCGTGGCGATGACCGCGTTGTACAGGCGGCCTCGTTCTCCGGTGCGCTGGCGGGTGACCACGGTCCCGTTGCGGCCGGACACGAGGCGCAGCTGATAAGGCGTGGCGGCGGTAACCGGGGCATAGGCGGGGGCGGCGGCGAGTTGGCCCTGGTCATCGACGTACCAGCGCGCGCCCCACGCGTCGCACAGGTCGTCAAGGTTGCGGGTGCGGTCGCGGTCCCACACGGTCAGCGCGTTCACCTTCCGCGACGGCAGGTGGGAGTCGATGACGGTGGGGAGGATGTTGTCCGCGAGGCGCGTGAACTCGGTGGCGTAGGTGTTGTTCTTGGCCGGGGTCTCGGTGCGGTAGTGGCGTGCGTCGGCCAGGAGCTGGGCCAGGTCAACGCCCGTCACGGTGAGCGCGCCCTCGTCCTCGGCGCGCTCCCATCCGGTGATCAGGTACCAGCCGTGGTCGAGTAGCTCGCTCTGGCCCGCCGGGTGGTGGATCCCGGCCCGGATGTGGAGACGCTGGCCGTAGGCGGCGAGCGGGTGCGCGGGGTTGCTGCCCGGGTCCCACACCGTGCCGTCCGGGGTGCGGGCCGCAACGGTGAGCGTGACGCGGCGGCGCAGCGTGGCGGTGTCGTCGTAGGTGATCGAACCGGACACGATCGGGATGCGGTCGGCCAGGCGCACCCCGGAGCGCCAGGATTCGACGGTTGCGGCGACGTGGTGGGCGGCCGGGATGACGTGGGGCCACGTGAGGGATGTGGGGCGCATCGTCAGCCTTCCGGGTTCCAGCGCGACAGGTCCAGCCAGGTGGGCATGTCGGCGGGGATCGCGTCCCACCGGGCCCAGTTCGCGGCCACCTGGTCCCAGCCGACCCGCAGCGCCCGCGCGGTAGCGGGGATCGGCGCCACTTCCTGTACTTCGACTTCCACGAGGCGCTCCCACGCGTCGCCGAGTTCGGGGTACAGGCGAGACTCGGTGATGTCGCCGACCGCCGCGTAGGTGGTGCGGATCGCGCTGTCTGGCTGGGTGCGGAGCAGTACCAGGCGCCCGGCGAGGAGCACGCCGTAGAGCGCTTCGAGCTCGGCCTGGGTGCGGGTGAGGAACACCCACTTCCCCTCGGGGATGGTGTGGATGTCGGACAACACCACAGGGTCCGGCCTGTTGAGGACGGTGAGGACGCTCTGGCGTGCCTTGCTGGTCCGCTCGGCCCAGGCCCGGAGCGTGACGGCCACCGTCGCCGCGCTGGTCGTGTCGGTCAGGAAGCATCCCCGGGTGCCGTCGATGAGGATGGGGCTCGATTCGATGATCTGGACGGTGCCGTTCTTGCGGGTGATCGTGAGCCGGTAGATCACGGTCTGTCCCAGCGGCGCCTCGTGGTCCTCGATCGAGATCGCGCCCGAACTCTTGTCGCCGAGATAGATCGGTACGTTCTGGTCGCCCCCGCCCTGGGGCGCTACGCGTTCGATCTGCCAGGCGGTGACCGTTCCCGCATCGCCGATCCACGCATCAATCTGGATATGCGGTACCGGCTGGTCGGGGGTGACGGTGGCCCACAGCGTGGCCGGGCCCACGTCGACATCCACCGTGGCCGACGCGGTCTCCGTGGCACGGTCGGTATCGGCCCACGTCTGGACGAACTCGCCCACCACCGACCACAGATCGATGGCCCTTTCGAGCAGCTGCCACGTGGCGTACAGGACCGGGCAGGGGGCGGTGACGGTCGCGGTGTAGGTGTGGTGGCCGGGGTCGCTGTACTGATAGGTCCCCGTTCCCGTGCCGGTCGCGTCCAGCGTGATCTCGACGCTTCGGCCGTCGCCGGTCGCTACGGTCGCTTTCCCGGCCTGCTTGCCGTTGGTGACCGTGAACGTTGTGGTCGCGCGGTCGTCGGGGGTGGCACTGGTCTTGGCTTCCAGCGCGAGGCGCGGCAGCGGCCACGGCTGGTCCCCGGCGACCATCAGGCCCAGCCCCCGGCGGCGAGGCGGGCGCCGTCCTCCAGGAGCGCGCGGTTCACCGTGCGGTGGATGCGGCCCTGAAGCTGCTGCCCGTCGATGGACACCATGAGGTGAAACTGCGGGTTCAAGCTCAGCGCGGTGCGTCCGCGCGTGGGTGCGTTCCTCGGCCCGCCCAACCACTCTGCGTTGCGGCCGGCTGAACGCAAAGTGTTCGCCTGCTTCGGTGCGGGACTGGACAAGAGCCCGCCGATCGCGCCCCCGATGTCGGACAGCACCTTGGGCATTTTGATCTTGCCGAGCCAGTTGATCAGTGAGCTGACCTTGTCGATGACCCACCCGATAGCGTCCTTCACGGCGTTGAAGCCGGATACGAGCCCGTTCCAGATGGATTTGAACGCCCCGCCGACGTACCCGCCGAGCGTCTTCAACTGTGCCCAGACGGCCTGAACGATCCCGCGAAAGGTGCTGGATCGCTGGTACGCAAGGTAGACCCCAGTCGCGAGCCCGGCCACGAGCGCGATTACGAGCCCGATCGGGTTGGCGGACATGGCGGCGTTGAGGAGCCACTGGGCGGCGGTCCACACGGTGGTAGCGATCCGCGTGGCGTTCATCGCCACGGTCTGGGCGCCCATGGTGGCCATCCACACCAGACCCCGCACGTTGGCCGCTACGACGGCTGCGAGGTAGGGGCCCGCCAGGATCGCGGCGGCCACGCCGATGGCGGCGATCAGCGGTGCCCAGTCAGATACGGTCTGGGCGATCCACTGGACGAACGAGGCGATAGCCGGGATGACGACGGTGAGGATCGTCGCGGCCAGAGTCCCAAGGACCGGCAGCACGTTGGTGATGAGGAACGCGCCGAGCGTCTGGAGCACGGGAACAACGTTGGTACCGATCCAGGAACCGAGCGCGAGCAGTGTCGGGCCGAGCTGGCTTCCGATGGTGCTCGCGAGCGCGCCGATCGCGGGCAGTACGTTCGCGTTGACCACCGTGGCGGCCTGGGTCAGGTACGGGAGAACCTTGGTGCCGAGGGCTGCGACCATGTTGTCCCACTGCGCGGAGAGGCGCTGCACCTGCCCTTGCAGGGTGTCGGCCTCTTTCGCGAAATTGCCCGTCGAGTCCTTGGACTGCTCGGTGATCAGCGCGAGGCGCGCTTGGGTGTCGGTGAGGTTCTGTGTTGCGTGGGCGGCCTTGTAGGCCTGGACGGCGGTCTGCGAGAGGTTCAGGCCGTAGCGCTCGGCCGGGTCGGCCTCACCCCGGAACGCCGCCGTGAGCGCTTCTACGGCTTCCTGGGTGGTGCCGCCGAACATCGACGCGAGGTCGGCGCCCTTGGTGATCAGGGAGTTGGTCAGCTTGCCAACGTCCCCCAGCGCAACGCCCTGGTTCTTCAGGGACGCACCCAGGATCACGGCCATGCCGCTGTAGGACTCTTTGGAGAGTCCGGCGGCCTGGGCGGCGTCAGCCGCCCACCGTTTCATCTGCTCCGAAGAGCCTTTGAAAACCGCGTCGAGTGCCCCGAAGTTCTGCTCTACCTCGGATGCGCTCTTGACGGCCTTGGTGGCGAACGCGGCGATACCGCCGAGCCCGGCTGCGGCAGCCGCCGTGACGGCCATGCCCTTGATGGTCGAGCTGAGCTTGTCGAAAGCGCGCTGCGCTGTCTGGGCGCCCTGCTGGGCCCGCCGTGCATCGGCGGTGATCCGCACAGAGAGGATGGCCGGTCTACCCATGGGACTACGCCCCTTCCTCCACCCCCTCGATCTGCTCCAACAGCCGCCACATCAGCGCGACTTCCGCATTCGTCAGGCAGCGCACCTCACGCGGGCTGATACCCCAGGCTCTCGACAGGGCAACCCGCGCATACAGGCGCGCTACGTAGGGTCCGCATCGTCCTCCACATCGACCGCATCGACCATCACGAGATCGACAATCTTGAGCGTCTTCCACGTCTCGTCCGGGATGGACGGGTCATCACGCTGCGCCAGGATCACGGCGGCGGCTCCGGCCACCGACATGGCGCGGGCGCCCATCTGATCGGCGGTGATCCCGACCATCGCGCACGCGCGGTCTGTCTCCTCCACCGTCAGCTCGTTCATGTCGCTGACCCACTTCTTAGGCACCTGCTTCCGCCCTTCTGACAAGCTCGCGCAGCGCGCGTTCGTAGTTGTCCCGCCACTCAGGCTCGGTGCGCTGGGCGGCGATCGCGATGAACGGGAACCCGCCGATCGGGCCGCCGCGCCAGCCGCGCGCCGGATTGGGGCGGCTCGGCCATCCCCAGTGCACGGGACCCGCGTAGCGCACCGAAGCGCGCCCGGCCCGCACGATGGCCATCGTGCGGGTACCGGAGCTGCGCAGCGTGCGGGCCATCCGGCCCGAGCGGCGCGGCGCCAACGTGGCGGCGGCGCGTTCGACCACGGTGGCGGCGCGGGAAGTCACGCCCTTCAGACCGTTGAGGAGCTCGTTACCGCCGACGCGGCGCAGCGCCCGGCGGACGTCGCGCATGCCGTCGATGGCGTAGACCGTCGCGGCCATGGTCAGCCGTCCTTACGGGACTTTGGTCCCGGTGCCGGCTGGGCCGAAAGTCCTTCCGCGGTGGCCTGCTCCGCCCCGTTCGCGGGCTTGGGTGCCTCGGTCCGGACGGGCTTGCCGACGACCGGCCACTCGGCGTCCGAAGTGATGCGGGTGTTCACGTCTCCGCCGATGACGACGGCGGCCACGCCGCATGTCCCGCTGTACGTCGGCCCGTCCTTGACGGGCTGCCACGAGAACGCGACTTGTGTCCCGTCGTTGTCGAAGGCGAAGTTGATGAAGCCTTCCTTCGACTCCCAGTCCTGGATACCGGTGAACTTCAGCACCCAACTGGTCTTGGTGGACGCGGCCAGCGAGTCGCCGCACAGCACCTCTACGGCCTCCCCGGAGTCCTCCTGTGAGGGTTCCAGGGTGACGGCGGTTGCCTGGCATGAGGCGGTCAGCGTCGGGGTGTCCTTGGGCCCGAAGACGAGAATGCCTTCCTTCAGCTTGGACTCGACGATGGTCATACGTACTCCTCTACCGTGACCTGATAGGCCATGGACGGCTCGATGTGCGACGGGTCGGAAAGCGGCTCGTAGGAGACGAGTTCGGCCAGCGTCCAGCCGGGCCCGTCATCCAGGACGGTCAGCACCTGGTCCAGGAGCTCGGCGAGCGGATCGAGCTCGGCGCGCGCGCCGGGCAGACCGATCACGAGAACCTGATGCTTGGCCTTGTAGCCGCCGCACTGGACCCCGTCCGGGGTGAGCTGCGGCGGGGCGATCAGCACGCACGGCGCGACCACGTTGCGCGGGTCGGTGGTGACCGGCCGGTCGACCTGGGCGCGGATCCGGTCGGCGAGGCGTTCCATGGCGTCGGTGACGCGGGACATGACGATCACCCGACCTGGGGCGGCGACCACGAACCGATGCGCAACAAGCGCTCGACGTCCGGATCCCACTTGGCGACGTAGGCCGGTCCGGCGTCCCCGTACACCGCGACGCCGGTCGGCGAGGAGCGGCGCGCGAAGAGCCGTTGGGCCTGCATGAGGAGCGCGGCCCGGATGTCCTCGGGCCAGACCGGTACGTCATCTGCTTGACGTACAGGACTGGCCGGAGACGTACCGGGCGACGGCGGCCGGGACAACGTCCGCAGGCGCGGCACGGTGTCGACGGCGAGCGCGTTGATGGCGGCCACGGCCTGGGCGAGCCATACGCCGTCCGCCGTCCCCGGGTCGGGGACGGCGATACCGATGACGGCGCACACCTCGGCCACCGTGATTTCTGCGGCGGCCATGGCTACTTGCTGCCCCCGGGCTTCGCCTTCTGCTTGAGCGGGGCGAGCTCGGCAGGCTGGGCCGGATAGGTCGCCAGATAGCCGTACGTGGCAATCTGCGTGCTGAGCGCGGACGGTTGGACGGCCTCAAGCATGCCGCGAAGGTCTTCGTAGACCTCGACGGCTTCCGAGACACCCACGATCAGCGTTCCAGCGGGGAGCTGTCCACCGACCACGATGCGCAGGCCCACGAAGTCACCGCCCGCCGGGTCGGACGGCCGGACCGACCCGAGCGCATTGGACGGCGAGAGCACCGGGAACAAGGGCCGCTTGCTCTCATCCACGTGGCTGCCCAGAAGTGCCCAGATGTCCGGGGACATCCACACGCGGTCAGGGGGATTGTTGTGCGGCTGGTAGACCGTGGCGGCGGCGGTGTAGATCGCGGCGTTCAGCGCGGCCGGGTCGTCCAGGTCGACCTCAACGGGCGTTCCGGCGGTGGTCACCAGGTCCGTACATGCCCGGGTCTCCGCCTGCCGCATCAGATTCGAGGTCAGGTCCTCGATGATCAGCGACAGGGCCCCGGGGGTCGTCCAGTCGACCACCTGCCGGGAGATGTTGACCCAGCCGCCGTACGTGCTCTTCGCGACGTCCTCGGCCGACACCTTGAGCTGCTGACTGGCAAGCTCGTCCAGTTCCTTCGCCTGCTGATCCACCTTCGTGTGCTGGGTGATCCGCAGCCGCTCGAACTTGTTGGACGTCGACGGCATGGTGCGCACAGCAAGGGAGTTCCACACCGGGCGCAGCGTGCTGAGCCGGTCCTGGATCGGGCCGACGATCACCTGAGGCAGCAGACCGGGAACCATGTCAGTGGTCTCGTTCGCGGTCGCTGCACGGATAACGCGGGTGACGCGCTCGAAAGGGATGCGGTTGCCGTTGACCATGAGTTCCAGCGAGGCGGCCAGGTAATCGGCCGCGTCCACGCGTTCGCGTCCGGCCACGATGCCGGGCAGGCGGCGGCCGTAGCCGTCGCGGTCGATGACGCGCGCGGGGCGGTGTGCGTCGGCGGTCTCGATGCTCGCCGTCACCTCGGGCGCGGCGAGCGGCGCGGCCTGCTCGGGCGCGCGGAGCTCGGCCATGATGCGGCGGACCGTTTCCTCTACCGCCTCAACCGGCGCGGCCGGGGGCGGGGGCGTTGTGGGCTCGGGAGGCATGGCGGAAGTCCTTTCGGCGGTGACGCGGGTAGCCCGCGCGTTGGTGTAGGCGGGGAGCGCCACGAGGGACACCTCCCGCAGGGCGGCGCGGGTGACGGTCACGCCCTTGCCGTCGTCGTCCTCACTCCACTCGATCGGCTCGACCCCCACGCTCAGCCCGTCCAGCACGCCATCAGCGGCGAGCGAGAGAGCTTCGTCGGCGGCCTGGTGGCGGCCCATCCGGAAAATGGCGTCGGCGCGGATCTCGGAGTCAGCCAGCGTGCTCATGACGCCGAGCGGCTGGGCGCGGTCGTGGTCGCGCAGCAGCTTGACGCGGGTCAGGTCCTGCTCGGCCTCAAGCGAGCCGGGCGCGAAGGTGACCCCGTCGAACGGGCCGCCCGGGTGCGAGCGAACGCCGTATTCGAGGATCTGGCCCTCAATGGTGCGCTCCCGGGGCTCGGCGGCCTGGTCCTGGTGCTCATCGTCGGCGGCGACCACAGCAGTCAGCGGCGACGTCATTCGCAGCATCACGGCGCATCAACTCGCTTGGGTTCAGGCGCCGTTGAGGGCTCGGCGGCCGGGGTGGGCGCGGGCTCGATTTTGGGTGCGGCCCCCGACAAGTCCTCTGCGTCGCGTGCTTCCTGGCGTGACATCACGCCGAGCGGGATGAGCGCCTGGTAGCGGTGCGCGCGTTCCAGCGGGACGGCCCGCGAGAAGTCATCGAGGCAGAAGCGGACCTTCTGCCCGCGCGGGCTGCCGTTGCGGTCCGACATGCTCAGCCGCTGCTCGATCGCAGCGAGGTAGGGACCGAAGCACAGCTCGATCAGGTCGCGGCGTTCGCTCTCCAGGTTGCTGTAGGTCATCGAGTCGCCGGAGGTGACGGCGGCGTACCGGGGCGGCAGACCCAGGTGACGCACGAGTTGCAGTGCGCATTCCTCGCGCGCCTCCACCAACTGGAGCTCGGCCGCCGTCGACTCCACCGACTCGTACTCCACCGAACTGTTCAGCCACCGTGTGGTGCCGCCCGCGAAGCTGCCCTCCCACCGGTCCAGCAGTTCGCGGACCTCATCGTCTGTGAGGTCGTACTGGCCCACCTGCCGCAGGTAGCCGGTCGGCACGGACGGGGAGGCGTACCGGTTCGCGGCGAGCTCCAGCATGATCGCGGTCGTCACCGCCGACCGCCCGTGGATCAGGAAACCCTCATCCGGGCCGTCGAAGCGGATCAGATCATCCACCGGGACCGGGTGGCCCTTGTAGGTGGCCCATTCCCGGCTGATCTCGTCCGAGCCGGGCGCGTGCTGGACCTGGACGTACTCGGGGTCCAGGCGCACCACCTTGGTCGGGTAGCCGGTCCAGGAGTCGCGGTCGGTGACCTTCCACCACGCATGCGGGTAGAAGATCAGATCCGCGACGGTGGCGGCGATGGTGCGGCAGTACGGGCGCCACGTCTCGGGCTGCTCCAGGAGCGGGCCGGGCTCGATCTGCTCGCCCCAGCGCCAGCGGATCAGCGGGAGACCGCCGACCGCCCCGGAGATCAGGTTCACGGAGCGGCGCACCACGGGGACTTGAAGGGCGACGGCACGCGGCACCATGCCGCCCGACAGCCATCCGCCCACAGGATCCGCGCCGGAACGGATCTGGTGAGCCAGGACGGGGCTGACTCCGGAAACCCCGCCCCGGCCTGGAACGGGCGTGTCCCCGATCTGAAGTGAGGCGGCGGCCTGCACGACCCGTGCGCGACCCACCAACCGTGACACCGGGGCGAACCATCCCATGTCCGACACCGTACGTGTTACGTATAACGTCCGCATATCGGACGCCCCGCAGGTGGTAGCCTCTGGCTCCCCCGGGGCCAGACCTCACCCCCCAGTCCCGGCCCCGGGGGACCTTCGGCCAAGCCGCGGTAGGACTTTGGTCCCGGGGCCGGCACAGTCTTAAGTCCCGACGACGATGAGGCGCGGGGCGGGGGTCTGCTCGCCGGGGTGGGTCAGTCCGTAGGCGGCGAGCTCGGCCGCGATGAGCGCGGCGGGTGAGCTGCCGTCCTCGGCCATGAGCCGCGACACGACTTCCTGTTCCCGCACGAGCCGGGTCTGTGCGGCCGACAGGGCGGCGTCCAGTCGTCCGGTCTCGTCGGGGCGGTGGGCGAGGGTTCCGGCGGTGAGCTGGTCGCGGAACTCGGCGTGGGCCTGGACGACGTCCCCCGCGCTGATGGGGATCAGCGGGACCTGTACGGCGCGCTGTTCGGACAGGGCGGCGTGCACGGTTCCGGCAGGGCCGTGCGCGTCCACGACGACCGCGACCGGGCGGTGACGGCGTACGAGCTCAAGCAGGCGCGGAGCGATCCAGCCGACGCCGCCCCGGCCCTCGATCACCTCCACCGCGCTCCGGCCGTCAGGAACGCGTCCAGCGGCCACGATGACGCCGCCGGAGCGGTCGGCGTGCACCTCGGCGGCGAACGCGATGGGCGAGCCGGGCGCGAGTTTCTCGGCGGTGCGGGCGCCGTCCCACAAGGCGGGGGCGATGACGAACGTGTCCGAGGAGACCCAGAAGTTCCCGAAGGCGCGGGCGAACTCCCCCGGCGCCAGGGTCTCGGCTGCTTGTTCCAGAGCGCGCATCCCGATCGTGTGCCCTAGCGCCGGGTGATGGTCAGCGTAGATCTGAAGATCCGTGAGGTCGGTGCAGTCCGGCGGGATGGACCAGTCGAAGTAGGCGAGCCGGGTCGGGCGCCCCGTGCGCTGATCCTCCCGCCCGCGCTCCACCATGGCGCGCATCCACGCCGAGCGCCCCGTTCCGGCCGTCGACACGTACCAGGTCTGCGCCCACGGCCTCGTTGCCTGGGTCGGAACCAGCGCCTGAGTCAGCGCGGTTCCCTGCTCCATGAGGAAAGCCCAGATCTCATCCACGAACACCAGGTCGGCGTACTTGCCGTGCAGCGCGTCGGTCGACGGCGCGAACACGCCGAGCTGCCCGCCGTTGGCGAAGGTGATCCGCTCGCTCCCGTTGGCCCGCCGCACCGTCGCCAGACCCGCCAGCGGCGAGCGCTCCACGTGCTTCACAGTGGTAAGCCACGTATCCCGGGCGTCGTTGCGCTTCTGGGCGGTCATCCACGTCGCGGCGTCCGGCAGCATCAGCGACCGGTGCGTCATCACCGGGCGGAGCAAGGTGGTCTTGCCCGACTGACGCGGCACCGTCACCAGGACCTCGGGATAGCGGAACCCGATACCGGACGGATCGATCTCCAGGGCAACCCAGGAAACGTAGTGCTGCCACGGCATGAACGGCTGACCGAACGCGGCAGCCAGCGCCGCTACGGCCGGTCCGTAGCTACTGCTCCCAGGGGTTGGCCTGGTGCCCCACCGTGGGGGCCGCCATGGCACTGAGGAGCGCTGCCAGGGAGTCATCAGCAGCCCCCTTGGGCTCGGGGACGAGTCCGGCGAAGGTCATGACGTCCAGCACCCGGGGCAAGAGCTGGGCGACCGCGTACGGATCGTCGGCGGCGCCGTCCAGCGCTCGGGCCGCAATGCGGATCACGGCCTCAATGCCCGCGCATCTCGGATCCGCCTTGCCCCCGGCGCGGGAGGCCCGGATAGCCGCCTCCACCCCGCGCTCGGCGCGCCCGGCCACGCGGCGGGGGTGCGGGACGCTGGATCCCCGGTTCGCCCGTGTGCGCTTAGTAGACGCCATGACTCGCATTCTCCCTGGTCAGGCCCGTTTGGGCGCGTTATGTGCGGGACCCCCCTCCCTTGGCGGGGAGAGAGAACAGGGGGGCGCGGGGTGTCCGCGATGCCCCCCGCCCAAAAAGATCGTTCCGGCCCGGAACGATCTTGCTTTCGGGCCCCGCGGCTTCACTCTGCGTTTGTGCCGGCTGAACGCTCTGTCACCAGTCGCGTGAGGGCTCGGCGCACCAGCCGCCCGCACCCCGAGCCAGGTTGCAGGGGCGGCAGCTCCCGCGCAGATTGCTGCGCCGGTCGTCCCCGCCGTGAGCCCTCGGGATGATGTGGTCCACCTCGGCGGACGGCTCACCGCACTGCCAGCACAGCGGTTCCTCGGCCAGCACCTGGGCGCGCGTCTGCCTCCACTGCCTGGTACTGCCGGTCTCACTGAGCTGACTGGTCACCGCAGGTACAGCCTGGATCGCGACACATGGCGAGGTGATCCGAACAGTCATCGAGGATGCGCGCGGCCAGCGCGAGGTCAGCCGGATTGAGACGCTGCCAGTAGCTGGGCCAGCCGTTGGCATCCACGGTGCGCAGCACACTGACGCCGGGACCCGTAACGCACATGGTCGTGCCGTCCAGATGACCGCCGACCAGTTCGTAATGGCCCAGCCGGTACATCGCTTTGGTCATCGAATCGCGGTCCTTTCGTACGCCTCGAACATGCCGAGCTGCTGCCACGGCACCACCTTGACGATGTGTCGGTGACAGTGGAGACAGAGCCAGATCTCCCGGCGCCCGCGCTGATCGATGAGGTGCTGTTGTCGGTGGCGGCAGGCACGCCGCTTTGCCGTGTCCATGCAGTGATCATTCCCGCGCGGCTGGACCTATCCACAGCCTGGGGAACACTCATCACCGCATCGGAATACAGACGATCATCAGCAGCCCGATCCCCACCAGGACCGTGCCGAGTACGAGGTAGCCGATTTCGCGGACGTCAGCGCGCGTACGGTTCGTCTGCGGGCCGAAATCCAAACCCCCTGAGGAGTCCGCCGGAACCGCCGTCGGTGTGCCGCCCGGGGTCGCTCCAGCCCGTCTCGTGAGCATCCACGGCGGCCCGGTAGGCCTCCCGCTGCCCGGCGGCGTACGAGCGGCCCGCAGCCGCCTTGGAAGGCAGTATCCGGGACGTGAGCATCACCACCAGGGCCGCCATGATCAGGGTCGTGAGAGACATGCTCATCACTGCCGCTACCGCAACTGAGGTCATGACCCGATGATCAGACCGCGCCGAAGTGCACGCACATTCAGGTAGGCCAAAGGGGCGCCCCTCTGGAGCGCCCCTGACTGGTCATCAGAACGGGATGGGCTCGCTGTTCTTGGCGGGGCGCGCCATAGATACCACGTTGGCGGCCTTGCGCGTTGTCGGGCGCGCTAGGTGGACGTTCGTCGTGTCCATGTGGTGCCGGACCTTGGAGACTGCCCGGCGGTCGCTCACGTACCCGAGCGACGTGGCGTCGTCGTCGTGGTCGAGCTGGACCTTGACGGCTTTCACGTTGCCTCCCGTGGTGTCGTACACCACGTCCGCGACCAGGGCGCGGAGCTGGTGAGGGTGAGTGAAGACGCCGAAGCGCTCCGCGAACGACTTGAACTCGTTGGTCGCTCGGGTGGAGTTCCACTCAAGCGGATAAATGGCCTCATGGGCCTGGAAGTTCTCGGACAGCCAGGCGGCGGTCTCGGTGGGACAGGGGATCCACCGGGCGTCATGCGCTTCGTGCCCCTTGGTCGCCTGCCCCGGGACACGGAAGTGCGGCCAGCCGTCGCGCGGCTGGACCCACGCCGGTCGCAGCCGCCGCGCCGTACCGATACGTACGCCAGCCGTTCCCATCACCAGGGTCGCCGCGTAATGGCGGCGGGCCCAGTCATAGACGGCCGCGTCACCACCGGCGCCCCGGTTCTCCTCCATGAGCTGGAGCGCGCCCGCGCACAGCCGCTCGTAGTCGTCTTCCTCGATGGGCTTGGTTTTGTCTGACGCTCCGCGCTGGGACCGGATGAACTGCGTCGGCGGGTTCTGGATCTCCAGGCAGAAGTAGAACGAGCGGAGCGCGGCGATGAAGGAGTTGCGGTATCCGGCGCGCATCGGACGGCCCTTGCGCGCCTCGATGCGATCGGAGATGACCCGGAGCGCCCTGGTGATGTCGGGTTTGGTCAGTTCGCGCGGCGGCTTGCCCACGATGTGGCAAAGGTCGGTGACGGCACGCGCGTAGCGCTTGAACGTCTCTTCGTTGCGCCCCTCCCCCAACAGCGCGTCTTCCCAAGCGAGAAAGTCGGGGTCCGTGATGGCCTGGGGTGTGGCATGAGACTTGACGCTGGCACTGCGTTCACGGGCGTACCGCAGCCACGAACGCAGGGCCACGCCGTACTTGCGGCCGCTCGCTCCGATTCCCTTTCCCTTGGCATCGCTGAAGTGCAGCGAGACGGCATTGTCGGGCAGTTCGCTCGGCGGCACCCCCAGCCGGGTAGCCATGGCCGCGACCATGCGTGACGATGCGTTCGCTTCTTTCTCGCTGCCCCCCAGGGCAACCCGTTCCAGCACCCATTGCTGAAGCTCGGGATAGCTCAACTTCGTTCCTCTCAGGTGTTCGATTCGAGGCCGATGCCGATGCGATTCGAACGTTGCGAGACTCAGCTCACCCCCGGGAAGCGACACGCCCGAAACGATCACACCGTCAGCCCCCCGGGATCACCCGAAGAGCCCACCTGAGCTGTGGGTTAAGCAAGACGAATTCCATAACCGTCCCAGTATCGGGCATGGGCCCCGGAGGGACCCAGCTTGTGTCTTCCTCCAGGAACGGAACGGAATTATGGGGCAGGTGTCAGATTAAAGTACGATAGAAGTAGGCCTATCAACGCGCGTAGAGTCCCCTTCGACCACCCCCCACCGGCTCAGCGCCGAGCCGAGCGAGAGGCACGGAACTCCACCCCCATGAGCACTAGCACCCCCGACGAAGCGCAGAGCGCCCTGGAAACACGCGGCCTGGAGCCGGTGCCGGACGCGGAGCGCACCGCGAGAACCCGCGAGCTCTTCCCCACCTGGGTCGCCGCCAACATCAGCGTGCTGCTGCTCACGATGGGCGCGAGCCTGGTCGTCGCGTACAAGCTCAACTTCTGGCAGGCGATCGTGGTCGCCGTCTGCGCCCCCGTCGTCTCGTACGGCCTGGTCGGCCTCATCGGCATCGCGGGCAAGCGGGGCGGGGCGCCCGGCATGGCGCTGTCGCGTGCGGTGTTCGGCCAGCGCGGCAATCTGCTGCCCGGTTCGCTGATCTGGGTGGCGCGCTGGGGCTGGGAGACCATCAACGCGGTGACCGGCGCCTATGCGGTGCTGACCGTGCTCGACATCCTCTTCGGGATCAAGAGCAACACGTTCCTGATCATCGTCACGCTCGCCGTCTTCGTGGTCATCACCTTCGCGATCTCGGGTCTGGGCATCCATGTCGTGCAGAAGTGCAACAAGTACGCGACGTACCTGTTCGGCGCCTTCTCGGTCCTGGTGCTTGTCTACCTGGTCATGAACACCCACTGGTCCGCCGTCTTCGACCAGCCGGCCGGCAAGACCTCGCTGATGGTCGCGGGCACCGGCATGATCGCCGCCGGCGGTGTCAGCTGGATCCCCTCGGCCCCCGACTTCGCCCGCTACCTGCCGCGCACCGCCTCCTCGAAGGCGATCGTCGGCAACTCCGTCGGCGGCGCCGGCATCGTGGTGCTGCCCATGGTCCTGATGGGCGCCGTCATGGCGGTCTCCACCCCGGACCTGGCCTCGGCCAGCGACCCGGTGTCCTTCCTCGGCGAGATCCTGCCGATGTGGATCGCGGTGCCCTACCTGCTGATCGCGCTGGTCGGCATGCTGCTGATCAACTCGATGTCGATGTACTCGGCGGGCTTCACCGCGCAGACCCTCGGCTTCAAGATCCCGCGCCACTGGGCCGTCTCGGTGAACGCGGTGATCTCGCTGATCTTCGGCGGCGTCCTGATGCTGGTCGCGACGAGCTTCATGGGCTCGTTCATCGCCTTCCTCTCGCTGCTCGCCGTCGCGTTCTCGGCCTGGGTCGGCGTGTTCGGCGCGGACATGCTGCGCCGCACCGAGTACGACGCCAAGGCGCTGCTCGACACCACCCGCACCAGCGCCTACTGGTACCGGGGCGGCTTCTCCCCCGCCGCGGTCATCGCCTGGGCGGTCGGTCTGCTCGGCGGCCTGATGTTCACCACCTCCGACTGGTTCACCGGCCCGCTGGCCGCGAACAACCCGGTCGGCGAGTACGGCCTCGGCTGGGTCGCCACCATCGTGATCTCCGGACTGCTGTACGTGGTGCTGCCCAAGCCCCCCGTGGTGACCCCGGAGCCGTCCGAGACGGTCAAGTCCCCCGAGCCCCTGGCCGTCTGACGCGTCGTCAGCTACCGTCCCCCTGCACCGGAACCCGCCCCGGTGGAGGGGGATTTCCCATGCCGTTCACGGTCGTACGCATGAATCTGGTGGACCCGGCCGCCACCTCGCAGTCGCTGTCCGCCCGCTACCGGGCGGCCCTGGAGATGGCGGCGTACGCCGACGACCGGGGCATCGACACCGTCCAGACCGAGGAGCACCACGGCGCGGACAACAACTGGCTGCCGTCGCCCTTCGCCTTCACGGGCGCGGTCTTCGGCGCGACCCGCCGCCTCGCGGTGACGGTCTCCGCGATCATCGGCCCGCTGTACGACCCGCTGCGCCTGGCCGAGGACATCGCGGTGCTCGACCTGGTGAGCGGCGGCCGGCTCGTCACGGTGGCGGGGATCGGCTACCGGCCCGCCGAGTACGAGCAGCAGGGCGTCGAGTGGGGGCGGCGCGGCAGGCTCCAGGACGAGCTGCTCGAAACCCTCCTGAAGGCGTGGACGGGCGAGGAGTTCACCTTCCGGGGGCGTCAAGTCCGGGTCACGCCAAGGCCGTTCACCGAGCCGCATCCGATGCTGCTGGTCGGCGGCTCCTCGCGGGCCGCGGCCCGCCGCGCGGCCCGGCTGGGGCTGCCGTTCTTCCCGAGCGCGCATCTGCCGGAGCTGGAGGCGTACTACCACGCGAAGCTCGCCGAGTACGGCACCGACGGCTTCTGCATGATGCCGACGGCGCGGACGCCGCTGCTGCACATCGCCGAGGACCCGGACCAGGTGTGGGCCGAGTACGGCGAGCACTTCCTGCACGAGGCGCGGATGTACGCGTCCTGGCAGTCCAAGGACATCCGCTCGGCGGTGAAGTCGGCGGCCACCACGGTGGACGAGCTGCGCGCCGAGGGCGTCTACCGGATCGTGACCCCCGAGCAGTGCGTGGCGCTGGCCGCCGACACCCTGGTCCTGCACCCGCTGTGCGGCGGTATGCCGGTGGACGAGGGCTGGCGCAGTCTGCACCTGTTCTGCGAACGGGTGCTGCCCGCGCTCTGAGGGTTCTGACAGCACACTGCCCCGGCTCGACGGGCGAGCCGGGGCAGTGTGCTGTGCGAGGAGAGAGGGGCAGCGGGGATTAGCCCATCTCCTCCAGCGCCTTGCCCTTGGTCTCCTTGACGTACTTGAGCACGAAGGGGATCGAGAGCACGGCGAAGACCGAGTAGATGACGTAGGTGCCCGACAGGTTCCAGTCCGCGAGGGTCGGGAAGCTGGCGGTGATGGCCCAGTTGGCGATCCACTGGGCGGCCGCGGCGACGCCGAGGGCGGCGGCGCGGATCTTGTTGGGGAACATCTCGCCGAGGAAGACCCACACCACCACGCCCCAGGACAGGGCGAAGAAGAGCACGAAGACGTGGGCGGCGATCAGGGCCACGATGCCCTGGGTGTTGGGGAGCTTGCCGTCGACGAGGTTGGCGGAGAAGGCCCAGGCCTCGACGGCCAGCGCGACCGCCATGCCGATGGAGCCGACCAACGCGAGCGGCTTGCGGCCCACCCGGTCGACAAGCACCATCGCGATCACGGTGCCGATGATGTTGATGATCGACGTGGTGAACGAGTAGAAGAACGAGCTCGACGGGTCGATGCCGACGGACTGCCACAGCGTCGAGGAGTAGTAGAACGCGACGTTGATGCCGACGAGCTGCTGGAAGACGGAGAGGCCGATACCGACCCAGACGATGGGCAGGAAGCCGAACTTGGAGCCGAGCAGGTCCTTGAAGGTCGACTTGTGCTCCGAGCGCATGGCGTGCTCGATCTCGGCGACGCGGGCGTCGAGGTCGACGTCCTTGCCCTCGACATCGGCGAGCACCTTCTTGGCGTCGCTGTCGCGGCCGACCGAGATGAGGAAGCGCGGCGACTCGGGGATGGCGAAGGAGAGCAGCCCGTACAGGACGGCGGGGACGACCATCACGCCGAGCATGACCTGCCAGGCCTCAAGCCCGATGAGCTTGCCGCGCTGGTTGCCGCCGGCGGCATTGAGGATGCCCCAGTTGACGAGCTGGGAGATGGCGATGCCGATGACGATGGCGGCCTGCTGGAAGGAGCCGAGCCGGCCGCGGTAGGCGGGCGGGGCGACCTCGGCGATGTAGGCCGGGCCGATGACCGAGGCCATGCCGATGGCGAAGCCGCCGATGATCCGCCAGAAGGCGAGGTCCCAGAGCGCGAACGGCAGCGCCGAGCCGATGGCGCTGATGGTGAACAGCGTCGCCGCGATCTGCATGCAGCGGATGCGGCCGATGCGGTCGGCGATCCGGCCCGCGGTGGCGGCGCCGATCGCACAGCCGATCAGGGCGATGGCGATGACCTGGGCGAGTGTCCCCGAGCCGATGGAGTACCGCTCGCGGATCGCCTCTACGGCGCCGTTGATCACGGAACTGTCGTAGCCGAAGAGGAAGCCGCCCATCGCGGCCGCCGCCGTGATGAAGATGACATGGCCGAGGTGGTCCGGCGCGGTCTGGCCGCCTCCGGACGCCTGTGCCTGCGCGGTACTGGTCACGTGTACTCCTGGAGCCGCCCGGCAGCGTCGCCGGGCGTGGGGGACTCCTCCAAGTGGCGCACAACTTCCCGTCACCCACCACTTGAAGGTAAAAGCAACGTTGCAGAGACTATGCCTTCAAGTTTCGAAGTCAATACCTGTTCCGTTGTGAATTTGAGGGCATGACTCGCCGCATGATGTTCAAGTCTTGAAGAAGCGGAGGTCAGCGCACGGATCTACCGGCCGTGCGTCAGCGCAGCCGCTGGCTGATGACCTTGGAGACACCGTCGCCCTGCATCGAGACCCCGTACAGGGCGTCGGCGACCTCCATGGTCCGCTTCTGGTGCGTGATCACGATCAGCTGCGAGGACTCCTGGAGCTCCTGCATGATCCGGATCAGCCGCTGGAGGTTGGTGTCGTCGAGGGCCGCCTCGACCTCGTCCATCACGTAGAACGGGCTGGGCCTGGCCTTGAAGATGGCGACGAGCAGCGCCACGGCGGTCAGCGAGCGCTCCCCGCCGGAGAGCAGCGAGAGCCGCTTGACCTTCTTGCCCGGCGGACGTGCCTCGACGTCCACCCCGGTGGCGAGCATGTTGCCGGGGTCGGTCAGGATCAGCCGGCCTTCGCCGCCCGGGAAGAGCCGGGAGAAGACGCCCTCGAACTCCCTGGCCGTGTCCCGGTAGGCCTCGGTGAAGACCTGCTCCACCCGCTCGTCCACCTCCTTCACGACGTGAAGGAGGTCGGTCCGGGTCTTCTTGAGGTCCTCCAGCTGCTCGGAGAGGAACTTGTGGCGCTCCTCAAGCGCCGCGAACTCCTCCAGGGCGAGCGGGTTGACCTTCCCGAGCTGCTGATACGCCCGTTCGGCTGCCCTGAGCCGCTTCTCCTGCTCGGCCCGCACGTAGGGAACCGGCTGATTGCGCGGATGGCCCGGGTCGTCCGGCAGTTCCTCTCCGTCGGCGGGCGGCGAGGGGGCCACCAGCTGGTCGGGGCCGTACTCGGCGACGAGCCCGGCAGGCTCGACCCCCAGCTCCTCCAGCGCCCTGGTCTCCAGCTGCTCGATCCGCAGCCGCTTCTCGGCACCGAGCACCTCGCCGCGGTGAACCGAATCCGTCAGCTTGTCGAGCTCCGCCTTGAGGTCCCGTCCGGCGGCCCGGGCGGCGGTCAGTTCCTGCTCGCGCTCCGCCTTGGCGGCCTCGGCGGCGGCCCGCTCCCGTTCGGCCCGTACCAGCGACACCTCGACGTGGGCGAGCAGCGTGCGGGCTCCGGACGCGACGGCCTCGGCGACGGCCGCCTCGTGGCGCAGCCGGGCGCGCCGGTGCTCGGCCCGGGCGCGCGCCTCGCGTTCCGCGCGGGCGCCGCGGTCGAGCGCCTCGGCCCGCCCGGCGAGCGCCTTGACGCGTTCCTCGTGGGTACGGGCCTGGAGGCGGGCCTCCATCTCGGTCTGGCGGGCGTTGGCTCCGTCGGCCGCGAGCCGGTCCCGTACGGAGGTGTCGGGTTCCTCCTCGACCGGCATCTCCTCCGCCACGAGCAGCCGTTCGGCCAGCTCCTCGGCCTCCTCGGTGGCCTTCTCCAGGGCCTCCTGGGCGCGGGCGGCCGCGGCCTCGGTCCGCTCGGCCTCCCCGGCCGCACCGCGCGCCTGCCCCGCGAGCCGCCCGAGCTGCTGCGCGACGGAGGACTTCGCCTTCTCGGCGGCCCGCCGCCGCTCCCCCAACTCCTCTACTTCCGCGGCCAGTTGGGTGCGCCGCTCCCCCGCCGCCCGCTGGACCTCGGCCAGTTCCGCGCACCGCACGGCGAGTTCGGCGAGCTCGGCGGCGGCCTCGTCGACGGAGGCCTGCACCTCCAGGAGGCTGGGCGCCCCGGCCGATCCACCCTGCGCGAAGTGCGCGCCGAGGAGATCGCCCTCGGCGGTGACGGCGGTCAGGTGGGGCTGCGCGTAGACGAGGTCCTCGGCATCCTCCAGCGTCCCGACGACAACGACCCCGCGCAGCAGCCGCCGTACGGCACACATCAGCTCATCGGGCCCGCGCACGAGGTCGGCGGCGCGGGGCGGGTGGGCGGCGTGAGGCGAGCCCTGGTGGCCCATGGCATCGGCGGGCGACGGTCCTTCACCGCGCGCCACGTCCCTGTGCCGCGGCGGTCCTTCGCCGCGTACCGGGTGGGCCGCGTACCTGGAGCCCTCCCGGCCCACCCCGTCGGCGGCGGCCGCAGGTCCTTCACCGCGCGCCACGTCCCCGTGCGGCGACGGTCCTTCGCCTCGTACCGGACGGTCGTCGGCGGTGTCCGGGGCGCCGCTCACCAGCAGTGCGGCGCGGCCCGCGTCCTGTTTGCGCAGCATCCGGATGGCCTCGGCGGCCGTCGAGGGGCCGCTCACCGCGATCGCGTCGGCCGCGGCGCCAAGCGCGGCGGCGACCGGCACCTCGTACCCGGGGGCCACGGTGAGCAGTTCGGCGGCCGGGCCGAGCAGTCCGGTCAGCGCGTCGCGGGCGCCGAGCAGCGCGCCCGTGCCGTCCTTGCGGCGCAGCCCGAGCGCGAGCGCGTCGTGGCGGGCGGAGACGGCGGCACGTTTCCGCTCGGCGGCGGTCGCCTCCTCGCGCGCGGCGGCCGCCGCGGTCTCGGCCGCGGCGAACTCGCGCTTGGCGGCATCATGCGCCTCGGCCAGCTCGTGGTCGCCTGCGTCGAGGCCGTCCACCTCCGCCTTGAGCTGCTCGTACTCCTCCTGGGCGAGGGCCGCCCGCTCCCTCGCCCCGTCGCGCGCCGCGGCGAGCCGGTCGATCTCGGCCTGCGCCGAACCCGCCCTGCTCCGCGCCGCGTTGACCTGGCCGTGCAGCCGGGCCAGGCCTTCGCGCCGGTCGGCGATGGCCCGGGCCACATCCTTCAAACGGCGTTCCTCGGCGGCGAGTTCCCGCTCCAGGTCGGCGCGGTGTCGGGCGGTGTCCTCCAGGGCGTGCTCGGCCGCTTCGAGCGCGGCCTCCAGCTCGGCCTCCTGTTCGCGGATACGGGCGGCCTCGCGCTCCATGTCCTCCGGATCACGGCCGCGCCGTTCCTCGGGCGGCTGCGCGGTCGCGCTCTTGACCCGCGCGTCGGCGAGCGAGATCGTGCCGCGCACCCGCTCGGCCAGCTGGGACAGCTCGTACCAGCTCTGCTGGGCCCGCTGGAGCCGGGGCGACAACTGCCGTACCTGGTCCTCCAGCTCGGCCTCGCGGGTCAGGGCGGCCTTCAGAGAGGCCTCAGCGCTCTGCTTGCGGCGCAGCAGTTCGGCCTCGTCGGCGATCTCGGTGCGCAGCGCCTCCCGCATCCGTACGAGGTCGTCGGCGAGCAGCCGGAGCCGGGCGTCGCGCAGATCGGCCTGGATGACGGCGGCCCGGCGCGCGACGGCGGCCTGCCGGCCGAGCGGCTTGAGCTGGCGCCGCAGTTCGTCGGTGAGGTCCTGGACGCGGGCGAGGTTCGCCTTCATCGCGTCCAGCTTCCGCAGCGCCTTCTCCTTGCGCTTGCGGTGCTTGAGGACGCCGGCGGCCTCCTCGATGAAGGCCCGGCGGCCCATCGGATCGGCGTGCAGTACGGAGTCGAGCTGGCCCTGGCCGACGATGACGTGCATCTCGCGGCCGATGCCGGAGTCGGAGAGCAGTTCCTGGATGTCGAGCAGCCGGCAGGTGTCGCCGTTGATCTGGTATTCGCTGCCGCCGTTGCGGAACATGATCCGCGTGATGGTGACTTCGGCGTACTCAATGGGCAGCGCGCCGTCGGAATTGTCAATGGTGAGGGACACTTCGGCGCGGCCGAGCGGCGGACGGCCGGTGGTCCCGGCGAAGATGACGTCCTCCATCTTGCCGCCGCGCAGCGACTTGGCGCCCTGCTCGCCCATGACCCAGCTCAGCGCGTCCACGACATTGGACTTGCCGGAGCCGTTGGGGCCCACCACACAGGTGATGCCCGGCTCGAATTTCAGCGTGGTCGCGGACGCGAATGATTTGAATCCGCGCAGGGTGAGGGCCTTGAGGTGCACGCCGCCGGACTCTACCTCTCGCTCTGCTCCGACCGCCGGAGGTCACCCCTTGGGCCTGCCACGTGGGTTTTCGCGCCGGGCGCACGGGAGCGCTGCCCCGGGAAGGCAGTGCGTCGACGGTTTCACCCAGGAAGGTGCAGGGCACATCAGACGGTGAGGGGCGGCGTCCGGCCATCGGCGCGCCGGGGCGGTGAAGAGGCGGAATGAAAGAAGGGACGCCGGGGCGTCCCTTGCAATACCTTGCAGGTGTTGCGGATCTCTCGATCTCGACGAGACGACGGAAGCCTCTCACCCCGCAATCAGGTGAGTGCGGGCTCCGCCTGCGGGACGTCGATGTCGATGCCTTCGAGCAGCGAATCTCCGCGGTGCGAAGCGGCGGCAGCGGACAGCACGTCGTTCTCGGACTGAATCCGGTTGAGCTCGGACTCAAGGTCCTGGACGCGCTGCTGGAGCCGTCGCATCTCGGCGAGGAGTCGCGGGTCGGAACCGCCGACGTAACCGAGAAGCGCCTTTGCCATGATGGATGGTCCTCCACAATGAGTGACCGACCGAAGCGGTTGGGTCGTGAGGGAATCGCACCCGCGGTGCTTGGACTTGACTGCGGTTCTCATGCCAAACAGCTAAGGTGCGCGGGGCTTCCAGAGTCTCACCAAAAAGTTTGACGGTCAACACGATCACGCCCCGTATCCACGGGCAATCCGGGGGCGCGCGGCCGCTGGAACGAGCGGCGCTGCCACTTCTCGGAGCCCTGGGGGCGTGGAGATCATCCTTACTGCCGCAGCCTTCCACGCCGAGCCCGACTTGGCAACAGGCAGATCGTTCGAGGTCAGCGCGGGGTTGCGAGCCGGACGCGGGGTGTCACCGCGGTCGGCTGCCGCTCGTATACGACAGGGAGTCAGCGGATCGCGAAGCTGTCGTAGCCGCCCCGCACGGTGTCCCAGATTTCGGTCACTCCGTCGACCCGCCCCGGTGTGTCGTCGGAGCGGAGCCACTCCAGCAAACGGTGGCAATTCTCACGCGACCCCTCGGCGACGACCTGTACCCGTCCGTCGTCCAGATTGAGGGCGAACCCGGTGAGGCCGCCGATTTCCAGAGCGTTTGCCCTGGTGAACCAGCGGAAGCCGACTTGCTGCACTTGCCCGCGCACCCAGGCCGTGACTCGAACATCTCCGTGCGCATCTTCGTTCATAGGTGCACGCTAACCGGCCAATTGCTCACGCAGCACTTCGCCCCCATGCGGCATGGCGTACAGTCGCGACGAAATGAGCCTCACCCGAATGGGTTAGTGCCCATTTGATCATCCCGGGCCGATCGCGGCCCGGGTGCATTGCGACCAGGCATTGCCCAGGCATGGAGGAAGGCACAGCAGATGGGACGCCATCGACGCTCCGCCGCCGAACCCGCGCCCGCAGATCTCGCGGAGGGTTCGGACGGCCGGTCCCGGGGTGGATCACGCGGGAAGAAGCGGGTCTCGGTGCCCGTGCGCACCGGGCTGCTCGGCGTGTCCGCCGCGGTGGCGGTGGGCGCCGTGGCCGTCGCCTCGGGGCTGCTGCCGGGCGGCGGCACGTACAACGTGAGCGGCGACACGATGGCCGGTGGCCAGCTCAACCCGAGCGGTACGCCAAATGTGCAGGCACAGGGCGGCGAGTCGGAGAAGCCGACCAGTGCGCCGCCCACGCCCAGTGAGACGGCCAAGGCCGCGCACCTGCCGTCGACCGCCCCCTCCCCCAGCGCTTCGGCCACGCCGTCGGCGCCGGCCTCCGCGCCGCCCGCACCGCGCAAGCCCTCGGTTCCGGCGCCCTCGAAGCCGGTCACCCCGCCAGTCGTCACGCCGGTCGTCCCCTCGGTCGTCCCCTCGGCCGTGGTCCCTCAGCAGCGCGTCCAGGCGCCGTCGGCGGAGATCTCGGCCGCCGCCACCGTGATGTCGCTGGTCAACCAGCAGCGGGCGCAGGCCGGCTGCACGCCGTTGAAGGCGGATGCCTCGCTCGCCTCGCTCGCCACCGCGTTCAGCGACGACATGGCGGCCCGCGGCTTCTTCGACCACACCGACCCGGACGGCAAGTCGCCCTGGGACCGGGCGGCGAAGGCCGGCGTCCAGGGCCTCGGCGGCGAGAACATAGCCCGCGGTCAGGCCGACGCCAAGGCCGTGATGGACGCCTGGATGAACAGCCCGGGCCACCGCGCGAACATCCTCAACTGCGGGTACAAGTCCCTGGGCGTCGGAGTGCACTTCGGCCCCGGCGGCCCGTGGTGGACACAGGACTTCGGCTTTTGATCATTTGCCCGTACGCCCTCACGTCCGGGTAATCGCTCATTCGTCCCCGCGTATACGTCACTTGTTCGTACGCGCATGAAAGGGCCCCCTTCGTTTCGAACGCTCTGGGCGTTACGAACGAAGGGGGCCCTTTCGCATGCGCGGAATCAGATCACGAGATCGGGCAATCGCTCACTGTTCCCCGGCGATCAGCCGTTGACGGCGTTCCCTGGCGATCAGCCGCTGACGGCGGCCTTGCCCGCGGCGAAGATGCGGGCAGTCTCGGCGACGCGGCGGCCCAGGTGCTCGGCGGTCGCTATGTCGGCCTTGTGGACGGCCTCGGGGCCCTGGTCGGAGTTGGTCTGGGCGCCCGCGCCGGAGAAGAAGCCGAGCCGGTTGAGGTCCTGCTCGGAGCCGGTGCTGGAGTTCCAGCCGGGCTTCAGGCCGAGGCTCACCCAGTGCATGCCGTGCTGGGCGGCCAGCGTCTGGAAGAACTGCAGGGTGTGGCCCTTGTCGCCGCTCTTGGAGCCGGAGTTGGTGAAGCCTGCGGCCAGCTTGTCCTGCCACGCGTCGCTGAACCAGCGCTTGGAGGTGGCCTCGGCGAACTGGTGGAAGGCGCCGGACGCGGTGCCCATGTAAGTGGGCGAGCCGAAGACGACGGCGTCGGAGGCGTCGAGCAGCTCCCACTCGGCGTCGGTGATGGTGTCGACCTTGATGACGTGGACGGTCGCTCCGGCCTCGGCGGCACCGTTGCGGACGGCCTCCGCGACGACGGCGGTGTGGCCATATCCGGAGTGGTAGGCGATCGAGACGACGGGAGTGGTCACGGCAGGATTCTCCTCATGAGGACGTGAAGCGGCAGGGCAGGCGCGACGGCCGGTGTTCGGCCCCGCGGCGGCTGCCCGCTGCGGCGCTGTACACAGGTAAGCACTAACTTCTGGTTAGCGCAACCCTTGAGCATGCGCTGTGCACGAGTATGGTGGTGCCATGGACGAGAACTCCTGTACCGCCAAGCTCACCGCCGCCGCCGACCTGCCGTTCGACGTGTTCGCCAAGTCCTGCCCGTCCCGCAGCACACTGGAGGACGTCACGGGCCGCTGGGGCAGTCTGACCCTTGGCGCGCTGTACGAGGGGAGCTTCCGCTTCAACGAGCTGCGCCGCCGGATCGACGGCGTGAGCGAGAAGATGCTCTCCCAGACGCTGCACTCCCTGGAGCGCGACGGACTCGTACACCGCGAGGCGCAGCCGACGAATCCGCCGCGGGTCGACTACGAACTGACCCCGCTGGGCCGGGAGGTGGCCGAACGACTGCTGGCGCTCATCCACTTCGTGGAGGAGCGGATGCCCGCGGTCCTCGGGGCACAGCAGAGCTACGACGTGGCGCGCGGGACCCGCTGACACTTCGGGCAGAAGTAGCTGGACCGGTTCATCCAGGCGCGCCTGCGCATCGCGGTCCCGCAGCGCCGGCAGGGCTCGCCCTCGCGTCCGTACGCGTCGAGCGATCGCTCGAAGTACCCGGATTCGCCGTTGACGTTGACGTAGAGGCTGTCGAAGCTGGTGCCGCCGACGGCGAGTGCCGCGTTCATCACGTCCCGTGCGTGGCCCAGGAGTTCGGCGGCCTTGGGGCGGGTCAGGGTCGCGGTCGGGCGGTCGTAGTGCAGCCGGGCGCGCCAGAGCGCCTCGTCGGCGTAGATGTTGCCGACCCCGCTGATGAGCGATTGATCGAGCAGTGCTCGTTTGACCGTGGTGCGTCGCAGCCGCAGTGCCGCGAAGAAGGCCTCGTCGTCGAACTCGGGGTCCAGTGGGTCCCGGGCGATGTGCGCGATGACATCGGGCAGCCCGTCGGGGGTGTTGTCGTGCAGCGAGAGCCCCCCGAAGGTCCGCTGGTCGACAAAGCGCAGCTCTGTGCCCGCCTCGTCCTGAAACCTGATCCGGATCCGCAGATGCTTCTCGTCCGGGGCGTCCTGCGGCTGGACGAGCAGCTGCCCGCTCATCCCGAGGTGCCCGAGCACGGAGGCGTCCATGTCCGCGAGCGGCAGCCACAGATACTTTCCACGCCGCCGCGCGATGCCGATCCGGTGGCCCTTGAGGCGGGCCGCGAAGTCCTCGCTCCCGGCGAGATGGCGGCGCACGGCGCGCGGGTGCAGCACCTCGACGTCCGCGACGATGCGTCCGGCCACCCAGCGTTCGAGTCCGCGCCGGACCACTTCGACTTCTGGCAGCTCAGGCATGGGCGCAGAATACCCCTTGCCCCAGGGCGAGTTGCGGCGGACCCCGGCTCGTGCGACCGCGTCCCACCAGGGAAAAGCAGAACCCCCGCCCGGCACCGGAGGGCGCTGGGCGGGGGCTCGAAGGAAGGGGGCGTCAGGCCGAGGCACCGGCGGCGGGGGTCGGCGACCCGCCATCGGCCTCGGCGGCGACGGGGGCCTCGGCCACCGTCTTGGCCCGCTCGTCGGCGGCGGCCCGAATGGCCCGCCATGCCGATTCCGCGGCCTGCTGCTCCGCTTCCTTCTTGCTGCGGCCGGTGCCGGTGCCGTACGAGACACCACCGACGCGGGCGGCAGCAGTGAAGGTCTTCTCGTGGTCAGGACCGGTTTCGGAGACCAGGTACTCGGGAACTCCGAGCCCTTCGGCCGCCGTCAGCTCCTGGAGACTGGTCTTCCAGTCCAGGCCGGCCCCGAGGTTCGAGGACTTCTCGATCAGGGGGTCGAACAGCTTGTGGACGAGCGCGGACGCCGCCTCAAGACCCTGGTCGAGATAGACCGCGCCGATCACCGCTTCAAGGGTGTCGGCGAGGATGGACGCCTTGTCCCGGCCACCCGTGCCCTCTTCGCCCCGGCCTAGCCGGATGAAGGAGCCGAGTTCGAGCCCGCGGCCCACCTCCGCAAGCGCACGAGAATTGACCACCGCGGCCCGGAGCTTGGCCAACTGGCCTTCCGGGAGGTCGGGGTGGGTGCGGTACAGCGTGTCGGTGACGACCAGACCGAGCACCGAGTCCCCGAGGAACTCGAGCCGCTCATTGGTCGGCAGACCGCCGTTCTCGTACGCGTACGAACGGTGGGTGAGCGCACGCACCAGAAGGGCGGACTCGAGCTGATAGCCGAGCCGCCCTTCCAGAAGCGTGTGGGACGAGGCCGTGTTGTTGTCCGCCTTTTTGGCGTTGGACTCAGACATCGGGCCTCTCACCAGCCGCTCAGACCTCGAGGACCTGGCGCTTGTTGTAGGTGCCGCAGCTCGGGCACGCGATGTGCTGGAGCTTCGGCTCATGGCAGCGCTCGCACGCAACCAGGGTGGGGACCGCAGCCTTCCACTGCGACCGGCGGTGGCGCGTGTTGCTGCGCGACATCTTCCGCTTCGGAACAGCCACGGCTACTTCTCCTGCTTCTCGGCGGCATCCTGCACGTCAGACGCAGTGCCGCTCATGTTGTCCTTCTCGCCGTCCTGGATGGTCCCGGCGAGTCCCTGCAGTGCCGCCCAACGAATGTCGACGGCGTCGTGGTGGTGGTCCGGGTCGTCCGCCAGGCGCGCTCCGCATTCGGAACACAGCCCCGGGCAGTCCTCCCGGCACACCGGCTGCATCGGCAGTGCGAGCACCACCGCATCACGCAGCAAAGGCTCGAGGTCGAACATGCCGTCCTCAAGCGGAATCATGTCCTCGTCGTCCTCGGCATCGTCGTCCGCGGCTGCCTTGCGGCGGCCCCGGTCGTCGGTGTCGGGGTACGAGAACATTTCCTGGAAGTCCACTTCAACGTCCTGCTGAAGCGGCTCCAGACACCTTACGCACTCACCCTCGGCCGATGCACGGGCGGTGCCTGTGACAAGCACCCCTTCCATGACCGACTCCAGGCGGAGCTCGATTTCCACGGGCCGGCCCTCGGGCACGTGGATGACCTCGGGGATCCCGAGTTCCCTCGGGGCTTCCACGGTGCGGGAGAGCCGCTGGAGCGCACCGGGACGCCGTCCCAGCTCGTGTGTGTCGAACACGAGGGGGTCGCGGTGGTCAAGGCGCGTGCTCAGGGCTCTTCCTGCTTTCGAGGTCGTGGAGTGGCTGCCACCGGCTTCGCGGAGCGAATCGGGCAGCGTGGATCGCGGACGTACGCGCGACCGAAGAGCCAGGATACTGGACCGGCCGCGATAGACCCAATCCGGCCCGGATCCTCCCCCGGCCGCTCACACTCCGGCCGCATCCGGAACCGCAGCGCTACGAGCGGCCCTGCCCGTGGCCCTGCTCGTACGCGCGCAGCTGATCGAGGTTGATCATGCTGGTGTCGAAGAGGCTGGTCTCGTCGAGCGCGGCCTGCTGCGGGTGGTGGTGCTGCTGATGCTGGTGCTGCTGCGGCACATACTGCTGGCCCGGGTCGTAGGCGTACGGGTCCTGCTGGGTGTACCCGTACTGCGCGTACTGCTGCTCCTGCTGGGGCTGGGGCTGATAGCCGTACAGGTCCTGCTGCGGCTGCTGGTAGCCGTACGGGTCGTAGGCCTGGGGCTGCTGCTGCGCGGGGATGTGCGGCTCGGCGGCGACGGGGGCTGCGGCCGGTTCAGGCTCGGCCAGCTCTGCGAGGCCGGCCAGGTAGTCGGCGTCGCTGGTGTGCCGGCCCAGATCGCCGGCCGCGTCCTGGGCGGCCATGTGGGCGCCCAGCTCGTCCGACGCGGTCCGTCCGTGCAGCTTCTGACGGCCGCGGCCGACCGCTTCGAGGGTCTTGGCGAGCACCGCCTCGAAGGCGCCCAGCTTGGCGTCGACGTACTCGTCGGCGCGGTGGATCAACGTCTGCGGGTCCGCGCTGTACTCGGGGGCGTCCTCGTCCGAGTGGCCCTGCTCGTCCAGACCGGGGCCCCGGCCGAGCAGCTTCTCGCGGCCGCGGTCCACCGAGCCGATGGTCTTGGTGAGGACGACCTCGAAGTTGGCGAGCTTGGAGTCGACGTAGTCGTCGGCCTCGGCGCGGATCTCCTCGGCGTCCCGGCGGGCCTCGCCGAGGATCCGGTCGGCCTCGTCCTGGGACTGGCGGGCGACCGCGGTGTCGGAGATCAGCGTGCCGCGCTGGGCGTGCGCGGACTCGATGATCCGCTCGGCCTCCTGGCGGGCCTGCTCGACCATCTGCTCACGGCCGCCGATCAGCTCCTGGGCCTGGGCGAGCGAGCCGGGCAGGGCCTGGCGCACCTCTTCCAGCATCGCGAGCAGCTCGGCGCGGTTGACCACGCACGAGGCCGACATGGGCATGGACCGGGCGCTGCCGACCACCTCGACGATCTCGTCGAGCTTCTTCTGCACGTCCACCGGTGATCGCCACTCTTCTACGGATTGGAGACGGACGGGACGACTGTAAGGCCAGTCGGCGCCCGCCCGACACCGAGTGACGGACTGTCAGCTGCTCACTTCTCGGCGAGCCGGGCGACCAGGGCCCGGTGGACGGTGGCCGGCAGCAGGTGCGAGACGTCTCCGCCCCAGGTCGCGACCTCCTTGACCAGCGAGGACGACAGGAAGCTGTAGGTGGGGTTGGTCGGCACGAACAGGGTCTCGACGCCCGAGAGGCCGTTGTTCATCTGGGCCATCTGCAGTTCGTAGTCGAAGTCGCTGACGGCGCGCAGCCCCTTCACGATGGCGGGGATGTCGCGCTGCTTGCAGAAGTCGACAAGCAGGCCGTGGAAGGACTCGACCTCCACGTTGCCGAAGTCGGCCGTCACCTCGCGGATCATCTCGATCCGCTCCTCGATGGTGAACAGGCCCTGCTTCGACTGGTTGATCATCACCGCGACGTGTACGACGTCGTACAGCCGGGAGGCGCGGGCGATGATGTCGAGATGTCCGTTGGTGATGGGGTCAAAGGACCCCGGACAGACGGCGCGGCGCAACTGATGTCCCTCGCTCTCCGGTCCGGTCATGGGGTGTCTCCGGGTGCGGCTTCGCACGTGGAGGCGGCGCGACCGTACCAAAGCGTGCCTTCGCCGTAACGACGGGCCCGCACTCCTTCGAATCCTTCGGGCCAGCCGAATTCCCCGCCTCTGGTGCTGCGCTCCACGGTGACGAGGCAGCCCTCGGCGAGCCAGCCCCCGCGGCGGAGTGTGAGCAGGATCTCGCGAAGATCGTCATCGGTGACGACGTACGGCGGGTCCAGGAAGACCACGTCGTACGGATCGGCGGGCGCCGGTCCTGTCACGATCTGTTCCGCTTTGCCGGTACGCACTTCGGCGCCCGGCAGTTGGAGCGCGGCCACGTTGTCGCGGACGGTGCGGGCCGCGCGTCCGTCGGCCTCCACGAGCAGGGCGTGCGCGGCGCCCCGCGAGAGCGCCTCCAGGCCGACGGCTCCGGAGCCCGCGTACAGATCCGCCACCCGGATGCCGTCGAGCGTGCCGAGCAGCGACTCCCAGGTGGAGAAGAGGCCTTCGCGCGCCCGGTCGGAGGTGGGGCGGGTGCCGGTGCCCGGCGGTACGGCGAGGCGGCGGCCACCGGCCTGGCCGGCGATCACGCGGGTCATCTCAGTCCTTGTCCGTGTACGTACGTCAACCTTGCGCCCCCAGTCTGTCAGCCCTTGTCGAGATACTGCTCGCGGTCCTTGTCGAGCAGGGCGTCCAGGGCCGTGCGCAGCCCCGGCAGGTGCGCGAGGTCCGGGTCGTCGGCGACCACTGTGACGGCCTCCTCCCGGGCGGCGGCGATGACCTCCTCGTCATCGATGACGGTGAGCATCCGCAGCGAGGAGCGGACGCCGGACTGGGCCTGGCCGAGCACATCGCCCTCCCGGCGCTGTTCGAGGTCGATGCGGGAGAGCTCGAAGCCGTCGAGGGTGGAGGCGACCGCGGTGAGCCGGGCCCGGGCGGGGGCGGCCTCGGGCATGTCGGTGACCAGCAGGCACAGGCCGGGGGCGGCGCCGCGGCCGACGCGGCCGCGCAGCTGGTGGAGCTGGGATACGCCGAAGCGGTCGGCGTCCATGATCACCATGGCGGTGGCGTTCGGCACGTTCACCCCGACCTCGATGACCGTGGTGGCGACCAGCACGTCCACCTCGCCCGCCGCGTACCGGCGCATCACGTCGTCCTTGTCGTCGGGCTGCATGCGCCCGTGCAGGATCTCGACGCGGAGCCCTCGCAGCGGGCCCTCGCGCAGTTGCCCGGCGATGTCGATCACGGCGAGCGGTGGCCGCCGGTCGGCCGTCTCGGCCTCCTCCGCCTTCTGCTTCCCCTTGGCGGTCTTCGCCTCCTCCTCATCGTCTCCGATGCGCGGGCACACCACGTACGCCTGGTGGCCCTTGTCCACCTCCTCGCGGACCCGTTCCCAGGCGCGGGCCAGGAAGTGGGGCTTGTCCTGGGCGGGGACGACATGGCTGGCGATGGGCGAGCGCCCGGCCGGGAGCTGGTCCAGGACGGAGGTCTCCAGGTCACCGAAGACGGTCATAGCGACGGTGCGCGGGATGGGGGTGGCCGTCATGACGAGCAGGTGCGGGGGCTGCTTGCCCTTGCCGCGCAGGGCGTCGCGCTGCTCGACGCCGAAGCGGTGCTGCTCGTCCACCACGACCAGGCCCAGGTCGTGGAACTGCACCTTGTCCTCGATCAGGGCGTGCGTGCCGATGACGATCCCGGCTTCGCCGGTCACCAGGTCGAGCAGTGCCTGGCGGCGGGCGGGCATGCCCATCGAGCCGGTGAGCAGGACCACCTTGGTGCCCTGCTCGGACCCGCCGAGCATGCCGCCCTCGGCGAGCTCGCCCATCATCTCGGTGATGGAGCGGTGGTGCTGCTGGGCCAGCACCTCGGTGGGCGCCAGCAGCGCGGCCTGCCCGCCGGAGTCGACGACGGCGAGCATGGCGCGCAGGGCGACCAGCGTCTTGCCGCTGCCGACCTCGCCCTGGAGGAGGCGGTGCATGGGGTGCTCGGTCGCGAGGTCGTCGAAGATCTCCTTGGAGACCTTCCGCTGGCCCTCGGTGAGGGTGAAGGGCAGCTCGGCGTCGAAGGAGTCGAGGACTCCGCCGGGGGCGGGTTTCCTTGCCACGGCGGGGAGTTGGGTGTCGGCGTAGCGGCGGCGGGCGAGCGCCACCTGGAGGACGAAGGCCTCGTCCCACTTCAGCCGCTGCCGGGCGTCCTCGATGTCGGCCAAGGCACGCGGCCGGTGCACCTTCAGCAGCGCCTCGGGCAGCGGGACGAAGCCGCGGCCCTCGCGCAGGGTGGGCGGCAGCGGGTCGACGGCCTCCTGGGCGCTGGGCAGCACCGCGTCGACCGCCTTGGCGATCTTCCAGGACTCAAGTCCTTTGCAGGCGGGGTAGATCGGGATGAGGGCGCCCGCCCAGGAGTCGATGTCGCTCTCGTCGTCCGCGTCGGCGCCCAGCTTCGCGTAGGTGGGGTGGGCGAGTTGGAGGCGGCGGTTGAACATCGACACCTTGCCGGCGAACATCGCCCGGCTGCCGGGCAGCAGTTCCTTGTGCGGCTTGTGGATGCCGCGCCCGAAGAACACCAGCTGGAGCTGGCCGCTGCCGTCGGTGATGGTGATCTCCAGGCGCTGGCCCCGGCCGCCGTTGAAGGTGTGCACCCGGGCGTCGGCGACCTGGGCGACGACGGTGACGTCCTCGTCCAGGGGGAGCTCGGCCAGCTTGGTGAGCTGGCCGCGCTCCTCGTACCGCCGGGGGTAGTGGTGCAGGAGGTCGCCGACCGTGTGCAGGTCGAGGTGCTCGGCCATCACCTTCGCGGTGGGTCCGCCGAGCAGCTTCTTCAGTGGTTCTTCGAGCGCAGGCACGCGATCCATTGCACACCACGGGACTGACAGCACGCCGCCCCCTGTGGATAACCGCTGGTCAACCCGCGCCGCGGAGCGGTGCTACTCCACGCCGATCAGCAGCGGCACCGCCTGGTGTCCGCCCTCGTACACCACGGTGTCCACCGCCAGGTGGGATTCGCGGACGTGCGACTCCAGGGCCGATGCCAGGCCCGGCGGGGTGTCGGTGGCGAGGACCAGGGTGACCAGTTCGCCGCCCGCCGCCAGCATCCGGTCGAGGACGGTGCGGGCGGTGGACGCCAGGTCGTGGCCGATGACCGCCACGTCCCCGTCGATGAGGCCGAGCACGTCCCCGGCCTGGCAGACGCCGGCCGTCGTCCACGACTGCCGTTCGGCGACGGCGAGTTCGGCGTGCCGGGTGGCGCCGGCCGCCGAGGTCATCGCGACCACGTCCTCGTCGAAGCGCCGCTCGGGTGCGTGGACGGCGAGCGCCGCGATGCCCTGGACGGCGGCCCTGGTCGGGATGAGCGCGACCCGGATGCCCTCCGCGCGTGCCTGTTCGACGGCGGCGGCGGCCGTGTGGCGCAGCTCGGCGTCGTTGGGCAGCAGTACCACCTCGCGGGCGTGCGCGCGGCGGATCGCCTCGACCAGTTCCCCGCTGGCCGGGGCCTCGCCGGGCCGGGCGAGCACGGTCGTCGCCCCGGCCTCGGCGCAGAGCCCGGCGAGGCCTTCGCCCGGTACGACGGCGACGACGGCCCGCTGGACCTGCTCCCTGGGCGGAACGACGGTGACCGGCTGCTCGAAGTGCGTGATCCGGATCCGGTGCGGCCGGCCCGCCTCGACCCCGGCCTCCACGGCCGCGCCCGCGTCGTCCACGTGCACGTGGACGTTCCACAGCCCGTCGCCGCCGACCACCACCAGGCTGTCGCCGAGCCGGTCGAGGCGGGCCCGCAGCCGGTCCACGGCCGCGTCGTCGGCGTCCAGGAGGTAGATCACCTCGAAGGCGGGCCCGGCGCCGGGGGCCTCGGCCGGGCAGTCCTCCACCGGCACCGGCACCGGAGCTTCGTGCCGTACCACCGGGGCCTCGCCCGAGAGGGCCTGGACCAGGGCGCCGAGGACGGTGACCAGGCCGCGGCCGCCCGCGTCCACGACGCCCGCGCGCCCGAGGACGGCGAGCTGGGAGGGCGTCGCCTCCAGGGCGTCCCTGGCGCCCGCGTACGCCTCCTGGGCCACCGCGGCCGGGGTTCCGCTCGCGTTCTCGGCGGCCTTGGCGGCCGCGGTGGCCACCGAAAGGACGGTGCCCTCGACGGGGTGGGCGACCGCCAGGTAGGCGGCGGAGGCGGCCCTGCGCAGCGCCGCGGCGAGTTCCCCGTCGCCCTCGGCGACGACCTCGGCCATGCCCCGAAGAAGCTGGGCGAGGATCGTCCCCGAGTTCCCGCGGGCGCCGATCAGCGCGCCGTGCGCCATGGCGCGTACGACGTCGGCGGTGTCCGGGATGCCGTCGTACACCGGCGGCTCGGGGTAGGCGGCGAACACCGCCTCCACGGCCTGCGCCGCCGACTCCATCGTCAGGTAGAGGTTGGTGCCGGTGTCCCCGTCCGCGACCGGATACACGTTGATCGCGTCGATCGCCTCGCGGTCCCGGCCCAGCGCGTCCAGCGCCAGTGCGCACCAGCTGCGTACCGCGACGGCATCGAGGGTCTGCGGCACCTGGTGGTCCTCCTTGCGGATGCGAACGGCGAGCGGGGAGGCTCTGAACCCGCAGGGTAGACCCGGTGCGGGCCCGGGGCCGGGGCGGGGGCGGCCGGGGCCGTGGTAGTTTCGTATCTCAGGAGCAGCCGTTGTATGCTGCTTCGGTTGCCCGGCGAGAGTCGGGCCGAATTCCCCCGGCAAGCCACTTCAGATCTCTGATTCCGGTGCGCCGGTTTTCACTGTAAGTGCATTCAATGCATCTGAAGTCTTTGGAGTGACCCGTGGCTGCCAACTGCGACGTCTGCGGCAAGGGGCCGGGCTTCGGCAACAACATTTCGCACTCGCACCGCCGTACGTCTCGTCGCTGGAACCCGAACATCCAGCGTGTGCGTGCCGTGGTCGGTCGGACGCCGAAGCGGCTCAACGTCTGCACCTCGTGCATCAAGGCCGGCAAGGTCTCGCGCTAATTGCGACGTCTGTCGTAGCGCAGCCCCTGCGGTTGCCTTGAAAAGCCGGTCCACCTCGGTGGACCGGCTTTTTGCCGTACCCGCTACCTGAAGCGCCAGCCGTGGTCGACCGGGCCGATGCCCGCGCCCAGCGCGAATCCCGCGGCGATGGCGCCCGTGACGTACTCCTTGGCCGCCCGGACCGCCTCCGGGACGGTGAGCCCCTTGGCGAGGCCCGAGGCGACGGCGGAGGCCAGCGTGCAGCCCGTGCCGTGGGTGTGCCGGTTGTCGAGGCGCGGGGCCCGCAGCCAGTGCTCCTCGGCGCCGTCGGTGAGCAGGTCCACCGCGTCGTTCCCACCCGGCAAGTGCCCGCCCTTGATGAGCGCCCACCGCGGGCCGAACTCCAGGACCGCCCGGGCCGCCCGCCGCATGCCGTCCTCGTCCTCGACGTGTACGCCGGTGAGCTGGGCCACCTCGTCCAGGTTGGGGGTGGCGACGGTCGCGGCCGGCAGCAGCCTGGTGCGTACGGAGTCGAGGGCCTCGGCGGCGAGCAGCGGGTCACCGTGCTTGGAGACGCCCACCGGGTCCACGACGACGGGCGCGTCCGTGCCGGCCAGCAGTTCGGCGACGGCCTCCACGAGGGGCGCCGAGGACAGCATGCCGGTCTTGACGGCCTGGACGCCGATGTCGTCGACGACGGCCCGGTACTGGGCCCGCACCGCCTCGACCGGAAGCTCCCAGGTGCCCTGGACGCCGAGCGAGTTCTGCGCGGTCACGGCGGTGATGACGCTCATGCCGTGCACGCCGAGCGCCAGCATCGTCTTGAGGTCGGCCTGGATGCCCGCGCCGCCGCCGGAGTCGGATCCGGCGACGGTCAGCACACGGGGGATCATGCGGGATCGTCCCCGAAGTGGTCCCAGCCGCCCTTGCTGGTCCAGGGCGCGCCGTCCACGGTCACGGTGGGCAGCGCGGACGGGTTGAGGACCTCGCCGATGACCTTCCAGCGGGCGGGCAGCTTCACGTCGGGCGGGAACGTCGCAACGATGGCGTGGTCCTCGCCGCCGGTGAGCACCCACTGGAGCGGGTCGACGCCGACGGCCTGGCCGATGTCGCTCATCTGCGTCGGGATGTCGATGAGTCCGGAGCGCAGGTCGATGCGGACCTTGCTGGCCTCGGCGATGTGGCCGAGGTCGGCGACCAGACCGTCGCTGACGTCGGTCATGGCGGTGGCGCCGAGCCCGGCGGCCGCGGGGCCCGCGTGGTACGGGGGCTCCGGGCGGCGGTGTGCCTCGACGAAGGCTCGCGGCGAGCGGAAGCCGCGCGACAGGACGGCGTAGCCCGCCGCCGACCAGCCGAGCCAGCCGGTCACCGCGACCACGTCGCCGGGCTGGGCGCCGGCCCGGGTGACCGGCTCGTGGTTGCGCAGGTCGCCGAGTGCGGTGATGGCGACGGTGATGGTGTCCCCGCGCACCACGTCGCCGCCGACCACGGCCGCCCCCGCGACCTGGCACTCGTCGCGGATGCCGTCCATCAGCTCGGTGGGCCAGGTGACCGGCAGTTCGGCCGGCACGACCAGGCCGAGCAGGACCGCGGTCGGCACGGCGCCCATGGCGGCGATGTCGGCCAGGTTCTGCGCGGCGGCCTTGCGGCCCACGTCGTACGCCGTCGACCAGTCGCGCCGGAAGTGCCGGCCCTCAAGGAGGATGTCCGTGCTGGCGACCACCCTGCGGTCGGGTGCGGTCACGACCGCGGCGTCGTCGCCCGGCCCCAGCCGTACCGCGGGGGTGGAGGTGAGCCGGGAGGTCAGCTCCCTGATGAGCCCGAACTCCCCCAACTCGCCCACAGTGCCTTTCACCGTGTCCCACCTCTCATCTTCGTACCCAGGGTGCCCCGGTGCGCTTGCGGTCGCGAGCGGTCTCGGCCGTGGGTACCGTCAACACATACGTCAACTTCATGTCCGCCTTCGCCACTCGGCGTGCGCGGCCGGGCGCGCGGGTCTCCCCGTCGCGCGGGGCGACGCGGTACCGTGGCGTCTCTTTCTCTCCCCCACATGATCCTCGTGGCCGCCCTGGAGGTTCCGTGGTACAGGCGTACATCCTCATCCAGACCGAGGTGGGCAAGGCGTCGACAGTCGCCGAGGCCATCGGAAAGCTCGCGGGGGTGATCCAGGCCGAAGACGTGACCGGACCGTACGACGTGATCGTGCGGGCGCAGGCCGAGACGGTTGACGAACTCGGTCGCATGGTGGTCGCCAAGGTCCAGCAGGTGGACGGCATCACCCGAACCCTGACCTGCCCGGTCGTCCATCTGTAGCCCCCGCTTACCCTGGGCCGGTGACTTCTTCGCGCCGCCGGCCGCCTCTCGTCCTGTCCGCGGCCGCCGTACTGGCGGCCGCGGGCTGTTCTTCGTCCGACGCCACCGCACAGGTGGCGGTTCCCTCGCCACCTGCGAAGGAGGCGGCCGCCTGTGCGGCGCTGGACAGGCTGCTGCCCGACACCGTGGCCGGGCAGCAGCGCGACGACCCCGCTCCCGATTCCCCGCTGACCGCGCGGTGGGGTGCGGGGGACGCGGAGATCGTACTGCGTTGCGGGATCCCGCGGCCCGCGGAGGTGGCGGATCCGAAGTATCCGGGGGTCGAGGTGGAAGGGGTCTCCTGGACCGTGCAGACCCGCTCCCAGGGGCCGCGCTTCATCACCCAGTACCGGGAGCCCTACGTCGAGCTGCTGACAGGGACGCGGTACGAGCACGACGCCTCGCTGCTCCAGCCGTTCGGCGCTCCTGTCGGCAAGACGATTCCCAAGACGCTGGACGTGCCCTAGCGCAGCCCCGTGGACCTGCGCAGCGCCGCCTGGATGAGCTTGTCGACCAGGTCCGCGTACTCGACGCCGCTCTCCTGCCACATCCGCGGGTACATCGAGATCGGCGTGAACCCCGGCATGGTGTTGATCTCGTTGATGACGAACCGGCCGTCGTCCTGAAGGAAGAAGTCCGCGCGGACCAGGCCCTCGCAGGACGCCGCGTCGAAGGCCTCGACGGCGAGCCGCTGCACCTCGGCGGTGGCCTCGTCGCCGATCGGCGCGGGCACGATCCCGGCCGCCGAGTCGATGTACTTGGCCTCGAAGTCGTAGAAGTCGTGGGCGGTGACCGGCGGGATCTCGGCGGGCACGCTCGCGCGCGGCCCGTCCTCGAACTCCAGGACCCCGCACTCGATCTCGCGGCCGCGCAGCAGCGACTCCACGAGGAACTTGGGGTCGTGGCGGCGGGCCTCGGCGATGGCCTCGTCCAGGCCCTCGAAGGAGTCCACCTTGGTGATGCCGAACGAGGAGCCGGCCCGGGACGGCTTGATGAACAGCGGCCAGCCGTGCTCGCCGGCGAAGTCCGCGATCCGCTGGCGGGCGCTCTTCTCGTCCTGCTCCCACTCGCGCGGACGCACCACCAGGTAGGGCCCGACGGGCAGCCCGAAGGAGGTGAAGACGCGCTTCATGTACTCCTTGTCCTGGCCGACGGCCGAGGCGAGGACGCCCGCGCCGACGTACGGGATGCCGGAGAGCTCCAGGAGGCCCTGGAGGGTGCCGTCCTCGCCGTAGGGGCCGTGCAGCACGGGGAAGACGACGTCGACCTCGCCCAGCGCCTTGGGCACCGATCCGGGCTCGCTGTAGACGACTTCGCGGCTGCCCGGGTCCACGGGGAGGACCACGCCGCCCCGGGGGGACTCGGCGAGGTCCTCGACGCTGGGCGTGCGGCGGTCGCTGATCGCCATCCGCTCCGGGTCGTCGGCGGTGACTGCCCAGCGGCCGTCCGTCGTGATGCCGATGGGCAGCACGTCGTACTTCGTGCGGTCGATGGCGCGCAGCACGGCACCGGCGGTGACGACCGAGATGCCGTGTTCGGAGCTGCGGCCGCCGAACACTACGGCCACCCGCGGCTTGCGGAGCTGCTTCTCAGGGCTCTGGGGGAGGTTCTCGCTGCTCATATCGCGTTGAGGGTACCCGTTCGACGCGCCGCTGCCGCTGCCGAGGGCCCGGCGCGGTCAGCGCCGCTCGGCCTTGGCGCTGCGCGACATCAGTTCCTTGAGCGCGACGACCGGCGGCTTGCCCTCGTGGACGATGCCGACGACGGTCTCCGTGATGGGCATGTCGACGCCGTGCCGACGCGCCAGATCCAGCACGGATTCACAGGACTTGACGCCCTCGGCGGTCTGCTTGGTGACGGCGATCGTCTCCTGCAGGGTCATGCCCTTGCCGAGGTTGGTGCCGAAGGTGTGGTTGCGCGAGAGCGGCGAGGAGCAGGTGGCGACGAGGTCGCCGAGGCCCGCGAGGCCGGAGAACGTCAGCGGGTCGGCGCCCATGGCGAGGCCGAGCCGGGTGGTTTCGGCGAGGCCCCGGGTGATGAGCGAGCCCTTGGCGTTGTCGCCGAGCCCCATGCCGTCGGCGATGCCCACGGCGAGGCCGATGACGTTCTTGACGGCGCCGCCCAGTTCGCAGCCGACGACGTCGGTGTTGGTGTACGGGCGGAAGTACGGGGTGTGGCAGGCGGCCTGGAGGCGCCGGGCGACCTCCTCGTCGCGGCAGGCGACGACGGCGGCGGCCGGCATCCGCTTGGCGATCTCCTTGGCCAGGTTGGGTCCGGTGACGACCGCGACGCGGTCCTCCGAGACCTTGGCGACCTCGGCGATGACCTCGCTCATCCGCTTGGCGGTGCCGAGTTCGACGCCCTTCATGAGGGAGACCAGCACGGTGTCGGGGGCGAGCAGCGGGGCCCATTCGGCGAGGTTGGCGCGCAGCGTCTGGGAGGGCACGGCGAGGACGGTGAAGTCGGCGCCGGCCGCGGCCTCGGCGGGGTCGGTGGTGGCCCGTACGGACGCGGGGAGTTCGATGCCGGGCAGATAGTCCGGGTTGGTGCGCGTGGAGTTGACCGCTTCGACGAGTTCGGGCCGGCGGGCCCAGAGGGTCACCTCGCAGCCCGCGTCGGCGAGGACCATGGCGAACGCCGTGCCCCACGAACCCGTTCCGAACACCGCTGCCTTGGTGGTGCCGTGTGTCACTTGGTGCCCTCCCCGGCGGCCTTGCGGCGCTGTTCCAGTCGTGCCTTGCGCGGGTCGTACGGTTCGGCGGGCGGGGTCTGGCCCCGTAGTTCGCCGAGGAGTTCGGTGACGGCCGCCATGATGACCTCGGTCGCCTCCTTGAGGACGTCCGGGGTCAAGTCCTTGCCGTAGAACCGCGACAGGTCGACCGGCGGTCCGGCGAGCACGATGTGCGTCTTGCGCGGGAACAGGTGCGGCTTCTTCGCGTACGGCGGCAGTACCAGGTTGGCCCCCCACTGGGCGACCGGGACGACCGGGCAGCGGGTGGTCAGCGCGACCCTGGCGGCGCCGGTCTTGGCGGTCATCGGCCACTGGTCGGGATCCCGGGTGAGGGTGCCCTCGGGGTAGAACGCGACGCATTCGCCGCGCTCCACGGCGTCGATCGCGGCCCGGAACGCGCTGAGCGCGTTGGTGGTCTCGCGGTAGACGGGGATCTGCCCGGTGCCCCGCATGATGGTCCCGATGAACCCCTTCTTGAAAAGCCCGTGCTTGGCCAGGAATCGCGGAACGCGGCCCGTGTTGTACTGGTAATGGGCGTACGCGAACGGGTCCAGATGGGAATTGTGGTTCACCGCGGTGATGAATCCGCCCTCGGCCGGAATGTTCTCCATTCCGCGCCAGTCCCGCTTGATCAGAACCACCAGCGGCGGTTTTGCGATGACCGCCGCCAGGCGGTACCAGAAGCCGATTCTGCGGCGGGACACTCGGACACCTTCCTTTGTGGACCCGGCCGGGCCGCTGCGCGACCCGGGGGGTGAACTGACTCTGCGTGGCTGCTGGGGGCAAGTGTCGCCCCAGGCCCCTGGTCTGTCGAGAACACCGTACGCCCCGGCCCGGACAGCCTCCCTCCTGGCGGGTGACAATGAAGCCCGCCGCCGCCCGGCCGGACCGGGGCGGCGCTCGGACGGAGGGGACGCCACGAACACCGCCACAACTGCCCGCTGGTCCCTCGTCATACCGCTGAAGCCCTTGGCGCTGGCCAAGAGCAGGCTGGCGGCCGCCGTCGGCGGCGGGCTGCGGCCGCGGCTCGCGCTGGCCTTCGCGCTCGACACGGTGGCGGCCGCGCTCGACTGCCACGCGGTGCGCGATGTGGCGGTCGTCACCAACGACCCGAAGGCGGGGGCGGAACTGGCCGCGCTGGGCGCGCGCATCGTGCCCGACTCCCCCGGCGCGGGCCTCAACGCCGCGCTGGCGCACGGCGCGTACCGGGTGCGCGCCCGGCGCCCGGCGGCCCCGGTGGCGGCCCTGAACGCGGATCTGCCGGCGCTGCGGCCCGCCGAACTGGGCCGGGTGCTCACCGCGGCGACCGCATTTCCGCGGGCTTTTCTCGCGGATGCGGCGGGAATCGGAACGACTTTCCTTTCGGCCGTTCCGGGCGTCGATTTGAATCCGGTTTTCGGCGGCCCTTCCCGGGCCGCACATTCGGCATCGGGGGCCGCCGAAATCCTGCTCGACGGTGTGGATTCGGTCCGCGGCGACGTCGACACCGGCACAGACCTGCGAGCCGCCCTGACCCTGGGCGTGGGCCCGGCCACGGCCGCCCTGCGGGGAGCTCTGGACCTCGTAGGGGGGCACTAGGCTGGCGGTATGCAGGCGACCGCGTACACATACGACCTTGAGACCCGCAGCGGCAGTGTGCTGCTCGACGACGGCACCCCGGTGGACTTCGGCGCCGCGGCCTTCGACGCGGGCGGGCTGCGACTGCTGCGGCCGGGCCAGCGGGTCCGCATCGAGACCGAGGGGTCCGGTGCGGAGCTGAGGATCACGCTGGTGACGCTGCAGACCTTGTGAGCCCCCGCCGTACGCGGGGCGATGTGGCCGAAAACGGCCGCGGGCCGGGTCTCCCCGAGGGGAGCCCGGCCCGGCGCTTGAGCCTTGCCGCGTAACCGCTGCGGACTACTTCTTGCGAGCGGTGGCCTTCTTGGCGGTGGTCTTGCGCGCCGTGGCCTTCTTCGCGGGCGCCTTCTTCGCGACGGCCTTCTTGGCCGGCGCGGTCTTCTTCGCGGTGGCCTTCTTGGCGGTGGCGGCCTTCTTGGCCGGTGCCGCCTTCTTGGCCGTGGCCGTCGCCTTCTTGGCGGTGGTCTTCTTGGCCGCCGTGGTCTTCGCCGCAGTGGTCTTCTTCACCGCGGTGGCCTTCTTGGCCGTCGCCTTCTTGGCGGTGGCCTTCTTGGCCGCGGCCTTCTTGACGGTCGTACGGGTGGAAGCACCGCCCGAGAGGCTGCCCTTGGGGGCCTTCTTGACGGCCACGTCGTTCTTCGGGAGCTTCTTCGAGCCCGCGACGAGGTCCTTGAAGCCCTGGCCCGCGCGGAAGCGGGGAACCGAGGTCTTCTTGACCCGTACGCGCTCACCCGTCTGCGGGTTGCGGGCGTACCGGGCCGGGCGGTCGACCTTCTCGAACGAGCCGAAACCGGTGACCGAGACGCGGTCGCCGGCGACGACTGCGCGGACGATCGCGTCCAGCACCGCGTCAACCGCGTCCGCGGCCTGCTGACGGCCGCCGACCTTGTCGGCAATCGCTTCTACGAGCTGCGCCTTGTTCACGTCTTCCCCTTCGGAGACATTGCCTGAGCGAAAGTGTCCAGGCCTTTTCGCACGTTAGGCAGATATATACCGCAAATCAAACACGAAACGGGCTAATCACCCTAGTGCCGCAACGAAGTCGGCTCTCGCCGAGTTCCTTGCGGCTCAGTCGCCTTCGGGGAATCGGCCCTCGTCGAGGTCCTTCATCAACCGGTCCAGACGCCTTGCCGCATCGGCGAGATCGTGTTTGGCAGCCGCTGTTATGACCAGCAGCTTCCGGGACAGCGCCATCCGTACGCCCTCCGGGACTTGCAGTTCACGCACCCTTGTGTGCGCTTCTTTGAGTTGGTCCGCCACCATCCCGTAGAGCCCGAGTTGGCTGTCGCGTTCCATGCGTCGATTGTGCCATCTGAGGCGAGTTGTCACCTCCGGCGGGGGCAACTGGGCGAATCCAGCCACTCCTGGAGGTCCGTACGCACCCCCGATCGCGCAAGCGACTATCCGGCCATCTGCCCTGTGCACAAGGCTAGTTGACGTCACCCCCGGAGCCCAAAACGCGACGCGCCCCCTGCCCGGAAATCAATCCCGGAATCAGGGGGCGCGATGCAGCCGAAGGGGGGTCAATACGCGGTTCAGGCCTGGATCGTGCTGGGCTTGAAGGCGGGTCGGCGGGCCTCGTAGGTGGCGATGTCGGGCTCGTTCTGGAGCGTGATCGAGATGTCGTCCAGGCCGTTCAGGAGCCGCCAGCGGGCGTTCTCGTCGAGTTCGAAGTCGGCCGTGACGCCTTCCGCGCGAACCTGGCGGTCCTGCAGGTCAACGGTGATTTCGGCACTCGGGTCGCGCTCGGTCAGCTCCCACAGCGCGTCCACGACTTTCTGGTCGAGAACGACCGTGAGCAGCCCGTTCTTCAGCGAGTTGCCCCGGAAGATGTCGGCGAAGCGGGACGAGATGACGGTTTTGAAGCCGTAGTTCTGCAGTGCCCACACGGCGTGCTCGCGGGAGGAGCCGGTGCCGAAGTCGGGTCCTGCCACCAAAACCGTGGCGCCCTTGCGCTCGGGCTTGTTCAGGATGAACTCGGAGTCCTTGCGCCAGGCCTCGAAGAGCCCGTCCTCGAAGCCGTCCCGGGTGACCTTCTTCAGCCAGTGGGCCGGGATGATCTGGTCGGTGTCGACGTTGGAGCGGCGCAGCGGTACGGCCCGGCCGGTGTGCGTGGTGAAAGCTTCCATGATTTGTCAGGCCTCCACGGGGGTGCGGGCGTCGGACAGGTCGGCGGGCGAGCCAAGGTGGCCGAGGACCGCGGTCGCGGCGGCGACCTGCGGCGAAACCAGGTGGGTGCGGCCGCCCTTGCCCTGCCTGCCCTCGAAGTTGCGGTTGGAGGTGGACGCGGAGCGCTCACCGGGGGCCAGCTGGTCCGGGTTCATGCCCAGGCACATCGAGCAGCCCGCGTGCCGCCATTCGGCGCCGGCGGCGGTGAACACCTTGTCCAGGCCCTCGTCCATGGCCTGCAGGGCGACCCGGACCGAGCCCGGGACGACCAGCATCCGTACGCCGTCGGCGACTTTGCGGCCCTCGATGACGGCGGCCGCGTTGCGCAGGTCCTCGATGCGGCCGTTGGTGCATGAACCTACGAAGACGGTGTCGACGTTGATGTCGCGCAGCGGCTGCCCGGCGGTCAACCCCATGTATTCCAGGGCCTTTTCGGCGGCCAGGCGCTCCGAAGCGTCCTCGTACGAAGCCGGGTCGGGGACCTTCGCCGACAGCGGGGCGCCCTGGCCGGGGTTGGTGCCCCAGGTGACGAACGGCGAGAGCTCGTCCGCCCTGATGACGACCTCGGCGTCGAAGACCGCGTCCTCGTCCGTCTTCAGCGTCTCCCAGTACGCGACCGCCGCGTCCCAGTCCGCGCCCTTGGGGGCGTGCGCGCGGCCTTCCAGGTAGTCGAACGTGGTCCGGTCCGGGGCGATCATGCCCGCGCGGGCACCGGCCTCGATCGACATGTTGCAGATGGTCATGCGGGCTTCCATCGACAGCTGCTCGATGGCGGAGCCGCGGTACTCCAGGACGTAGCCCTGGCCGCCGCCGGTGCCGATCCGCGCGATGATGGCGAGGATCAGGTCCTTGGCGGTCACGCCCTCGGGCAGCTCGCCCTCCACGGTGATGGCCATGGTCTTGAAGGGGGCCAGCGGCAGCGTCTGGGTGGCCAGGACGTGCTCGACCTGGCTGGTGCCGATGCCGAACGCCAGCGCGCCGAACGCGCCGTGCGTGGAGGTGTGCGAGTCGCCGCAGACCACGGTGGTGCCGGGCTGGGTCAGGCCCAGCTGCGGTCCCACCACGTGGACAACACCCTGCTCGACGTCGCCCAGCGGGTGCAGCCGCACCCCGAACTCGGCGCAGTTCTTGCGCAGCGTCTCCAGCTGGACCCGCGAAACCGGGTCCGCGATCGGCTTGTCGATGTCGATGGTCGGGGTGTTGTGGTCCTCGGTGGCGATGGTGAGGTCCAGCCTGCGCACCTGGCGGCCGCTCTTGCGCAGTCCGTCGAAGGCCTGCGGGCTGGTCACCTCGTGCAGCAGGTGCAGATCGATGAAGAGCAGGTCCGGCTCGCCCTCGGCGCGCCTGACGACATGGTCGTCCCAGACCTTCTCCGCGAGTGTCCTACCCATCGCCTTCCCTCCGGCCGGCGTCTTCGCCGGCACTTCTAGAGACCGATTGCCCATGCCCGTACCGCACGCCCCGGGCGAGAGCCGGATCCGTTGTACGGATCGCCAGTACAGCTTGACGACTTCCGGAGAAAATTGAACTTGCGTTTCACAGAGTGAGACGCGAATATCGTTGCATGGACAACTCTAGCGGCGTCGGCGTTCTGGACAAGGCTGCCCTTGTCTTGAGCGCTCTGGAGTCCGGTCCGGCCACCCTCGCAGGTCTGGTCGCGGCCACTGGGCTCGCACGACCCACGGCACACCGCCTCGCCGTGGCACTGGAACACCACCGGATGGTGGCGCGGGACATGCAGGGCCGTTTCATTCTCGGCCCCCGGCTCGCGGAGCTCGCGGCGGCCGCCGGCGAGGACCGCCTGCTGGCCACGGCCGGGCCCGTACTGACGCATCTGCGCGATGTGACGGGCGAGAGCGCCCAGCTCTATCGCCGGCAGGGCGACATGCGGATCTGCGTGGCGGCCGCCGAGCGCCTCTCCGGCCTGCGCGACACCGTCCCGGTCGGCTCCACGCTGACGATGAAGGCCGGCTCCTCCGCCCAGATCCTGATGGCCTGGGAGGAGCCCGAGCGCCTGCACCGCGGCCTGCAGGGCGCCCGCTTCACGGCGACGGCCCTTTCCGGGGTACGCCGCAGGGGCTGGGCCCAGTCGATCGGCGAGCGCGAGCCGGGCGTGGCCTCGGTGTCGGCGCCGGTGCGCGGCCCGTCGAACCGGGTGGTGGCCGCCGTATCGGTCTCCGGTCCCATCGAGCGTCTGACCCGGCATCCGGGCCGGATGCACGCCCAGGCGGTCATCGACGCCGCCGCGCGCCTGTCCGAGGCGCTGCGCCGCAACGGCTGAGTCCCTACTGCCACTTGCCGGCCCACCGCTTCAACGCCGCAGCGGTGGGCCGCAGGTGTGTCCGGGCCCGCTCAACCGCTCGCGCCGGGCCGGGAGTTGATGGCGCGGCACTCCGGCGCAGGGCACACGAAAAGGCCCTCCGCATGATGCGGAGGGCCAATTCTCTGTGCGTACCCCCGACCGGATTCGAACCGGCGCTACCGCCTTGAGAGGGCGGCGTGCTAGGCCGCTACACAACGGGGGCCTGCCTGCTTTTCGGACCTTCGATGAAGATCCAGGATCTTGTAATGACCCGCTGGGCTACCAGGACTCGAACCTAGAATGACGGTACCAGAAACCGTAGTGTTGCCAATTACACCATAGCCCATGGTGGTTTAGACCAGTACCCCCGACCGGATTCGAACCGGCGCTACCGCCTTGAGAGGGCGGCGTGCTAGGCCGCTACACAACGGGGGCCCTAGCGATCCTGCATCAGGTCCACCGGGTGCGACCCTGGTGATCCTGCGGGAAGGATCTGTACCCCCGACCGGATTCGAACCGGCGCTACCGCCTTGAGAGGGCGGCGTGCTAGGCCGCTACACAACGGGGGCGTTGCAGAAAAGCTCTGCGAGCTGGGCTACCAGGACTCGAACCTAGACTAACGGAACCAGAAACCGTCGTGCTGCCAATTACACCATAGCCCACCAAAGCGCAACTCCCGTCGGGGGTTTTGCTCGGCTTGCGCTTTCGGTTCCGGGCTTTTTCTCCCGCTCCCCTCGGCGCAGGAAGAACATTACCCGAAGGTGTCCGGCGCTCCAAAACGGGTATCGAGACGCAGGAGGTCGGGGAGCTGGTCGAGCCCGGTGATGCGGATGAGCTCGGGCCGTCCGCCGGTCCCGGACCGGTCGAGCCAGACCCCCTTGAGCCCCGCCTCGACCGCCCCGCGAGCGTCGATGTCCGGTTGGTCGCCGACGTATACGACTTCTCCCGGGGGCAGCCCGAGCGCCTCGCACCCGGCGTGGAAGGCGGCCGCCTCCGGTTTGGCGATGCCCAGTTCGGCGGCGCACAGCAGCGCCTCGAAGCGGTCGCGCACGCCCAGGATGCGGAGCTTCCGCTCCTGGTTGTGGAGGGAGGAGTTGGACAGGATGGCGTGCCGGTACTCGTCGGCGAGTACGTCCAGGACGGGCAGGGTGTCCGGGAAGAGGCTCCAGGCGGCTTCGTAGTGCGCGATGTGCCGCTCGAACCAGGCGTCGGCGTCCTCGTCGCTCATGCCCTCGCCCAGGAAGGACCGCACCCGGTCGCGCCGCTGCCCGTGCCAGTCGGTCTCCCCGGCCGAGAACCGCGCCCAGTGGTACGCGGTGACCTCGTCCCAGCTGTCGAGCGCCGCCTCCAGGGAGTCGTACGCACGGGGCAGGCCCTCGATGGCGAGGTGCGCGCGCATGCCGGAGCGGGAGGCCGTGGCGTAGTCGAAGATCGTGTCGTCGATGTCCCAGAGGACGGCGCGGATGGCCATGCTTCGAGCTTAGGCCGTGCGCCCGGGCGGCGGACGGCATTCGCGGACAGCGCGAACGGGGCGGTCTCAGGGCGTGAGCGCCTCGTCGGCGTGCGCCGTGGCCGTGGATGCCTCGGCCGGGAGCGCCTCGGCCGGGACGACGAAGAAGTCGGTGACGAAGCAGGTGATCGCGCCGGCCTCGTCGCGGCCTATCCAGGTCGGATAGGCACCGTCGCCCCAACCGGAGGTGAACGCGATCAGGTTGTGGCCCGAGGCGGGGTCGGTCACGGTGTGCGGACCCGGGGACGGCGGGACGGTGTCGAAGGCGTCCCAGAGCGGCCCCTCGTCGCCCTCGCAGTCGGGGAAGGACCCGTCGGACCCGGCGTCGTAGAAGCAGCCGGTGCCCGCGTCGACGCCGTACCCGAAGAACTCGTCGTCGTCGAGCTCGGCGAGGTCCTGGCCGGGCTGGAGCGCGAGCTCCCAGGAGACGGTGGGGGCGTCCTTGATGACGAGCCGCGCGGCGGCCACCCGCAGGTGCGGGGTGTCCGGCTCGGGCTCCCCCGGCCGCACGAGCGTGGCCACCGCCGCGTCCACGCGGTACCGCCCAGGCTCGACGCCGGCCGTGAACGGCTCGGCCTCGCCGAATCCGAGCGAGACGAACGGATCGCAGGCGATGACCCGCCCGGTGTGCAGCCACAACTCCCCGCCGGCCGCCACGGACAGCGTGCCGGTGGTGCCGGACTCCTCCGTGAAGGTGTTGCCCGGAGTGAAGTGCCAGGAGAAGTCGGGGGCGGGCATGGGCATGAGGGTCTCCCCGGGAAGGTGTGCGGCTGTTGTCCGTTGCTCTCTGCGCTGCCAGAAAACATAACTCGGGGCACTGACAACGCCGTCCGGGGCGACGCCGCCCGGCCATCACATCTGTCACAGATGCAACTTCCGTACCGCTGAAGCCTGTTGTCAGGGTGCTTGAGCAAGGTTGAGGACCACAGGGTGATAAGCCGCCAGGGTGGGCGGCATGCAGAGTGATCCGGACCTCAGGACGCCCGACGGACCACGGACCGGTCACTCGCCGCCAGAGCTGTCGGGCAGCCGCACGAGCTGGTTACCCTTGACCTGGACGAGTCCCAATACGCCCTCGCCGTCGCCGAGTTGGGCATGGAAGTGGATCCCCCTGCCCGCTACTCCCCCGGCGCCTGGCTCGCCCTGCTCGCCGACCGGCTGGGCCGAGGCCGGAACGGTGTGAGGGCGGCAACGGCTTGAGGGGCGGCAGCCGATGCGGCTGCCGCCCCTCAGTCACGTGCGTACGGACGTCACGTGCGTCCGAACGCCTACGCCGCCAGCTTCGACAGCGCCGCGTCGATCCTCGCCAGGGTCTTCTCCTTGCCCAGGATTTCCAGGGACTCGAAGAGGGGGAGGCCGACCGTGCGGCCGGTTACGGCCACGCGGACCGGGGCCTGGGCCTTGCCCAGCTTCAGGCCGTGCTCCTCGCCCGCCGCCAGGACCGCGTTCTTCAGGGACTCCGGCGACGTCCAGTCCGCCGCCGACAGCTTCTCCTTCGCGGTGCGCAGGAGCGCGTCGGAGCCCTCCTTCATGGCCTTCGTCCAGGACGCCTCGTCCTCGACGGGCTCGGCGCGGAACAGGAAGTCGACGTTGGCCGTGATGTCGGAGAGGACCGTCACGCGGGTCTGGGCGTGCGGGGCGATGGCCTCCCACGCCGCCCGGTCGAAGTCCTCGGGGGCCCAGTTGGCGTGCGGGGCCGTCAGCCAGGGCTCGCAGGCCGCCGCGAACGCCTTCCCGTCAAGGAGGCGGATGTGGTCCGCGTTGATGGACTCGGCCTTCTTCAGGTCGAAGCGCGCCGGGTTGGCGTTGACGTCGCCGATCTCGAACTTCTGCACCATCTCGGAGATCGAGAAGACGTCCTGGTCGGCCGAGAACGACCAGCCGAGCAGGGAGAGGTAGTTGAGGAGGCCCTCGGGCAGGAAGCCGCGCTCGCGGTAGATGTTCAGGGACGCCTGCGGGTCGCGCTTGGAGAGCTTCTTGTTGCCCTCGCCCATGACGTACGGGAGGTGCCCGAAGGACGGGATGTCCTTGGCCACGCCCAGCTCGATCAGCGCCTTGTAGAGCGCGATCTGGCGCGGGGTAGAGGAGAGCAGGTCCTCGCCGCGCAGGACGTGGGTGATCTCCATCAGGGCGTCGTCGACCGGGTTGACGAGCGTGTAGAGCGGGGCGCCGTTCGCGCGGACGATGCCGTAGTCGGTGACGTTCTCCGCCTGGACGGTGATCTCGCCGCGGACCAGGTCCGTGAAGGTGGTCGCCTCGTCCGGCATCCGGAAGCGGACGACGTGGCTGCGGCCCTCGGCCTCGTACGCCTGCTTCTGCTCGGCGCTCAGCTCGCGGCAGTGGCCGTCGTAGCCGGACGGCTTGCCGGCGGCGCGGGCCGCCTCGCGGCGGGCGTCCAGCTCCTCGGTGGTGCAGTAGCAGGGGTACGCGTAGCCGCCGGCGAGCAGCTTCTCGGCGACGTCCTGGTAGATGTCCATGCGCTGCGACTGGCGGTAGGGCGCGTGCGGGCCGCCGATCTCCGGGCCCTCGTCCCAGGTGAAGCCCAGCCAGCGCATCGAGTCGAGCAGCTGCTTGTACGACTCCTCCGAGTCGCGCGCCGCGTCGGTGTCTTCGATGCGGAAGACGAAGGTGCCGCCGTGGTGCCGGGCGAACGCCCAGTTGAACAGGGCGGTCCTGACCAGGCCCACGTGGGGGTTGCCGGTCGGGGAGGGACAGAACCGTACGCGTACGGGAGTCGCGTTAGCCACGCTTGATCACCTTGTTGGTGAGAGTGCCGATGCCTTCGATGGTGACGGCGACTTCGTCGCCGACGTTGAGGGGGCCGACCCCGGCGGGGGTGCCGGTGAGGATGACGTCGCCCGGGAGCAGCGTCATGGCCTCGGTGATGTGGACGACCAGGTCCTCGATGGAGCGGATCATGTCGCTGGTGCGGCCCAGCTGGCGCTGCTGACCGTTGACGGTCGCCTGGATGGTGAGGTCCGCCGGGTCAAGGTCGGTCTCCACCCAGGGGCCGAGCGGGCACGAGGTGTCGAAGCCCTTGGCCCGGGCCCACTGCTTCTCGCGCTGCTGGGCGTCGCGGGCGGTGACGTCGTTGGCGCAGGTGTAGCCGAAGATGACGTCCTTGACGCGCTCGCGCGGGACCTCGCGGCACATCCGGCCGATGACGACCGCGAGCTCGGCCTCGTGGTGCAGCTCGTTGGAGAAGGAGGGGTACTCGATGGCGTCCCCGGAGCCGATCACCGAGGTGGTCGGCTTGAAGAAGGCGACCGGCACCTCAGGGACCTCGTTGCCGAGCTCCTTCGCGTGCTCCGCGTAGTTGCGGCCGATGGCCACGACCTTGTTGGGGAGCACGGGCGGCAGGAGGCGGACCTTGCTCAGCGGGACCTTGGTGCCGCTGAGCTCGAAGTCGCCGTACGGGATGCCCTTGATGATGTCGAGTACGAGACCGTCGGGGCCTTCGCCCTCGACGGCTCCGAAGGCGACATTGCCGTCGATGGAGAACCTGGCGATGCGCACGAGTGCTGTCGCCCCTCACTTCGCTTAGCTGGTACTGGCCGGAGTCTGACGCTCCAGGCTAACGCGGGCGGGGGCACCGGCTGTGCGATTACTCCGCGGCGCGACCTGCGGCGGGCCGCGGTCCGGGCCGGGCGGTCAGTGCGCGGCGGCGGCCTCGGCGGGGGCTTCCATCAGGATGGTGCGGCGCGGGTTGGCCGTCTGGGCGGGCAGCTCGACGGTGTGCTCCGGCTGGGGCGCCCGCTGCAGATCCTCGGCGTCCGCGAGGTGCGCGAGGGTGGTGCGGCGCGGGTTGGCTATGTTGCGGATGATCATCGTCGTCTTCATCTCTGCTACGGACCCTGTCGGTACGGGCGCGCGGGGGCGCCGGTTGTCGGATTGGCCATCCCTGTAAAGCGCCAGGCTAAACATTCGAATTCCCGGCAAAGGGTTCGAGAGACGACGATCAATGTGTGAGTTTCCTCACGAATCAAGCCACAAAAGGGATATAGCGGTCCGTCAACTGACCATCCAGGAACGGACATTCCAGTACTGAACCTTTCATTCCGCTCCTGATCATCGCGACTGGGACACCCCCCACCCGTAAGCGACTCGTACGCAAACGTCCGCTTTCTCCGTGATCACTTTCTACGTCTCGTGACGCGCTCATCACAATGTGTCACCCAGGTCACAGCCCGGTACGCGGGCCTTGTTGGAGATCCGGCACTGTGCTGGAATTCCACGCACCGCCGCGGGTCACTGACCGGACCGGCGCGCAGGGGCGCAACGCAGCGCCGGTGAGCGGCGGGAGGGGGAGCAGGACAAGCGCCGGTCACTCAGACCACACAGGGGGCGCGCAGTGCCCCCAGATGACGCCGACACCGTCCCATCCGTCTACGCGGGGGGACGCCTGGTCCAGAGGTTGCGACGCTAGTGCAGGGACGTTTCAAGAGGGATGGCAGCGCTGCGGCGGAGCAGGAGCCGCAGGGCGGGACTGGCCCCAGAACAGCCAGTTCCTCGCCCCAGCACGCCCAGAACCCCCGGGGCCCCGAGAACCCGGCCGGCTCGCCGGCCAGTGACGCGAGCGGTCCGACGGCGCGCACCGGCGGGCCTTCCGGCCCCACCGGCGGCGAGGAGCCGAAGGCTGCCCAGAAGCCGACGGGCCCCGTCGACACCGGCTCCCGAATAGCCCTGCGCAACTGGCGCATCTCGACCCGTCTGGTCGCCCTGCTCGCCCTCCCCGTGGTCGCCGCGACCACCCTGGGCGGGCTGCGCATCAACCAGTCGATGAACGACATGCAGCAGCTCGACCACATGCAGCTGCTCACCGACATGACCAAGCAGGCGACCGAGCTCGCCGCCGCGCTCCAGACCGAGCGCGACGACTCGGCGGGCCCGCTCTCCACGCAGACCTCCGACGCCCGCGTCCAGACCGACCGCTCGGCCACCGACCTGGTCAAGAAGTCGTTCATGAGCGCGACCCAGGCCGTCAGCGGCACGGAGAACGACGCCGCGCTGGAATCGATCCGGCGCAACGTCACCAACATCGCGATCCAGCTCCAGGACCTGGAGAACATCCGCCGGACCGCGTACAAGGACGGCTCCACCAACTCCCAGACGGTCGAGTCCTACAGCCGTCTCATCCGCGGCCTGCTCAGCCTCTCCCAGGACATGGCGCAGGCCACCTCCAACCCGGAGATGATCAAGCGGACCCGTGCGCTTGCGGCCTTCTCCTCCGCCAAGGAGTACGCCTCGGTCCAGCGCGCGATCATCGCCGCCGCGCTGCCGGCCACGAAGGACAAGCCCGGCAACCTCCTGGAGCCCGACCGCCTCTACGCCAAGGCCGCGCAGGACGGCGAGCGCCAGGACCTCGCCTCGTTCCAGAACGTGTACGAGGCCAACGGCGGCAACTCCACCGAGCTGATGGCCCCGCTCGACAAGGGCAACTCGGAGATCACCGCCGCCAACGCGTACTCACAGCGCGTGCTCAAGAACACCGGCGGCATCAACCAGGAGCAGCGGCGCTCGTACCTCGACTGGTACGACCAGGACTCCAACAAGATCAACCAGATGAAGACCATCGAGCAGACCCTGCTCGGCGAGATGGAGCAGAAGGCGCGCGATCTGCGCGACTCCTCGCAGCAGGACGCGATCCTCAACGGTGCGCTGATCCTCATCGTCCTCGGCGTCTCGCTGGTCGGCGCCTTCGTCGTGTCCCGCTCCATGATCCGCTCGCTGCGGCGCCTGCAGGACACCGCGACCCGGGTCGCCCAGGACCGCCTGCCCGAGCTCGTCAAGCAGCTCTCGGAGTCGGACCCGCAGGACGTCGACACCTCGGTGGAGTCGGTCGGCGTGCACTCCCGGGACGAGATCGGCCAGGTGGCCGCGGCCTTCGACGACGTACACCGCGAGGCCGTACGACTCGCCGCCGAGCAGGCGCTGCTGCGAGGAAACGTCAACGCGATGTTCACCAACCTCTCGCGCCGCTCGCAGGGTCTGATCCAGCGTCAGCTCTCGCTCATCTCCGAGCTGGAGTCCCGCGAGGCCGACCCGGACCAGCTGTCCTCGCTGTTCAAGCTCGACCACCTCGCGACCCGCATGCGCCGTAACGGTGAGAACCTCCTCGTCCTCGCCGGTGAGGAGCCCGGCCGCCGCTGGACCCGCCCGGTCCCGCTGGTCGACGTGCTCCGCGCCGCCGCCTCCGAGGTGGAGCAGTACGAGCGCATCGAACTGGCCGCCGTGCCCGCGACCGAGGTCGCCGGACGCGTGGTCAACGACCTCGTGCACCTCCTCGCCGAGCTCCTGGAGAACGCGACCTCGTTCTCCTCGCCGCAGACCAAGGTCCGCGTCACCGGTCACGCGCTGCCCGACGGCCGCGTGCTGGTCGAGATCCACGACACCGGCATCGGCCTCTCCCCCGAGGACCTCGCCGCGATCAACGAGCGGCTCGCGTCGCCGCCCACCGTGGACGTCTCGGTCTCGCGCCGCATGGGTCTGTTCGTGGTCGGCCGCCTGTCCCTGCGACACGGCATCCGCATCCAGCTGCGCCCCTCCGACTCCGGCGGTACGACAGCGCTCGTCATGCTGCCCGTCGATGTCGCCCAGGGCGGCAAGAAGGTGCCCAGCAAGGCGGGTGTCCAGCAGCCGCAGGTCCCGGCCGGCCAGGGCGGCCGTCCCGGTCTCGCGGGCGGTCCGCCCTCGCGTGCCGGGCTCGCCGCGGGCCCGCTCGGCGGCGGCCCGGGTGCCCCCGGCGGCCGGCTCGCCGCGGGTGCTCCGCGCGGCCAGGTCACCGGTGGTACGGGACCGCGCGCCGCGCTGCCGCCCCGCAGCGGCGGCCCGCAGCAGGGCCAGCCGGGCCAGCAGCAAGGACCGCAGCAGGGCCAGCAGTCCGCCTTCGGCGGCAACCCGGCCGCTCCCCCGGCCGCGCCGCGCCGCGGCGACCGTCCGATCACCCCGCCGCCCGGCGCCCCGCGCGCCGAGCTGCCCGGCGGCAACCCGCAGCAGCCCGCCCGGCCGCAGGCCGCGAGCTGGGGCAACGACCGGCCCGCGGGGCCGGGTTCGGCGCTTGACGCGCCGCGCGGCCACGAGGAGCCGGAGCAGCACACCGGCCAGTACCCGCGTCCCGCGCTCGACGACCGCCAGGGTCCGGGCTCGACCGCCGAGTTCGCCCGCCCCGACTTCGACGGTCCCCCGCCGGGCACCGGCCAGGACCAGTCCGCGACGACCGGCCCGTTCGTACGCCCCGACGTGTTCGGCGCGCCGGCCGCGCAGGACCCCTCGGCGACCGGGCAGTTCGAGCGCCCGGGTGCCTACAACGGGTACGGCGACCAGTCCTCGAACACCGGCCAGTTCGCGCGTCCCGGCCAAGACCCGTCCAACACCGGCCAGTTCGCGCGTCCCGGCCAGGACCCGTCCAGCACCGGCCAGTTCCCCCGGCCCGGCCAGGGTGGCGACACCGGTCAGTACGGGCGCCCCGCCGCCGATGAGCTCCAGGGCCCCGCGGCTACCTCCGAGTTCGCCCGCCCGGACTTCAACGCGCCCCGGCCGCCCGCGCCGCAGCAGTACCAGCAGCAGGCGCCCCAGCAGGGCCAGGACTTCGGTCCGGGCGCCCCGCGTCAGCGCGACGACTTCGGTGCCCCGCGCCGGCCCGCCGCGAGCCTGCCGGCGCAGCCGCAGCACGAGGCGCTGCCGCCGGCCGGTGCCGGTGACGGGCGCACCCCGCTGTACGACACGCTGGAGACCAACTGGTTCCAGCAGCAGGGCCAGCAGGGCGCTCAGCCTCCGCAGCAGGGCGCACCGCAGGCGCCCCAGGCTCCGCAGCAGCGGGCCCCGCAGGGCAGGACGGCCGAGCCGCGGCAGCAGCCCGCCGAGCGCCGCCCGGTCCGCGAGAGCGGCGCCGCGAACGGCTCGGACGGCTCTGGCGGCACCGGTGCCTGGCGCAGTTCGCCGAACGACGATCTGGTCCGCCAGGCCGAGCGGGCCCGCAAGCCCGCCGCCGGCGGTGTCACCACGTCCGGACTGCCCAAGCGGGTCCCGCGCGCCAACCTGGTGCCGGGCACCGCACAGCAGCAGAACCACCAGGCAGGACCCCAGGTCTCCCGGGCGCCGGACGACGTCCGCGGCCGGCTGACCAATCTCCGCCGGGGCATCCAGCAGGGCCGGCAGGCCGGCAACGGCTCAACCGGCAGCTTCCACGTGGACCCCACTCACCAGCAGGAGCGTTAGTTGAGTCCGATGAGCCAGGCGGCACAGAACCTGAACTGGTTGATCACCAACTTTGTGGACAACACCCCAGGGGTGTCCCACACGGTGGTGGTCTCCGCCGACGGCCTGCTCCTCGCCATGTCCGAAGGCTTCCCGCGCGACCGCGCCGACCAGCTGGCCGCCGTGGCGTCCGGGCTGACCTCGCTGACCGCTGGAGCCTCCCGGATCTTCGAGGGCGGCAGCGTCGCCCAGACCGTGGTGGAGATGGAGCGCGGCTTCCTCTTCCTGATGTCCGTGTCCGACGGTTCCTCCCTGGCCGTGCTCGCGCACCCGGAGTGCGACATCGGCCTGGTGGGCTACGAGATGGCCCTCCTGGTCGACCGAGCGGGCAGCGTCCTGACTCCGGACCTGCGCGCCGAGCTCCAGGGCAGCCTGCTCCACTGACCGCCAACCCCCGGCCGAGCCGCTCGCGAGGCCGGGGTCGGGAGCCCGAAGCGCCGCCCCCTCCGGCGCGGACCGGCCCCGCACGACGCAGATACCCGTCCCGGCCGCACCCCTGCCCCCCACCGGCCCTGTCAGACGGCTCGCAGATGCCTTGCTGTCGCCGCCCGGAGGAACCAATGACCCCGCCACCCGCCTCACACGATTCGTACGGCGCGCTGCACGACGCGGCGTACGACAGTGAGGGCGACCAGCCGCTGGTCCGTCCGTACGCCATGACCGGCGGCCGGACCAGGCCGCGCTACCAGCTCGCCATCGAGGCGCTGGTCAGCACCACAGCAGACCCGGCGCACCTTGCCACGCTGCTGCCCGAGCACCAGCGGATCTGCCACCTGTGCCGTGAGGTCAAGTCGGTGGCCGAGGTGTCCGCGCTGCTGCAGATGCCGCTCGGTGTCGCCCGGATCCTCGTCGCCGACCTGGCGGAGGCCGGCATGGTGGCGATCCACCAGCCGGGCAATGGAGAGGCCGGCGGCACGCCGGACGTAACGCTGCTCGAGAGGGTGCTCAGTGGACTTCGCAAGCTCTAGCGGCGGTGCTGCCCGCTCCACTACTTCCGCGAAGATCGTGGTGGCGGGCGGTTTCGGCGTGGGCAAGACCACGTTCGTCGGCGCGGTCTCGGAGATCAACCCGCTGCGCACCGAGGCCGTCATGACCTCGGCCTCCGCCGGCATCGACGATCTCACCCACACCGGGGACAAGACCACCACGACCGTGGCCATGGACTTCGGCCGCATCACGCTCGACCAGGACCTGATCCTGTACCTCTTCGGTACGCCCGGCCAGGACCGCTTCTGGTTCATGTGGGACGACCTCGTACGCGGCGCCATCGGCGCCGTCGTCCTGGTCGACACCCGCCGCCTCGCCGACTGCTTCCCCGCCGTCGACTACTTCGAGAACAGCGGCCTCCCCTTCGTCATCGCACTCAACGGCTTCGACGGACACCAGCCCTACACCCCCGACGAAGTCCGCGAAGCACTCCAGATCGGTCCGGACGCTCCGATCATCGTCACCGATGCCCGGCATCGGGCGGACGCGAAGAGCGCGCTGATCACACTGGTCGAGCATGCACTGATGGCCCGCCTCAAGTAGGTAGTCGCCTACGGCAGTTGTTGTAGAGGAATTGGGGGCGGACTGTGTCCTTTGACACGATCCGCCCCTGTGTTCATAACGTTTCGACAGAGAATTCCCGTGTCACCGCAACCCGCCGCGTTCATTCGGTGTCGCTGCGCACACAACAGCCCCGTCATTTGGCGGGGCTCGCTCTTTATGCCCGTTTTATCTGAGGCCTTGGCCACTCGGAACCTGAGATTCCACACGTTTGGATGGCAGCCGTCTCGCGTGCTGGAATTCGGCGAACTCCCGAGTAGTACGGCTCTGAAACACAAAGCGGCACACACCATCGAGGTGCCGGCTCCGAGAGGTTGTTGGTCGAGTGAAGCGAAGCAAGACGAGCTCCGCGACGCAGCAGGCGCGGGGCAACTTCACCCCGCCGCAGCGCACGCCGGTGGCGCCCGCGCCCCAGACCTCCTCTGCCCCGGATCCCGGCAAGGACGCCCCGGGCAGCAGCAGCCGCTTCTCGCCGCGCAACTGGCGGGTGGCCACCAGGCTGAACGCGATCCTCCTCATCCCCGTACTGGTCGGCCTCGTCATGGGCGGCTTCGAGGTGAAGGGGTCCATAGCCACCTGGCGCGACGCCCGGAACGCCGAGAAGGTCGCGACCATCGTGCGCGCCGCCTCCGACTACGGCCAGGCCCTGCTCAACGAGCGCGACCTCACCGCCGAACCCCTGCTGCAGAACAAGCGCGACAGCGACATCATCAGCAAGGCGTACGCCACCTCAGACACCGCCCGCGCCAAGTTCAACGACGCCGTCCAGGGCATGCCGGACACGCCGAGCCTCAAGCGCCGCCTGGCCAAGGTCCGCGACGCCGAGAAGACCCTCGACGACCTGCGCAAGACCGCCTACGTCAAGGGCGTCGAGGCCAAGAACCCGGTGCTCACCGAAGAGGGCTACACCGCGATCCCCCACTACCTGAGCACGTTCTCCAACGAGCTCGGTCTGGGAACCGGCAACATCACCAGCTACGGCCGCATGGTGTACGCGGTCGACCTGGCCAAGTCCGCGGGGTCGCTGCAGCGTTCCATCGGGCTGCACCTCCTGCTCCGGCCGAGCGACGACCCCAAGACCTTCCAGATGCAGGTCAAGGCGTTCAACTCGTACAACTACCTGGAGTTCATCGCTCTTGGCGAGTTCGACGCGGGTGGTACGGACGCCGACAGCCAGCACCTCAAAGACGTCATGACCACCAACGCCGCCAAGGTCGCCCAGGACTTCCCCGGGGCCAAGCAGCAGGCCGACGACGGCCCGCACATCGGTGCCGCCCCGGCGGCCGACGGCTCGATCTACAACGGGATGGCCGCCGCGATCGGCGGGGGCCAGAGCGTCAAGCAGCTCAGGACCGAGGGCATCACCCCCGAGTCCTGGATGGCCGCCGCCACGTCCAAGTTCGACGGGTACAGCCAGGTCGAGAACGAGCTGGTCAGCCGGGCCGTGACCGAGGCCGGCCAGATCGCCGACGACGCCAAGACCACGGCGTACATCAACGGCGCGATCGTCGTCGTCTCGCTGCTCGCCGCCTTCATCCTGGCCGGCATGGTGGCCCGCCAGATGAGCCGCTCGATGCGCCGGCTGCGCAACGCCGCCTTCGACGTGGCCGAGCAGCGCCTGCCGATGCTCGTCGACCAGCTCTCGCGCACCGAGCCGGGCCGGGTCGACACCCGGGTCACGCCGATCCCGATCGACTCCACGGACGAGATCGGCGAGGTGGCCCGCGCCTTCGACCAGGTGCACCGCGAGGCCGTCCGGCTCGCCGCCGAGCAGGCGCTGCTGCGCGGGAACGTCAATGCGATCTTCACCAACCTGTCGCGCCGCAACCAGTCCCTGATCGAGGGCCAGCTGACCCTCATCACCGACCTGGAGAACAACGAGGCCGACCCGGACCAGCTGGAGAGCCTCTTCCGGCTCGACCACCTGGCGACCCGTATGCGCCGCAACGGCGAGAACCTCCTGGTCCTCGCCGGCGAGGAGCCGGGCCGCCGCTGGGACCAGCCGGTCCCGCTGGTCGACGTGCTGCGCGCCGCCTCCTCCGAGGTGGAGTCGTACGAGCGCATCGAGCTGTCCGGTGTTCCGGAGGCCGAGATCCACGGCCGGGCCGTCACCGACCTCGTGCACCTGCTGGCCGAGCTCCTGGAGAACGCCACCACGTTCTCCTCGCCGCAGACCAAGGTCCGCGTCACCGCGACCCGGCTCCCCGACGGCCGCGTGATGGTCGAGATCCACGACAAGGGCATCGGCCTGACCGCCGAGGACTTCGCGGACATCAACCACCGCCTGGCCAACCCGCCGACCGTGGACGCCGCCGTCTCGCAGCGCATGGGCCTGTTCGTGGTCGGCCGGCTCTCCGACCGGCACGGCATCCGCGTGCAGCTGCGCCCCTCGGGCGAGCAGGCCGGCACCACCTCGCTGGTCATGCTCCCGGACGCCATCACCCACGGTGGCGGCGGCGAGAGCGCCCCGCTCGGCGACGACTTCACGGTCTCCTCGATCATCCCCGAGCAGCGCCAGCAGCAGTCGTACGAGCCCGTCCCCGCCCCGATCCGTACGGCGGCCGAGCTCGGCTTCGACGACTCCCGGTACGAGAGCGGCGAGCAGCTCGACCCGCGTGAACTCGACCCGGTCAACCGCTCGTTGATGCGCGAGGAGCGCCGCGCGGCCCTGGAGGCCCAGGCGCAGGGCGGCGAACGCCCGCTGTTCCGCGACGAGATCGAGCCCCAGCAGACCCCGTCGTACGACGACTCGTACGACAACCAGCAGCAGTACGCCCAGGAGCAGCCCTACGGCACCGGGTACGAGCCCCAGCAGCAGAACGGCTACGACGGCTCGTACCAGAACCAGCAGTACGCTCCCGAGCACACCGGCGGCTACGCGCAGGACTCCTACGCGCCTCAGGGCGACTACCGGGAACCTGCCTATCCGGAAGGCTCCTACCAGCAGCCCACGGCCGACCAGAGCGCCTATGAGGCCCCGTACGCCGCCCAGGCGCCGCAAGGCGACTGGCAGCAGGAGAACGGCTACCAGGAGCCGTACGCGGCCCCCTTCCAGCCGGAAGCGGAATCCGCGGCGGACACCCGGGGCGGTCCCGAGGGGGCCGCGGAGCGCGTAGGCTTCGACCGTCCGGGCCCCGGCCCGACCGCCGCCCACAAGCTGACCGACGCCGGTCTGCCGAGGCGCGGCAGCCAGCAGAGCTGGCCGGCCGAGCCCGAGCAGGAGCAGGCCGAGAAGCCGGACGGACCGGCGGGCAACTGGCGCTCGACCAACGACGAGCGCTGGACGCGGGCCGAGAAGCTCCGCGAGCCGAAGGCCGGCGGGGTCACTCCCTCCGGTCTCCCCCGGCGGGTGCCCAAGGCCAATCTGGTCGAGGGCACGGCCGAGCAGACCCCGCAGGGCGGCCCTCAGGTCTCCCGCGCTCCGGAGGACGTGCGCGGCAGGTTGAGCAACCTGCGCCGCGGTGTCCAGCAGGGCCGTAACGCGGGGTCGGACACAAGTAACACCTACAACCAGGAGCGTTAGTGTGAGCCCGATGAGCCAGGCGGCGCAGAATCTGAACTGGTTGATCACCAACTTCGTGGACAACACCCCCGGGGTGTCCCACACGGTGGTGGTCTCCGCCGACGGACTCCTGCTGGCGATGTCCGAAGGCTTTCCCCGGGACCGGGCCGATCAGCTGGCGGCCGTGGCCTCCGGTCTGACGTCCCTCACGGCGGGTGCCTCCCGGATCTTCGAGGGCGGTGCCGTCAACCAGACGGTGGTGGAGATGGAGCGCGGCTTCCTCTTCATCATGTCGGTCTCCGACGGTTCCTCCCTCGCCGTTCTCTCCCACCCGGAGGCCGATATCGGCCTGGTGGGTTACGAGATGGCCCTCCTCGTGGACCGCGCCGGGAGTGTACTGACTCCCGATCTGCGCGCGGAACTCCAGGGAAGCCTGCTCAACTAGTCAATAGTTACCGATCAGTTCTCAATCAGCAGACAGGCAGTGCGTTTCTCGCCACCGCGCCATAAGGTGCGGTGGCGCGGCCCCCACGGGACGGGCGCCGGTAGTCGGAGGAGGAAACGTGACAACACCCCCAGGCGGGCACCCGTACAGCGGTGGACAGCAGTCTCCGGGTGAGCACGGCCAGAACCGCTTCAACTTCCCCTCCGCGCCCGGCAGACAAGGTCAGCGCCAGGGGCAGTACGGGCAACAGCCGTACCAGCAGCCGCACCGTCAGCCGAGCCCGTACGACGAGCCGCCGCAGCCCCGGATCGAAACGGTGCAGCCGAGGCAGACGCCCCAGCCCGCACCGGCGGGCAGCAAGCACAATCCCCTGGTGCGGCCGTACGCCATGACCGGCGGCCGGACCCGGCCGCGCTACCAGCTCGCCATCGAGGCGCTGGTCAGCACCACAGCAGACCCGGCCAGGCTGCAAGGGCAGTTGCCCGAGCACCAGCGGATCTGCCACCTGTGCCGCGAGATCAAGTCGGTCGCCGAGATCTCGGCACTCCTCACCATTCCTCTCGGCGTTGCCCGGATCCTCGTCGCCGACCTGGCGGAGGCCGGACTTGTCGCCATCCACCAGCCCGGCGGCGACGAGTCCGCCGGCGGACAGCCAGACGTGACACTGCTCGAAAGGGTGCTCAGTGGACTTCGCAAGCTCTAGCGGCGGTGCTGCCCGCTCCACTACTTCCGCGAAGATCGTGGTGGCGGGCGGTTTCGGCGTGGGCAAGACCACGTTCGTCGGCGCGGTCTCGGAGATCAATCCCCTGCGTACCGAGGCCGTCATGACGTCCGCGAGCGCGGGCATCGACGACCTCACGCACACGGGCGACAAGACGACCACCACGGTCGCGATGGACTTCGGCCGCATCACGCTCGACCAGGACCTGATCCTGTACCTCTTCGGTACGCCCGGCCAGGACCGCTTCTGGTTCATGTGGGACGACCTCGTACGCGGCGCCATCGGCGCCGTCGTCCTGGTCGACACCCGCCGCCTCGCCGACTGCTTCCCCGCCGTCGACTACTTCGAGAACAGCGGCCTCCCCTTCGTCATCGCACTCAACGGCTTCGACGGACACCAGCCCTACACCCCCGACGAAGTCCGCGAAGCACTCCAGATCGGCCCCGACACCCCGATCCTCACGACGGACGCCCGGCACCGCGCGGACGCCAAGAGCGCGCTCATCACCCTGGTCGAGCACGCACTGATGGCCCGCCTGCGGTAGTCGTCGTACGTACGGGAAAGGCCCCGCACTCCGTCACCGGAGCACGGGGCCTTCGTCATGCGGCTACCGCAGCAACTCGGCCAGTTTCCGGGCGAATTGGGCGGGGTGGGTGGTGACCCCGACGTGGCCGCCGGGGAACTCCGCGAGCTCGGTGCCGTACCGCTCCGCGAGGTGGGCGGCGGGCCGGTGGAGCCGCAGCCCGTACGAGGCCCATCCTGCGGCCGGTACCAACTTGCCCGCCTGCGCGTCGAGTTGGGCCAGATCCGGCACATGCCCGCTGAACTGGCCGAGGATCCGGGCCAGGAAGAACGCCGTATTGCCGTGCACCCGCTGGAACGTCTCGGTCATCGACGGCGACAGCGCGCTGAAGTCCGGCTTTCCCCCGCGCTCCTCGCCGCATCCCGCGCCCAGCTCCGCCATGGCCGCGCCGACGCCCTCGCGATGGAAGGCGGCGACGACGGAGCCGAAGAACGCGTGCTGCTCGGCCGCGTCGGGCAGCAGCCCCACGAGCACCGGCTCGTGCGCGACCACCCGGGCCAGCTGTTCGGGGTGCCTGATCAGCAGCTCCACCGCGACGATCGCGCCCGAGCTGCTGCCGAAGACGTACCCGGGCGCCCCGTCCGGCGCCACCCGCGCGAGCAGCCGGTACGCGTCGTCGGCCTGTACGTCCACCCGCTGGTCCACGTCGGGACCGTCGAGCGGGCTGCGCGAATGGCCGCGCGGATCGTAGGTCACCACCGTGTACCGGTCGGCGAGCGCATCGGCCACCGGCTCGAAGATCCCGGCGTCACCGCCACCGCCCGCTATGAGCAGCAGTACGGGTCCGGTGCCGCGCACCTCGTACCGGAGGGTCGCGCCCGGCACCTTGAGCGTGCCGGTGGTCGGTTCAGCCATCGTTGTTCTCCCCGTTCGTGGGCCAGTGCTCAAGGAGGATGTGCAGCGCCTCGACCCCGCGCTCCCACGACTTCCGCACCTCGCGGGGGTGGCCGAAGCCGCCCGCCGCTTCGAGGCTGATGTAGCCGTGGAAGGTGCTGCGCAGCAGGCGTACGGCGTCGGTGAGGTCGGGCTCGGCGAGGCCGTAGGCGCGGAGCATCGCGTAGGTGGTGTCCACGGTGCGCGCGAGGACAGTCGAGTCCGCCAGGACCTCCGGGTCGACCCGCAGCTGGGTCGCGGCGTACCGGCCGGGATGGGCCAGCGCGTAGGCACGGTAGGCGTCGGCGAAGGCGATCAGGGCGTCTTTGCCCGCCCGGCCCGCGACGGCCGCCGCGATGGCGTCGATGAACTCGCCCGCCGTGTGCAGCGCGACCCGCTGGCGCAGCTCGCGGAGGTTCTTGACGTGCGAGTACAGGCTCGCGTCCTTGACGCCGAAGCGCCGCGCGAGTGCGGACACGGTGATGTTCTCGAACCCGACCTCGTCGGCCAGCTCGGCCGCCGCCACGGTGAGCCGCTCGGCGCTCAGTCCTGCCCGCACCATCCGCACACCCCCTGAACCAGAAACCTAGTACCTCTAGGTTCAGGCCTAATATACCTAGGCCACAGGCTTTCGGACAGCGAAAAAGGCCCCCGCCGATGTCTCGGCGAGGGCCTTTCACGCGGTGGCTCCGGGAGAGGTCAGACCTGCCAGGAGTGGGGGGCGCGGAAGCCGGGGGCGCGCTCCAGTCGGCGCCAGCCGGCGGTGTTGCGGCCGCGCTTGGGTGCGGGGGCGTCGGCCTGGGCGGCGGCGCGGGCCAGGAGCACCGCGGTGATCGCGGCGAGTTCCTCGGGGGCGGCGTCGCCCTTTTCCACGCGGAGTACGGATTCGGAAGGCGTCGGGGTGTTCACGTCGGTCTCCTCTTACTGAGGGGGGTTGCCGTGCTTGCGGGAGGGCAGGTCGGCGTGTTTGGTGCGGAGCATCGCGAGGGAGGCGATGAGGACCTGGCGGGTTTCGGCGGGGTCGATGACGTCGTCCACCAGTCCGCGTTCGGCGGCGTAGTAGGGGTGCATCAGCTCGGCCTTGTACTCCTTGACCATGCGCGCGCGCATCGCCTCGGGGTCTTCGGCGCCGGCGATCTGGCGGCGGAAGATGACGTTGGCCGCGCCTTCCGCGCCCATCACGGCGATCTCGTTGGTGGGCCAGGCGTAGGTGAGGTCGGCGCCGATGGACTGCGAATCCATGACGATGTACGCGCCGCCGTAGGCCTTGCGCAGGATCAGTGAGATCCGCGGGACGGTGGCGTTGCAGTACGCGTACAGGAGTTTCGCGCCGTGGCGGATGATGCCGCCGTGCTCCTGGTCGACGCCAGGCAGGAAGCCGGGTACGTCCAGCAGGGTGACGATGGGAATGTTGAACGCGTCGCACATCTGTACGAAGCGGGCGGCTTTCTCGGAGGCCTGGATGTCCAGGACCCCGGCCAGGGACTGCGGCTGGTTCGCCACTATCCCCACCACCTGCCCGTCCAGGCGGGCCAGCGCGCAGATGATGTTGCGGGCCCACCGTTCGTGGACCTCCAGGAAATCGCCGTCGTCGACGAGCTCCTCGATCACCTTGTGCATGTCGTACGGGCGGTTGCCGTCGGCGGGGACCAGGTCCAGGAGGACCTCGGAGCGGCGGTCGGCGGGATCGCCGCCGGGGTGGACGGGAGGGTTCTCCCGGTTGTTCGACGGCAGCATCGAGATCAGATAGCGGACCTCCGCCAGGCAGGTCTCCTCGTCGTCGTACGCGAAGTGCGCGACGCCCGAGGTCTCGGCGTGCACATCCGCGCCGCCCAGACCGTTCTGGGAGATCTCCTCACCGGTCACCGCACGCACCACGTCCGGCCCGGTGATGAACATCTGCGACGTCTCCCGCACCATGAACACGAAGTCCGTGAGCGCCGGCGAGTAGGCGGCGCCACCCGCGCACGGACCCAGCATCACCGAGATCTGCGGGATCACACCCGACGCCCTGGTGTTGCGCTGGAAGATCCCGCCATACCCCGCGAGCGCCGAGACACCCTCCTGGATACGCGCGCCCGCACCGTCGTTCAGCGACACCAGCGGCGCACCCGCCGCAATCGCCATGTCCATGATCTTGTGAATCTTCGTCGCGTGCGCCTCACCCAGCGCGCCGCCGAAGATCCGGAAGTCATGCGCGTACACGAAGACCGTCCGGCCCTCCACCGTGCCCCACCCGGTGATCACACCGTCCGTGTACGGCCTCTTCGCCTCCAGGCCGAAACCCGACGCCCGGTGCCGCCGCAGCTGCTCCACCTCATGGAACGACTCCGGATCGAGCAACAGCTCAACACGCTCACGCGCGGTCAGCTTGCCCTTCGCGTGCTGCGCCTCGGTCGCACGGTCACTCGGCCCGCGCCGGGCCTCCTCGCGCAGGGCGAGCAGCTCGGCCACGCGTCCACGGGTGTCGCTCGGCTCGCCCGGGGTTTCGTCCACAACGGTCATGTACCGACCCTACGAAAGCGACCAAGGATTTCCTCCGTCGACTCCGAACAGTCTCCGGACCGCTTTCCTAGTGAGGGATGACAGTAGACCTGCGCCGAGCGGCCGACTCGACAGCGCCAGGGGGCCGAGATCTGTAGGGTCCCGACAACGGCCCCGGGCGGGGTTTCCGCGTCAGCCGAGCACGACCTCGGTCCGCACCGTGCCGCAGAAGGTGTCCGGAGTGATGCGCAGCCGCAGCGAGCGGCTGGTGGCGAGCACCTCGATCCTCGGGTCCCGCGCGGCCACCGAGCGTACCGGCCGGTCCCAGGTGAGCTCGATGGGAGTCCCGGTGCGCTCGGGCGCGGCGACGAAGAGGGTGGCCGTGTGCGCCGCAGTGCGGACCAGAACACTCGCGGGGCCGTCCACCGCCAGGTCGCCCGCCGTGCCCGCCGTCCAGAAGTTCGCGGCGAGCAGACCGAGCCGGTGGGCCGAAATGGCCTGCGCGAAGGGCGAGTTGGCGAGGATGCGCACGCGGTCGCGGTCGGCGGCGCGTCCCGCGGTCTCCTGCTGCCGGGCCCCGGGCAGCAGGACGTACGCGTACGAGGCGTCGACGGGATCGGTGCCGTGGTCGGACCAGAGGGTGAGGTAGCGGCGGGTCACCGGGTCGCTGGTGCCGCCGGTGTTGATGGCCTTCCAGGTGCCGGTGCGCTCCTCGCGCAGCGCCTGCACGGCGGCGCCGTCGGGGAAGACATAGCCGCCGTGACCCGCGAGGTGCACCCAGTGGGCCCGCGGGAAGGTGTCGTGGCGGCCGAGGGTGGCGGGCAGCCGGCGGCCGTCGACGGTGAGGGCGTTGGTTCCGGTGGCGCCGAGGTTGCGGTGGTCCACGACCGACTCGACGGGGACGCCGTCGGTGGCGGTGATCCCGGCGCCGAGGCACACGATCTCGTCGCCCGCGAAGAACCACGACTTGCGGGCGGTGAGGGTGGCGGACAGCCCCTTGAGGTGCTGGCCGACGGCCGCGTACGTACCGTCGGTGGCGCCGCCGACCCATTTCACGGCGGGCCTGGCCGCGCCCCAGGCGCCGCCCTCGCCGTCCGCGAGCGGCTTGCGCGAGACGGTGGTGCCGGGCATGCGGTACGGGTCCGCGGTGGGCCAGAAGCCGTCGCTGTACTGGTCCTGGGCGAAGCCGTCGCCCCACCAGGCGAGCATGCCGGAGCCGGTGTGCCAGCCGCGCAGGTTCTCGCCGTTGCCGTTCTCGTAGTACGCGATCCGTTCCGAGGCCATGCTCAGCGAGGCCGCGAAGCGGGTGCCGCGGTGCACCGCGCGGTCCATGGCGGGGAACAGCCGGTGGCCGGTGGGGGCGGGCGCCGCGGCGGGCGCGGCGTCCACGGCAGCCCGCAGCAGGGCGAGGCCGGCGACGGAGAGCCGCTGATCGGCGAGGACGGGCGGGGCCTGGGTCCGGGCGGCCCAGCCCTTGATCAGTGCGCGCCAGCGGTCGCGCTCGGCGGGCGACGCACTGAGGGCCAGCATGGCGATGTGGGCCATGACGGTGCGGCCCGTGAGCTGGTCGTCGGTGGTCTGGCGGGAGACCGCGCGGCCGTTGACGCAGTCCATCATCAGGCCGTTGTGGATGAGGGGTGCGTAGCTCCGCTCGACCGAGTCGAGGATGATCTGCCGGTTCGGATCGGTGACCGCCCAGCTGGACCCGGCGAGCAGGGCGAAGAGCCGGGCCAGGCCGTCGATCTGGACCTCGCCGTACGAACCGGTGTAGGCGATCCAGGTGTGCTGGACGAAGGACCCGTCGGCGTGCAGCCCGTCGCCCGAGGTGACGTACGGGAAGACCGGCGACAGGGCGTCCCGGGCCAGCGCGATCTTCGCGGCGTTCCTGCCGAGCACACCGCGCGTGGCGAGCACCCGGCACAGGTCGGTGCGGTTGGCCCCGGTGGAGGTGCCGGTGTAACGGGCGACGGCGCTGTCCGGGACGAAGTGGTCGATCGCGGCGGTGTAGTGGGCGATCTGCTCGGCGGTGAGGGTGTCGTGGGCGATGACGGCAGTGTCAAGGAGCAGCCGGGAGCTGCCGATCTGCCAGTCCCACCAGTTGCCGAAGGTCTTGGTGTGCTCGTTGTAGATCTGGGTGTAGAGGTGGTCCAGACCCCTGCCGACGGCGGCGATCAGGGCGGGGTCGCCGGTTGAGCCGGTGCCGGGCTGCGCCCAGGCCTGCGCCATGGTGTTGAGCCGGCCGTAGCTGCCGCTCATGTTGGCGGAGCCGGTGGCCGGGGTGGTCAGCGGCTGGTCGGGCCAGAGCGAGCCGGTCACGGGCCGCATGGCGGTGAGTGCGGTGCGGGCCGAAGTGCCAAGCGCTGCCAGCTTGGTGGCGTACGGCTCGGCGGTCGCGTCGAAGCCGGTGCCGAGAGTGAGGTCGCGCCATCTCAGCCGCAGGGTGTCGAACTCGTCGCCGGTGGCGGCCGGTTGGGCCAGCGCGGCGCGCGCGGCGGGCAGCGTCAGGCCGAGCGCGACGGCGGCGGCGCCGGTTGTGGACGCGGCGAGGAAGGTGCGGCGTGAACGGCCCTGGGCGGATGACATGGACGGAACCTCCGGAGCGGAAACGAGGCGGGAGGAGCTCGGGGTGGCGCTGGATGGCACGGGGGAGCACGGAACGCGGGTTGGGTGAGGCGCGATTGAGCGGTTTCTCTCATGACTTCGAAAGAACGCGCAAGAGTTCGCACATTCATCAGGGAAATTGATCGTTCGGTCAGAACCGTGCACAAACGATCTAGCGAGGGTTACGCTCCTGGTCAGCGATTGACGACGGTCGACCGGAGAGGCGGAATCACGTGCACGCCGAGGACAGGCACCAGGCGATACTGCGGCGGCTGCGGGAGCGCGGCTCGCTGCGAGTGACCGACTTCGCCGAGGAGTTGAAGGTGTCCGCGGTGACCGTGCGCCGGGACGTGGAGGCGCTCGCCGAGCGCGGTCTGGTGGCGCGGGTGCACGGCGGCGCGCTGCTGCCCGATGCCGCGGCGGCATCGGCCGCCCCCGCGTTCCAGCCGCCCGGCGGGCCCGGCCCGGACCTTGTCTTCGGCCTCGTCGTGCCCGCGGCCGACTACTACTACCCCGAGGTCATCAAGGGTGCCAGGGAGGCCGCCGCGGCCCGGGGCATCCGGCTCGTCCTCGGCATCTCGCAGTACCGCCCCGACGAGGAGCAGGCGCAGGTGCGCCAGTTGCTCGCCCACGGGATCGACGGGCTGCTCATCGCGCCGTGCAGCCCGGTCGGCGACCAGGACTGGCTGGCGGCGCTGGGCGTGCCGTTCGCCCTGGTGGAGCGGCGTTCCGGGGACGATGTCCCGGGTGCCGAGCGGGTGGTCACCGACCACGCGTACGGCGCCCGCCTCGCCGTACGCCATCTCGCGCGGGCGGGCCGCGAGCGGATCGGGCTCCTGCTGCGCGCGGACAGCCCGCACGGCGCGCTGGTCCTGGAGGGCTACCTCGGCGGGCTCGCCTCCCTCGCGCTCCCGGCGCCCGGGGAACTCCGCTTCACGATCACCGCCCCCGAGACCGATCCAGCCCGGCGGGACGCCCAACTGGACGAGTTCACCGGGGCGGTGGCCGCGGGGCGGCTCGACGCGGTGCTGGTCCACAACGACCACGATGCGATCGTGCTGCTTCCGCGGCTGCGGGCACGGGGGCTCTCCGTGCCGGGCGACCTCGCGATCGTGGCGTACGACGACGAGGTCGCGGCGCTGGCCGACATTCCGCTCACCGCGGTGGCGCCGCCGAAGCGGGCCGTGGGGGTGGCGGCGGTGGACCTCCTGGCCCTCCGCATCGGTGACCCCGCGCGGCCCAGACACCATCTGTCGATCCTGCCGGAGCTGAAGGTACGGTCATCGAGCAGCTGACCGGGGTGCCCTCCGGGGGCTCCGCCCCCGAACCCCCGTTCCTCAAACGCCGGAGGGGCTTGATTTGCTAGGGGCGCAGCCCCCAGCAAAGGCGGCCCCGGGTCAGCGACGCACCCCCCACTCCACACTCCCCCGCAGTCCCGCTGCGATCGCAGGGTCGCGGACCGAGGGCGTCCGGTCGGCCACCCTCACCGTCAGGCGGTGGTCGCCGCGGCCGAGGCCCAACCCCCTCACCGGCACGGCCGTACGGCCCGCGTACCGCTTGAGCTCCTTGCCGTCCAGGTACCAGCGGACATCCAGCTGCCGCGCACCGGCAAGCCGCGGCACCGTCACCTTCGCGGTGTCGTAGGACCGCAGCGTACGAGTGGTCGGAGTGCCGGCGGTGGCGATCGACGCGTGGCGGTAGAAGCCCGCGATCATGGCCTCCACCCCGGGCAAGTTGAACGGCTTGCCCAGGACCCGCATGATCGAGGCGTCGGTGGGCCGGTACAGGCCGGTGACGTAGTAGCCGCCGCCTTCGTACGCGCCGACCGTCCCCCCGTCCGGCGAGGTCTCGCCGAGCCAGCGGTACCACTTGGTGCGCTGCGCGGCCATCTGGTCGGCGGGCAGGATCGAGATGTCGGGCTGGACCGCCTCGGGGCCCGAGTAGTGCTCGTAGCCGGGGGTGCCCGGGTAGAAGTACTCGTCGGCCAGCTTGCCGAGCGAGTGGCCGGTCTCGTGGATGGCGACCTGGCCGGACTTGGCGTTGCCCGCCGAGGCGGTGGATATGCCCTCGTAACCGAGCGTCTTGGACGGCTCGTTGTAGCCCGCGCCGCCGTACTTGGCGCTGTTGGCGAGGACGATCACCAGATCGGCCCGGGGCGCCTTCGCCACGTACGAGTCGACCTTGTCCTGGTCGACGCAGAGCAGCCGCTCGACGCCGTCGCACCAGAAGTACGCGCCGAGCGCGGTGTTCTTCACGTCGCCCTTGGCCGGGTCGCCGGAGACGCCGGACTGGGCGGAGACCGCGTCCACCGTCCAGACGTTGAAGAGGTTCTGGTACGTGGTGTACGGCTCGACGCCGGTGACCTCGCCCCACTTCTCCTTGGCGTCGGCGTGGAACTGCGCCAGCTGATCGGCCGTGTAGCCGTCGCCGATGATGACGACGTCCAGGCGGTCGGCGGTCGAGCCGTTGTCGATCATCTTGGTGACCTGGCCGTCGGCCGCGACGGCCGCGGGCGCCGAGAGGTGCGGCGCGGGCTTGCCCTGCCCATTCGACGGTACGAGCGCGTGGCCGGAGCCGGCGAGGGTCTCCCCGGTGCCGGACTCCGGGCCGGGTATCTCGACCTGTACCTGCCGGTGCGGCTGCGGCGGCCCCGGATCGGCCGCGGCCGCGGAGCCGGGTCCGGCGGCGAGCGCGGCCAGGACGGCGGTGGTGGCGAGCGCCGCCGTCACGATGCCTCTGCGCATGGGTGGACGCACGAAGTCCTCCTCCTGTAACGGAAGTTAAGCGATCGGGTAAATGCGTTGAACGGCCTGCTTAAATTAGGGGGCGCACGGGGCGTGCGCAATGGCCCGGGGCCAAGGGGATGCCATGGATGAACCCGCCGTGATCGGCCGCCGAGTTCAGCGACTGCGCGCTCAACTGGGCCTGACCCAGCGCCAGTTGGCCGAGCCCGCCTATACGCCCGCCTATGTCTCGACCCTGGAGTCCGGCAAGGTCCGCCCCTCCGAGGCCGCCCTGCGCCATCTCGCGGAGCGGCTCGGCACGACGTACGAGGAGCTGGCCACCGGGCGCCCGGCCCACCTCGCCACCGAACTCCGGCTCGGCCTGACCGACGCCCAGCGGGCGCTCGCGACCGGCGAGGCCGACGAGGCCGCCGTCCGCTACCGGCAACTGCTCACCGAGGCCGAGCTGCACGGCCTGGACGAGGAGCGGGCCGAGGCGCTGCTCGGCCTCGGCGACTGTGCGCTCGAAACCGGTGAACTCGCCGACGCCATACGGCACTTCGAGGCGTGCGAGCAGATTCTGGCGGCCGAGCCGCTGCCCCGCCGGGCGCGCGCGATCCGGGGCCGGGCCGTCGCGCACATCCTCGCGGGCGAGCTGCGCTACGCCTGCTATCTCCTGGAGTCGACCATCGACGCTCTCGGCATCAGCGGGCTCGCCGACCCGGAGGCGCTCGTCCTGCTGTACGCCGCGGTCATCGGCCCCTATCTGGACATGGGCGCCCAGGCCCGCGCCGCGCGCGCCGCCGAGCTGGCGCTCGCACTGGCCCCGCAGGTCTCGGACCCGGCACTGGTCGCCGGAATGCACCGGCAGGTGGCGCGGACCTTCCTCGCGGAGGGGCGTACCGCCGACGCGGACGCCTCGCTCGCCAAGGCCCAGTCGATCTACCGCCAGCTGCGGCTGCGCACCGACCTCGCGCACTGCCACTGGATGCGCGGCTACGTGTACGCCCAGGAGGGCGAACTGGACGCCGCCGAGCGGGAGTTGAGTACGGCACGGGACATGCTCGCGGCCAAGCGGGCCGCGCTGTTCACCGCGCAGGTCGAGGTGGAGCTGGCGGACGTGCTGCGCCGCCGGGGGCGGCACACGGAGGCGATGGCGCTGCTCACCCCGCTCACCGAGCTCGGCGATCGGCACGGCGCGGTGCACGCGGGCGGGGCGCACCGGCTGCTCGGGCTGATCTGCGAGGAGCGGGGCGAGCCGGAGCCTGCGGAGGAGCACTACGTCACCGCGCTGGGGCTGCTCGAACGGAGCGGGGCGAGCGGTGACGTGGCAGACTTGTGCCGGCTGCTCGGCGACCTCCTGCGCCGCACCGGCCGCATCGAAGCGGCCCTGGACGCCTACCGCACCGGCCTCGGCCACCGCGCCGCACCGGGCACGACGACCCTGGGCCCGGCCCCCATGGCACCCCGCATCTAGCGCACTCCCACTGCCGGAACGACCGCTCGCCACACCACCGGAATCGAAGTTGTTGAAACCCGAACGGAATGGACCTAACCTGAATCTCGTTGAAACTTAAACCGCTCCGGCGCAAGGCCGCAGCGCGTCCCCAAGGAGCAGTCATGGGTCTCTTCGGCCGCAAGAACAGCAGCACCCCCGCTTCCGCCGCCCCCGCCGACGTCGACCCGGCGCTGGCCGCGCTGAGCGGCACGTACACGATCGACCCGGCGCACACCAGGATCGGCTTCGTGGTGCGGCACGCCATGGTCACCAACGTCCGGGGCTCCTTCACCGAGTCCGAGGGGACCCTCACCCTGGACGGCGCGAACCCGGCGAATTCCACCGCCTCCGTCGACATCAAGATCGCCAGCATCGACACCGGCATCGCCGACCGCGACGCCCACCTACGCAGCGCCGACTTCTTCGACGCCGAGCAGTTCCCGGTGATGAGCTTCCGCTCGACCGGGGCGAAGGCGCTCGGCGGCGACACGTACCAGCTCACCGGAGACCTGACGATCAAGGACGTGACCAGGCCGCTCGCCATCGACGTGGAGTTCAACGGCACGGCCACCGACCCCTACGGCAACCAGCGCATCGGCTTCGAGGGCGGCACCGAGATCGTGCGCTCGGACTGGGGCCTGACCTGGAACACGGCCCTGGAAACCGGTGGCTTCCTGGTCGGCGACAAGGTGAAGCTGACCCTCGACATCTCCGCGATCAAGGCGGCGTGACACCTGGCCCGCGTCCCCGCCGAAACGGCACGGCCCGCCGGAGCCCCGCACCCCGGCCGGCCACGCCGTAGCGCTCAGTTACCCGCTCAGTTACCCGTCAGTGCGAAGCCCGCGAGGGCTACGGCGACCATGGCGAGGACCAGCGCGGCGGCCGCCTTCTCGCGGGGTGTGTACGGCGGGACCGGTGGCAGCACGGGGAACGCCCTGTGTGGGGGCGGCCCTGCGGGAGCGGCCGGTGCGCGGTCGCGGGCCCGGTGGCGGGCCGCCCACAGCACCCCGTGGAGCAGCGGGAAGAGCGCCGGGCCGAGCAGTGCGGCGAGGCCTGCCGGTGCCGGGAGGTGCAGGGCGGCCACGGCCAGCAGCCAGCCCGCGAACCAGGCCCAGCAGCCGACCCCGGCGGTCAGCGGGGCCCGCACCAGGAGTCGCAGCGGTGCCCGGCCGGGGCGGGCGAGCGCGCTGAGCGTTTCGGCGAGGACGGCGATCCGGTCATCGGCGGGCCGCGCCTGCGCCTGGCCCCGTGCCTGCTGGGCGGCGCCGATCGGATGGCCGATGACGGCGAGCACGAGGCGTGCGTCGTGCCGCTGCCGACGGCCGGCCGATGTCGCGGTCGTGGTACCGCGTCCGCCCTGGCCGGTGACGGGGATGCTGGTGGCCGCCGCCCGATCGGCGCTCGCCGCCCCACCGGTGGCCGCCGCCCGATCGGTGTCCGTCGCCCCATCGGCGTTCGCCGGTCCCGGCGCGGACGGGTCCGCTCCCGTGGCCGCCGCCGCCTGACCGGCAGCCGCCGCTCGGCGCCGTTCGGGGCTCAACTCCCTTGGCGGGGCGGCGAGTTCAGGGGCGGCTGCCTGATCCACCGCCGCGCGCAGATCCGTGTACGCGGCCAGCAGGACGGGGTCCTCGGGGAAGGTGGCGAGGCCTTCGCGGAGGATGGCCTCGGCCCGGTCGGTGTGCCGCTGGTCGGCCTCGGCGGCGTGCGCGCGGCCGAGCAGGGCGTACAGCCGGGGGTCGGGACCGTCCGTGTACAGCGCGGCCCGCGCGGCCTTGCGGGCCTCGCTGTTGCGGCCCGCCCGCAGCAGCGCCTCCGCATCGGCGCAGACCGATATGACGTCGTCGTGCCCGGCGTGCATGTATCCCCAACCCTGGATGGTCCGGCTCGCAAACTATCGCCCGCTGGAACGGGGCGGGTCAACAGCCGACCGCCGGGCCCGGCCCGGTCACCAGTCGCCGCCGCCGAAGCCTCCCCCGTCGCCGCCGCCACCGTCGCCCCAACCGCCGCCGAAGTCGGAGGAGTTGAAGTCGGCGCCCGACACGTCGCCGCCGTCGAAGCCGGAGCCCGCGTCGTAGGAACCGGCGCCGTAGTCGGCTGCGTACGCCGGGCTGGACAGCATCGAGCCGAGCATCGTGCCCATCAGGAGGCCGGGCAGCATGCCGCCGCCGAAGTAGCCGCCCGCCCAGGGGCCGTACGCCGGGCCCGCGTCGTAGTAGGGGCGGCGGCCCTGGTCGGTGTCGACCTCGCGGACCATCGGGTCCTGGCCGTCGCGCAGCCGGGTCGCGTCGGCCAGGCAGACCGGCACCTGGCGCGGGGCGCCGCCGACCGGGGTCCAGCTGGCGTCCTCGACGGAGGGGCCGTGGCGCGGGTCGAAGAAGCAGGGGGCGCGCCGCTCGGGCAGCGGCTTGTGCTCGCGGCGGGCCGCGAGGGTGGCGAGGGAGAACCGGCCGTCCTCCAGGGCCTGGGTCACGCCCGACACATCGGCGGGCCGCGCGGCCTTCGCCATCAGCGACTTCGCGGTCTCGTACGAGTCAAGGGCGCGCTCGTAGTCGGCGCGCATCGCATCGTCCGCACCGGCCTCGGCCGGGTGGAAGTCGAGCCGGTCGAGTTCCTCGCCGAACGCCGTGATGTCCTCGTCCACGACGACCTGGAGGCGCTGCAGCGCGGCCCGCTCCTCCTCGGCCTTCTTCCTGCGGTTGCGCCGCACCAGGGCGTACCCGCCCGCGCCGCCCGCGACGAGCACCGCGCCCACGCCGACGAGCGCGCCGGTGCTGACCCCGCCGCCGGAGCCCGAGCCGCCGCTCCACGAGGCGGGGGCGTGGCCCTTCATCTGCGGGAGCGCCTTGTCGACGAAGGTGTTGAGCTGGGTCGCGGCGTCGGTGTTGGTACCGGGCGCGCGGACGGCGGTGTTCAGGTTCTGGACGGCCTGCTTCGACATGACCTTGCGGTCGGCGCCGGAGGTGAACGCGTCGCCGAGGCGGATCGCGTACAGGCCGCTGACGCCGGTGTCGGTGCGCAGGATCGGGAGGATGGAGTCCTTGGGGAACGCGGCGCTGTTGGGGAGCACGGCCACGAAGAGCGGCTTGTCCGCGTCCTTGATCTTCTTCGCGAGCGCGTCGGCCTGGGCCGGACTGAGCTGGTTCGCGGCCCCGGGGTCCACGTAGACGGGGCTCTTCTTGAGCTGGTCGGCCACGTCGGACGCGCCGGTGGCGGCCATCGCGGGGGCCGCCACGGCCAGCGCGGCGAGCGCTGCGGCGGCGAGTGCGGAGAAAACCCTGAGCCTCATGGGCCCGACGCTACCTGAGGCCGCCGGGAAACGGACATACAGGATGGAGCAGGAGCGGCGCGCCCCGCTCCATCCTGGACGGATCCACGGACACCCCCTACCGGAGCGGTTTGGCTCCGGCGCGCAGCAGTCCGTAGGTGTACGCGTCCTGGAGGGCTTCCCAGGACGCCGCGATGACGTTGGGGCCCGCGCCGACGGTGGTCCACTCGCCGGTGCCGTCCGTGGTGGTGATCAGGACGCGGGTGGTGGAGGCGGTGCCGTGCTTGCCCTCCAGGGTGCGCACCTTGTAGTCGACCAGCTCGAACTTGGCGACCTGCGGATAGAACCGCTCCAGTCCCTGGAGCAGCGCGGAGTCCATCGCGTTGACCGGGCCGTTGCCCTCGGCGGTGACGATGATCCGCTCGTCGCCGACCCAGAACTTCACGGTGGCGCCGTTGGCGTGGGTGCCGTCCTTGAGGGTCTCGATGATCGCCCGGTACGACTCGATGCGGAAGTAGTTGCGGGGGCCGCCTTCGACTTCGTCACGCAGGAGGAGTTCGAAGGAGGCGTCGGCGGCTTCGTAGGTGTAACCCGCCAGTTCGCGTGCCTTGACGCGTTCCACGACGCGGGCGACGGTGGCGCGGTCATCGCCCAGGTCGACGCCGAGTTCCTTGCCCTTGAGCTCGATGGAGGCCCGCCCGGCCATGTCGGACACCAGCATCCGGATGTGGTTGCCGACCAGACCCGGATCGATGTGCTGGTAGAGGTCGGGGTCGACCTTGATCGCGGAGGCGTGCAGGCCCGCCTTGTGCGCGAACGCCGAGACACCCACATACGGCTGGTGCGTGGACGGCGCCAGGTTGACCACCTCGGCGATCGCGTGCGAGATCCGCGTCATCTCCGCCAGCGCACCCTTGGGCAGCACCCGCTTGCCGTACTTCAACTCCAAAGCCGCCACCACCGGGAACAGGTTCGCGTTGCCGACCCGCTCGCCGTAGCCGTTCGCGGTGCACTGCACATGGGTGGCGCCCGCGTCCACGGCGGCCAGGGTGTTGGCGACCGCGCACCCGGTGTCGTCCTGCGCGTGGATACCCAGCCGCGCACCCGTGTC
>NZ_JBITHR010000026.1:0-108535 GCF_044458185.1 Streptomyces sp. NPDC050485 | reverse complement strand
GCGCTCCCGTGACCGTGGCCGACGAGCACCACCCCCCCGCTGTCGTGCGCCTCTGTTTTTGGGGGGGGGGGGGGGGCCGGGCCGCCGCCCCCCCCCCCCCCCCCCCCCCCCGCCCTCGCGGTGTCCGCCGGGGTGTTGTGGAGCGCGGTCCGCGCCCGGTCCCGTACGCCGGTCGCGCCGCGGTGATCAAGGCCGGACGGCTGTCCCTTTCGGGACCATTGGTCCGTGGTCTGCCGGGTAGGACTACCTAGGATGACGAGGTTCCGCCAACTCCTGCCAGGACGGCCCGCCTTGATGCGTACCTACCGAATCGCCCTCCCAGCAACCGCCCTCGCGGCTTCGCTCGTGCTCGCCGGATGCGGTGGTGACAGCGCCAAGAAGGCGCCCGGCGCCGCTTCCGGATCGCCGAGCGCCGCTCCCGGACCCAAGGGCGCGGCGGGCTCCGCGCTCGCTGCCGCCGACTCGCTCACCGTCAAGGGGCGGGCGCCGAAGACCGGTTACAGCCGCGACCAGTTCGGCAAGGGCTGGACCGACACCGACCACAACGGCTGCGCGACCCGCGAGGACATACTCAAGCGGGACCTCAAGGACGTGAAGTTCAAGGACAAGTGCGACGTGGCGTCCGGGACGCTCGTGCGCGACCCGTACACCGGGGAGTCCATCCAGTTCCAGCGCGGCGCCAGCAAGATCGACATCGATCATGTGGTGGCGCTGTCGGACGCCTGGCAGAAGGGCGCCCAGCAGTGGGACAAGCAGAAGCGGACCGAGTTCGCCAACGATCCGCTCAATCTGATCGCCGTGGACGCGAGCGCCAACCGCCGCAAGAGCGACGGTGACGCGGCGACCTGGCTGCCGCCCTACCAGGCGTACCGCTGTACGTACGTGGCGGACCAGGTGGCCGTGAAGAAGAAGTACGGGGTGTGGGTGACGGACGCCGAGAAGGCCGCCATGAAGACGGTCCTGGACTCCTGCCCCACCCAGCAGCTCCCGGCGGGCTGATCCGCCGGCCCCGTCGGTCCCCCCTGGCCCGCCGGCGCGAGGTCCGCGGGGGCTGGGCGGGCGCTTCGCGGGAAGCGGCGTATTTCGGGTGCGAGCCTACTGTGGCTGGTCGCTCCCCCACGTTCTCGGCTTCGCTCGAACAGGGGGGACCCCCATCGCGGCGGAGCCGCATGGTGTCACAGCCCCGCGCCCCTTCAGGGCGCCGACCCTGCGCCGCAGTGGCCCCCACGACGCCACCCCCGCGAGCGCCAGCAGCGCTCCCCCTCCCACCAGTGAGCCCGAACGCAGGCCCGGTGGGCGGAAGTTGCACTCCAGCGACTGCGCCCGGCCGGTCAGCGGGACGGCGACCAGGCCCAGGTAGTCGCCCGCCGGGGTCGCGGCGGACCCGTTCACCCGGCAGGTCCAGCCCGCGATGCGGGGCATCGCGAACACCGCCGTACCCGTCGCGCCGGGCGGGAGTTCGGCGCGTACGCCGCTGTCCGAGACGTCGACCTTCGTTGCGCCCGTGGTGCGCAGCCGGTCCACCGCCCGGTTCAGGGCGGCCCGGTCCAGACAGCCGAGTTCCGCGTTCCGGTCGGCGGGGGTCAGCGTGATGTGCGAGGCGCGGCCCGGGCCCGCCGAGGTGCCGAACGGGATCAGCGGGGCCCGGCGGCTGGGGGCGCCGCCGCGCATCTCGACGGCCGGTCCCTGGCCCAGGCGGGCGCTGCCGAAGTGCTCCGGGGCCCACAGGAAGATGTCGGTCCCGCCGGGGCAGCCCTGCGCGAGGGTGCGCGTCGTGTACACCCGGGCGCCGAGCAGGAGTTCCTGGTTGCGGAACGGGTTGCTGCCGTACGCCGGTTGGGGTGCGGGCGGCCGGACGGTGACCAGCGGCGGCGTCGCGGCGGCCCGGATCAGCGAGGGGGTGCCGCCCTTCTCCGCGACCCGCACCCGCGCGCCCACCGAGAAGATCGCGTCGGTCACCGGGTTGTCCAGGCTCTGCACCGCCCGCCCGCGCGAGGTCCAGCCGCCGCCGAGCGCGGTCATCGTACGGTTCAGGACCTCCGGGGTGAGGCTGGAGTAGTAGGCGCCGCCCTCGCCGCCGAGCAGCAGCGGGTCGTTGTTGGTGATCTGCCGCTGCCCCGGATCGGTGCGGTGGGCGGGCCAGCCGGACGCGTCCGCCTCCAGCGCGGCCCGCGCCGAGTGCTCGGCGCTCCAGGCGGGGTAGCCGTCCATCCGGGCCGCCCGCTGCTGGTCCCCGTACGCCGCCGTCACGCCCGCCTGGGCGATCTGCGCGCCCGCAAGGAGGGCGAGCGCTGTGATCACGATCCCGCGCCGGCCCCGGCGCATCAGGAGCAGAGCGCCGACCGCCGCCGCGAGGCCCAGCGCGAACAGCGGGTACGTCCATGCCGAGATCAGCTCGCTGAAGGCCGCGCCCGCCGCGATCAGGGCCAGTACGCCGCCCCCGCCGAGCAGCGCGCGGCGCCCGGGGATCCCGTACGACAGGGAGATCCAGGCGGCGATCACGAGGATGCCGCACAGCACGAAGGTCTGCCGGTAGGGGCTGCCGTTGGGGGTGGCGAAGGCGTGCCAGGCCAGATGGGTGGGCTTCCACTGGAAGGACACCGCGACGGCGAGGGCGAGGCCGGTCCAGGCGTAGCGCTCGCGGCGCGGGACCGCGCGGTGGAAGGCGAGGGTGCAGGCGAGCAGGAGTGCGCCGGTGCCGAGGAAGACGGCGGGGGAGGAGAAGGAGTACGTGCCGGGCAGCGTGCGGGCCAGGTAGTCCGGCCAGGAGACCGGCTGGAACTCCCGCACCCAGCCCGGATGCGCGTGTTTGGTGCCCAGATAGATGGTGAACAGCACGGGTGCCGAGAGCCCGATGCCGATCGCGACCGACCGCGCGGCCACCAGGACGGCCCGCACCCGGCCCCGCGCATCGGTCTCGCGGTCCACGAACAGCAGCAGGAGCAGGACGAGACCCGCGCCGATCGTCGCCATGTACGCCGTGTAGAAGTTGGCGATCCAGGCGAGCGCCACGACCAGCGGTCCGACCACGGGCCGCCGCCCCGACCTCGCCCACTGGACGACCAGGCACAGCAGCGGGAAGGCGATCAGGCCGTCCAGCCACATCGGGTTGTACGTCGACTCCAGGACCGACCAGCCGCACAGCGCGTACGAGGCACCGAGCACCCCCGCCGCCCAGCAGTGCCGGGCCGCCGGGCGCAGCGCGAGCAGCAGCACCGTCATGGCGACGGCCGCCGCCGCCATCTTCAGCACGGTGATCACATACACCGCGAGGTCGATCCGGTCGCGCGGGAAGACCCCGACGAGCAGGGCGAACGGGCTGCTCAGATACGTACCCAGGTCGGGCAGGAACGAAGTGCCGTACCCGGACTGCCAGTTGAGGAGCAGACCGCCGTCGGCGCGGCCGTGCAGCAGGTCCCACAGGTGCTCGTGGAAGGGGATGAACTGGTTGCCCAGGTCGTTGATGCTGCGGGTGTGGCGCTGGAGCGGGCCGAGCGGGATCACCCCGGCGACCGCGTCCGCGCCGCACACCGCCAGGAACGTGATCAGTGCGGAGAGGGCGGCGGCCCGGGTGCGGGGCCGGCGGGCGGCTGCGATCCGCACCGGGGCCACCGGCAGGGCGGGGGCGGCTTCGAGGGTCGGCATCGAGGTCCTTTGCTGTGCGCTGCCGTCGAATATGCCGGACCCCCGACGGCAACGCAGCGGGCCGGGGCTTCAGTTCACGCAATGGACGGCGCGGCTTCACCCCGCTTCACCCGCGCGACCGACAAGGGTTGCGAATCGTTGGGCGAATCAGTGGCCCCGGCCTCGCCGACTGCCTACCATCGATCACCGCAAGGTATTGGGGGGTGTCCGGCGGGTCAGGGTCGGACGGGGCGGGGCGCGGCGAGGTGCCGTGCCGGACCCCGCGACCCCGGCCGTGACCCGCCGGACACCCCCCAGCAAGGTCCGTCGCCACGCCGCACGTATCTGCTCCGCCGGGAGGCTCCTTTGCACCGCCGTCGTCGCACCGCGCTCTCCGTCTCCGTCGCCCTGCTCGCCGCGGGCCCGCTCCTCACCGCCTGCGGCAGTACGGCCCACCCGGGGGCCGCGGCCGTCGTCGGGGGCGAGCGGATCGAGGTATCCGCGCTCCAGGCCGAGGTCAAGGACGTCCGGACGGCGCAGCAGAACTCCCCGCAGTCCGCCCAGCTGATCAAGGACTCGGGCCAGCTCGGCCGCGTCAAACTCAGCAACCTGATCTTCGACAAGGTGCTCGGGCACGCGGCCGACCAGGCCGGGGTGAGCGTCAGCCGCAAGGAGATCCAGGACGCACGGGCCGCGATGGTCCAGCAGGCCGGCGGCGAGGACCAGCTGCGCCAGCAGGCGCTCACCAACGGCGGGCTCGCCCCCGACCAGATCGACGCGTACGTCCAGCGCCAGGTCACCGAGCAGAAGCTGGCCGCCAAGATCGGCGCCCGCACCCAGCAGGACCTGCTGCCCGCCCTGGTCAAGGCCTCCAAGGACCTCGGCGTGGACGTGAACCCGCGCTACGGCAGCTGGAACGCCAGCCAGATCCAGCTCGCCGACTACCAGGCCCCCTGGATCGCGAAGACCAAACAGGCCGCCGCCCCCCAGGCCGCCCCCGAGGACCAGCAGAGCACCCCGGGAGACCCGGCCTCGACGGGCTGAGCGGCAGCGCCTCGTGAGCCAGCGGTAGGTTCGACGGGTGACTGCTGTTGAAGAACCCGGCCGAATCGTTTTGCTCACCGCGAGCCACCGGGTCGCCCCCGGACTCCTGTCCTGGCCCGCGTGGCAGACCCTGCGCGCCGCCGACCTCGTGCTGTGCCCCGACGCCGGGCACCCGCAGCTGCCGTATCTGCGCGAGGCCGGCGTCGAGGCCGAGGTCTCGGCGCCGGACGCGCAGGAATTGGTGGCGGCCTGCGCCGGGGGCCGTACCGTCGTCGTGCTGCCCTCCGGCGAGGGCGACCGGCGGCTGACGGACGGGCTCGCCCGGCTCGCCGGCTCCGGGCGGGTGCAGATGCCGGACCTGGAACTGCTGCCCGGCTCCTACGATCTGCCGGGCGCCCGCCTCCTCGACCTCGTCCAGGTCATGGACCGCATCCGCCGCGAATGCCCCTGGTCCTCGCAGCAGACCCACAAGGGCCTCGCCAAGTACGCCCTTGAGGAGGCGTACGAACTGGTCGAGGCGGTGGAGGAGGGCGACCGCGACGAGCTGCGCGAGGAGCTCGGCGACGTGCTGCTCCAGGTCGTCTTCCACGCGCGGATCGCCGAGGAGGACCCGGAGGCGCCGTTCTCCGTCGACGACGTCGCGGGCGGCATCGTGGAGAAGCTGATCCACCGGCATCCGCACGTCTTCGGCGACGAGAGCGCCGAGACGCCCCAGGAGGTCAAGGAGCACTGGCTGCGGATGAAGGCGGTCGAGAAGCAGCGGGCGTCGGTGACGGACGGGGTCCCGCTGGGCCAGCCCGCGCTGGCGCTGGCCGCGAAGCTGTCGGCCCGGACCAGGACCGCGGGCCTGGCGGTCCCGCTCCCCGCCGGTGAGGGCGTGGGCCACCGCCTCCTGGCCCTTGCGACCGAGGCGGAGGCGTCCGGGGTCGACCCGGAGGCCGCGCTGCGGGCGGCTGCACGGGCCTACCGGGCGGCGATCCGGGCGGCGGAGGAGGCGGAGTAGCCCCCGCCGCCAGGAGGTGCCGTGCCAGGCGTCGCGACCCCGGCCATGATCCGCCGGACACCCCCTAGGGTGGCCGGGCAGGTCGCGGCCGTCTCACTCGGCCAGGGCGCGGCGCAGGGTAGTGGTGAATTCGGTGAGCTGCCGCCCGGGCCGGTCGGTCGCGGCTGCCTTACTCGGCGAGGGCGCGGCGCAGGGTCGTGGTGAGTTCGGTGAGCTGCCGCTGGGAGATCTCGGCGGACAGGATCGCCTGCGACCCGTGGAACGTGCCGGGCCACTGGTGCAGTTCGGCCGGTACGCCCGCCTGGAGCAGGCGCAGCGCATAGTCGATGCCTTCGTCGCGGTTCGGGCACAACTCTGCGGTGGCGATGTAGGCGGGCGGCAGTCCGGACAGGTCGGCGGCCCGGGCCGGGGCGGCGTACGGCGAGGCGGGCGTGGCGCCCAGATAGTGCCCCCAGCTCGCGGTGACCTTGCCGCGCGTCAGCCACGGCGTGTCGGTGAAGTGCCGCGCCGACCACGTCTCCTGCCGGTCGTCGAGCTGGGGCTGGTTGAGGAGTTGGAAGCGGATCGGCGGGCCCTGCTCGTCACGCGCCCGCAACGCCACCGCCGCCGCGAGCCCCGCACCCGCGCTGTGGCCTGCGACGGCGATCCGATCCGGGTCGATGCCGAGCTCGGCCGCGTGCTCGGCCGTCCAGGCCAGCGCGGCACAGGCGTCGTCCAGGGCGGCCGGGAACCGGTGCTCGGGGGCCCTGCGATAGCCCACCGAGATCAGCACCGCGCCGGAACCGTCCGCGACCCGGGCGGCCCACGGATGCTCGGTGTCCAGGTCGCCCATCACGAAACCACCGCCGTGCAGCCAGACGACGGCGCCCTGCGCCCGGCGCGGGCGGTAGATCCGTACCGCCACCTCCGGATCGGCGGCCACCGTGCGGTCCTCGATCTCCAGGCCCGTGGTGTCCGGCGCGGGCGCCGACATGGCCAGCCGGGCGAGGCCCTCGCGCGCGGCGGCCGGGTCGGACAGGTCCGCCTTGGGGAACAACGGGAGAAATGCTTCCAGTTCAGGGTCCATGCCGGCCATCCTCGCGGCCGCCACCGCCCGGGGTCGTCCGCCATCCGTCGGCCATCAGGCCCGGATCCCGCGCCGATTGGCGCTTATGCTCGGGATCATGGAGGCACTGGTCCTGCGGCTCTCGAACCTGGACGCACAGGCCGAAGGCGCGCTGCGCGTCGTCATGTTCTAGGACACGCTGATGCGCCGCCGGGTGGATCTTCCCGCGCTGGCCCGGGCCTCGGCGGGCCTGGCCGAGTGCGCGGCCGGGATCCGGCTGCACGGCACGGGGCGGGCGACCCGCATGGCGCCCGACGGCCGGGAGGCGCCCGGCCCGCCGTCGCCCGCGTCCACCAGGGTGGCGATCACGCTGGACGAGGAGGAGATCGGCACGGTGTGGCTGGAGCGCCCCGGCTCGCCGGGCCCGCTCGACGAACTGCTCCTCGAACGGCTCGCCATCGCCGCCGCCGCGGTCGTCGAGCGGTACGGCCCGGCCCGCACCACCATGGCCGACCCCGCCCTGGTCGAGCTGGTGATCAGCGCCGACAGCGACGAGGCGGCCAGAGCGAGGGCGCTGCGGCTGCTGGGTTTCGCCGCCGATCTGCCGGTCCACGTCGTCGCCGTACGGTCCCGGCTCCCGCTCGACCGGGTCGCGGGCCTGCTCTGCCCGGCCCGCCCGGTGAAGGCGGCACCGCTCGCCGGGGTGGGCGTCGTCCTGGCCACCACCACGGACCCGGCCCGGCTTCCGGCAGGCGTACGCGCGGGCATCGGCGCCGCCGACAGCCCCGACCGGTGCTGGCTCGAAGCCCGCACCGCCCTCCGCTTCACCACCGCGCGCCGGCCGGTCGTCCACTACGACGCCCTGGGCGCGCTGGCACTTCTCGCGCAGGTACCCGAGGAAGCCGCCCGGGACAACGCCGACGTGGCCGCGATCGCCCGCATCGCCGGCAGCCCCGACGACCTGGCGACCCTGGACACCTACTGCGCCACCGGCTCCCTGCGCCGGGCCGCCGACCGTCTCCACCTGCACCACAGCAGCGTCGCCCGCCGCCTCGAACAGATCGGGAAGACGCTGGGCATCGAACTCACCGAGCCCACCGGCCTGTTGCGGGCCCGACTCGCCCTCACCGCATGGCAGTTGCTCGACGACTGCCCGGAGAAGAGCGCTGGCTTTTCGATTCGCGCGTGATCGCGCGGATTCATTTCGAGGGCGACGACCGGATGACCGGCGTCGAACTGATCACGGCCCCCGTGGAAGTGGTGCGTGCCTGCCAGGTCCGTGATGCGGCCCGGCATCACGCCGTCCCCTGCGACGTGTTCGCGGGCCAGGTGCCGTCCACCGAGTGACCACCGGTTTCCAGCGAGCAAGAGCCGCCCTCGGCGCGCGGCTGCGTGAGCTGCGCACCGAACAGGGTTCTACGGGGCGCGAGTTGGCCCAGGAGATGGGGTCGAACTCCGCCTCCGGTATCGGCAGGACTGCATGCCGGCGGCGGATTCCCGCTCCTCCCGCCCCGACGGCGGGGTCGCAGGGCAGGGAGCAGAGCGCGCCCCCTCCCCTAAGAAGGAGGGCGGTTAGTGTCGGAGCATGCACGACCAGCCGTCCATCCCCGACGCCCCCGAACTCTTCACCTGGGAGTTCGCCACCGACCCGTACCCGGCCTACGCCTGGCTGCGCGAGCACGCCCCCGTGCACCGCACCAAGCTGCCGAGCGGCGTCGAGGCCTGGCTGGTGACGCGGTACGGGGACGCCAAGCAGGCCCTCGCCGACCAGCGGCTCTCCAAGAACCCCGCGCACCACGACGAGCCGGCCCACGCCAAGGGCAAGACGGGCATTCCGGGCGAGCGCAAGGCCGAGCTGATGACGCATCTGCTCAACATCGACCCGCCGGACCACACCCGCCTTCGGCGCCTGGTGGCGAAGGCGTTCACCCCGCGCACGGTGGCCCAATTCGCGCCGCGCGTACAGGAGTTGACGGATCAGCTCATCGACGCGTTCGCGGCGAAGGGCGAGGCCGACCTCATCCACGACTTCGCCTTCCCGCTCCCCATCTACGCCATCTGCGATCTGCTCGGCGTCCCGCGCGAGGACCAGGACGACTTCCGCGACTGGGCGGGCATGATGATCCGACACGGCGGCGGCCCGCGCGGCGGCGTCGCCCGGTCGGTGAAGAAGATGCGCAACTACCTCGCCGAGCTCATCCACAAGAAGCGCGAGAACCCCGGCGACGACCTCATCTCCGCGCTCATCAGGGCCAGCGACCACGGTGAGCACCTGACGGAGAACGAGGCCGCCGCCATGGCCTTCATCCTGCTGTTCGCCGGATTCGAGACGACGGTCAATCTGATCGGCAACGGGGTGTACGCCCTGTTGCGCAACCCGGAGCAGCGCGAGCGGCTCCAGGCCTCGATCGGCGCGGGGGAGAGCGGGCTCCTGGAGACCGGCGTCGAGGAACTGCTGCGCTACGACGGGCCGGTCGAGCTGGCCACCTGGCGGTTCGCCACCGAGCCTCTGACGATCGGCGGCCAGGACATCGCGGCGGGCGACCCGGTGCTCGTGGTGCTCGCCGCGGCCGACCGCGATCCCGAGCGCTTCGCCGAGCCCGACACGCTCGACCTCGGCCGCCGGGACAACCAGCACCTCGGATACGGCCACGGGATCCACTACTGCATCGGTGCGCCACTGGCCCGGCTCGAAGGCAGGACGGCGCTGGAGACCCTGCTGCGGCGCCTCCCTGACCTGCGGCTCGCGGTGGAACCTACCGATTTGCGCTGGCGCGGCGGGCTCATCATGCGCGGACTGCGCACCCTGCCGGTCGAGTTCACGCCGCCGCCCGGAACGACCTCATCTGACGAACCGTCAAGACTGTGACTTTTATGTGATCCCGGGTGCATCGACTTGTGACAGGCGTTCGAGTACGGCTACGTTCACCGTTCATTCGGCTCAGCAGTCACACGGAAGGCCTTATCCATGCGCTCCGGGAAGCATCGTCGGCCCCGCCAGGCACCCGCTCTCGTCGTCGCGGCAGGGGTGACCGGATCGGCCATCGCACTTCCGCTGCTCGCCGCGACCGGCGCCAACGCCGCGGACGCGCACTCCTGGAACCAGGTGGCCACCTGTGAGTCCGGCGGAATGTGGAGCGCCGACTTCGGCAACGGCCTGTACGGCGGGCTCCAGCTCTCGCAGGACACCTGGGAGGCCTTCGGCGGTACGGACTACGCCCAGCGGGCCGACCTCGCCAGCCGCGCCCAGCAGATAGCCGTCGCCGAGAAGGTGCTCGCGGCCCAGGGCACCAAGGCCTTCGCGAACTGCTCCAGCGGGCTCACCAAGGGCGGCGGCGCGGCCGATGTCGACCCGGGCCTGCCCGCGACGCCGGACCCGGCCGACCCGCTCGGGTCCATCGTGCCGACCGCTCCGGCGACCAAGGCGCCCGTCGCCCCGACGCCCGCGGTCCCCACCACCCCGGCCACGCCCTCGCCGGGCGCCACGAAGCCGGCCGACCCGGCCAAGCCGCCGACGCCCTCCGCGTCCACCCCGGCGAGCCCCGGCAAGCACCGCGGGGCGCCCGCACCGGAGGAGAGCAGGGGCGCGACGCCCGGCACCACCGGCTCCGGCACCGGTACCCCGACCGGACAGCCCGCCCCGACCGCCCCCGGCACTTCGGGCAGCCCGGCCGACGGCCGCGATGCGGGACGGCACGCCTCGCGAGGTGACGGTGGATCACGTGAGGCCGGCAACACCCCGGCCGCGAGCGGCGACTACACCGTCCGCCCCGGCGACAATCTCTCGGTCATCGCCGACGCGAACAAGATCCAGGGCGGCTGGCCCGCGCTCTACCACGCCAACGAGCGGCTGATCGGCACCGACCCGAACCTGATCCTGCCTGGCCAGAGCCTGCACCTGAAGGCCGCCGCGGCTGCCGTCGCCGCCCCGAACTCGGTACCGAAGTAGGGGTAGTTCGAGGGCGTATGTCCGTTCTGTCCAAGTGAGACATGGGTCTCTTCGCCCCAACTGGCGTGTCCCGTCTGCCCGGTCCGTCCGTCCCGCCCCCGACCTGCGGAAACGCCCCTTCTGTATCGGCAAGTAGGGGCGTTTTCTCCCCGATGGGCGTCTTTGAACATTGGCGGGCCGTGTGTTTTCGTCGGAACCGCTCGTCACCACGAGCCCCGTCGACCGAGCACGCCGAATCCTGCCGTCGGCCGACGGGAACAGTCGACGCTTATGCGCCGTAGGCAGGAGCGGGGGACCCAAGGTAAGTGCCGGGCCCGGCAGTTGAAGCAACTGTCGGCCGGCTTGGGGTGAAGACGGGCGCTGGGGCGCTCGGCCGGGCAGCTCACGCCCGAACCCGACAGCTCACCTCGCAGGCGTCGGTGAGGAGAACCTCCATGCTGCTTTCCGGCAAGGGCAAGCACCGTCGCCCGTCCAAGGCCGTCCGTGTCGTCACGCTGGCCGGCGTCACCGGCGCCGCTGTCGCCGCCCCGCTGATGGCGGCCGGCTCGGCCTCCGCCGCCTCCGTCCAGACCTGGGACGCGGTCGCCCAGTGCGAGTCCGGCGGCAACTGGTCCATCAACACCGGCAACGGCTACTACGGCGGCCTGCAGTTCTCGCAGTCCTCCTGGGCCGCCGCCGGCGGCACCCAGTACGCCGCCCGTGCGGACCTCGCCACCAAGGGCCAGCAGATAGCCGCCGCCGAGAAGCTGCTCGCCATCCAGGGCCCGGGCGCCTGGTCCTGCGCCGGCGCCGGCAACCTGACCTCCGGCGGCGCCAAGGCCAACGTGGACACCTCCGGCTCGTCGTCGTCCTCGTCCTCTTCGTCCTCTTCTTCCTCGTCGTCCTCTTCGAAGTCGTCGCCGTCCTCGAAGCCGAAGACCAAGCCGCAGCAGAAGACCCAGCGCACCGAGTCCGCGCCGGAGGCCAGCCGCGGCGAGCAGCGCACCGAGCCGGTCAAGCAGGGCAATGGCGAGTACACCGTCAAGGCCGGCGACACCCTCGGCCAGATCGCTTCCGCCAACGGCACCAAGGGCGGCTGGCAGAAGCTGTTCGAGCTGAACAAGGACATCGTCAAGGACGCCGACCTGATCTACCCGGGTCAGAAGCTCCACCTCGGCTGAGGCCGAAAAGCCCCAAGTCCCCCCGGTCCGGCGCGCATTCCCCCGTACGCGCCGGGCCGGGGTTCGTTCTGTTACCCGGCAGTAGTCCTGCGGTCCTTTGACCGGGATTCAGGGTCCTTGGGCCCTTTTTCGTCCCAGGAGGCGGGCACTCGGCTGGCCGGAGCCCCGGAGCCGGTTAGGCTCTTGTCGCAAGGCCGCAGCGACCCCTGCGCGGCCCCGCACTGCTTGCGTCACATCTAGCGTCACATCCCAGAAGGAGATGCTCGTGCCGTCCATCGACGTCGTCGTAGCCCGGGAAATCCTGGACTCCCGAGGCAACCCCACGGTCGAGGTCGAGGTCGGCCTCGACGACGGCAGCACCGGCCGTGCTGCAGTTCCGTCCGGCGCCTCCACCGGTGCCTTCGAGGCCATCGAGCTCCGCGACGGTGACCCCAACCGCTACGGCGGCAAGGGTGTCGAGAAGGCCGTCCTCGCCGTCATCGAGCAGATCGGCCCGGAGCTCGTCGGCTACGACGCCACCGAGCAGCGCCTGATCGACCAGGCCATGTTCGACCTGGACGCCACCGACAACAAGGGCTCGCTCGGCGCCAACGCCATCCTCGGCGTCTCGCTCGCCGTCGCGCACGCCGCCTCCGAGGCCAGCGACCTGCCGCTGTTCCGCTACCTGGGCGGCCCGAACGCGCACCTGCTGCCCGTTCCGATGATGAACATCCTCAACGGCGGCTCCCACGCGGACTCCAACGTCGACATCCAGGAGTTCATGATCGCCCCGATCGGCGCGGAGTCCTTCTCCGAGGCCCTTCGCTGGGGCGCCGAGGTCTACCACACGCTCAAGGGCGTCCTGAAGCGCAAGGGCCTGTCCACCGGCCTCGGCGACGAGGGCGGCTTCGCGCCGAACCTGGAGTCCAACCGCGCGGCCCTGGACCTCATCCTTGAGGCCATCAAGGAAGCCGGCTACGCCCCGGGCAAGGACATCGCGCTCGCGCTCGACGTCGCCGCGTCCGAGTTCTACAAGGACGGCCTGTACGAGTTCGAGGGCAAGTCCCGCTCGGCCGCCGAGATGACCGAGTACTACGAGGAGCTCGTCTCCTCCTACCCGCTGGTCTCCATCGAGGACCCGCTGTTCGAGGACGACTGGGCCGGCTGGAAGGTCATCACCGACAAGCTGGGCGCCAAGGTCCAGATCGTCGGCGACGACCTCTTCGTCACCAACCCCGAGCGCCTGGCCCGCGGCATCGAGGAGGGCTCTGCCAACGCCCTGCTCGTCAAGGTCAACCAGATCGGTTCGCTGACCGAGACCCTGGACGCCGTCGAGATGGCCCAGCGCAACGGCTTCAAGTGCATGATGTCCCACCGCTCCGGCGAGACCGAGGACGTCACCATCGCCGACCTCGCCGTCGCGGTGAACTGCGGCCAGATCAAGACCGGCGCCCCGGCCCGCTCGGACCGCGTCGCCAAGTACAACCAGCTGCTGCGCATCGAGGAGATCCTCGACGACGCCGCGGTGTACGCGGGCCGGTCCGCCTTCCCGCGCTTCAAGGGCTGAGAGCTGAGGGTCAAACCCCTAGCCAGTCGTACGTACGTCCCCGCACTCGGTCCCGTACCGTGTCCGGGGACGTATGTGTGTGACGGGGAGGCGGGAGAGCGATGGCCAAGGGCGCCAAGGTGAAGGACCGCGACCGGTTCTCCACCGCCGCCAGGATCAAGGTGCTCGGCGAGCAGACCGCCGCCCGCGTCTACCGCTCGCAGACCAAACGGCAGGCCCGCCGCTCCCGGCTCACCGGCCGGGCGGCGCTGCTCGTCCTCGTGCTGTGCTCGCTGGTCGTGGCGCTCGCCTACCCCATGCGGCAGTACGTCTCCCAGCGCGCCGACATCTCCGACCAGCAGCGCAAGGCCGCCGCCGCCCAGAAGGCGGTCGAACAACTGCGTGACGAGAAGGCGCGGCTCCAGGACGACGCGTACATCAAGCGCCTCGCCCGCGAGCACCTGCACATGCAGTTCCCGGGGGAGACCGGCTTCACCGTCGTCGACCCGGACGCGGCGAAGAACCGCCGCGCCGACAAGGGCGCGACCAGCCGCGCCTGGCACTCGAACCTCTGGGACGGCGTCGACAAGGCCGACCGTTCCGCCAACTGATCACTGCTAGCGATAGAGACTGACCCAGGCATGGAAACGCCCCCGCCCCAGACCGAACGCACCGAGCCCACCGACGCGGACATCGCCGCCTTCAAGCAGCAGCTCGGCCGTCCGCCGCGCGGGCTGCGCGCGATCGCGCACCGCTGCCCCTGCGGCAACCCGGACGTGGTCGAGACGGCCCCGCGTCTGGAGGACGGCACGCCGTTCCCGACGACGTACTACCTGACGTGCCCGCGCGCCGCGTCCGCGATCGGCACGCTTGAGGCGAACGGCGTCATGAAGGAGATGACGGAGCGCCTCGCGAGCGACCCGGAGCTGGCCGCCGCCTACCGCGCCGCCCACGAGGACTACATCGCGCGCCGCGACGCCATCGAGGTCCTGGCGGGCTTCCCGAGCGCGGGCGGCATGCCGGACCGGGTGAAGTGCCTGCACGTGCTGGTCGGCCACTCGCTGGCGGCCGGCCCGGGGGTGAACCCGCTCGGCGACGAGGCGATCGCGATGCTCCCCGAGTGGTGGGCCAAGGGCCCGTGCGTGACTCCGTGCGGCGCGGAGGACGACCAGTGACGCGCGTCGCCGCGATCGACTGCGGTACGAACTCGATCCGGCTGCTCGTCGCCGACGCCGACCCGGCCACCGGGGAGATCACCGACCTGGACCGGCGGATGACCATCGTCCGGCTCGGCCAGGGCGTGGACCGGACCGGCCGGCTGGCCCCCGAGGCGCTGGAGCGGACCTTCGCGGCCTGCCGCGAGTTTGCCGAGGTGATCAAGGAGCTCGGCGTCGAGCGCGTCCGCTTCGTGGCGACCTCCGCCTCCCGTGACGCCGAGAACCGGGACGACTTCGTGCGCGGGGTCCTGGACATTCTCGGCGTGGAGCCGGAGGTCATCTCCGGCGACCAGGAGGCCGCGTTCTCCTTCACCGGCGCCACCAAGGAACTGCGCGGCGACGGCGAGTACCTCGTGGTCGACATCGGCGGCGGCTCCACCGAGTTCGTCGTCGGCTCCGAGCGCGTCGAGGCCGCCCGGTCGGTGGACGTCGGCTGTGTGCGGATGACCGAGCGCCACCACCCCGGCGACCCGGCGACGCCCGAGCAGATCGCCGCCATACGCGCCGACATCGAGGCCGCGCTCGACCTCGCCGAGCAGAGCGTGCCGCTGCGCGAGCCGCGCACCCTGGTCGGACTCGCGGGCTCGGTGACCACCGTCGCCGGGATCGCGCTGGGGCTCAAGGGGTACGACTCGGCGGCCATCCACCACGCGCGGCTCTCCTACGAGGAGGTCGCCGAGATCACCGGGCGCCTGCTCGCCGCCACCCACGAGGAGCGGACCCGCATCCCCGTGCTGCACCCGGGCCGGGTCGATGTGATCGGCGCCGGCGCGCTGGTCCTGCTCGCCGTGATGGAGCGGACCGGGGCCCGCGAAGTCGTGGTCAGCGAACACGACATTCTGGACGGAATCGCCTGGTCGGTCGCCTGATCGCGACCCGCGGGGGTCCTTGGAGCGGTGCCGCGCGAGAAAGTTCGTGAAGTTCTTCACAAGGAAAAGGGGTCCCGGGGCCCAGGTTTGTGGTCCCGGGACCGCTTTCCGAGGCCCAGGGGCCCCTTCCGGGCCTATTCCAAACGGTGGTTGACGTGTTACGCCTGCGTTTCCCACAGCGGTGGTCCACCGGGCCCGGGGCCGTGCGGGCCAGTTCAGGAGGGGTGGACAACGTTCTCCCCTACACCGTGGTTCCCCCCGCGCGCCATGACCTCGGTCACGTGGGCCGCGCAGTGTAGCAGAGCCCTTGGTGAACCTTGTGAAGGGGCGCACGAGCGGGGGTGTCCGGGCAGGTGGATACTCGATGGCATGAGCACCACGGAGCGTCCCAGGATCCTCGTAGTAGGTGGCGGGTACGTAGGCCTGTACGCAGCGCGACGCATTCTGAAGAAGATGCGTTACGCGGAAGCGACCGTCACGGTCGTCGACCCGCGCTCGTACATGACGTACCAGCCCTTCCTCCCCGAAGCCGCCGCAGGCAGCATCTCGCCGCGCCACGTCGTCGTCCCGCTGCGGCGCGTCGTGCGCGGAGCCGAGGTGCTCACCGGCCGGGTCACCAGCATCGACCAGGACCGCAAGGTCGCCACGGTCGCGCCGCTCGTCGGCGAGGCCTACGAGCTGCCCTTCGACTACCTGGTCATCGCGATGGGTGCGGTCTCCCGCACCTTCCCGATCCCCGGTCTCGCCGAGCAGGGCATCGGCATGAAGGGCGTGGAAGAGGCCATCGGCCTGCGCAACCACGTTCTGGAGCAGCTCGACAAGGCCGACTCCACCACCGACGAGGACGTCCGCCGCAAGGCGCTGACCTTCGTCTTCGTGGGCGGCGGCTTCGCCGGCGCGGAGACCATCGGCGAGGTGGAGGACATGGCCCGCGACGCGGCCAAGTACTACACCAACGTCAAGCGCGAGGACATGCGCTTCGTCCTGGTCGACGCCGCCGACAAGATCCTTCCCGAGGTCGGCCCGGAGCTCGGCCGCTGGGGCAAGGAGCACCTTGAGGGCCGCGGCATCGAGATCTACCTCTCGACGTCGATGGACTCCTGCGTGGACGGCCACGTCGTGTTGAAGAACGGCCTTGAGGTCGACTCCAACACGATCGTGTGGACGGCCGGCGTCAAGCCCAACCCGGCGCTCTCCCGCTTCGGCCTCCCGCTCGGCCCGCGCGGCCACGTGGACGCCCAGCCGACCCTCCAGGTCACCGGCACCGACTACATCTGGGCCGCGGGCGACAACGCCCAGGTCCCGGACCTCGCCGCCCGCAAGGCCGGCGTGGAGAACGCCTGGTGCCCGCCGAACGCCCAGCACGCGCTGCGCCAGGCCAAGGTCCTCGGCGACAACGTGGTCTCCGGCATGCGAGGCTTCCCGCAGAAGGAGTACGCGCACGCCAACAAGGGCGCGGTGGCGGGTCTCGGCCTCCACAAGGGCGTCGCGATGATCGTCATGGGCAAGATGAAGATCAAGCTCAAGGGCCGGCTCGCCTGGTACATGCACCGTGGCTACCACGGTCTGGCCGTGCCGACCTGGAACCGCAAGATCCGCGTTGTGGCCGACTGGACGCTGGCGATGTTCCTAAAGCGCGAGGTCGTCTCCCTCGGTGCGATGGAGACCCCGCGCGAGGAGTTCTACGAGGCGGCCAAGCCCGCCCCGGCTCCCGCGGCCAAGTCCGAGGACAAGGCAGCGGCGAAGGCCAAGGCCTCCTGACGCCTCGTCAGTAAGCAGTCCCGAAGGGGCCGTCCGCCATCCGTGGTGCGGACGGCCCCTTCGGCGTACCCGGCACACGTCCGTGCTTCCGTGATCGGTTCTCGGCCAGGAAGATGGCAGATACAGCCACTCTGGTGCTCCTGTACGCGGTAGCGGGATTGCCGCGCGCCCGGGCAGTGTTGACCGGGGTGCTGGGACATTCTGCGAGGTACGGAGGTGTGCACCATGGCCGATGCCGCGCTGCGGCTGACCGCTCTTGCCGAGGAACTGCTGGGAGAGGCCCTCCCGGTGCGGATCCGCGCCTGGGACGGCAGCGAGGCGGGCCCGCCCGGCGCCCCGGTTCTCGTCGTACGCCACCGGCGCGCCCTGCGCCGCCTGCTGTGGAAGCCGGGTGAACTCGGGCTCGCCCGGGCCTGGGTGGCCGGCGAGATCGACGTCGAAGGGGACCTGTACCAGGCCCTCGGCCTGCTCGCCGGGCTGATCTGGGAGCGCGGCGGCGATCCGAAGGACGCCGTGCATCCGGTGCGCGACCCGAGGCTGCGGGCCGCCGCCAGGGCGCTGCTCAAGCTGGGCGGCGCGCTGCCGCCGCCGGCCCCGCCCGCCGAGGAGATGCGGCGCCGCAGCGGACCGCTGCACACCAAGCGCCGCGACAAGGAGGCGATCAGCCACCACTACGACGTCGGCAACGACTTCTACGAGCTGGTCCTCGGCCCGTCGATGGTCTACTCGTGCGCGTACTGGGAGAGCCCCGAGTCCACCCTGGAGGACGCGCAGCGTGACAAGCTCGACCTGATCTGCCGCAAGCTGGCCCTCAAGGAGGACGAGCGGCTGCTGGACGTGGGCTGCGGCTGGGGGTCGATGGCCATCCACGCGGCCCGCGAGTACGGCGCCCGCGTCGTCGGCATCACGCTCTCGCGCGAGCAGGCGGCGTACGCCCGCAAGCGGATCGCCGAGGAGGGGCTCACCGACCGGATCGAGATCCGCGTCCAGGACTACCGGGACGTCAGGGACGGCCCGTTCGACGCGATCTCCTCCATCGGCATGGCCGAACACGTCGGCTCGGTGCGCTACCAGGAGTACGCGGACACCCTGTACGCGCTGCTCAAGGAGGGCGGCCGGCTGCTCAACCACCAGATCGCCCGGCGCCCCGAACGGGACGAATCGGAGTACCGCGTCGACGAGTTCATCGATGCGTACGTCTTCCCCGACGGCGAACTCGCCCCGCTCGGCCGCACGTTGGCCACCCTGGAGGAGGCAGGGCTTGAGGCCCGCGATGTCGAACCGATCCGGGAGCACTACGCCCTGACGCTGCGTCACTGGGTGGCGAACCTGGAGTCCGACTGGGCGCGCGCCGTGCGGTACACCAGCCCCGGGCGGGCCCGGATCTGGCGGCTCTACATGGCGGCCTCCGCGCTCTCCTTCGAGCGCAACCGGATCGGCGTCAACCAGATCCTCGCGGTGAAGACCCCGGTGAGCGGCGCCTCGGGGATGCCGCTGCGGGCCCGCACCTGGGGCGCGCCGCAGGAGTGAGGACGGGTCCCGCTACGCACGAGGGCCCCCGGGAGGCGATCTCCCGGGGGCCCGCACCGTCCGTACCGCTACTCGGTCTTGATGGCGGTCAGCATGTTCAGCTTCGCGGCGCTGCGGGCCGGCCACATCGCGGCGAGCACGCCCACCAGGCCGGCGAGCAGCAGGAAGACGCCGATCCGGTCCCACGGGATGACCAGGGCGTAGTTCGGGATCGAGCCCTTGATGGTCTGGCCGATGGCCCAGGCCAGGAAGGAGCCGAGGCCGATGCCGATCACCGCGCCGAACATCGAGATGACGACGGCCTCCAGGCGGATCATGCGCTTGACCTTGCGGCGGTCCAGACCGATCGCCCGCAGCATGCCGATCTCCTGCTGGCGCTCGAACACCGACATCGCGAGGGTGTTGACGACACCGAGGACCGCGATGATCAGGGCCATCGCGAGCAGGCCGTACATGATGTTGAGCAGCGTGTTGATCATGCCGCCGAACTCGTTGCGGATGTCCTGCTGGTTCATGATGCTGATCGCCGGGTTGTCACCGAGCGCGCCGACCAGGGCCTTCTCGTTGGCGCTGGTGGCGCCGTCGGTCATCTTGACGAAGACCTGCGGGATGTACGGCTTGGTCTCGTGCCCGCTGAACAGCGTGGTCGAGGCCATCACCGGCGACAGGAACTTGTTCTCCTTGTACGTCGCGCCGATCGTCAGCTCGGCCTTCTTCTTGTCGTCGAACTCGACGGCGACCTTGGAGCCCGGCTTCCAGTTGTGCCGCGCGGCCGTCTTGTCGTCCACGGCCAGCTGCCCCTGGCCGAGGGTGGCCAGCGAGCCGGTCAGCGGCTCGATCTTGACGACCTTCTCGATGTCGCCGGGGGTCACCGCGGACACCGACTGGCCGTCGCCGTCGATCTTCAGGTACGAGGACTGCTGCGGGGAGACCGCCGAGACGCCCGGCGCCGTGCGCAGCGCCGTCACCGCTTCCTGGTCCAGGGCGGAGCCGCGGGCCGCCATCTGGACCATGTAGTCGGCCTTGATGTTGTCCGTGGTCATCTTGTCGATGGCCGTGCCGAGCGTGACGCCGAGCACCGAGAGGCCGGTGACCAGGGTCAGGCCGATGGCGAGCGCGGAGGCGGTGGCGCCGGTGCGGCGCGGGTTGCGCACCGCGTTCTGGCTGGCCAGCTTGCCGGAGACACCGAACACCTTGCCGAGCGCGGGGCGCACAAGCGCGATGACCGGGCGGGACAGCAGCGGGATCAGGATGATGATGCCGACCAGGGCCAGGAAGGCGCCGAGCCCGATCATCGTCTTGCCGGTCGAGCCCGCGGCGGCACCCGCCATGATCGCGGCCGCGCCGCCGAGGGTGATGACGCCGCCGATGGAGTTCCGTACCACCAGGGACTTGGTGGTGGCCACGCCGTGCACGCTGTTCATCGCCGCCACCGGCGGGATCTTCGCGGCCCGCCAGGCCGGCAGCAGGGCGGCGATCAGCGTGACGAACACGCCGACGGCCAGCGCGGAGATCACCGGGGTCGCCGAGATGATCAGCGGGCCGTCCGGCAGCTTGGCGCCGAAGGCGCCCATCGCGGAGCGCAGCCCGGTCGCGAGGCCGAGGCCCAGCGCGAAGCCGATCGCGGAGGCGATCGTGCCGACCACCAGTGCCTCGGCGAGCACCGAGCGGCGGACCTGGCCGCGCGAGGCGCCGACCGCGCGCATCAGGGCCAGCTCACGGGTGCGCTGGGCGACCAGCATGGTGAACGTGTTGGAGATCAGGAAGATGCCGACGAACAGGGCGATGGCGGCGAAGGCGAGCAGCGTCTGGTTGAGGCCGCTGAGGCCCTGCTCGATGTCCTTGGCGTCCTGCGCGGCGAGCTCCTGGCCGGTCTTGGCGTGGGCGTCCTTGGGGAGCAGCGGCTTGACCTCGGTGAGGATCTTCTGCGTGTCGGTGCCGGGGGTGGCGGCCACGCTCACGCTCCGGAAGAAGCCCGGCTTGAGGTAGAGCTGCTGGGCGATGGGGGTGTCGAACAGCACGAGGCTGCCGCCCGCGTTGACCGCGCCGTCCTCGGTGGTGAAGATGCCGCTGAGCTTGTACTTCTTCACCGGTCCGTTGGTGGCGACCCGCACGGTGTCGCCCACGTGGTACTCGCCCTTGGTGGCGGTGTCCTTGTCGAGGGCTATCTGGCCGTCCTGCACCGGGCCGGAGCCCTCGGCGAAGGTGTACGCCGGGTCCTTGCCGTCCTTGCCGGGGGCGAAGTTGCCGCCCTTGTTGGCCCAGCCCTGGCCGATCAGCTTGCCGTCGGTGCCGGCCACCCCGGCGAAGCCCTCCACCCGGCCGGTGGCGGAGGCCACCCCGTCGAGCTGCCCGATCTTCTGCAGGGTCTGCTTGCTGACCCCGGGGTTGCGGTCGGCCTCGTCGGGGCTGCCGTACGAGGTGATGGCGACGGCCACGTTGTCGTAGCTCTTGGACGACTGCTTGCGGAAGGCGTTGCCGAGGGTGTCGGTGAACACGAGGGTGCCGGACACGAAGGCGACGCCGAGCATGACGGCAAGCACCGTCATCAGCAGCCGTGCCTTGTGCGCGAGCACATTGCGCAGGGCGGTTTTGAACATGGGGTATCTCAGTCCTGGGTGATCGTGGGCTCGACTCTGAACCGGGGGCGAAGATTCCGGGCCGAAATTCCAGCGCCGGCTCTGGACGCTGGGGCCGGAATCTCAGCCCCTCCGGCGTTTGAGGAGCGGGGGTCTGGGGGCGGAGCCCCCAGCGGTGCCGGGTGCGGGCGCGGAGGGCCCGGCGTGCCTGGGGGCCAAGCCCCCAGCGGCTCGGGGTCAGCTGGTGCGGCCCTTGGCGTCGAACGCCTTCATCCGGTCCAGAACCCCATCCGCCGTCGGCTGGACCATCTCGTCCACGATCCGCCCGTCGGCGAGGAATATGACGCGGTCGGCATAGGACGCGGCGACCGGGTCGTGGGTCACCATGACGACGGTCTGCCCGAGCTCCCGTACCGAATTGCGCAGGAAGCCCAGCACCTCCGCACCGGAGCGCGAGTCCAGGTTTCCGGTCGGCTCGTCACCGAAGATGATCTCCGGCTGGGAGGCGAGCGCGCGGGCCACGGCGACGCGCTGCTGCTGACCGCCGGAGAGCTGGGTCGGGCGGTGGCCGAGCCGGTCGGCCAGGCCCACCATCGAGATGACCTGGTCCAGCCACTGCTTGTCGGGCTTGCGGCCGGCGATGTCCATCGGCAGCGTGATGTTCTCCAGCGCGGTCAGCGTCGGCAGCAGGTTGAAGGCCTGGAAGATAAAGCCGATCTTGTCGCGGCGCAACTGCGTGAGCTGCTTGTCCTTGAGCGAGCTCAGCTCGGTCTCACCGATGCGGACCGAGCCGGAGCTGAACGAGTCGAGGCCCGCGACGCAGTGCATCAGCGTCGACTTGCCGGAGCCGGACGGGCCCATGATCGCGGTGAACTCGCCCTGGCGGAAGTCGACCGTGACCCGCTCCAGGGCGACCACCTGGGTCTCGCCCGTGCCGTAGACCTTCGACAGCTCGACGGCGCGGGCGGCCACCGCGGTCGCGCGGTGGGCGATGGGAGTGGTGGTCACGGAGGTACTCCTGTCAAAGCAGTGTGCGGGGACTTCTCCATCCTCTCCGCCGCCGGGCGCCGGATCGTCAGTCCCTGTGCCCGTTCACCGGCCCTCTTGAGTCGGACGGAAGGCCCCCCACCGTCCTCCTGAGGTATGACGGCGCCCCTGAGACGCAAGCGGGCTCCAGCGGGACTCCGGCGGGAGTCCGCTCCGGCTTGAGCGGCGTCTGGCAGTGTGCGGTGCGGGGTGGTCCGGGCGTCGACTTTCCGTCATTCCGGACCCGGATAGAGGGACACCCGGGACGCCCTGCCAACCGCCTCCGGCATGTGCCATCACTGTCCCCAGCTGTGCTGACGCACCCTCAGGCGTCAATAAAATAAGACAACATCGGATGGTTGTTCCGCTGTTCGGGGGATGCGCCGGGCTAGGCTCGTCCCGCGAAACGCGGAGCCGCGCGCCCTGGCCCGGATGGTGGAATGCAGACACGGCGAGCTTAAACCTCGCTGGCCTTCGGGCCGTGCCGGTTCGAGTCCGGCTCCGGGCACAACAGTTTCCGATGCCTCCGCGCGTCGGGTCGGCGGACCCTTGCACCCCCCTCTTCGACAGGTGAAGATCCTCCCTGAGCAGTACGACGGTTTCTTTGCGCGCCCATTACCCTGGACGGCAAGGCCGCGCTCGGCGGCCATGGAGGAGTGAGATGAGGAGCAGCAACCCGGTCTTCTCGCGACGGGGGTTCAGCCGCGACAGCGGTTACGCGGGTTTCAACACCGCGCCGCAGGCCGGGGGCAACCCGTACGCGCAGGCACCCACGAACCCGTACGCGACGAATCCGTACGCGCAGCAGGACACGCAGTACGGCGCCCCGCAGGCGCCGACCCGCTCCAACGTGATGACCATCGACGACGTCGTCACGCGGACCGCGATGACGCTCGGCACGGTCGTCGTCGGCGCCGTTCTCGCGTGGCTCGCGCTGCCCGTCGACCACGCCAACATCAACAAGTCGTACGGCATCGCGGGCGGTGCCGCGCTGGTCGCGTTCGTCCTGGCGATGATCCAGTCCTTCAAGCGCAAGCCGGTTCCCGCGCTGATCCTCGGGTACGCCGCCCTTGAGGGCGTCTTCCTCGGCGTGATCAGCTCCGCCGTCACGACCTATGTGTCGGCGGGCGCGGTTCCGCAGGCGGTGCTCGGCACCATGGCGGTCTTCGCCGGTGTGCTCATCGCCTACAAGACGCGGCTGATCCGGGTCAACCGGCGCTTCGTCGGCTTCGTCATGGCGGCTGCCATCGGCTTCGTGCTGCTGATGCTGGTCAACATGCTGTTCTCGGTGTTCGGCGGCGGCGGTGGCCTCGGCTTCCGCAGCGGCGGTCTCGGCATCGTCTTCGGAATCATCGGCATCATCCTCGGCGCCTGCTTCCTGGCCATCGACTTCAAGCAGGTCGAGGACGGGATCACCTACGGCGCCCCGCGCGAGGAGTCCTGGCTGGCCGCCTTCGGCCTCACCATGACCCTGGTGTGGATCTACCTGGAAGCGCTGCGGCTGATCTCCATCCTGCAGGGCAACGACTGACAGGTCCGAGCGTCAGGAGGGGCCCGCTCGGCAGCCGCCGGGCGGGCCCCTTGCTGTTTGAACGGCCCCCTCAGTGCCCGAAGTCGAACCAGTTGACGTTCACGAACTCGGCGCTCTGGCCGCTGCTGAAGGTCAGGTACACGTCGTGGGTGCCGGTGATGCCGCTGGTGTTGGCCGGGACCGTCCGCCAGCTCTGCCAGCCGCCGGTGTTGCCGACGGCGAAGCTGCCGACCGGTGCGCTGCTCAGGCTGTCCAGGCGTACCTCCACCAGACCGCTGACCCCGCCGGCCGCTCCGCTCGCGACCCGGGCGTAGAACTGCCGGGCCGCCGTCGCGCCGAAGTCGACGCCCTTGTAGAGCGCCCAGTCGCCGTTGGCCGCGCTCCCGATGTCCTGGCCGCCGCCGCTGTCGGTGGTGGCCTCCGTCGTCAGACCGGACTGCTGGTCGTACGACTCGGCCTGGACGGTGCTGTACGCGTCGCGGCTGCCGGACGGCGGGGTGCTGGTCGGCGGAGTGGTCCCGGAGCCCGCCGACTGCAGGACGGTGACGTAGTCGACCAGCAGGGAGTGGCCCGGCTCGGTGTTGCCGTCGGGACCGCCGCCGAAGGCGCCGGGGAATCCGCCGCCCATCGCGACGTTCAGGATGACGAAGTAGCCGTGGTTGGTGGCGTTGGCCCAGGTCGTGGCGTCGACCTGGTTCTGGCTCACGGTGTGGAAGTTGACGCCGTCGAGGTAGAAGCGCATCTGCTCGACGGCGGTGGAGCGGTCCCACTCCACCGCGTACGTGTGGAAGCCGCCCTGGCAGGTGGTGCCGGAGCAGGCCTGCTGGCCGCCGATGCCGGTGGTCTCGTTGCAGGGGCCGCCGGGGCTGGTGCCGCAGTGCATGGTCGACCAGTTGTTGTTGAGGCCCTGGACGTTCTCCATGATGTCGAGCTCGCCTATGCCGGGCCAGTTCCAGTAGTTGCCGCGGAAGGGCGCGCCCAGCATCCAGAACGCGGGCCAGTAGCCCTTGGCGGCGGCGCCCGTCACATCCGGCATCCGCAGGCGCGCCTCGACGCGGAGCTTGCCGCCGGCCGGGGGCTGGAAGTCGGTGCGCCTGGTCTCGATGCGGCCCGAGGTCCAGTTGCCCGCGGCGTCGCGCTGCGGGGTGATGCGCAGGTTCCCGGCGCCGTCGAGCGCGACGTTGCTGGTGGACGAGGTCATGGTCTCGACCTCGCCGGTGCCGAAGCCGGCCGGGCCGCCGGGGTAGCTGGTGCCCGTCGTGTACTGCCAGTTCGCGGTGTCCACCGGCGAGCCCGCCGGGCCGTTGAAGTCGTCGGTGAAGACGGTGGACCAGTCCGTGGGGGGCGGTGGGGCGGAGGCGCTGGCGGGCAGCGTGACGGTCGCGGCGGCCGCCGCCGCGAGGCCGAGCGTGGAGAGCACGGCGATCACGGCTCGCCTGGCGGGGTTGCGTCTGCGGGGTGTCGGGCGCATGTGGGGGTGCCTCTCTCGGAACGAGAGCGTTGTGAGAGCGCTCTCAACGACGGGCTGCGCGGTCACTGTGCTCTCCGTCGTCCGGAGCGTCAAGAGGTAAAGCAGTGAAACCCCTTACAGGGAAGGCGAGTTCACTAACTGAAGGCGTGTGGGGCGGTGAGGTGCCCGCGAGGCGGCCGGGCAGCGCTTCGCCCCGCCGGCCGGTCACCGACGGGGCGAAGAGGTGGAGCGCTTCCTCGCGGAAGCGGAGCACTTCCTTCTGGAAGCGGGACATTTCCTCCCGGAGCTAGAGAAGGCGGCGCGCGGCGCGCCTCAGGTCGTACTCATGGATGATCGCCTTGGCGTGCCCATAGGCGAGATCGTGCTCGCTCCGGAGCCAGCTGACCTTCTCCTCGAAACGGAAGAGGGAGGGGCCTTCCTCGACGGTGCGGAGCCAGTCGGACACTTCACGACCGGTGCAATGGGGGATGCGGGAGAGCAGGTTGCGATGGGTCTCTTCGGAGAAGACTTGGGACATCGGCGCCTCCGGAGGCATTGCGCTTACTGGTCCTTCACTGCACCGTGCCTGAGGGTTCGCGTATTGGCAACAGTGCGGGGGAGGCGCGTAGGGTCGCGGCGTGCTTGATGTGAACCCGTTGATCTTGGCCGTCGACCGCTTCGCCGACCGGCTGCGCGCCGCTCCCGAGAGCCGGCTGCGGCGCGGTGCCGCGGCCGAAGGGCTCGCGCTGGCAAGGGAGTTGGCTGTGCGCGCGCAGCGCGTCGAGGACCCGGAGCGGGAGCCGCTGGTCATGCCGGACGCCGGGGTGTTCGCGGTGGCCGACCAAGTGGCCGTCGCCGGACGGGATTTGGCGGAGGCGCTGCGCACGGCGACGGCCCCGCCCGGCGGGGAGCCGGACGGGGCCGTGGAGCTGGTGGAAGCCGCGGGGGAGCGGGCCTTCGGCTAGCGGGGCTTCGGTTACGCGCCTTCGGTCAGCGGGGCTTCGGCTGGCGAAGCTCTGAGCAGGCTCTCGGCCGGCGGGGCTCAGAGCGAGGCGATGACCCGGTCGGCGAGGATGTAGACGCTCTCCTCGCCGCACGAGAACGTCAGCGCGTACGCGCCGGACACTCCGGAGCCGCCGAGCAGGACGGGGGCGTCGCCCGTGTCCAGGGCCTCGGCGAGGCGGTCCGCGGTCTCGCGGTGGCCCGGGGTCATGCAGAGCGTGGTGCCGTCGGTGAAGACGTACACGTCGAGCGTGCCCAGCGGCCCGGGGCGTACCTCCGCGAGCGCGGTACGGGCCTCGGCGAGCTCCTCAAGGCGGGAGACGGTGGCCTCGTGGTCCGCGACGACCGGCGTCTGGACGGGTACGAAGTCGGGGTGCGAGGGGTGGCGGCGGCGGGCCGCGGCGAGCTCGGGGGAGTCCTCGGGGAACTCCTCCACCGGTTCGAGGGTCTCGGCCTCCAGGCCCGCGAAGTCCGCCTGGCGGGGCATGAAGAACGCGGCGTCCTCGCCGAGGCCCGCGAACCCGCCGAGCATCGAGGAGGGGGCGTCGGCGGCGTCCCTGGCCTCCTGGGCGGCCCAGAAGGCGCGCGCCTCGGCCAGCTCCCGCTCCCGCTCCTCGGCGAGGGCCTCGGCCACGGCGGCGCGTATTTCGGCGGCCGGGGTGGCACCCGCGCGGCTCTGCTGGGGCACGGTGGCGCTGCGGTCGGTGCGGCGTTCGGTACGGGCGGCTGCCAGGTCTTCGCGCAGAGCCACGACCTGCTTGCGCAGCCCGTGGGCAGCGTGCAGGGCAGCGGCGCCCACGGCCGTGGCAGCGGCCGTGGTCAGCAGCAGGGCAAGAGGCATGGCGCTCACTGACTTACTCCCGGATTCAAACGATTCCCCGACTTCCTACATCAGCTTGTCGTGAGCCCGCTCCTGCTGTCAGTGCATTACGTCACGAAATGGACAGGTCTTTCGGCCCGGTGTAGCTGGCCATAGTGCACCTGACCTGCGGAACTTCATCTCCCCCAGGAGATACGTCACATCCTGGGGGAGATTCGGTCACGGTTAGGACGCGGCAGGGTTGCCTATGCGTGGCCTGTGGGACGCGTGCGCCCTGGTCAGCGGGGTCCTGTTCGTTCAACCTGTGGTGGCCGGAGCGTCAACCGGCGGCCGAGGAGCGGTCAACCGGACGGTCGACGGGCAGCCGGACCGCTTCGTCAGCTGAGGCGCTCGATGACCATGGCCATGCCCTGGCCGCCGCCCACGCACATCGTCTCCAGGCCGAACTGCTTGTCGTGGAACTGGAGGCTGTTGATCAGCGTGCCGGTGATCCGGGCGCCGGTCATGCCGAAGGGGTGGCCCACCGCGATGGCGCCGCCGTTGACGTTCAGCTTGTCCAGCGGGATGCCGAGGTCCTGGTAGGACGGGATGACCTGGGCGGCGAAGGCCTCGTTGATCTCGAACAGGTCGATGTCGTCCACGGTGAGCCCGGCGCGCTTGAGCGCCTGGCGGCTGGCCTCGACCGGGCCGAGGCCCATGATCTCCGGCGAGAGGCCGGTGACGCCGGTGGAGACGATCCGGGCCAGCGGGGTCAGACCGAGCTCCCGCGCCTTGGTGTCGCTCATGATCACGAGGGCGGCGGCGCCGTCGTTCAGCGGGCAGCAGTTGCCGGCGGTGACGAGCCCGTCCGGGCGGAAGACCGGCTTGAGGCCCTGTACGCCCTCGACGGTGACGCCCGCGCGCGGGCCGTCGTCCTTGCTGACGACCGTGCCGTCCGGGGTCGTGACCGGGGTGATCTCCCGCTCCCAGAAGCCGTTCTTGATGGCTTCCTCGGCGAGGTTCTGCGACCGTACGCCGAACTCGTCCATCTCCTGGCGCGAGATGCCCTTGAGGCGGGCGAGGTTCTCGGCGGTCTGGCCCATCGCGATGTACGCGTCCGGGACCAGGCCGTCCTCGCGCGGGTCGTGCCAGTGGGCGCCCTCGGACTGCGCGACGGCGGCGGTACGGGCCTCGGCGTCGGCGAAGAACGGGTTGTGAGTGTCGGGGAGGCCGTCGCTGCTGCCCTTGACGGAGCGGGACACCATCTCGACACCGGCCGAGATGAACACGTCGCCCTCGCCCGCCTTGATGGCGTGCAGGGCCATCCGGGAGGTCTGGAGCGAGGAGGAGCAGTACCGGGTGATCGTGCAGCCGGGGAGGTGGTCCATGCCCATCTGCACGGCCACGATCCGGCCCAGGTTGTGGCCCTGCTCGCCACCGGGCAGGCCACAGCCGAGCATGAGGTCGTCGATGTCGCGCGGGTCGAGACCGGGGACCTTGGCGAGGGCGGCCTCGATGATCGTGGCGGTCAGATCGTCCGGGCGCAGGTCCTTGAGGGAACCCTTGAAGGCGCGGCCGATGGGGGAGCGGGTGGCAGAGACGATCACGGCTTCGGGCATCACGGCTCCTGGGGGTACTGAGAAGGCAGGACTCTCTGGGAAGTTACCCGTACGTACCGGATTGGTCATCCGGGGTGGCGTGTGATGCGGAACTCTTTTCTAAGCGCTCGCTCAGGCCGGAGCGGGGGTGCAGGGGGCGGAGCCCCCGCCGGGGTTCGAGGGGCGGAGCCCCTCAGGGGGTCTGGGGCGCAGCCCCAGGGGTCAGCCATTGCAACCCCGCACAACGGGCGGGCGGGTGGGAGAACCCCCGGGGTCTGGGGCGGAGCCCCAGGGGGCTGCTACGGCTTCGCCGGGGAGCCGTCGGGGGCTGGTTCCGCCGGGACGGGCAGGCGGCGGCGCCGGCGGTGTTTCAGCAGGGCCCAGGGCGCACGGGCAGCCGTGACCTCGGTACCCGCCTGCGCCGCCGCGGCGGACGCCGCCTTCGCCACCGGCAGAATGTCCTCGTTCCGCGACGCGTCGGGGTGGTCGGACTCCGGCCACAGCCCGAGCGAGGCGCACAGCGTGGGCAGTACCGCCATCGCCGCGGTCGCGTACCCCTCGGCCGAGGGATGGTAGTTGTCCGGCCCGAACAGCTCCCGGGGGTTCGCCTCGAACTCCGGGCCGAGCAGGTGGCCGAGCGACACCGTGCGGCCCCCCTGCTCCACCACCACGATCGTCTGCGCCGCCGCGAGCTGCCGCGAGACCCGCCGGGCCAGCCAGCGCAGCGGCTGGTAGACGGGTTCGATGGTGCCGAGGTCGGGGCAGGTGCCGACGACCACTTCGGCCCCGGCGGTACGCAGTCGGCGTACGGCGGTGGACAGGTAGCGCACCGATGTCGTCGGCGCCATCCGCGTGGTGACGTCGTTCGCGCCGATCATGATCACGCAGACGTCCGGGGTGCGGGACGGGTCCTCTAGGAGCAGGGAGACCTGGCGTTCCAGGTCGTCCGAGCGGGCCCCGGGCAGCGCCACGTTCCGCAGCGTGACCATGCGTTCGGCGACCGCCGCGAGCCCCGAGGCCAGCAGCGCGGCCGGGGTCTGCCCCGCTCGGCGGACGCCCTGGCCGGCCGCCGTGGAGTCGCCCAGCATGCCGAGCCTGATCGGCGGCGTACCGTCGGCGAAGGCGGTTCCGTACAGGCCGTCCGCGGTGGGGGCATGCGGTGATCCGCCGCCCACCAGGCGCTTGGCGAGAGCCAACTCGGCCAGGACGACGCCCACCGCCGCCCCGGCGAGCAGCCCGATGCTGCCGCCGCCGAACGCCGCGCCCGTCGCGATCCGCCGTGCCACCCTGGCCCTCGACAGAGTCCCCGCCACCGCCACCTCCTAGCGTCGCAGTCGTACAACACCTAACTGCCCGGTAGCGGGTGTCGCTCAATCCAGCGGCAAGGTGAACACCCCCGTCGCACTCCGCATACGCTGGCAGAACCTAATCGGAGACCCGGAGACAACGGTGCGATTCCACGACTCGATGATCAGCCTCGTAGGCAACACCCCGCTGGTGAGGCTCAACAGTGTGACCCAGGGCATTCAGGCGACGGTCCTGGCCAAGGTCGAGTACTTCAACCCGGGCGGCTCGGTGAAGGACCGGATCGCCGTCCGCATGATCGAGGCGGCCGAGCAGTCCGGCGCGCTTGAGCCCGGCGGCACGATCGTCGAGCCGACCAGTGGCAACACGGGTGTCGGCCTCGCCATCGTGGCCCAGCAGAAGGGCTACAAGTGCATCTTCGTCTGCCCTGACAAGGTCTCCACGGACAAGATCAACGTCCTGCGGGCGTACGGCGCCGAGGTCGTGGTCTGCCCGACGGCGGTCGACCCGGAGCACCCCGACTCGTACTACAACGTCTCGGACCGCCTGGTGCGCGAGACGCCGGGGGCCTGGAAGCCGGACCAGTACAGCAACCCGAACAACCCCCGTTCGCACTACGAGACCACCGGTCCCGAGCTGTGGGAGCAGACCGAGGGGAAGATCACCCACTTCGTCGCGGGCGTCGGCACCGGCGGCACCATCTCCGGCACCGGCCGCTACCTCAAGGAGGCCAGCGACGGCACGGTGAAGATCATCGGCGCCGACCCGGAGGGCTCCGTCTACAGCGGCGGCTCCGGCCGTCCGTACCTGGTGGAGGGCGTCGGCGAGGACTTCTGGCCGACCGCGTACGACCAGACGGTGACCGACGAGATCGTCGCGGTGTCCGACAAGGACTCCTTCCAGATGACCCGGCGCCTGGCCAAGGAGGAGGGCCTGCTGGTCGGCGGCTCCTGCGGCATGGCCGTGGTGGCCGCGCTGAAGGTCGCCGAGGGCCTCGGCCCGGACGACGTGGTGGTCGTCCTCCTTCCCGACTCCGGCCGCGGCTACCTCTCGAAGATCTTCAACGACGAGTGGATGGCGGACTACGGCTTCCTGGAGGAGGCCGGTCCCTCGGCGCGCGTCTCCGACGTGCTCGGCTTCAAGGAGGCCGGCCACCTCCCCTCGCTCGTGCACATGCACCCCGAGGAGACGGTCGGCGAGGCCATCGAGGTGCTGCGGGAGTACGGCGTCTCGCAGATGCCGATCGTGAAGCCGGGCGCCGGGCACCCCGACGTGATGGCCGCCGAGGTCATCGGCTCGGTCGTCGAACGCGAGCTGCTCGACGCCCTGTTCACCCAGCGCGCCTCGCTCGGCGACGCGCTGGAGAAGCACATGAGCGCGCCGCTGCCGCAGGTCGGCTCGGGCGAGCCGGTCGGCGACCTGATGTCCGTGCTCGGCAAGGCGGATGCGGCGATCGTGCTGGTCGAGGGCAAGCCGACGGGTGTGGTCAGCCGTCAGGACCTGCTGGCCTTCCTGGCCCGCACCGCGCAGTAACTCACCTGCGGGCGGCCCGAGTCGGCGAAGTCGCAGAACTGGTACGAGCGCGACATGTGCGCGCAGCACCGGCTTAACACGGCTCGGGCACATTGGTGGATGTCGGCAGGGGGACCCGGGCAGGGAAACCCGGCCGGCACACCAGCGGCGTCAAGGAACTTCCGGAGCGGCTCCCGGACTTCCCCAAGCGCCCAGGACGCGGAGACCGGCCCTGACCCGGGACCGTGTCCCTCGCGGGGACCGCCGTCGTCCCGCCCCCCGGGCAACCGGGGGAGTGGCGGTCCCCGCGATCACCTTTTCCCCGGCTGCCTGCCGAATTGCCGAATTGCCGCTTGCCACTTGCCGATTGGTGGCTTGCCGCCCGGCGCTCCCGCTCAGTCGGTCTCGGCCGTGCGGCGCCTGCGCTGCAGCCACGGCCAGGCCTGTGCGGCGTGCACCCCGTTGACGGCGACTATGCCGAGCCAGGTGACGACCAGCCCCTCCAGGCCCGCGTTGGCCACGCCGATCGCGGAGAGCGGTATCGCGAGGACCAGCGAGACCATGGCGAAGCCGAAGCGCTCGCCGAAGCGGCTGTCCGAGCCGCTCCGGGACGGGCTGCCGCCGCGGGCCACGACCATCTGATGCTCGGCGAGCTGTCGCCGTATCCGCCGGTCCACCGAGCCGTCGACCCGCTGCTCGACCTTCTCCAGGAAGGAGTCGACGAGCGCGGACTCGTACTCGGGGCCGAGCTCCCGGCGGGCCTGCAGGGTGGCGTCGAGTTCCTTCTTGAGCTCGGCGTCCCTCAGGGGGCTGGGCCGGAGCTCGGTGTCACGGGCGTCCATGCTGTTCACGGTACGGAGCGGCGGGCGCGTTCGCAGTGGGGCTAGCCCCCGTATTCCTTCCTCGTGCCAGCATGAGCCGCGGTGGGTGAGTTCGCCGACCGCCTGGCCCGCGAGCACGCTGCCGCCGGCGAAGGAGCCGACGTACATCACGATCACCAGGAGCAGCGGGACCACGGCGCCCTTCACGCCGAACTGGGCCCGCGAGGAGAAGGGTGCTCCTTCGCGGCGAAGGGCGGTGCAGGCTTGCCCGGCTGTATATGGTCATGCAGAGTTCTGGGTGACTGAATAGCCTGTCAATGGCCCGTACCCGAGTCGTTGACCCGGTGCCGGGAATGGTGGTGTTCGCGCATGTTGTCGTCCCACCCCCTGGACGCCTCGGGGGATTCGCCGACCAGTCCGGCCCCGGTCGGTCACGCTGTACCTTCCCGGGCGGACGCACTGCTCGACCAGCTCACGGACTTGACGGATTTGTACGTACGAAGGGGGACGGCATGAGCGACAGCCCTGCCGCACGGCTGCACCTGCTCTTCGAGGGGCGCCGGCTGACCCCGACCCAGCGACGCATCGCCCACTGCATGGTGCGCCGCGCCGCCGACGTGCCGTTCCTGTCCAGCGTCGAACTCGCCGAACTCGCCGGAGTCAGCCAGCCGTCGGTGACCCGGTTCGCGGTCGCCCTCGGCTTCGACGGCTACCCGGCGCTCCGCCGCCATCTGCGCGAGGTGGCCCCCGCCTCGACCGGCGAGCCCGCGCAGACCGCGTACAACGAATACCAGCAGGCGGTGCGGGCTGAGATCGAGAACCTCCAGCACCTGGCCGGGCTGCTCGCCGATCCGCGCCCGGTCGAGGAGGCGGGCCGGCTGCTCGCCGCCTCCCGGCCGCTGCCGGTGCTCGGCCTGCGCGCTGCCTCCTCGCAGGCCCGCGGCTTCGCCTACTTCGCGGCCAAGGTCCACCCCGACGTACGCCTCCTGGACGAGGGCGGCACGATGCTGGCCGACCGGATCGACGCGGCGCTGCGGGCCGGGGCCTCGGCGCTGCTGTGCTTCGCGCTGCCGCGGCATCCCAAGGAGGTCGTCGAGGCGCTCGGGTACGCGCAGTCCGTCGGGCTGACCGTGGTCACGGTCGCCGACTCGGCCTTCGCGCCGGTCGCCAAGTACAGCGACCTGCTGATCCCGGCGGCCGTGGGGACCGGGCTCGCCTTCGACACGGCGTGCGCGCCGATGCTGCTCGGCCGGGTCCTCCTGGAGGCCATGTGCGACGACCTGCCGGACGCGCAGGCGCGTTTGGAGGAGTTCGACGCGAAGGCCGCCGCGCGCGGCCTGTTCGTGGAGTAGCCGCCCCGGCTCTCTCCGGGTGCACGCCCGTTGTGGCGGGCCGCCGCTCTCACGAACCGCTCAGATTTTCCCGCTAGCCTCCGCGCCAGATGTCTCGATGGCACGGAGGTGGAGCGTGGGTCGCGGAGCGCAGGCGCTGGCGCGAGTGGCGGTGATCGTGCGGGCCGGGGCGGGCCCGCTCTGGTGGCTCGGCCTGCTGGCCGCCGGTATCGGCGGGGCGCTGCCAGTCAGCCTCACCGGCCGCCGGATCGGGCTGCTCGCGGGCGCGGCGCTGTGCGTCGTCGCGGCGGCCGTGGTGTTCCTCGCCCGGCGCCGCCGCTACACGCACTTCGCCGGGGCCGCGTCCCGCGCCGCCAAGGCGGACTTCCTGCAGGCCCGTTCCGTGACCGTACGCACCTGGCGCCGGGCCTGGCGCTGGTGGCTGCTGCTCGCCTTCCTCGCGGCGGTCGGCTCCGCTTTCGCGCTGCCCGGCGCGGGCGGCCTCCTGATGGCGGGCGCCGGGGCGGGACTGTGGCTGAAGGCCGCCTGGCTCGGCCGCCTGGAACGCGCCGCCGACGCGCTGCTGTGGGTCCGCACGGACTGGGTGCCCACGGGGCGGCCGGCCAGTAGGCGGGTCCGGGGCTTCAGGACGACCGGTCTGAGCGCGGGCGACGCGGCCCCCGGCGGGGCCCGGCGCCACTGAATCCACCGGCTCTCAGTTCCGGACACCGCCTGATCCACCGGCTCTCAGGTCCGGTCGGCGAGCAGGGCGTCCGCGTGGGCGCCGCCCGCCTCGGCGACCAGGTCCGCGATCGGCTGCGGGCTGCGTACGGTCGCGAACCGGACGCCCTCCGGGTCCGCCGAGAACCCGTAAATCCCGGGCCGGGCAAGTGAGTTGTACGAGTAGTGGTGGGCGAAGTAGTACGCCCCCGTGTCCAGCACTGCCACGTGGTCGCCCTGTTCGAGCAGCGGCAGCGGGCGGTTCTCGGCGAGCAGGTCCCCGGCGAAGCAGGCGGGTCCCGCGATGTCCTGCGCGAGGGCCGGGCCCGGCTTGGGGCGGCCCTTCGCGTCGTACGCCTCGATCCGCAGCGGCCAGGAGGCGGGCGCGTACACCGTGCGGGCGGCGATCTGCACTCCGGCGTGGGTGACCGCGATGGGGCGGCCGCCCGAGCTCTTCGCGTACTCGACCCGGGCGAGGACCGTGCCGTGCTTGGCGAGCAGCGAGCGGCCGAACTCCGTCACCAGCGCGTACCGCCCGTCGAACAGCCCCGGCACCTCCTCCTTCAGGAGGCGCGCGTAGGCGGCGTACGTCGGCGTCTCCTCGTCCGAGGTGAAGTTGACCGGAAGCCCGCCGCCGATGTCGAGCGTGTCGACCTGCCGTCGGCCGACCGCGGCGTTGATCTCCTCGGCGAGTTCGTAGACCGCCCTGACGCCCTGCGCCATGAGGGGGAGCGCCACGCCCTGCGAGCCGGAGTGCGTGTGCAGCCGGGTCAGCCAGGGGCGCTCCGCATACGCCCGCACGACCCACTCCCGGGCGCCCTCGTCCAGCAGCGCCACCCCGAACTTGGAGGTGGCCGTCGCCGTGGACAGCGCCTCGATGGACCCCGCCCCCAGCTGCGGGTTGACGCGCAGCCCGATCGGTGAGGAGGTCGGCGCCGATGCTGTCAGCGAGTCCAGGCGGGCCAGTTCCTGGGGGTTGTCCGCGTTGACGGCGATGCCCAGGGCGAGCGCCTCGCGCAGTTCGGCCGGGGTCTTGGCGGGGGAGTCGAGCACGGTGTCGGCGGGCGGCACCCCGGCGGCCGTGGCCAGCGCCAGTTCGCCGGGGCTCGCGACCTCGGCGCCCAGGCCCTCGGCGTGCAGCAGCCGCAGCACGGGGACCAGCGGGCAGGCCTTCACGGCGAAGGCGTGCAGCACGGGCGCGTCCGTCACGGCGGCGAAGGCGTCCCGCAGCGCGGCAGCGCCGGTGCGGATGCCGATGGTGTCGAGGAGGGCGACGATGGGGGCGTCGGGCCCGGCGAGCCCCTGCTCCACCACCGCGCGTACGGCCTGCGCGCGGCGCTCGGCCGCCGCTGTCCCGGCCACTGCGGACCGTGCCACGGAAGTCATGCGATCAAGCCAATCACCGGGCGGGCGGATGTGCAGAGCCACCGTTCTATTGACTAGTTCTATTCAGTGACCCAGGATGTGAATATCTGGATCAGGTCACGAGGAGGCATCGCCATGTCAGGACCCCGCCCCGTACGGGCACCGCGCGGTACGGAACTGAGCGCCCTGGGATGGCAGCAGGAAGCCGCGCTGCGCATGCTCCAGAACAACCTCGACCCCGAGGTCGCCGAGCACCCCGACAAGCTCGTCGTCTACGGCGGCACCGGCAAGGCCGCCCGCGACTGGCGCTCCTTCGACGCCATGGTGCGCACGCTGCGGACCCTCAAGCAGGACGAGACGATGCTCGTCCAGTCCGGCCGCCCGGTCGGCGTGATGCAGACCCACGAGTGGGCCCCACGCGTCCTGATCGCCAACTCCAACCTGGTCGGCGACTGGGCGAACTGGGAGGAGTTCCGCCGTCTGGAGGCCCTCGGCCTCACCATGTACGGCCAGATGACCGCCGGTTCCTGGATCTACATCGGCACCCAGGGCATCCTCCAGGGCACCTACGAGACCTTCGCCGCCGTCGCGGCCAAGAAGTTCAACGGGACGCTCGCCGGCACCATCACCCTGACCGCCGGCCTCGGCGGCATGGGCGGCGCCCAGCCGCTCGCCGTCACCATGAACGACGGCGTCGCCATCTGTATCGACGTCGACCCGCGCGCCATCGAGCGCCGCATCGAGCACCGGTACCTGGACGTTCGCGCGGACTCCCTGGAGCACGCCCTCCAGCTCGCCGTCGAGGCCCGCGACGCCCGGCGTCCGCTCTCCATCGGCCTGCTCGGCAACGCGGCCGAGCTGCTCCCGCGCATGCTCGCCGAGGGTGCCCCGATCGACATCGTGACCGATCAGACCTCGGCCCACGACCCGCTCGCCTACCTTCCGGTGGGCGTCGACTTCGACGACATGGCCACCTACGCGGCCAAGGACCCGGCGGGCTTCACCACCCGCGCCCGCGAGTCGATGGCCCGGCACGTCGAGGCCATGGTCGGCTTCATGGACGCGGGCTCCGAGGTCTTCGACTACGGCAACTCCATTCGCGGCGAGGCCCAACTCGCCGGTTACGAGCGGGCGTTCGCCTTTCCCGGCTTCGTGCCCGCCTACATCCGACCGCTCTTCTGCGAGGGCAAGGGACCGTTCCGCTGGGCCGCGCTGTCCGGCGAGGCCTCGGACATCCACAAGACCGACAAGGCGATCCTCGAACTCTTCCCCGAGAACGAGTCCCTGCACCGCTGGATCAAGATGGCGGGGGAGCGGGTCCACTTCCAGGGCCTGCCCGCACGCATCTGCTGGCTCGGCCAGGGCGAGCGCGACAAGGCGGGCGACATGTTCAACGACATGGTCGGCAACGGCACCCTCGCGGCTCCCCTCGCGATCGGCCGCGACCACCTGGACTGCGGCTCGGTCGCGTCCCCGTACCGCGAGACCGAGGCGATGCTCGACGGCTCCGACGCGATCGCCGACTGGCCGCTCCTGAACGCCATGGTGAACGTCGCCTCCGGTGCCTCCTGGGTCTCCATCCACCACGGCGGCGGGGTCGGCATGGGCCGGTCCATCCACGCCGGGCAGGTGTCGGTGGCCGACGGTACGAAGCTGGCGGGCGAGAAGATCCGCCGCGTCCTCACCAACGACCCCGGGATGGGCGTCATCCGGCATGTCGACGCCGGGTACGACATCGCGGAGCGGGTGGCGGACGAGAAGGGCGTGCGCATCCCGATGCGGGAGGGCGAGGACGCGTGAGTCCTTCCCCCGTCCCGCCCCTTCCCGACCCTGCCAGGGGCGCGGGGAACTGCGCGACCAGCCACGCACGGTCCGCACATTCGTCCTTCCAGGAGATGTGGGCCGACCTCGCTCCCATCGGGCGCAACGCCGATACGCGGGGCTACCGGCGCTATGCCTGGACCGGCGCCGACGCGGACTGCCGCGACTGGTTCCAGGCGCAGGCGGAGGCCCGCGGGCTCACCTATGAGGTCGACCGCAACGGCAACCAGTGGGCCTGGCTCGGCGACCCCGCCGCCGGGGACGCCGTCGTCACCGGGTCGCACCTCGACTCCGTGCCCGACGGCGGCGCCTTCGACGGCCCCCTCGGCGTCGTGTCCTCCTTCGCCGCACTCGATGAACTACGGCACAGGGGAGCCGAGTTCACCCGCCCCCTCGCCATCACCAACTTCGGCGACGAGGAAGGCGCCCGGTTCGGGCTCGCCTGTGTGGGGTCGCGGCTCGCCGCCGGGCAGCTCACCGTCGAAGCCGCGCACCAGTTGCGCGACGCCGACGGGATCAGCCTCCCGCAGGCCATGGAGCGGGCCGGGTACGACCCGGACGCCATCGGTCCCGACCCGGGACGCCTCGCCCGCATCGGCGCGTTCGTGGAACTGCACGTCGAACAGGGCCGGGCGCTCGACCTGAGCGGGGACGCCGTCGGTATCGCCTCGGCCATCTGGCCGCACGGGCGGTGGCGGTTCGACTTCGCGGGTGAGGCCAACCACGCCGGCACCACGCGTCTCGCCGACCGGCGCGACCCGATGCTGACGTACGCCGAGACCGTCCTCGCCGCCCGCCGCGAGGCCGAACTCGCGGGCGCCGTCGCCACCTTCGGCAAGATCTCCTGCGAACCCAACGGCGTCAACGCCATTCCCTCCCTGGTGCGCGGCTGGCTCGATTCGCGGGCCGCGGACCAGTCCACTCTGGACACCGTGGTCGCCGCGATCGAGCAGGCGGCGAAGGAGCGGGCCGAGCGGGACGGGGTCGACCTGAGCGTCGTGCGGGAGTCCTTCACCCCGGTGGTGGAGTTCGAGCACGCGCTGCGGGACGAGATCGGCAAGATCCTCGGTGGCCACACCCCCGTCCTGGGGACCGGCGCCGGACACGACGCCGGAATCCTGTCCGGCTCGATCCCGACCGCCATGCTGTTCGTGCGCAACCCCACCGGCGTCTCGCACTCCCCGGCCGAGTCCGCCGGCGAGGACGACTGCGTGGCCGGGGTGCTCGCACTCGCCGACGTACTGGAGGGCCTGGCGTGCAGGTGACGTACTGGCTTGAGTACGCCTGGCTCGACCCCGAGGTCGAGCCAGGCGTGGCGGTGGACGTCGCGGACGACGGCCGGATTTCCGCTGTGCGTAAGGGAGTTGAGACGCCACCGCCCGGTGCCGTCGTGCTGCGCGGATTCACCGTTCCCGGGCTCGCCAACGCCCACTCGCACGCCTTCCACCGGGCCCTGCGAGGCACCGTACAGGTCGGCTCCGGGACCTTCTGGACCTGGCGCGAGGTCATGTACCAGGTCGCCTCCCGGCTCACCCCGGACACCTACCACGCGCTCGCCCGCGCCGTGTACGCGGAGATGGCGCTCGCGGGGATCACCGCCGTCGGCGAGTTCCACTACCTCCACCACGCGCCGGGCGGCACCCCCTACGGCGACCCCAACGCGATGGGCGAGGCGCTGATCGTCGCGGCCGCCGAGGCGGGCATCCGGATCACCCTCCTCGACACCGCCTACCTGTCGTCGGGCTTCGGGGCCGCCCCCAACCAGCACCAGCTCCGCTTCTCCGACGGCACCGCCGAGGCCTGGGCCGAACGCTGTTCAGCTCTCAAGGACCGCGACCACGCCAGGATCGGCGCGGCCATCCACTCCGTACGGGCTGTGCCCGCAGGGCAGTTGGGCACGGTGGCGCAGTGGGCCGAGGCGCGCCGGGCCCCGCTCCATGTACACCTCTCCGAGCAGACCGCCGAGAACGACGCCTGTCTCGACGCGTACGGCATGACGCCCACGCAGTTGCTCGCCGAGCACGGGGTGCTCGGGGCGCGCACCACCGGCGTGCACAACACTCATCTCACCGACGGGGACATCTCCCTGATCGGATCCACCGCCACCGGCACCTGCATGTGCCCCACCACCGAACGCGACCTCGCCGACGGCATCGGCCCCGCGACCGCGCTCCAGCGGGCCGGCTCCCCGCTCTCGCTCGGCAGCGACAGCCACGCCGTGATCGACATCCTCGAAGAGGCGCGCGCGATGGAACTCGACGAGCGGCTGCGCACCCGCACCCGGGGCCACTGGACGGCCGCCGCGTTGCTGCGCGCCGCCACCGCCGACGGGCAGGCCGCCCTCGGCTGGCACGAGGCGGGCCGGATCGAGCCGGGCGCCCTCGCCGACCTCACCACCATCGCGCTCGACTCCGTCCGCACGGCGGGGCCGGTGCCCCGGCTGGCCGCCGAGACCGCGGTGTTCGCGGCGTCGGCGGCGGATGTCCGGCACGTGGTGGTGGGGGGCCGCGAGGTCGTCCGGGACGGGGTCCACGCCCTGATACCCGACGTCCCGTCGGCCTTGTCCACGGCGATCGCGTCCCTGAGAACGTAGGAGATCCCCCGCCCCGCCCCTTCCCGCTGTGACACTCAGCGGCTCCGCCGCGAGCCTCCGGGGGTGACCAACTGAGGTTGCCTGTGCGAGGCCCTGCCAGGGGCGCGGGGAACTGCGCGACCAGCCACACACGGCCCGCAGCCGAACTGATTCCCCCGGAGGGTCTCGGGAAGGGGCGGGGTGGGGAAACAGGAAAGGAACCCATGCGCACCACCCTCGTACGGAACATCGCAACCCTCGTCACCAACGACCCCACCAGGGGAGACGGCCCTCTCGGCCTCGTCCAGGACGCCGCACTCGTCATCGAGGACGACAGGATCGCCTGGGTGGGCCGCACGGCCGACGCCCCGGCGGCCGACGAGGCCGTCGACGCCGGCGGCCGAGCCGTGATCCCGGGCTTCGTGGACTCCCACTCGCACCTGGTCTTCGCGGGCGACCGCACCCAGGAGTTCAACGCCCGGATGTCGGGCCAGGCGTACGCGGCGGGCGGCATCCGCACCACCGTCGCCGCCACCCGGGCCGCCTCCGACGAGCAGCTGGGCGCCAACGTCGCCCGGTACATCGCCGAGGCGCTGCGCCAGGGCACCACCACCCAGGAGACCAAGTCCGGCTACGGCCTCACCGTCGCCGACGAGGCCCGCGCGCTGCGCATCGCGGCCGAGCACACCGACGAGGTCACCTACCTCGGCGCGCACATCCTCGCGCCCGAGTACGCCGACGACCCGGCCGGATACGTCGCCCTGGTCACCGGCGAGATGCTCAACGCCTGTGCTCCGTACGCCCGTTGGGTCGACGTGTTCTGCGAGAAGGGCGCCTTCGACGGCGACCAGGCGCGCGCGATCCTCACCGCCGGCAAGGCCAGGGGGCTGCTGCCGCGCGTCCACGCCAACCAGCTGACGTACGGGCCCGGTGTGCAGCTCGCCGTCGAGCTGGAGGCCGCGTCCGCCGACCACTGCACCCACCTCACGGACGCCGACGTCGACGCCCTCGCCAACAGCGCGACGGTCGCGACCCTGCTGCCCGGCGCCGAGTTCTCCACCCGGGCCCAATGGCCGGACGCCAGAAGGCTGTTGGACGCCGGGGCGACCGTCGCGCTGTCCACCGACTGCAACCCGGGTTCGTCCTTCACGTCCTCGATGCCGTTCTGCATCGCGCTCGCCGTACGGGACATGAGGATGACCCCGGACGAGGCGGTCTGGTCGGCGACCGCGGGCGGCGCCGCCGCGCTGCGCCGCACCGACATCGGCCGCATCGCCCCGGGCGCCCGCGCTGACCTGGCGTTCCTCGACGCCCCCTCGCACGTCCACCTCGCCTACCGCCCCGGCGTCCCGCTGGTCAACGAGGTCTGGCACCGGGGCCGGAAGGTCTGACACCGGGCAGGGGCGGATGGGCCTGAGCCCCGGACCCGGCGCTCAGGCCCCCGCGCCCGGCCCCGGCACAGGCCCCCGCTCAGGACGCCAGCCGCTCGATCTCCTCCGTGTCGCCCGCCGCGAGCAGCCCGAAGAGCCGCAGCACCTCGTCCTTCGTCAGACCCGACAGCTGGCGCGGGGCCGTGTCGGGGTCGTCCAGGTTCTCCCACAGCAGCCACAGCAGCTCGCCGCTCGGGAAGACGCTCAGCGACCAGCCGTTCGTATGGGTCAGCGAGACGTCGGGGTGCTCGGTGTCGGCGTCGGCGAGCCCGTCCAGGATGGTGCGCATGGTCGCTTCGTCGGGCTCGTCGACCGAGGCGCCGGACAGGTCGGTCATGAAGTAGCTCATACCGTGCATTAGCTCATGCAGGACCCTCACGCGTACGCCCGGCCCCACTCGTTCCGCCCGCCGTCAAGACCGAGAAGTGGCCGAATCGACAACGCCGTACCAACCTTCACCGTATGGTCACAAACTCCGGGACAGTACCTACCGTCGGGTGAAATCGACCGGTACCGTCCAGGTTCAGCGTGGCTCAGGGGGAGACCGGGGGGTCGAGTTGAGCAGTCTGCGCGGGAGGGGCGCCGTCCAGGGTGCCCGGGGACGGATACGAGTGGTCAGGCCCGGCGATCTGAGCGCCGGGGAGCTGGAGGTCTGGCGGGAACTGCGGGCCAAGTCGGGGGCGCCGGCCAATCCCTTCATGGAGCCGGAGTTCACCCTGGCCGTGGGCCGGGTCCGGTCGTCGGCGCGGGTGGCCGTGGTGTACGAGGGGAGTGAACCCGCGGCCTTCTTCCCGTACGAGAAGGGGACGGTGGGCCGGGGGCGGGCCGTCGGGTTCGGGGTCTCGGACTGCCAGGGCCTGATCGCGGGGCCGGAACTCGCCCTGGAACGCGATGAGTTGATGCGGTCCTGCGGTCTGTCGTCCTGGGAGTTCGACAACCTGGAGGCGGGCCAGCCGCTCTTCGCGCCGGACGCGGCCGCCGAGTACGCCTCCTTCGTGATCGACGTGGGGGCCGGATACGAGGCGTACGAGACGGTCCTGCGCCGGCAGTCGCCGAAGTTCTTCAAGACGACGACCGCCAAGGAGCGCAGGCTCGCGCGGCAGGCGGGGGAGGTCCGGTTCGTCTTCGACGAGCGGGATCCGGCGGCGCTCGCGCGGCTCATGGAGTGGAAGTCCGCGCAGTACCGCCGCACCGGGCGGCGCGACCGGTTCGCACAGGAGTGGATCAACACCCTGGTGCAGCAGCTCGCCCACACCCGCGCGCCCGGCTGCTCGGGGGTGCTCTCCGTCCTGTACGCCGCGGACCGGCCGGTCGCCGCCCACTTCGGGCTGCGCTCGGCCACCGTCCTGGCCTGCTGGTTCCCGGCGTACGACCCGGAGTTCGCGAAGTACTCGCCGGGTCTCGTGCTCCATCTGCGGATGGCCGAGGCCGCGGCGGCCGAGGGCATCGGCATGCTGGACCTCGGTCGGGGCGCCGCCGAGTACAAGGACGCGCTCAAGACCGGTGAGATGCCGGTGTACGAGGGGGCCTCCACCAGGCCCGGCGCGGGCGCGGTGCTGCACTGGATCGGCCGCGAGCCGTCCCGCCGGGCGCACGGATTCGTACGGAAGCGGCCGCGGCTCGCCGAGTTCGCGCAGCGCGGCCTCAGGCAGGCCGGGCGGCTGCGCGGCGCCGGAAGGTAGCCCCCGGCGGGGCACGGTCATCGGGACACCCGGAGCACGGGGGGAAACGCAGTGTCGGACAGGTCGCAGTCGTCGCACGGCCCGGAGGCCCAGAGCCTCGTGAGACAGCAGGGCATCGGTCAGGGGATCAGCGTGGGGGAGCTGGACCTCGACGGCCTGGACGGGGGCGTCCTGTCGCTGACGCCCGCGCCGGGCGGGCCGCCGGTCGGCCACGGCGAGGTGTACGTCCTGGTGCGGCTGCGGGGGCGGCCGGTCGGGACGGTGCTCGGACAGGTCAGGGACGGCGACGACGCGGCCGAGGTGCTCGCGGGCGCGGCCCGCAAGCAGCTCACCGGATACGTGCCCGAGGAGCGGCCCGCGCCCGCCGTGGCGCCGCCGCGCACCAGCGTCGTGGTCGCCACCCGGGAGCGCGCCAGCCAACTCGCCCGCGCCCTGGACTCGTTGCTCGGCCAGGACCACCCCGACTACGAGATCGTCGTGGTCGACAACAACCCCGCCACCGACCAGACCCGCGAACTGGTCCGGCGGCGGTACGCCGCGCTCGGCGTGCGCTACGCGGCCGAACCCGTGCCGGGCCTGGCCGCCGCCCACAACCGGGGCGTCGCCTGCGCGCACGGCGAGATCCTCGCGTTCACCGACGACGACGTGATCGCCGACCGGCGCTGGCTCTCCTCGCTGGCCGCGCCCTTCGCGGCGGACCCCCGGCTCGGCTGCGCCACCGGGCTCATCCTGCCCGCCCGGCTGACCACCCCCGCCCAGATCCTCCTGGAAAGCCACGGCGGCTTCACCAAGGGCTTCGCGCCCCGGCACTTCGACCCGCGCAGGCCCCCCGCCGACGAGCCGCTGTTCCCGTTCACGGCGGGCAGATTCGGCTCCGGCGCCAACATGGCCTTCCGGGCCCGCGCGCTGCGCGCCGTCGGCGGCTTCGACCCGGCGACCGGCACCGGAACCCCGGCCAGGGGCGGCGACGACCTGTACGCCTTCGCGCGGATCGTCGTGGCGGGCCACCGGCTCAGCTACACGCCCGAGGCGCTCGTCTGGCACCACCACCGCGAGACCTGGCAGGACCTGGAGAACCAGGCGTACGGGTACGGCGCCGGGCTCACCGCCTACCTCACCGCGATCATCGTGCGCCGTCCGGCGCTGCTGCCCGCGCTGCTCGCCCGGCTGCCGCGCGGCGTCGCGCACGCGCTCGCCATCAGCGCCCACCGCGACGCCGGCGAGCAGTCCGTACCCGGCGAGCACGGCTCGCAGAGCTACCCGTGGCCGCGCTCGCTGTCCCGCCTGGAGCGGCGGGGCATGCTGTACGGGCCGCTCGGCTACCTCCGCGCCCGGCGCCGGGTGCGCGGCCACCGGCTGCCCTGGGAGGTGGCCCGATGAGCGGCGCGGCGCCCCGCATCCCGGTGCTCCTGTACCACGCGGTGATGGACGACCCGCCGGACTGGATCGCCGAATTCACCGTCACACCACGGCAGTTCGCGGCCCAGCTCGACGTCATCCGCGACAGCGGGCGTACGCCGGTGACCATCGCCGCGCTCGCCGCGCACTTCACGGGCCGGGCCCCGCTGCCGCCCCGGCCGGTCGCGCTCACCTTCGACGACGGGTTCGCCGACCTGCCGGGACCCACCGCCGAGGCGCTCGCCGAGCGCGGTCTGCCCGCCACCGCCTACCTCACCACCGGCGCGATCACGCCCGGCAGGCAGAGCCTGCTGCCGCCCGCCCCGATGATGACCCTCGACCAGGCGAAACGCCTGGAGGACTACGGACTCGAAGTGGGCGGCCACACCGTCTCGCACCCCCAGCTCGACACCCTCACGCCCAGGACCCTCAGGCGTGAACTCGTGGAATCCAAAGCGGTGTTGGAGGACGCGCTCGGGCACCGGATCGACCATCTCGCCTATCCGCACGGCTACAACAGCCGCGCCGTGCGCGCGGCCGCGCGCGCCGCCGGGTACGAGACGGCCGTGGCGGTGCGGCACGCGCTCAGCTCGGAGCGCGACGAGGCCTACCGCATCGCCCGGCTCATCCTGCGCCGCGGCCACACCCTCGCCGACATCGAGGCGTGGATGCGCGGCGAGGGGGCAAGGGCAGCCCCGTACAACGACTCGCTGCGGACGGTCGGCTGGCGCCTCTACCGCCGGACCAGGGCCGCAGTGAAGGGGCCCGTATTCGCGGGGTGAGGCCGGGAAACAGCGGTCCGCGGTGTACCGGTGTAGCCGCACAAACGCGAAGAGTGTTCCTATACTTCGCTCAAGGGGACAGCCAGGGGACAGCGGCGTGACGGCCGCGACCACATCTGTGGGGGGAGTCGCACTGTGCAGCAACGTGTGCCCACGCCGGTCCAGGGGAGCGGGCAGCCGCCCCCCGGCGGGACGGCCAAGGAGCAGGCGGCGGACGGGCCCGCGAAAGGCGCCCCGCGCTGGTCGAGACCGGATCTGATACAGCCTCAAGTACTGTTCAGCTGGCTGCCGTTGGTGGTCGCGACCGCCTTATGGGTGTACGCCCTTGGGCACATCGACTACCGCCACATGGGCGACTGGGGCCTGATCGACAAGCTGCCCGCCGCCTTCTACCTCTCCCTCGCGGCCCTCACCGGCGGCTTCGTCGTCAGCCTGCGGCGGGCGGGCACCGCCCCCTGGTGGCCGGGGCTCTACAGCGTCGCCCTGCTCTTCGCCCTCAAGGCGCCGCCCGCGATCCTCTACGACTCGGTGCGCTACCCCTGGTCCTCGAAGCACGACGCGGTGGTCAACCACCTCCTCGCCAACCAGGAGCTGCGGCCCGGCGTGCCGCTCTCCGGCAACATGGCGGCGTACGACCAGTGGCCCGGATTCTTCACGCTCAACGGCGGCCTGGTGCGCGCCTTCGGCGTGGACACCGCGGCCTCGTACCTCAACTGGGCCTCGCTGTTCTACGGCGTCGTCCTCATCCCGGTGCTCGTCCTGATCTACCGCACCTTCGCCGAGGACTGGCGGCTGGTATGGACCGGTGTGTGGATCTTCGAGGTCGCCAACTGGGTCGGCCAGGACTACTTCTCGCCCCAGGGCATGGCGCTGATCCTGCACCTGGCCGTGCTCGCCGTGGTGTTCCGGCACTTCGTACGCCCCGGGGCCGCGGGCGACCTGAGGTCGCGGGCCAACCTCGACCCGGCCGCGGCCAGCGTTCCGCCGCCCACCACGAGACGCCAGCGCGCCGTCTGCGTCGCGATCCTCGCCCCGATGATCGCCGCCATCAACTTCACCCACCAGCTCACCCCGGTGATGCTGTGCGTCGCCCTGGTCGCCCTCAACTTCACCCGGCGCTACCGCAACCCCTGGCTGCTCGTCGTCACGGCCGTCATCATGCTGATCTGGGACGTCACGATGGGCCGGCCGCTGTTCGTGGAGACGCTCGCCTCGCTGAAGCAGTCCGCGGGCAACCTCCTCAACAACTCACGGGCTGGATACGCGGGTCAACTCACCGGTCCCGGACCGGTGTTGCAGGGCCGGGCCGACGTCGTCATGGTCCTGGTGATCGCCGCTCTCGCGGCACTCGCCGTGGTCCGGCGGCGCAAGCTGGCCAAGAGCGCGCTGCCGCTGCTCCTGGTGTCGGTCGCACCGGTACCGCTGTTCCTGGTGAACGACTACGGCGGCGAAATGCTCTTCCGCGTCTACCTGTTCGGGCTGCCCGGCGCCGCGTTCTTCGCCGCCGCCGCGCTGGTGCCCGCGGCGGCCGGGCAGGGCAAGGGGCGGATCAGCCCCGTGCTGCGCCGGCGCGTCGCGGCTGTCGCGCTGCCCGCGGTGCTTGTGCTGCTCGTCGCCGGGTTCATTCCGGCGTACTACGGCAAGGAGCGCATGTACTACACGCCGCCCGCGGAGACGGCGATGGTGACCAAGGTGCTCGACAACGCGCCCAAGGGCTCCATGATCCTCGCCGTCACCGGCTCCTTCCCGCAGTCGCTGCACCGCTACGACCAGTTGGAACACTGGTACGTCGCCGAACAGGAACTGCCGCAGAACGAGGTCATGCTGAGGGATCCGGTGGGCTATCTGGAACCGCAGCTGCCGAGGGACGGGCGGCCGGTGTACTTCATCCTCACGCGCACCCAGGACATCTACACGGCGGGGGAGGGGCTACTGCCGACGGGCGGCTTCCAGGAGCTGAAGACCAAGCTGGAGGCTTCGCCGAAGTTCCGGATCATCGATCAGACCGCGTACGGAACGGTGCTTCAGTATCAGGCGCCTCGGTCCTGACCCCGCTTGCCATGTCACCCGGCACTTGGTCCTCAAGCGCCGGACGGGCTTGATTTTTGTGGCCCAGTACTTGGTCCTCAAGCGCCGGACCGGCTTGATCTTTGTGGGCCAGCGCTCAAGCCCCCAAAGGGGCGCGGGGAACTGCGCGACCAGCCACGCACGGTCCGCAGTCGAACGGCCGAACAGCCGCATTCGCACCGCCCGGAAGAACAGAAAGCTCACCACCCCCGATGACCCGGAGGGCGTCGTCATGAATGCCAGCCAGACCCACATCAGAGTCGCCGTGGCGCTGTCCGGGTGGGTGGCGCTGGCGGCCACCGCGCTGCCCGCTGCCACCCCGGCCCGCTGGATACCCGTACTGCTCTTCGTCGCGCTGGGCCCCGGCTTCGCGCTGATGTACCCGCAGCCCGAGGGCCTGCGCCCCGGTGCCCGGCTGGAGGCACTCGCGCTCGCCGCGCCGCTCAGCCTGTCGTTCGGGGCGCTCGTGTCCACCTGCCTCTTCCTCGTGCACGGCTTCTCGGCGACCGCGTTCCTGATCTGCCTGGCCGCCTTCTCGACCGTGGCCTGCGCCCTGCCGGGGCTGCCCCTTCCGGCCGCGACCCGGGGCGCCGCCGAGCGCACCCGTGCCAAACCCGGGGCCGGACGGTGATCCCGTTACGCGGGCGCCGCGCGTTCGTCCCGGTCGCGGAACCAGCGGTGGACCAGGGCGGCCGCCGTGGCCGCGCACAGCCCGGCGAAGACGGGCAGCGCGATCGCGGCGAACGTCTGCTGCGCCGCCCAGCCCGCCACCGCGAGCACCCACACCACGACCGAGGTGACCCGCCAGTGCGCGCCAAGCGCGCGCAGGGTCACCGTCGCCAGGGCCAGGCACAGCAGTTGCAGCGCCGGCGGCAGCCAGCGCTCCACGCCGCTCCGGTCGGCGAACCCGGCGGTCTCGGCGAGGAACCGGGCGAGCTGGGCGTGCCAGGGGCCGGACACCGGATCCGGTTGCACGCCGAGGATGACCGGCGCGGTGTGCAGGCCCGCGACGGTCACCCACAGACCGGCCGCGAGCAGCCCCGGGCGCGGCCGGTACAGCGACACCGCCGCGCTGCACACCACGATGAGCAGCACCCCCGCGGTCAGGCTGACCGGCGGCAGGGCGTGCAGGAGGCCGGTGCCGTTGAGGTTGGCGCCGGGGGTGGCCGCGGCCCGCGAGAGCGGCACCCAGAACAGTCCCGCCGCCAGGCCGAGCAGCAGCCACAGCGCGGTGGTGAGCAGCGACTCGTCGCCCTCTTGGGGCTCCGGCAGGGTGCGCAGGTGCAGGGTGGTCGCGAAGCCCTGTTCGGGGTGGGCCCCGGGCACGTACACGGGGATGCCCAGCGCGGGTGTCGCGGTGTCCATGCCGCCGCGCAGATACGCGGTCTGGGTGGTCCAGCGGGTGCCGTACTCCTGGGCCTCCTCGGCCCGGGCGGCCTGCGCCCGGCGGGCCCAACTGGTGCCGTACTCCTCGGACTTGGGCCTGCCCGGGGTATGGATCACCGCGCGTCCGGCGAGTGCCCCGCGCAGTCCGGGCACACAGCACAGCGCCATCACGGTCATCGCGCACAGCTGCGCCCAGCCCGCGCCGGAGATGCCGAACACGCCGAGCAGCGCCGCCGCGCTGCCGAGGACCAGGGTGCACATCGCGCTCTGCAGGATCGCCAGCATGCCGGTGCGCCCCTGCACGCGCAGCACGCCGATGTACAGCTCGACGGCGACCCGGGGGATTGCGGCGGCGGCCAGCAACTGGAGGACCAGCGTGCCGTGTTGGGCGTAGTCGCCGCCGAACGGGGCGAGGATCCGGCGGGCGAACAGGACCAGGAAGAGCACGACCGGGATCAGCAGGAGCGCCATCCGGCGCAGCGCGCCGCGCACTCCGTCGGCGAGCTTGTCCGGGCTGTGCGAGGAGTGCGCGGTGAGTGAGGAGGCCATGTTGATGGCCATGAACTCCATGGTTCCGCCGACCGTGTACGCGATGAAGAAGAAGCCGTTCTGCGCGGCCGGGAAGCGCACCGCGACCATCACCGGAAGCAGGTTGATCATCGCGAGCGAGAACAGCGCCCCGACCGAGTCGCCGGCCAGGAAGCGGCCGATCTCTCGGAGTTCGGGGACCGGCCGGTCGCGGTCGGCGGTGGCCTGCGCGGGGATCAGTCTGCGGAAGATGAGCCAGCCGAGCGGCAGGATGGACAGCGCCATCGCCGCCACCCAGGAGATGAAGACGCCGAGGGCGAGGGTCGCGCAGGCGGCGAGGAGGAGCAGCTTGGTGAGCGAGAACACGGCGTTGCCGACCGGCACCCAGATCGCCTTGCGCAGCCCGGTGAGGACGCCGTCCTGAAGGGTCAGGACCGCCCAGGCCACGGACGACACCGTGAAGATGACCCCGGCGGTGAGCCCGGACAGCGGCTCGTACGAGGGGCCCCACAGCGGCAGCGTGAACAGGAAGCCGACGGAGGCCACCGCCACCACGACGGTGCTGGCCACATAGGCGCGCAGGACCAGCGGCCCGGTCGAGCGCCCGGCCCGCGGTACGTAGCGGACCACCGCGCCGATCATGGTGGTGGCGGTGATCGAGGCGAGCAGCTTCATCGCGGCGATGGCGGCCGAGCCCTGCCCGACGGCCTCCTCGCTGTAGTAGCGGGCCGCGACCAGCCAGAAGCCGAGGCCGAGCGCGGCCGATACGGCGGTGGACAGCATCAGTGCGTAGGCGTTGCGGAACATCGAGTCGCCGCTGCCGTCCGGGGCGGGTGGCGGGCCGGCGGCGACGGCTGGGTCGGACGACGGCACGGCGGCGATGTCCTCGATCCCGGTTCTGGCCGTGTCAGACACCGGCGGGGCCGCCCCTCGCGGGCCGGATGCCCGCCTTCCGCAGCACCCCGATGGTGCGCTCGGCCTTCAACGGGTCGACGGGCAGGGCGTGTTGGGCGAACCATCGCCCGGCATCCGGGGCGGGGGAGAGGTCGGTGAAGGCCTCGCCCGCGTAGTCGTCGAGCGGCGGGTCGTACAGATAGCCCACGGTGATCCGCTCCCGGGCGAGCGCGGCGCGGGCCGCGTCCCGGTCCTCGACGAGCAGCGGTACCCGGAACAGCGGCTGCACGGGCCCCGGCTTCGGCCGGGCCCATTCGGTGGCGAGCAGGGTCTCGGCGCCCCGGCGGTGGGCGTCGAGTACGGCGTCCAGGCGCCCCAACTTCCGTTCGACGCGGGCGAGTCGGCGCCTTCCGGCGCTCGCCCGGTAGTCGTGCATGTCGACCCGTACCCAGGAGTGGAAGGCGGCCAGGCCCGGCGCGGCGCCGACGGCGCGGCGCAGCTCGTCGGGGCGCAGCGCCATCCGGATGTCCGCGCGCTCCTGCTGCCCGAGCATCCTGAGCACCGCCCAGGCGGCGGGTGCCAGGCGCAGTCCGCGTACCGTCGCCTCCGCGTACGGCCGGGCCCAGTAGGCGAGTTCGGTGCTGGTCCGGGGCGGGGTGAGCAGTTCGTCGCGGGTCTTGGTGAGGGCCTCGCGCAGGCCCGGGTCGGCGATCGCGAGGAAGCCGCCCGCCTTGGCCGCGGTGTGCTTGGAGAGGCTGAAGGCGGCGGCGTCCCCGTAGCCGCCGACCGCGCGTCCGGCCGTCTCGCTGCCGATGGCGTGCGCCGCGTCCTCGATGAGCGGAATCCCCAACTGGTCGCATCTGGCGCGCAGTTCGGGCGCGGGGTCGGGGTTCCCGTACAGATTGGTGGTCAGGACGGCGGAGAGCCGGGGCCACAGGGATTCCGGTACGGCGGCCAGGTCGATGGATCCGTCGTGCGGATCGAGGGGTGCCTGCACCGGCCGCAGCCCGGCCGCGAGGACCACGAAGAAGATGACGTCGTCGTTGACCGGCGACATCAGCACCCGGCCGCCCGGCGGGCACCAGTGCCGGAGCGCCACATACAGACCGAGCCGGCCGGACGGCACATAGAGGCATTCGCGCCCCAGCCGTTCGCGCATCAGCTCTTCGAGCTTCCCGTACGCCGTGAAGTACGCCATGAAGTCCCCCCAGACCCCCGCATCCCCAGCGCTCAATGTGACCCAGTGCGCACCGCTTCGTCAACAATGCGGAAGGGCCCGTCCCTTGGCGGAACGGGCCCTTCGCACGGGTGTGCGTCACTCCACGACGGTCAGTCCCTTGCGGAGCTTTCGCAGGGTGCGCGAGAGCAGCCGTGAGACGTGCATCTGGGAGATGCCGAGCTCCTCGCCGATCTCGGACTGCGTCATGTTGGCGACGAAGCGCAGTGAGAGGATCTTCCGGTCCCTGGTGGGGAGTTCGGCGATCAATGGCTTCAGCGACTCGATGTACTCGACGCCTTCGAGGTCGTGGTCCTCGTAGCCGATGCGGTCGGTGAGTGCGCCCTCGGAGTCGTCCTCCTCGGGCTGGGCGTCGAGCGAGCTCGCGGTGTACGCGTTGCTCGCCGCCATGCCCTCGACGACCTCTTCCTTCGTGATGCCGAGGCGTTCGGCGAGCTCGCCCACCGTGGCCGAGCGGTCCAGCTGCTGGGCGAGCTCGTCGCCCGCCTTGGCCAGGTCGAGCCGGAGTTCCTGCAGCCTGCGCGGGACCCGTACGGACCAGGAGGTGTCACGGAAGAAGCGCTTGATCTCACCGACGATGGTCGGCATCGCGAAGGTGGGGAACTCCACGCCGCGGTCGAACTCGAACCGGTCGATCGCCTTGATCAGGCCGATGGTGCCGACCTGGATGATGTCCTCCATCGGCTCGCTGCGGGAGCGGAAGCGCGATGCGGCGAACTTGACCAGGGCCAGGTTCAGTTCGACCAGGGTGTTGCGTACGTACGCGTGCTCGTGGGTGCCCTCTTCGAGCGTGTCGAGACGGGCGAAGAGCGTCTTCGACAGGGCCCGCGCGTCGACGGGGCCGACCTCGGCGAAGGGCGGGATCTCGGGAAGTCCCTCAAGTCCCTCGGGTTCGTACGGTCGTTCCTGCGGGGGGTGGTCGTGCGGTTCTTGCTTGATCGACGTATCGTGCGATTCGTCGAGCCGGGGTGACATGGGTCTCCTCCATCGTTCTCGGCATATGGCTGCCGATGCCCATACGTGTTCCGCGGTGTGCGGCGCCTCCATGGCCGGTCGTGTTGAATAGCTGTCCCTACTACCCCTACCCGCTTTACGTAGCCTCTCGCAAGGCCTCTTTGTCCGCATATGCCCGTTTTGGTGGGATGTTCGGCTTCCAGAAGGCGTAGGGAAGGCGTAGGGTTCTTGGGAAGTTACGACGAATCGGCTCGGCGAAGAGGGACGGCATGGACCGCGGCACGGTCGGCAGCACCAACAGGGGCCGGCTCAGGGTCGGAGTCCGCACCGAGGGGCACAGCGAGGTGCTGGCCCCGGTGGGTGAGCTCGATCACCACACCGCGGACCTGCTCAGGGAACCGCTGGAAGCCGCGATCGCCGGGGGGCGCACGCGACTCGTCGTGGACTGTTCGCAGCTGGAGTTCTGCGACTCCACCGGACTGAACGTCCTGCTCGGCGCCCGCCTGAAGGCGGAGGAGCTCGGCGGCGGGGTCCACCTCGTGGCCATGCAGCCCGTCGTGGCGCGGGTATTCGAGATCACGGGGGCGGAGGCGGTCTTCACCGTGCATGATTCGCTCGATACAGCTCTGTGTGACTGACCCTGATACGTCCGGGCAGGAGAGCACACTGAAGACGTTGGCGAATCGGTGAGGTGAAGCGCTGATGAGCACCACCCGGGAGCAGACGCCGGGCGACCGTGGTCCCGAGCCCCACGGCGCCGGGTCCGCTGCCGTACCGCCGGAGGCCGACGGCGCGGGCGCCGTCGCGTCCGCGCGCGTCCTCGCGCTCGCCGGGGCGAGCGGCATCGTCCCGCTCGCCCGCGACTTCACCCGCCAGGCCCTCTACGACTGGGGCTGGCTTCCGTCGGCGACCGCCGAAGGCCGGGCCGCCGCCGAGGACGTCCTGCTCGTCGTCTCCGAACTGGTCACCAACGCGTGTCTGCACGCCGAGGGCCCCGAAGGGCTGCGGGTCTCGCGCACCGCGAAGGTGCTGCGCCTGGAGGTCAGCGACCTCGGTGCGGGCCAGCCCGCACCCCGCACCCCGCACCGCGCGGGGCGGCCCGGCGGGCACGGCATGTTCATAGTGCAGCGGCTGTGCCTCGACTGGGGCGTGGTGCGCACCCCGGGGGTGGCCGGCAAGACGGTCTGGGCGGAACTCGCGGCACCCGCGTAACTCCTGTTCACGGTTACCGGCGGTTCGGACCGCCGGTCCTTCGGCGTGTCCGCAGATCGATCCGCCCTGTTCTTTGTCTTCCCTCGACAAGGTCCCCGGCGTACCTTGAGCGCCCAATCTGATGTGCCGTCAGTAACTTGGCGGCCTCCGGCTCAACCGGCATAAGGGGAATTCGAGGTGTCGTACCAGAAGAGGACAGCCCTCGCGCTGGCGACGGCGGTGGCGGGCTCGGTGGTGCTGATCACCGCCCCAGCGGCCCAGGCCTCCGTCGTGGACGTCAACTACAACTGCCAGACGCCGATCGGCGCGAAGAGCGCCGTGTCGCCCATCGACATCCAGGCGGTCAAGAGCGGCAGTTCCTACAAAGTCACCATGTCCTTCCAGAAGGGCGTCTCCTCCAGCCCGGTCGCGCTCGGCGCGGGCGCGATGAACCCGAGCGCCGTGATCAATCTGGGCGGCGCCGACAAGGGCACGGTCGCGGTCTCGGGCCCGGCCAACGCGGCCGAGATCCCCGCCAACACCCCCATCAAAATCAGCGACTTGTCGGGCACGTACCAGCCGAAGGCCAACGGCAAGGTCACCTTCACCGCCGGGATCCTCACCATCAAGGCGCTGGGCACCACCACGACCTGCACCCCCGGCAACAGCCCCGGTCCCTCCCTTGAACTGGACGTCAGCGGCGCGAGCGCGTCCGCCGGCGGTTCGGGCGGCCCGGACGCCCTCCCCAAGACGGGCCCCCTCGACTCGGCCTTCGCGCTCGGCACCCTCGGCGGCACGGTCGTCCTGATGGGCGCGGCCGGAGTGCTGTGGCTGACCCGGCGCAACCAGCGGGCCTGATCCGGACGGGGTTTAGACACAGGCTCTGACCTTCCACTCCCGTACGCCCCCGCAAGGGGATCCCCTCGCACCCGAGGAGCCGCCGATGCGTCCGATCCGCCTGGCCCTGCCGGCCACGGCCCTGCTGCTGTGCGCGCTCTCGGTGCCCGCCGCGCAGGCCGCACCGGCAGCGAGCGGGGACTGGACCGCCGCGCCCGCATCCGGCGGCGGGACCCGCCCGAGCACCGACGGGAGGCCCTGCTTCTATCTGGAGGGCGCCCCCGGCACGGTCTTTGAGGACAAGGTCTCGCTGAGCAACCCGTCCGGCACGCCGCTGACCCTGAGACTGCGCGGCGCCGCCGCGTACAACACCGCGAACGGGTCGTTCGCCGTGCGCGAGGCGCCCGACCCCTGGATCGCGCTCGCCGCACCCGAGGTGCGGATCCCGCCGCACACCCGCGCCGACGTGCCGTTCGCCGTCACCGTCCCGGCCGGTGCGGAACCCGGCGACCACCCCGCGGCCCTCGTCGCAGCAGCGGGCGCCCGCGAGGTGGGCGTGCGCGTCCAACTCCGCGTCGCGGGGCCCACGTTGTCCGCCCTGACCGTCGAGTCCGTACGCATCGACAAGGGCCGGCACCTCATCCGCTACGCCCTGGTCAACCGGGGCAACGCCACCCTGGCCCCGCGTCTCGCCGTGCGCGCCGACGGAGTGTTCGGCCGGACCCTCGACCGCCCCGCCAAGGCCCTGCCCGTCGAGCTCCTGCCCGGTCAGCGCGTCGAGCTGACCGAACCCTGGCCGCACCCGCCCGCCCTCGACCGGGTCACCGTCAGCCTCGACGTCACCGCGCAGGGCGGTGCCCACTCCGCCGCCGCCGCGACGGCCACGTTCGTGCCGTGGGGCGCGGTCGCCGGGACCGCTCTGGTGCTGCTCGCGGGCGGGGCCGCGGCCTTCCGGCTCGTCCGGCGCAGACGGCGTGCGGGGTCCGGCGAAGTACCAGTTGTGGAACGCGAGTTGGCGCAGACAGGAGCTCTTCGGTGACGTCACCCCTGAGGGGCGCGACCCTCGCCCTGCTGCTGCTCGGCCTCCTCGCGCTGCCGATGGCCGGGCCCTCGTACGCCGACGACGCCAAGCCCAGCGTCGCGCTCTCCCCGGCCGAGGCCGCCAAGGGGGCCGACGTCACCGTCACCGGCCGGGCCTGGCGGCCCGGCGCCCTCCTCATGCTGCTGGTGTGCGGGCAGTCCACCCCCGGCCTCGGCGTCATCGGCGGCACCAACTCCTGCTCCAACGCCGACGGCCAGGCCGTCACCACCGACGCCAAGGGCGCCTTCAGCAAGGTGCTCCCGGCCGCCCCGCCGCCCAAGCCGTGCCCCTGCGTCGTCCATGTTGCGACCGTGCAGGGCGAACAGGCCGTCGTGGACACGGAGTTGAAGATCACCGGGCATCCGGTGGCGCCGCTGCCCGACCAGAGTGGCGACGGGAAACTCGCGGTGCTCGCCGAGCCCCGCCTCGACGGCAGCAGTTCCCTGCTGACCTGGTTCGGAGCGCCGCCCGGACGCACCCTGGTCTTCACCGTCGGCAACCTCGGCTCGGGCACCGTCAAGGACCCCGTCTTCCAGCTCGGCACCGCCCACGGCGTGTTCGCCCCGCAATGGGAGGACCACCAGTGGAAGGGGACCATCCAGCCCGGCCAGAAGGCCGAGATCAAGCTGGCCTTCGAGCTGTCGGCGGGCGCCCACGGCGACTACCAGATCTCGCTCCAGTACGCGAAGAAGCTGCTGGTCACCCAGCCGTGGGGGGTGGACCGACCCTGGGGCGTCACCTTCTTCTGGATCCTGCTCTGCCTGGTGGTGCCCGCCGCGGTCTTCCGCATCGGGATGGCCGTGGTGGACCGGCTGCGCCCGCGCGAGGGCAGCCGCGTCGGCCCCGGCCGGCACCGCGGCGTACAGCTGCCCGAACTCACCCTGAAAGTACCCAAGTCGGTGCGCCCGTCCGGCGACCGGAAGGCGGCTCCCGCCGAGCCCGAGCCCGAGCCCGCCGCGCCCGATCCGCCCGCGACCACGGCCGCGCTGCCGTGGTTCACCCCCGACTCCGCACCGTTCGAGAACGACCCCAACCGTCCGTACCGTCCCACGACGAAGGGAAATTCGTGACCACGCAACGGAGGATGAGCGCGGCCGGTGTCGCGCTGATGCTCGGCGGCGCGGGGATCATGCTGGCCGCAGGCCCCGCACAAGCAGCCGAAGTCTCGTACGCCACCGAATGCATACCGCCGTCCATCTCCGGCCTGCCGCCGGTCGAGGGGACGACGAAGGTGCAGATCACCGCGCCCGCCACGGCCAAGGTGGGCGACGTGGTGGACGTCGTCTGGAAGTTCACCCAGGCCGCGTCCAACAACCCCAACGTCCTCGACCTCAACAAGGACGTCGTCCAGCCGACCGGCACCCTCAAGGCGGGCGGCGCGCAGAGTGCCGACATCCCCATGAAGGGCCCCCGGCAGAACCCGCCGATCCCCAAGAACAGCCCGATGATCCTGCCGGACATGACGGCCAAGCTGAAGCTGACCAAGGCGGGCGACGTCACGCTGACGCCGGACGCGTACAACATCAACGTCAACCAGATCATGTCGACGGACACCAAGTGCACCCCGAAGGAGAAGGTCGCGGTCGGCGCCACGATCAAGGTGACGGACGGCGGCGGCACGACCTCGGGCGGTACCTCCGGAGGTTCGACGGCGGGCGGCACCACCGGGGGCTCGACGGCGGGTGGCAGCTCCGGAGGTTCGACGGCTGGCGGCACCACGACCTCGGGCGGCACGACCGGGGGCTCCGCGAGCGGGGGCACTACGACCGGCGGGTCCACCGGGGGCTCGGCGACCGGGGGTGACACGGGCTCCGGCGGCACGACCGGCGGCAGCGGCGGCCAGAGCGACTTCCCCGGCAAGGAAGTCGCCGTCGACTTCGCCTGCCAGTCGCCGGGACCGGCCAGTATCCAGTCCAAGGTGACCATCAACGCCAAGAAGAACGGCGGCAGTTACGACCTCACCGTCAAGACCGCCAAGGGCGTCATGAACAGCCCGGCCGATCTTCCGGCGGGCGCCCTCAAGCCGTCCATGCAGGTCGCGGTGGGCGGCGCGGACAAGGGCTCGGTGGCGGTCACCGGCCCCGCGAACCCCGACCCGATCAAGGCGGGCGCCCCGGTCAGCCTCACCGACATGACGGGCGCCTACAAGCCGGGCGCCTCCGGCAAGTCGACGCTGAGCCCCGGTGATCTGTCCATCGACGTCACCCTGGGCGGCGCGCCGATCCACATCCCGTGCAAGGTCTCGGGCTCGGCGCCGGTCTCGCTGGAACTCGACACGTCGGCCCAGCCCGGCGGCGCGGCCGGCGGCAGCGGCTCGGCGGGCACGGCGGGCTCCGCCACCAGCGCGGGTTCCTCGTCCTCCGGCGGTCTGGCCCAGACCGGCGCGAGCGACAACGGCGCCCTGCGCGCGCTCGGCCTGGTGGCCGGCACGGTGATCCTGCTGGGCGGGGCGATCTTCACCTTCACCCCGTGGCGGCGGCTGCGGGGTACGCGCTAGGCGCTCCGCGGGCGGTGGCGCACCGGACTTCCGCAAGACCGCTCAGCAACGCCGAAGGGCCGCCGCACCGGATCGGTGCGGCGGCCCTTCAACTACTGTGCGGCGTGCGTCAGTGGACGCTGCCCATCATTGCCTTGACCTTGTTGCGGTACATGTAGACCGCCAGGCCGGCGAGGGCCGCCGCGGCCGCTTCGAGGCCGATGACCCCGATGCCGTCGAGGCTCACCCCGCCCAGCGAGAGCAGGCCCGTGACGCAGTCACCGGCGGTGACGGCGAGGAACCAGATACCCATCATCTGGGAGGCGTACTTCTGCGGCGCCATCTTCGTGGTGACCGAGAGGCCGACCGGGGACAGGCACAGCTCGCCGATGGTCTGGATCATGTAGATCGACACCAGCCACATCGGGCTGACCTTCGTGCCGTCGCCCGCCATGTTCATCGGCAAGATGAAGACGAAGAACGACGCACCGATGAGCACCAGGCCCATCGCGAACTTCACGATGGTGTTGGGCTCCTGGTTCTTGCGCGCCAGCCACAGCCACAGCCACGCGAAGACCGGTGCGAGCGCCATCACGAACAGCGGGTTCAGGGACTGGTACCAGGTGGCCGAGAAGCCGAGGCCGAACACGGAGTCCGCGGTCTTGCCGTCCGCGAACAGCGACAGGGTCGAACCACCCTGGTCGTAGATCATCCAGAAGACGGCGGCGGCGATGAAGAACCAGATGTAGGCGCTCATCTTCGTCTGCTCGGTCACCGACAGGTCCTTGTCGCGCTTGATGCGCGTCAGAACGGCGATCGGGATGAGCAGACCGGCCAGCGTCAGCGGGACCAGCGCCCAGTTCAGCGTGTACGCGCCGAGGGCCACGATGGCACCGTAGAAGACCGCGACACCCAGGACGGCGAGGGCGACCTTGGTGAGGACGCTCTTGCGCTCCTCCGCGCTCAGCGGGTTCGGAACGATGCTGCTCTTCGGGCTCAGGTTGCGGGTGCCGATGAGGAACTGGGTCAGGCCCAGGCCCATGCCGATCGCCGCGAGCGCGAAGCCGAAGTGCCAGTTGTGCTCCTTGCCGATCGTGCCGACCACGAACGGCGCCACGAAGGCACCCAGGTTGATGCCGATGTAGAAGAGCGTGAAGCCACCGTCGCGGCGCGAGTCCTCGGGGCCGTCGTACAGGTGGCCGACCATCGTGGAGATGTTGGCCTTGAGGAGGCCGGAGCCGACCGCGACCAGGATCAGGCCGACGAAGAACATCGCCTGGCCGGGGATCGCGAGCGAGAAGTGGCCGGCCATGATCACGAAGCCTGCGATGGCAACGGTCTTGCGGGCACCCCAGACGCGGTCGCCGAACCATCCGCCCGGCATGGCCATCAGGTAGACCATCGAGACGTAGACGGAGTAGATCGCCGTCGCCGTCGCGGTGGTCATGGCGAGGCCGCCGCCCTGGCTGCCCGTGGCGGCGTCCGCGCCGCCCGAGACCAGGTAGTAGATGAGAAGCGCACGCATGCCGTAGTAGGAGAATCGCTCCCACATCTCGGTCATGAACAGAGTGGCCAGGCCGCGGGGGTGGCCGAAGAAGGTCTTCTCGGTACCAGTGGTGCTGGCCGAGTCCTTCGTCAGGCTGGACGCCATGGTCGATCCTTGCTTGCTCGGGACGCGCGCTTCGTGAGCGTTGAGTCGCGCCCGGTGGGGGAGGGCCGGCACCGGCAGGGGGGCTGTCCCCCCAACGCCCATGGGGTCCGCTCCGTGGGGGAGGCGGTAAGGACAGGCCACACCGGGATCCACGCCCCGGCGCTTCGTCGCGCTGGGGCCCGGCCCGTAGGTCATTCACTGGTCTCAAGACCGGCAGGGCCGGTCTTGTGCAGAAAAGAGACCTTTGGCGCGCCAAGCAGGCCAAAGGTCCTTGAGTAGTGCTATAGGCGTTGGCACACCATACGTCACGAGACTGCGGCATATGGAAGGACTTGAGAGATGGATCACAGGCATACCTGGAACCACTGACCCCAATTCGAAGGTGTCAAACAAGATCGTGGTGTAGACCCCCAGGGTGGGTGGATCACCTCACGCGTTGTCGCCGCCGCGGACTACCATCACCCCCATGACCCGTGTACTGCTCGCCGAGGACGACGCGTCCATCTCGGAGCCACTGGCCCGCGCCCTGCGCAGGGAGGGTTACGAGGTCGAGGTGCGCGAGGACGGCCCGACCGCCCTCGACGCCGGACTGCAGGGGGGCGCCGACCTGGTCGTGCTCGACCTGGGGCTCCCCGGCATGGACGGCCTCGAAGTCGCCCGGAGGCTGCGCTCCGAGGGGCACACCGTCCCCATCCTCGTGCTCACCGCCCGCGCCGACGAGGTGGACACCGTGGTCGGCCTCGACGCCGGCGCCGACGACTACGTGACCAAGCCCTTCCGCCTCGCCGAACTGCTGGCCAGGGTCCGGGCGCTGCTGCGGCGCGGCGCCACCGAGCCGGTCCCCCAGCCCGCCACCCACGGCGTGCGGATCGACGTCGAGTCGCACCGCGCGTGGATGGGCGACGAGGAGCTCCAGCTCACCGCCAAGGAGTTCGACCTGCTGCGGGTCCTGGTGCGGGACGCGGGCCGGGTCGTCACCCGCGACCAGCTGATGCGCGAGGTCTGGGACACCACCTGGTGGTCCTCGACCAAGACGCTCGACATGCACATCTCGTGGCTGCGCAAGAAGCTCGGCGACGACGCGGCCAACCCGCGCTACATCGCCACCGTGCGCGGTGTCGGTTTCCGCTTCGAGAAGAGCTAGAGCACAGCCGAGCATGCGCCGTCGACTGATCAACTCCACCCTCGCGGTCGTGCTCGTGGTGATCGCGGTCTTCGGCGTCTCCCTCGTCATCGTCGAGACGCGGACCATCAGCAGCAGCGCCCAGGAGAGCGTGAACTCCGAGGCACTGCGGCTGGTCTCCGTCGTCGACAGCCGCACCCTGGCGAACGAGATCGTCAACTCGCAGGTCCTGACCGAGCAGATCGACCCCAAGCGGTACGCCCGCATCTCGATCCCCGGCCGCCCGGTGATCGAGATCGGCCAGCAGCCCGAGGACTCCGTCATCAAGGGCACCGCCGAGGGCGAGCGCGGCGAGTCCGTCCTGGTCGAGGAGTCCCGCTCCACGGTCACCCAGGAGGTCGGCCGCACCCTGCTGGTCATCGGCGCGGTGGCCCTGCTCGCCATCGTCTCCGCGGTGCTCCTGGCCGTACGCCAGGCGAACCGGCTGACCTCCCCGCTCACCGACCTCGCCGAGACCGCCGAGCGGCTCGGCTCGGGCGACCCGCGGCCGCGCCACAAGCGGTACGGCGTGCCCGAGCTGGACCGGGTCGCCGATGTGCTCGACTCCTCCGCCGACCGGATCGGCCGGATGCTCACCGCCGAACGAAGGCTCGCCGCGGACGCCTCGCACCAGTTGCGTACGCCGCTGACCGCGCTCTCCATGCGGCTTGAGGAGATCGCCCTCACCGACGACCTCGACACGGTCAAGGAAGAGGCCACGATCGCGCTCACCCAGGTCGAGCGGCTCACCGACGTGGTGGAGCGCCTCCTCACCAACAACCGTGACCCGCGCACCGGTTCGGCCGTGGTCTTCTCCCTGGACGAGGTCGTCAAACAGCAGTTGGAGGAGTGGCGCCCGGCCTACCGCAGCGCGGGCCGCGCGATCGTGCGCTCGGGGAAGACGGGTCTGAAGGCGGTCGGCACGCCGGGCGCGGTCGCCCAGGTGCTCGCCGCGCTGATCGAGAACTCACTGATGCACGGCGGCGGCACGGTCGCGGTGCGGACCCGCGTCACCGGCAACCAGGCCGTGGTCGAGGTCACCGACGAGGGCCCCGGTGTGCCGCCCGACCTCGGGGCGCGGATCTTCGAGCGGACCATCAGCGGCCGCAACTCCACGGGCATCGGCCTGGCGGTCGCTCGCGATCTGGCGGAGGCCGACGGCGGCCGGCTCGAAATGCTCCAGCAGCAGCCGGCGGTGTTCGCGCTGTTCCTCAGCCGGGAGGCGCGGGGGCGCCGGGAGCCGACGGAGCGGACGACGATCCGATAGGGCCGCGCACCGCTCCGAGCCCTCCGTGCGGGGGCTCAGCGGACGCGCTCAGCGCTTGGCGGGGACGGCGGGCCTGGGGGAGTCGAGAAACGATTCCGCCGTCTGTACGGCCTCCCTGGCGGGCAGCGCGCGGAACACCCAGGTGCGGTAGGACCAGAACCGGAACAGCGTGCCGAGCCCGATGCCGAGGAACTTGAAGAAGTTGTTCTGCCACGGGCTGTTCCAGCCGAATCCGTACGTCGCCGCGTACAGGATGCCGTTCTCTATCACCGCGCCGACCACGCTGAACAGCAGGAACAGGGTCAGCTCACGGGCCCGCCCGCTGTTCTCGCGGTCGCGGTAGGCGAAGTAGCGGAAGCCCACGTAGTTGAAGGCGATCGCGATCGCGGTGGCCAGCAGACTGGCCCGTACCACCTGGAGGTCGGTGGCGTGCCGCAGCAGGTTGAAGGCGCCCATGTTCACGAGCACCCCGAGCCCGCCGACCGCGCCGAACTTGGCGACCTCGCGGACGAGCAGTCGCAGTCGCGTAGGCAACGCGTCCCGTGCACTCATGGTGATCGTCCCAGCCCCGTCCGAGTCGGTGTGCTTGTCGTGCCAGTCAACCCGCCCATGCTAACCACCACCCCTGTGCAACGCCTGTGGGCACCCGAGAGTGCCCGGTGGACCCGGCCCGACGGGCCCCGCCGAGGCGGCGGATACCCTGGAGGCGTGACGTTCCCGGTAGTCGGCATGGTCGGCGGCGGTCAGCTCGCCCGCATGACCCACGAGGCGGGCATCCCCCTCGGCATCAGATTCAAGCTCCTCAGTGACACCCCTCAGGACTCGGCGGCCCAGGTGGTGAGCGACGTCGTCATCGGCGACTATCGCGACCTGGACACGCTGCGTGACTTCGCGCGCGGCTGTGACGTGATCACCTTCGATCACGAGCACGTACCCACCGAGCACCTGCGGGCCCTGGAAGCGGACGGCATCGTCGTCCGGCCGGGGCCCGACGCGCTGGTGCACGCCCACGACAAGGGGGTGATGCGCGCGAAGCTCTCGGAGATCGGTGCGCCCTGCCCCCGCCACCGCATCGTGGCGGACCCGGCGGACGTGTCCGCGTTCGCGGCGGAGGGCGCCGGTTTCCCGGTGATCCTCAAGACGGTGGTCGGCGGCTACGACGGCAAGGGCGTGTGGTTCGTGCGCTCCGAGGCGGACGCGGCGGACGCCTTCAAGGCGGGCGTCGCGGTCCTCGCCGAGGAGAAGGTGGACTTCGTACGGGAGCTGGCGGCCAACGTCGTGCGCTCGCCGCACGGCCAGGCGGTGGCGTACCCCGTCGTCGAGTCCATCCAGGTCGACGGGGTCTGCGACACCGTGATCGCGCCGGCGCCGGGGCTCAGCGAGGAACTCGCGGGCCAGGCACAGCAGTTGGCGCTCCGCGTCGCCTCGGAACTGGGCGTGGTCGGCCACCTCGCGGTCGAGCTCTTCGAGACGACCGACGGGCGCATCCTCGTCAACGAGCTGGCGATGCGCCCGCACAACTCGGGCCACTGGACCCAGGACGGCGCGATCACCTCGCAGTTCGCCAACCACGTCCGGGCCATCCTCGACCTCCCCCTGGGCGACCCGCGCCCGAGGTCGAAGTGGACCGTCATGTGCAACGTGCTCGGCGGCGACTACCCGGACATGTACTACGCGTACCTGCACTGCATGGCCCGCGACCCCCAGCTCAAGATCCACATGTACGGCAAGGACGTGAAGCCCGGCCGCAAGGTGGGCCACGTCAACACCTACGGCGACGACCTCGCGGAGGTCCGCGAGCGGGCCCGCCACGCGGCCGACTACCTCAGAGGAACGATCACCGAATGAGCAGCGCACCCGTAAACGGCCCCCTCGTCGGCATCGTGATGGGCTCGGACTCCGACTGGCCGGTCATGGAGGCCGCCGCCCAGGCGCTGGACGAGTTCGAGATCCCGTACGAGGTGGACGTCGTCTCCGCGCACCGGATGCCGCGCGAGATGATCGCGTACGGCGAGCAGGCCGCGGGCCGCGGTCTGAAGGCGATCATCGCGGGCGCGGGCGGCGCCGCCCATCTGCCCGGCATGCTCGCCTCGGTCACCCCGCTGCCCGTCATCGGCGTGCCCGTCCCGCTGAAGTACCTGGACGGCATGGACTCGCTGCTCTCCATCGTGCAGATGCCCGCGGGCGTCCCGGTGGCGACGGTCTCGGTCGGCGGCGCGCGCAACGCGGGCCTGCTCGCCGCCCGCATCCTGGCCACGCAGGACCCCGAACTCCTCGCGCGCATGCGGGAGTTCCAGCAGGAGCTGGGCGACCAGGCGATGGAGAAGGGCAAGCGGCTCCGGACGAAGGTCGAGGGTTCGGGCGCGTTCGGATTCGGAAAGTGAGTGCCATGACTCATCTCGAAGAAGCCCGCGTGCTGCTCGCCCGCCACCCCGTCGTCGACGGCCACAACGACCTGCCCTGGGCGCTGCGCAAGAAGGCCGGGTACGACCTCGACCGCTGCGACATCGCGACCGATCTGACCGGCCGCACCCACACCGACCTGGGGCGGCTGCGGTCCGGCGGGGTCGGCGCGCAGTTCTGGTCCGTGTACGTCCGTACCGACCTGGCGGGCGACGAGGCGGTCAGCGCGACCCTGGAGCAGATCGACTGCGTCGACCAGCTCCTGGCCCGCTACCCCGGCGACCTGGCGCCCGCGCTCACCGCGGACGACATGGAGGCGGCCCGCGCCGAGGGCCGCATCGCCTCGCTCAAGGGCGCCGAGGGCGGCCACTCCATCAACAACTCCCTCGCCACGCTGCGGGCGTTGTACGCGCTCGGCGTGCGCTACCTGACGCTGACCCACAACGACAACCTCGCGTGGGCGGACTCGGCGACGGACGAGCCGGGCGTGGGCGGCCTCTCGCCCTTCGGCCACGAGGTCGTCCGCGAGATGAACCGCATGGGCATGCTGGTCGACCTCTCGCACGTGGCGGCGACGACGATGCGGGCGGCGCTGGCCACGTCCGTGGCGCCGGTGATCTTCTCGCACTCCTCGGCGCGGGCGATCTGCGACCACCCGCGCAACATCCCGGACGACGTGCTCGCCCAGCTGCCGTCCAACGGCGGGGTGGCGATGGCGACCTTCGTACCGAAGTTCATCCTGCCCGCGGCGGTGGCCTGGACCCAGGCAGCCGACGAGAACCTGCGCGCGCACGGCCTGCACCACCTCGACACCTCGCCCCAGGCGATGAAGCTCCACGAGGCCTTCGAGGCGGCGAACCCCCGCCCCGTCGCCACGGCCGCGACGGTCGCGGACCACCTGGACCACATGCGCGAGCTGGCCGGCGTCGACCACATCGGCATCGGCGGCGACTACGACGGCACGGCGTTCACCCCGTCCGGCCTGGACGACGTGTCTGGCTACCCGAACCTGATCGCCGAACTCCTTTTCCGCGGCTGGTCCCCGACCGACCTGGCGAAGCTGACGTGGCAGAACGCGGTACGGGTGCTGCGGGACGCGGAGTCGGTGTCGAGGGAGCTGCGCGCCCAGCGGGGTCCCTCGAACGCGACGCTGGCCCAGCTGGACGGCTGACCAGGGAGCTGGGGGATGTCCGGCCGTGATCCGCCGGACACCCCCCTGGGAAGGGCGGGGCGGGGAAGTCCCCCGAACGCCCCGCCCGCCGCGACCGCCGTCGCCCGGCGTGACACCGTGGTGACGACCTGCCGTCACCGCCGACACCGGGAGCCCGTCATGGCAGATCTGCAGGACGACCCCCAGGACACCCCGGCGGTCGGCGAACTCGACGAGCCGGCGCAGGCCGCGCCGCCGGAGCAGGAGCAGGAGCAGGACCACGACCCCGCCCCCGCCCCGGAGGACGGCGGCCACGACCTCGACCGGGCCCGCACGCTGCTCGCCGCGCACCCCGTGGCCGACGGCCACAACAGCCTGGCGAGGGCGCTCGCGCTGATCCCCTGGCACGATCTGGAGGCCGGCGAGAGCTGCCTCGACACGGACATCCCGCGGCTGCGGGCCGGCGGCGTCGGCGCGCAGTTCTGGGCGCTGACCGCCGAGGGCGACCGCCCCGACCCGGTCGGCAACACCCTCGAACGCCTCGACCGGATCCGCTGCCTGGTCGCCTCCTACCCGGAGGGCCTGCGGCTCGCGCTGTCCGCGGGGGACCTCGCCGAGGCCCGCAACTGCGGCCGCATCGCCTCGTTCCTCGGCCCGGTCGCCGCGCACGCGCTCGGTGATTCGCTGGGTACGCTCCGGTCCTTCCACCTGCTGGGGGTGCGGGCTCTTTCGCTCACCCCGGGCACCCGCTGGACCGAGCCGGGGCTCAGCCGCTTCGGGCTCGAAGTGGTGCGGGAGTCGAACCGGCTCGGGATGCTCCTCGACCTCTGCGGCGCCACCCCCGACACCTGGCGCCGCACGCTCGGCAACTCCAGGGCCCCCGCGCTGCTCTCCCGCTCGGCGGCGGCCTCCCTCACCGAGCACCCGCTGAACGCCTCGGACGACCTGCTCGCCGAGATCGGAGCGCACAACGGCGTGTGCCTGGTGAGCTTCGCCCCGGAGCAGATCGAGCGGACCGGCGGGACCGTCTCCGTCCACGATGTGGCCGACCACATCGAGCGGGTGTGCGAGGTGGCCGGGCCCCGCCACGTGGGCCTCTCGGGAACGTACGGGATGATCACGGGCGCACCGCGCACCCAGGGCCTCGAAGACGCGTCCTGCTATCCGACGCTGATCGCGGAACTCCTCGGGCGTGGCTGGACCGACCCCGAAATCGCGGCCCTGACCTGGGAGAACCTCGCCCGGGTCGTCCGCGACGCGGAGTTCACCGCCCGCGGCGCCCGGAGCATCGCGTCCACCGCCACGATCGAAGAGCTGGACGGACCCGGTCAGGCACAGGTTCTCTGATCAGGCGCGCGGGCGGCCCATCGCGCGGTAGGTCCAGCCCGCGTCCCGCCACTTGGCGGGGTCGAGCGCGTTGCGTCCGTCCAGGATGATCCGGCCGGCCGGGGCCGGGGCGAGCTCGGCGGGGTCGAGGTCGCGGAACTCGCGCCATTCGGTCAGGTGCAGGACGACATCGGCGCCGCGCACCGCCGCGGGCGCGGAATCGGCGTAGCCGAGCGTGGGGAAGAGGCGGCGGGCATTGTCCATGCCCTTCGGGTCGTACACCGTGACCTGGCCGCCCTGAAGGTGGATCTGCCCGGCGACGTTCAGCGCGGGGGAGTCCCGTACGTCGTCGGAGTCGGGCTTGAAGGTGGCGCCGAGGACGGCGACCCGCTTGCCGAGGAAGGTCTCGCCGCCCACCGCCTCGCGGGCCAGCTCCACCATGTGGCCGCGGCGCCGCATGTTGACCGAGTCGACCTCGCGCAGGAAGGTCAGCGCCTGGTCGGCGCCGAGCTCGCCGGCCCGCGCCATGAATGCCCGGATGTCCTTGGGCAGGCAGCCCCCGCCGAAGCCGATGCCGGCCCGCAAGAACTTCTTGCCGATGCGCTCGTCGTGCCCGATGGCCTCGGCCAGCTTCACCACGTCGCCGTCGGCGGCCTCGCACACCTCGGCCATGGCGTTGATGAACGAGATCTTGGTGGCGAGGAAGGAGTTCGCGGCGGTCTTGACCAGCTCGGCGGTCGGGAAGTCGGTGACCACGAACGGCGACCCTTCGCCGACCGGCACCGCGTAGATCTCGCGAAGGAGCTTCTCGGCCCGCTCGCTCTCCACGCCGACCACGATCCGGTCCGGGTGCAGGGTGTCCTGGACGGCGAAGCCCTCGCGCAGGAACTCGGGGTTCCACGCCAGCTCCACGCCCTCGGGCAGACCCGCGGCGAGCCGGGCTGCCGAGCCGACCGGCACCGTCGACTTGCCCACGACCAGCGCGCCGTCCCGCAGCTGCGGTGCGAGCGAGCCGAAGGCGGCGTCGACGTACGACATGTCACAGGCGTACTCACCGTGCTTCTGCGGGGTGTTCACGCACACGAAGTGCACATCGCCGAACGCGCCGACCTCCTCCCAGGAGGTGGTGAACCGCAGCCGCCCGCTGGAGCCCTCGACGCCCGCGACGTGCTTGGCCAGCAGTTCCTCAAGGCCGGGCTCGTACATGGGGACGCGCCCGCGCGCGAGCATCTCGATCTTCTCCGGCACCACGTCGAGGCCCAGCACCTCGAACCCCAGCTCCGCCATGGCCGCGGCATGGGTCGCTCCGAGGTATCCGGTGCCGATCACGGTGATCTTGAGGGCCATGCGGTGCTCCTGGAAGTGCGGCTCGGGGAGGCGGGCTCGGGCGTACGGGCGACAAACGCGCTGCCCGAGCATAGTCGGGCCCCGGCGAAGCCCTCTTTCGGGCTGTCGCCAAGCTCACGTATGCCTGCGGCGGCCCAGCCCTCTAAAATTAGGTTACTTAACGGTAGTTAGCGTCCCTTGGGGAGTGAGAGACCTTGGCCGGAACGGCTGGCAACTCGGATTTCGACCTGTACCGCCCGTCCGAGGAGCACGACATGCTCCGCGACGCCATCCGCTCGCTCGCCGAGGCCAAGATCGGCCCGTACGCGGCTGAGGTCGACGAGCAGGCCCGCTTCCCGCAGGAGGCGCTCGACGCGCTGGTGGCCAACGACCTGCACGCCGTGCACGTGCCGGAGGAGTACGGCGGCGCGGGAGCCGACGCGCTCGCGACCGTCATCGTGATCGAAGAGGTCGCGCGGGTCTGCGCCTCCTCTTCCCTCATCCCCGCGGTGAACAAGCTCGGCTCGCTCCCGGTGATCCTCTCCGGCTCCGAGGAGCTGAAGAAGAAGTACCTGGGCCCGCTGGCCAAGGGCGACGGCATGTTCTCGTACTGCCTCTCCGAGCCCGACGCGGGTTCGGACGCGGCCGGCATGAAGACCAAGGCCGTGCGCGACGGCGACTTCTGGGTCCTCAACGGCGTGAAGCGCTGGATCACCAACGCGGGCGAGTCCGAGTACTACACGGTGATGGCCGTGACCGACCCGGAGAAGCGCTCGAAGGGCATCTCCGCCTTCGTCGTCGAGAAGGGCGATGAGGGCGTCTCCTTCGGCGCCCCCGAGAAGAAGCTCGGCATCAAGGGCTCGCCGACCCGCGAGGTCTACCTCGACAACGTCCGCATCCCGCTGGACCGCATGATCGGCGAGGAGGGCACCGGCTTCGCCACGGCGATGAAGACCCTGGACCACACCCGCATCACCATCGCGGCCCAGGCCCTCGGCATCGCGCAGGGCGCCCTCGACTACGCGAAGGGTTACGTCCAGGAGCGCAAGCAGTTCGGCAAGGCGATCGCCGAGTTCCAGGGCGTCCAGTTCATGCTGGCCGACATGGCCATGAAGCTGGAGGCCGCCCGCCAGCTGACCTACTCGGCCGCCGCCAAGTCCGAGCGCCTCGACAGCGACCTGACGTTCTTCGGCGCCGCCGCCAAGTGCTTCGCCTCCGACGTCGCGATGGAGATCACCACCGACGCCGTCCAGCTCCTCGGCGGCTACGGCTACACCCGCGACTACCCGGTCGAGCGGATGATGCGCGACGCGAAGATCACGCAGATTTACGAAGGCACGAACCAGGTCCAGCGGATCGTGATGTCGCGGAACCTTCCGTAGCGAGACTTCAGCGGCCCAGCGGCCCAGCGGCTCAGCGGCTCCAGCGAGCGGCCCGGCCTCCGGAAAGCGCCGCTGACCTGCACACATACGAACGGCCCCCGCATGATTGCGGGGGCCGTTCGTGCGCCAACTGCCGGGCGGCTACTTGACCGTGACCTTCTCGTCGTTCTTCAGCTCGTTCACGAGTTGCGTGACCTTCGGCTTGTCCCAGAGCAGGGAGGTCTGGGGGCCGTCGCCCGAGACCGGCATGTTCATGGAGAGGCCGCTGCCGCTGGTGATGCCCTTCATCGCCCAGAACATGTCGGCCAGGTCGAACAGGCCCATGTCCTTGTCGACGATCAGGGTGTCCAGGCCCGCGCCCATCACCGGGTACAGCTTGAAGGGGTTCAGGAGGGTCGTCGGGGTCGCCGTCTGGCTGGCGATGGCGGCCAGGAACTTCTGCTGGTTCTTGGTGCGCTGCAGGTCACCGGCGGCGTAACCGTGCCGGTTGCGTACGAAGGCGAGGGCCTGCTGGCCGTTGAGGGTCTGCTTGCCCTTCTTGAAGTCGGCGCCGGAGTCCTTGTCCTTGATGTCCTGCGGGATGTCGAGCTCCACGCCGCCGACCGCGTCCACGATGTTCGCGAATCCCGCGAAGCCGATCTCCGCGTAGTGGTCGATGTGCAGTCCGGTGTTGGCCTCGACGGTACGGACCAGCAGCTCCGGGCCGTCGATGGAGAACGCCGCGTTCAGCTTGTTCTTGCCCGGGGACGGGAACTGCTTTCCGGACTGGGAGCCCTTGAAGCTGGGGATCGTCATCCACGAGTCGCGCGGCAGCGAGACCATCGTGTTCCCGTTGTCGCCGACGTGCAGCAGGATCATCGAGTCGGTCCGCTTGCCCTCGGCGGAGCCGGTGTGCAGCTTCTGCTTCAACGCCGCGGACATGCCGTCGCGGGAGTCGGAGCCGACGATCAGGTAGTTGGTGCCCTTGCCGCCGGCGGGCCGGTCGATGACCTTGGAGAGGTCGACCTCGCGGCGCATCTTGGAGTCGGCCCAGAAGTAGGTGCCGACCGAGGTGGCCAGCACGGCGACCACCAGGACCAGCGCGCCGATGGTGATGCGCTTGCGCCAGTTCGGCGCCGCCCCGGGCCGCCGCCCGCCGCCGCGCCGCGGCCCCTCGGGTCCACCGGGCCCGCCAGGACCGCCCGGGCCGCGGCCCGCCGGGCTGCCGTAGACCTGGCCCTCGCTGTAGCCGTCGTACGAGCCGGGCGCGGGCACCCGGGGCGCGCCGCTGCCGTACTGCTGCTGCCCGGGGCCGTCGTCGTACGCGGGCTGCTGCTGGGGGACGGGGCGCTGCGGCGGGGCGGGCCGCTGGACGTGGCGCATCCGGCGCGCACCCTCGGGCTGCGCGGCAGAGCTGCCGCGGCCGTAGGCGTCGCGGTCACCGTTCCCGCGGGTATTGCCGTCGAGGGCGTCGGGCCATTCGTTCATGCCGTCCAGCATGCACGGGCGCCCCGGGCGGCTGACAAGGCGGGTGTGGATTCGGGGCAGGGCTGTTGCAAGGCTGATGCAATGAGCGCTGCCGAGCGCGCCGCCTAAAGTGGAACGCATGACTGATCTTCCGGGCAAGCCGACCTCGGCCTCCCGAACCACCCTGAGCCACATCATGACCACCCATGACACCAACCTCCTCGGCACGGTGCACGGCGGCGTGATCATGAAGCTGGTGGACGACGCGGCGGGCGCGGTCGCCGGGCGCCACTCGGGCGGCCCGGCCGTCACCGCCTCGATGGACGAGATGGCGTTCCTGCTGCCGGTCAGGGTCGGCGACCTGGTGCATGTGAAGGCGCAGGTCAACTGGACCGGCCGGTCCTCCATGGAGGTCGGCGTGCGGGTCCTCGCCGAACGCTGGAACGAGTCGACCCCGGCCCAGCAGGTGGGCTCCGCCTACCTCGTCTTCGCGGCCGTCGACGCCGACGGCAAGCCCCGCCGGGTGCCGCCGGTGGTCCCGGAGACCGAGCGCGACGAGCGCCGCTACCAGGAGGCGCAGATCCGCCGCACCCACCGGCTGGCCCGGCGCCGCGCGATCATGGACCTCCGCGAGAAGCGGGCGGCCGAGGGTCTTGACGACTGAACCCCGCCACACCGGGGTCAGGGGCAGACCACCTGGTCCCCGGTCACCGTTGCGAAGTCTCCCTGCGGCGGCTCCTCCGCCCGCACCGGGACCACGTCCTTGAAGTCGGCGCCCGCCGTCACCTTCATCGTGAGGCCGAGCCCCTTGACCGGGCGCAGCTCGCTGCCCGGCAGCGCGACCGCGAGCGACCTCGCCGAGCGGTCCCAGCGCGGGTCGTACTCGATCAGGGTGCGGCGCATCTCCAGGTTGGTGCTCGCCAGCGGGGCGCCGGTGGTCGTGAAGCCGGTCGCGTGCAGCGCGTCGTGGACGCGGCGGCCTAGCCCGTCGGTGTGGGTCCCGTTGTAGACCTGCACCCGGATCTGGTCGGGCGCGACCTCGACCATCGCGCCGGTCCCCTTCCGCAGCGGCTTGGCGGCCGGCTGCGGCGTGGCCTTCGGCGTGTTCTGCGGGGCGTGCGGGGCCAACGGCCTGTCGTCGCGCAGCAGTTGGAACAGCTTCTTCGCCTTGGCGTCGTCCCACTTCACGGTCGAGCCCACGCCCTTGACGGGGAAACTGAGCTGCCCGAGCGGCACGGTCGTGAAGTCGGAGGACGAGGGTGACAAGCCCTTCATCGCGCTGCCGAGGCCCAGCATCTCCTCCACCCCGAAGCCCTCGTCGGCGCGTACCGAGGAGAGCAGGGCCGCGGCGGCCTCGCGGAACTTCGCCGGGTTCAGGAGCACCCCGTTGCTCGTCGCCTTGGAGATCAGCGCGGCCAGGAAGCGCTGCTGGCGCTGCATCCGGCCGAGGTCGGCGGAGCCGTCGGTGTGCCGGGAGCGTACGTACTGGAGCGCCTCGCCGCCATTGAGCTGATGGGTGCCCGCCGCGAGGTCGAGCCCGCTGTAGGAGTCCTTCAGGGGACGGGCCGTGCAGATCTGCACCCCGCCGACCACGTCGACCGTCCTCATGAAGCTGGTGAAGTCGACCTCCAGGTAGTGGTCGATCTTCAGCCCCGTCATGTTCTCGATGGTGCGCACGGTGAGCCCGGGGCCGCCCTCCGCGTAGGCCGCGTTCAGCTTCACCGGGTGCTGGGGGCGGCGCTGGCCGGTGGCCTCGTCGGTGCGCTCGGGGACCTCGGCGTACGAGTCGCGCGGCAGGCTCACCACGCTCACCCGGCTCCGGTCCGCCGAGAGGTGCAGCATCATGATCGTGTCGGTGCAGTGGCAGGCCTCCCCGCCGAGCCGGTACTTCTGCTTCTCCTCCGGCGTGATCTTGTCCCGGCCGTCGGTGCCGACGAGCAGGATGTTGGTGCCGTGGCCGCCCTGCGGCCGGTTCTTCATGTCCCGGAACGGGTCCACCCGGCCGATCCCGCCGTCAAGACCCGTCACCACCGCGTGGCCGACCCCGCCCGCCCCCAGCACCAGCACGGACAGCGTGGTCGCGAGCCGCATGCCCCAGCGGGGCCGCTCGTCCTGCTGTCTGCTGCGGGGCGGAACGCTGCGCGCGGGGCGCGGGCGGGGCGGCGTGGGCACGGGGACCTCCGCGGGTGACAGGGGGATCTTGAGCACCGTAGGCCCATACGATCAGCTACCCCGTGCACCGCCCCGGCCGCCGCGCGACCCTGTCCCCCATTCGCGGTAACGTGACCACCGATGAACGCCACGCCTGCTGTTTCCGTGATCATGCCGGTTCTCAATGAGGAGCGGCATCTGCGCAACTCGGTCCGTCACATCCTGGAGCAGGAGTACCCGGGCGAGATGGAGGTGGTGATCGCGCTCGGCCCGTCCACGGACCGCACTGACGAGATCGCCGCCGAGCTGGTACGGGAAACCGCATCCAATGAACGAGCCCGGGTCCACACCGTCCCGAACCCCACCGGGCGTACGCCGGCGGCCCTGAACGCCGCGATCAAGGCCTCCCGCCACCCGATCGTGGTACGCGTCGACGGCCACGGCATGCTCTCGCCGAACTACATCGCCACCGCCGTACGCCTCTTGGCGGAGACCGGCGCGCAGAACGTCGGCGGCATCATGCACGCCGAGGGCGAGAACGCCTGGGAGGACGCGGTCGCGGCCGCGATGACCTCGAAGATCGGTGTCGGCAACGCGGCCTTCCACACCGGCGGCGAGGCCGGGCCCGCGGAAACCGTGTATCTGGGTGTCTTCCGGCGCGAGGCGCTTGAGCAACAGGGCGGCTACAACGAGGAGTTCATCCGCGCCCAGGACTGGGAGCTGAACTTCCGGATTAGGGAGGCCGGCGGCCTCATCTGGTTCTCGCCCGAGCTCAAGGTCCAGTACCGGCCCCGCCCTTCGGTGAAGGCGCTGGCCAAGCAGTACAAGGACTACGGGCGTTGGCGCCATGTGGTGGCCCGCTACCACGAGGGCTCCATCAACCTGCGCTACCTGGCGCCGCCGACCGCCGTCTGCGCGATCGCCGCGGGCGTCGTCGTGGGCGCCGCCCTCACGCCGTGGGGCTTCGTGGTCCCGGCCGGCTATCTGGCCGCGATCGCCGCGGGCTCCGTCCCGGCCGGCCGGGGGCTCGGGCTGAAGGCCCGCGCGCAGATCCCGGTGGCCCTCGCCACCATGCACATGTCCTGGGGCTACGGCTTCCTCACCAGCCCCAAGGCGCTGGCGAAGAAGGTCATCGCGAGCCGCCGCCCGGCGGTGCGGACCACGTCGGTCTGAGCGTAATAAGACACACAGCGCGGACGAAAAGAGGGGGCGCCCGGTGCCTTTCGGCATCCGGGCGCCCCCTGTCGCGTACCGGCTACCAGCGGTAGGGCGCGTACACCTCCATGCAGGCGCCCGTGTTGGCGCCGTTGACCGACTCGGTGTCCTTGAGCGGGTCGCTCTGCTTAGGGTCCTGCTTCGGGTAGCTGTCGCCGCTGCGCCAGTCGCCGCCGACCACCAGGGTCAGGCCCTTCACGTCGGACGCCTTGACCGCGCTGGAGGGCAGGCCGAGCGCCGTGGCGACGGACTCCGCGTCCGCCTTGCCCTGTGCGCCCGCGTCCTTCGGGTAGTCGACCTCACTGGTCGGCGCGGGCTCGCTGGAACCGGTCGCGGCCTTCTTGAAGCCCTTGGCCTGGAGCGCGGAAACCACCTCGCCGGCCCGGCCCGTGACGGCCTGGCGGCCGTCGGTGCCGGTGCCGTTGACCACGCTCACCGCGAGCGAGTCGGCGGCCGTCGCGGCCGGGCCCTTCGACGTGCTGGGCGCGGGCTTGCCGTCGTCCTTCTGGTCGAGCGGCTTGTCGTCCCGCAGCATCGCCCACAGCGCGTCGGCCCTCGCCTGGTCCGGCACCACATGGGAGTTGGGGTCCTGCGGGTCGGGGAGACGCGGCATGGTCAGCATGTTGATGCGGTCCATGGGGATGTTCTTGAGCTCCATGCCCAGGTCGAACAGCTTCTTGACGGTGCCGAGTTCCGAGGAGACCTGGAGCGACTTGGTCGCGGTCTCGGCGATGTCCATCAGCCGGCCGGTGTCGGTGAACGCGTTCTCGCTCTTGAGGTTGCGGATCACCGAGTTCATGTACATGTGCTGGGCCTCGGAGCGGCCGAAGTCGCTGCCGAAGGCGTGCCGGGTGCGCAGCCACTGCAGGGCCTGCTCGCCCTTGACCGTGTGCTTGCCCGCGCTGAGGTGCAGGTGCGAGCCGCCGGGCTGGGCCTTGGTGGGGTGGTCGTCGATGTTCTGGTTCACACAGACGTCGGCGCCGCCCACCGCGTCCGAGATGGCGACCACACCGGCGAAGTCGACCATCATCCAGTGGTCGATGTAGATGCCGGTCAGCTTCTCCCAGGTGTCCAGGACACAGCCCGCTCCGCCGCGCCCGAGCGCGTTGGTGATGACGTCGTTGGTGGGCTTGAAGACCTTGTTCTTCGCGGTGTCCTTGCACTCGGGCAGGTCCACCCGGGTGTCGCGCGGAATGCTCACCACGGAGGCGTTCTTGCGGTCCGCGGAGACGTGGAGCAGCATCTGGACGTCCGCGTGCGGATCGGATCCCCGGCTGTCCTTGGCGCCGCCGAGCCGGACGTCCTCGTCGGAGTTCCGGCTGTCGGAGCCGATCAGCAGGATGTTCAGGGGCGTCTGGCCCTGGGCGTTCGGCGAGGCCTTCTTGGCGTCGCTGCCGCCCGCACTGCGGTCGCCCTTGCGGATGTTGCTGTTGAGGTGCTGGTAGTACAGGTAACCGGCGCCGGCCGTCCCGATTATGAGGACCGCGAGCGTGATGGCGGTCCATCTCAGTACCCGGTGCTTGCGTTCGGCCCGTTTGCGGGGCCCGCCCCTGCGGTGCCCGTCGGCCGCTGCGTCGTCGTCGGCGCCACCCCCGCCGCCGGACGCACCGGACGCGGACTCGGCGGCGCCGGACTCGCCGGGCTGTGCGGATTCGGCGGATCCCGCGGATCCCGCGGATCCTGCCGAACCCGTGGATCCCGCGGGCTCCTTGGGCCCTGCGGAATTCTTGGGTCCCGCGGAATTCTTGGATCCGCCGGACGCGTCGGTCTCGTACAGGCTCTCGTCCCAGCCGAGTTCGCCCGCATGGTCCACGCGTTCGCGCGGCCCCTCCCCGCGCACGCTGTTCTTGCCCACCCCAAAACCCCCTGTCGTTCGGACTCCCCCTGGGCCCGGGCGGGCCGTGAGTCCGTTACTTGGCGCACACCGACTTGTCGGCTTCGACCTTCTGAATGCCCTCCGGAGCCTTGGCCGGAGCGGCGATGGGTGTTCCCGCCTGCTTGAAGTCGGGGCCGAGGGTCAGCACCATGGCCTCCTTGCCCACGGCGTCCTTCGTGCCCGGTTGCAGAGCCGAGGCGGACAGACCGAGCAGATCCGCGAGCTTGCGGGCCTGGTCGGCCTGGTTCGGCGCGTAGGCCAAGGCCGTGGCCGGCACCTTGGCCGGCGCGTTTGAGCCGTTGCTCGACTTGAGTACGTTCTCCTGGTTCTGCAGCCAGGTGACCACCGTCCCCGCGGAGCCGGGCGCCGCGCCGCCGTTGAACACGGTGACCCGTACGTCGGAGGCCTTGGCGCGCGGGCCGTTGAGGCGGGCGGCCTCGTCGGCGGCGGCCGCGCTCTTGGCGTCCGCCTCCTTCTTCTTGACCTCGGTCAGCGAGGTGTCGGCGCGCAGCATCGCGAACAGCGCGTCGGCCTTCGTCGGGTCGGGCACGACCGTGACGTGCACCTTCTTCTCCGCCGGATTGTCGATGACCGGCAGCGTGGTGAAGGTGATGTTCTTCGCGTCGATCTTGCCGAGCACCTGGGCGAGGTCGGTCAGCTTCTTGATGCTGCCTATTCCGGAGTCGACCGTGAGCGCCTTGGTCGCGGCGTCCGCGAGACCGTACATCTTGGTCGGGCTGCTCAGGGTGTCGTCCGACTTCATCTGCCGGATCATCGAGCCGAGGAACTGCTGCTGCTGCTTGATCCGGTCGAGGTCGCTCTCGTTGCCGAAGCTGTGCCGGGTGCGTACGAACGCGAGCGCCTGCTCGCCCTTGACGACGCTCTGGCCGGCCGGGAGCTTCAGATGCGACTTGGGGTCGTTCACCGGCTTGGTGAGGCAGACCTTGACGCCGCCGACGGCCGTGGACAGCTCCTTGACGGCGTTGAAGTCCGCCATCATGAAGTGGTCGACGTTGAGCCCGGTGAGCTGCTTGACCGTACGCATGGTGCACCCCGGGTCGCGGCCCTCCTGGCCGAGGCTGGTGTTGAACCGCACGTTCTTCTCCGCCCGGACGGTCTTGGTGGTGCCGTCCTTCTGCTTCGTCGGACAGGCGGGGATGTCGGTGACCATGTCGCGGGGGATGGACATCGCGGTCGCGTTGGTCCGGTCCGCCGAGACGTGGATGAGGATGTTGGTGTCGGCGTGGCCCTCGCTGCCCGCGTCGCCGTATCCCTCGTTGCCCTTGCCGACCCGTTTGTCGGTGCCGATGACGAGGACGTTGAACGCCCCGTCCGGAATGGTGCTCTTGCTGCCCGCGTCACCGACGTCGACGGTGTTGAGGTTGCCGTTGAAGTGCTGGTAGAGCCAGTAGACACCGCCCGATCCGGCGATGAGGACGAGCCCCATCACGCCGCCCGTCCACAGCAGCACCTTCTTTTTGCGGGTCGCCTTGGGCTTGCGCTTGCGGCGGCCGTCGGCGGGCTCCTCGGTGGAATTCCCGGCCCGGCGGTTGCGCTGCTCCGGCACCTCGCGGCGCCCGGAACGGCCTGTTCTTCTGCTGGATGCGGTGTCCGTCGTCGACCTGGAGGGGCCCGAATCCGACTGCGTACCGGAAGGGTTCAGTCGCAATTCGTAATTGCCGGTCTCCGGGTTGAGGACCCACTGGTCGGCGGGGTCGACCCCGTCCGCCCGCCCACGGCTCTGCGCATCCACGGTCGTTTCTGTCCTCCGTCGGTGCCGAGTCGCTTCCCCCAAAGCGCTCAATCATTCGCTCCTGCAGTGCGCGGCCCGCTGGCCGCTCGCACCGGATCGCGTCACACTATCTGGCCAGTTCGACCAAGAGCGACGGCCGTGACAAATTGCACGCCATTTATAACCGGGCATTTGGCCTCAATTCGCTGACGGGCACGGTCTTTTCACCGGTCCGCTGCCACCCGCATCCGCTATCCGCACATGCCGGAGGCCGCGGTGGTCCCGGTGTACGCCGACGGGCTCGGCGAGGGGTCCGGGTCGTCGGGCTTGTCATCGGCGCCGGAACCCGCCCCGTCCTTGTTGCTCGCGCTCGCCTTCTCCACGGCCGGGGTGGCGGCCACCTTGACCGGAAGATCGTCCCGCAACTGCTTGAACAGCCGGTCCGCGTCCGGCTGTACGAGCTCGTCGCGGTTCTGGTCGTACGCGTAGGCCTGACGCGGAACGGTGAGGAACTGTACGTTCTCGGTTGGAATGCCGCGCATCGAACGCACCAGGCCGTACAGGTCCCTCAGGGTGTTCAGACCGGGATCCGTGGTGAGCGACTTGGTCGCCGCGTCCAGGACCGGGTACAGCCGGGCCGGGTTGAGCAGCACGCCGTTGCTCTGCACCTTCTTTACCAGCGAGCCGAGGAACTGCTGCTGGCGGTCCATGCGTTGGGTGTCGCTGCCGTCGCCGATGCCGTGCCGGGAGCGTACGAAACCGAGCGCCTGCTCGCCGTGGAGCGTCTGGCGTCCGGCGGGGAGCTTCACATGGGCCTGCTGGTCGTCGACCGGTTCCTTCAGGCACACCTCGACGCCGTCCACCGCGTCGACCATGTCCTTGAACCCGTTGAAGTCGACCACCATGTGATGGTCGACGCGGACGCCGGTCAGCTTCTCGACCGTACGGATCGAGCAGGCCGCGCCGCCGAACTCGAACGCCCAGTTGAACTGGGCGAATTGCTCCTTGGTGCGGGTGCCGTCCGGCTTGCCGCAGCCGGGGATGTCCGTCATCAGGTCGCGCGGCAGCGAGACGGCGGTGGCGCTGCGCCGGTCGGCGGCCAGGTGCAGCAGGATCGTGGTGTCCGAGCGCTGGCTGCCGCCGTCGTCCCTGCCGTACCTGGCGTTGCTGCCCGCGCGCGAGTCCGAGCCGATGAGCAGCAGGTTCTGCGCGCCGTGCACGAGGGAGGCGGGCCGCTCCCGATCGTAGACCTCCAGCTCGTGCGCGGCGGAGGTGTCGGTGTGGATGTTGCCGTCGAGCTTCCGGTAGAACCACCAGCCGGTGCCGGCCGCGGCGAGAACGGCGAAGGAGACGCCGAGCGCGGTCCAACGCAGCCAGTGGCGGCGGCCGTTGGAGCCGGGGGCAGCGGGTGCGTCCGGCCCGCTGCCGGTGTCCGGGGTGGCCGCGGCCTCCGCGTCGGGCCCGCTGCCGGTGTCGGGGGTGGCCGACTGTGACGCGTCGGGCCCGCCGGCGGTGTCCGGCGGTGGCTGCCCGGCCCCGGCCCGGTGCTCCGGTTCGGGGGGCGTGCCAGCACTGTCGGTCACGTCGGCGTCCATCCTTCACGGCCATCACGGGGTCGGCGGCGCGCCGGTCCGCCGGGCACCCCGGTGGACGACCGCATCGCGCGTGGTTGTGCGTACGGTCGATCATGTACCGGGGTGGGCGGCGGGGCCCGGGGACTCGGCCTTCAGTGGGCCACAAGGGTGGAGATTGCCGGACGCCCCCTAGAGGGAGCGGTGGGTGACCCGCTCGCTCTCGGCCCGCTTCTCCAGCCCGCCGTCGGCCAGTTGGCCCAGGTTGCGGCACAGGACGACTGAGCCGCCCGCGGCGAGCGGCGCGTACAGCCCGTCGGCGAGCCCGCGCCAGCTGTCGTACGGGAGCGCCGAGAGCAGCCTCGAACCGGCGCCGAGGCCGAGTCCGGAGGCCTCCGCGCGGGCCCGCGCCACGAGTTCGGCGGCGCTCGCCCCGACCCCGTCGACGGCGAGCGCGGGGGCGTCCGGATCGACGGGCGCGTACGGCGCGAACCGGTCGCCCTGGCTCGGCACCTCGACGGCGTAGTCCACGAAGCCCGCGGGCGGCTGCGGGAAGCGGCCGCCGAGCGGGCGCAGCGCGAGCGCCACCCGCTCGCCGGTGCAGGCGCGGGCCTCCTCCAGCGTGTCGGGGCCGCTGACCACGAGGTCGGCCGCGGCCGGATCGCCGCCGATCTCGACGGCCACGCCCACCGAGTGGCAAGCCATCAGCCACACGGCGCTCTGCCAGTGCGCGGGCAGCAGCAGCGCGAGCCGGTCGCCGGGCGAGGCGGCGAGATCGCCCTGGAGCAGATTCGCGGTCTTGGCCACCCAATTGGCGAAGGTGGCGACGGACAGTTCCACGCGCTCGCCGGTGGCGTCGTCGTAGAAGGTGATGAAGGGGCGGCCCGGGTCCGCGGCGAGCGCGGATCGCAGCAGGTCGGCAGGGGTGCGGTCGCTGGCGTTCACACGGGCAAGGCTACGGGGCGCGCCCCGGGCCCACCGGCACCGGTGGGACGGCGGCGTACACCGGTTTGGCCGACGGCCCGTCAGCCCAGCAATGGACAGATTTGTACGAGTATGTCCACGATCGTCAGCATGCGTAACTTCCTTGCGTCTTCGATCGGTGCCGCCGCTGCCGTGGCCCTCGCGCTCCCTCTGACGGCCACGGTGCCGGTGGCGGCGGCACCCGCCGCGGCCGAACCCTCCGCCGCCGAACCCGGGGGCTCCACCCAGTCGCTGCCGCTGGCCCCGCTGCCCGGCGCCGACCGCGCGGCGGGCGACGCCTCCCAAGAGGGCCTGGCGCAACGGGAGGTGCGGCCGTTCTCCCTGGTCGGCGTGGTCTGGGACGACGCCAAGGACGAACTGCACGGCAGCGTCCAGGTCCGCAGCCGGGCCCGGGCCGACGGCGCCTGGTCCGGCTGGCAGGACCTGGAGACGCACAACCACGACCACGCCGCCGACCCGGGCACCCCCGAGGCCGCGGGGCCCCTGCACGGTTCCACCGCCCCGCTGTGGGTCGGCGACTCGAACGCCGTCGAGGCCCGCGTGAGCGCCGAACCGGCCGACGGCGAGACGGGTGCCGCGCCGCTCCCCAAGGGCTTGCGCCTGGACCTCGTCGACCCCGGCGCGGGACCCGCCGCGGGCGAGGAGAACGAGAACTCCCGCGCCGGGCAGGGCCCCACGGTGCTGCCCGCGCTGGACCGGGCGGCGAGCGAGGCCGAGGCGTCGGAAATGTCCGCGGAGTCCGGCACCGCACCCCGGGCCCGCCCGTACGTCGGGGCGCGGCCGCGCATCATCACCCGCAGGGGCTGGGGCGCCGACGAGCGGCTGCGCGAGCGCGGCTTCGTCTACACCAAGAGCGTCAAGGTCGCCTTCGTCCACCACACCGATTCCGGCAACGGATACAGCTGCGCGCAGTCGGCGTCCGTCCTGCGCAGTATTTACCGCTACCACGTCAAGAGCAGTGGCTGGCGGGACATCGGCTACAACTTCGCCGTCGACAAGTGCGGAAACATCTACGAAGGCCGCGCCGGGGGTGTGGCCAAGCCCGTCATGGGGGCGCACACTCTCGGTTTCAACACCAACAGCACGGGCATCGCGGTCCTTGGCACGTACAACAACACCAGCCCGTCGGCGGCCGCACTCAAGGCCATTGAGCGGCTCTCGGCCTGGAAGCTCGGGCTGTACGGAGTGAACCCGGCCGGCCGGAGCACGCTGGTCTCGGGCGGCGGCAACCGCTACAAGAAGGGGCGCAGCGTCAGGTTCAACGCCATCGCCGGTCACCGCGACGGATTCGCAACCGACTGCCCGGGGGCGCGGCTGTACAGCAGGCTCGGCACGGCGCGGGTCGCCGCGGCGCACTACCAGGGCCGGCGCTGACCGGGCCGCATGAGCATCCGGACAGTCTGCATACACTGGCCGGCCGGGAGTTCCGCCAGAACGCGACGGAATCCGAAGGCCGGCCCCAGCAGGAAGCAGAGACGACAGGTGACAGAAGCGATCCTCCTGGTCGGCGGCAGGGGCAGCAGGCTGCGCCCGCTCACGGTGAACACGCCCAAGCCGATGGTTCCGGCGGCCGGCGTCCCGTTCCTCACCCACCAGCTGGCCCGGGCCCGGGCGGCGGGCGTCGACCACATCGTCCTGGCCACCTCCTACCTGGCCGAGGTGTTCGAGCCGTACTTCGGCGACGGCTCCGCGCTCGGCCTCAGCATCGAGTACGTGACGGAGGACGAGCCGCTCGGCACCGGCGGCGCCATCCGCAACGTCGCGTCCCGGCTGCGCTCGGGGCCCGACGACCCGGTGCTGATCTTCAACGGCGACATACTGACGGGCCTGGACATCGGGGCGCTGGTGTCGGCCCACACCTCCTCCGGCGCGGACGTCTCCCTGCACCTCACCCGGGTCGAGGACCCGAGGGCGTTCGGGCTGGTCCCCACGGATCCGTCCGGGCGGGTCACGGCGTTCCTGGAGAAGCCGCAGACCCCCGAGGAGATAGTCACCGACCAGATCAACGCGGGGGCGTACGTGTTCCGCCGCTCGGTCATCGACAGCATCCCGGCGGGCCGGCCGGTCTCGGTGGAGCGGGAGACCTTCCCCGGCCTGCTGGCCGACGGCGCCCACCTCCAGGGCATGGTCGACTCGACGTACTGGCTGGACCTGGGCACCCCGCAGGCGTTCGTCCGCGGCTCGGCCGACCTCGTGCTCGGCCGTGCCCCCTCCCCGGCCGTCCCCGGCCGCTGCGGCGACCGCCTCGTCCTGCCGACGGCGACGGTCGCGCCCGACGCAAAGCTGACCGGCGGCACGGTGGTGGGCCACGGCGCGGTGGTCGGCGAGGGGGCCCGGATCACGGGCAGCACGATCCTGTCCGACGCGGTGATCGAACCGGGCGCGGTGATCACGGACTCGCTGGTGGGGGCCGGGGCGCGAATCGGCGCGCGGACGATCCTGGCCGGAGCGGTCGTGGGTGACGGGGCGAGGGTGGGCGCGGACAACGAGCTCCGCGAGGGGGTGCGGGTGTGGTGCGACACCGTGCTCCCGGCGGGAGCCCTCCGCTTCTCCTCCGACCAGTAGGCCTGGTCGCGGCTCCCCCGCAGGGGCTGGATGCGTGCTCTTACGGCTGCGGGCCGTGCGTGGTTGCTCGCGCAGTTCCCCGCGCCCCTTCCAGTCTGCGGGCCGTGTGTGGTTGCCGGGCGGAGCCCCAGAGGGGGCGCCGGTACCGCTGTACCCTCGAAGGGCACCCACCCCCAGAGGACACCGTGGCAGGACGATTCACCCCCCGCACCCCCGGTACCGGCAGCATCTCCCCGCCCCGGCCCGCCGGGCACACGCGGGTGTGGACCCTGCCCGGCCCCCTGGACCTCGCCCTCACGCTGGGGCCACTGCGGCGCGGCCCCGCCGACCCCACCTACCGCACCACCCCCGACGGCGCGGTGTGGCGCGCCTCGCGGACCCCGGACGGCCCCGCCACCCTGCGGGTCACCGCCCGCGACGGCGCGGCGCACGCCGAGGCGTGGGGGCCGGGCGCGGCGTGGATGCTGGGCCAACTCCCGGCGATGCTGGGGGAGTTGGACGACCCGGCCGCCTTCGAGCCCCGCCACCGCCTCGTCGCCGAGACGCACCGCGCCCGCCCCGGCCTGCGCCTGACCCGTACCGGCCTGGTCCTGGAATCCCTGATCCCCTCCGTCCTGGAGCAGAAGGTCACCACGGACGAGGCCTACCGCGCCTGGCGGCTCCTGGTGCGCACGTACGGGGAGCCCGCCCCGGGCGCGCCCGGGGGCATGTACGTCATGCCCGCCCCCCGGACCTGGGCGCTGATCCCGTCCTGGGAGTGGCACCGCGCCGGGGTGGACTCCAAGAGGTCGGCCACGATCCTGCGCGCGGTGCGGGTGGCCCGCCGGATGGAGGAGGCGGCGAAGATGACCCCGCGGGCCGCCGCCGAACGCCTCCACCTCATCCCCGGCATCGGCCCGTGGACCTCGGCCGAAACCCTCCAACGAGCCATCGGCGCGGCCGACTTGGTGACGGTCGGCGATCTCCATCTGCCCGGCATCATCGGCCACGCCCTGGCGGGCAACCGCAACGCCGACGACGCCGAAATGCTGGCCCTGCTGGAACCGTACGCGGGCCACCGCCACCGAGCCGCCCGTCTGATCCTGCTCAGCGGCCGGACCCCGCCCCGCCGGGCCCCGCGTATGCAGCCCCGCAACATCGCGCCGCTGTAGGCGAGTTGAGGGCCGCCCTACTCGAACCCTCAGCGCACCTCGATGAACCCCGAAGCCTCCCGGGCCGGACGCTCCTTGGGGGGCTCCGCCGGGCGGCCCACCGCGATCGCGCCCATCGGGTCCCAACTCCCGGGCAGGTCAAGGGTGTTGCGTACGACGTCGCGGCAGAACATGGTCGAGGACACCCAGGCCGAGCCCAGGCGCTCGCCCGCCAGGGCCACCAGGAAGTTCTGGACGCCCGCGCCCGCCGCGACCACGAACATCTCGCGTTCGGCGCCGTCGCGGCGGGCGTCGCCGTAGGTATGCGAGCCGTCCATCACCAGGCAGGGGACCACCAAGTACGGTGCGGCGCGCAGGATGTCGCCGCGCTTCACGCGCCGCGCGATGGACTCCTCGGACTTGCCGTCGCGGCGCAGGTCCGCGATCCAGGCGTCCCGCATCGCGTCGAGCAGCCGGGTGCGCGACTCCGGCGATTCGAGCAGCACGAAGCGCCAGGGCGTCGTGTGGTGCGGGGCCGGTGCGGTCACCGCCGCCGCCACCGCGCGCCGCACGGCGCCCGGGTCGACGGGGTCGTCCGTGAAGGCCCGTACCGTACGCCGCTGGGTGACCGCTTCCCGTACCGCCTCCGAGGTGCCGAGGCGGAACATGTCGTCCGCCGCGGCGCGGACCAGCTCGCGGGCCGAGCCCTCGCCGGCGAGGTGCGCCAGGCCCCGGACCACGGCGACCGGGAATCCGCCGGCCTTGCCCTTCACCAGGTCGCCCGCGGCGGCCAGTTCGTCGGCGAGGGAGATCACCGTCGCGCTCAGCGGATTGCCGTGCGCGTCCGTGCCGCCGCGCAGATCGTCCAGGACCCGTACGCCACTGGCGCCGATCGCCACGTCGGTGAGGCCGCTGCGCCACGGGCGTCCGAAGGTGTCCGTGACGATCACGCCGACCTCGACACCGAGCGCGTCGCGCAGCCCCGCGCGGATCGCGGCCGCCGAGGCGTCCGGGTCCTCGGGGAGCAACAGCACGGTCCCGGCCGGGGTGTTGGAGGCGTCCACGCCCGCCGCGGCCATGACCAGACCCTGCCGGTTCTCGACGATGCGCAGGGTGCCGCGCCGGGCGACGACCCGTACCGTCTCCGCGTCTATCGCCGCCTCGCGGTCGGTGGCCTCGGTGATGCGGCCCTCCGCCTTGGAGACGATCTTCGAGGTGACGAGCAGGATGTCGCCGTCGGCGAGGTCGGGCGAGGCCGCCGCGATCAGCTTCGCCAGATCGTCACCCGCCTGCACCTCCGGCAGCCCCGGGACCGCCCACACGCGGAAGGAGGACGGGCTCACGCGCGGACCTCCTCGGCCAGCGCCAGCGCCTCGCGGGCCATCGCGGCCGTCGCGTCCAGGTCCGTCATCATCAGCGGCACGGCACGGCAGCGGATGCCCGCCTCCTCGACGCGGGCGACCGATGCGGCGTCCACCGTGTCGAGCAGCCAGCCGTCGAGCAGCCCCGAGCCGTAGTGCTCGGCGACCGCCGCCGCCGTGGACTCCACGCCGACCGCCGCGAGCACCTTGTCGGCCATGCCGCGCACCGGCGCGTCGCCGACGATGGGGGAGAGGCCGACCACCGGCACGCCCGCCTCCGCGATCGCCTCGCGGATGCCGGGCACGGCGAGGATCGTGCCGACCGAGACGACCGGGTTGGACGGCGGGAAGAGGATCACGTCGGCCGCGGCGATCGCTTCGAGGACGCCCGGCGCGGGCTTGGCCTGCTCGGCGCCGACCGGGACGACGGCCTCCGCGTCCACCGACGCGCGCAGCTTCACCCAGTACTCCTGGAAGTGGATCGCCTTGCGCTCGCCGTCCACGTCGACGGCGACATGGGTCTCCACCCGGTCGTCGGACATCGGGATCAGGCGGACGCCGGGCCGCCAGCGGGCGCACAGCGCCTCGGTGACGGCACTCAGCGGATAGCCCGCGCCGAGCATCTGCGTACGGACGATGTGGGTCGCGAAGTCGCGGTCGCCGAGCCCGAACCACTCGGGCCCCACTCCGTACGCCGCGAGCTCCTCCTTGACGGTGAAGGACTCGTCGGTACGCCCCCAGCCCTGCTCCTCGTTGATGCCACCGCCCAGGGTGTACATCACGGTGTCGAGGTCGGGGCAGACCTTCAGGCCGAACAGATGGATGTCGTCACCGGTGTTGCCGATGACGGTGATGTCCGCGTCGGGGGCGGCGGACTTCAGACCACGGAGGAAGCGGGCACCACCGATGCCGCCTGCCAGAACCACAATGCGCATGCAGAGCAGTCTGTCAGGCGGGTACGACATCCTGGGTCGCCGGGGAGCACTGGCTGCTGTGCATGGGCATGTTGGTCAGGCCCGGGTAGTAGACGTGCAGGCTGACGGCGGGTTCGAGGGAGTCGTTGACGACCTCGTGGACGTAGCCCGGCGCGAAGACCCGCTGGGATCCGGCGGCCAGGTTCCGTACGCCGCGCTCGGTGCGCTCGGTCAACTCGCCGTCCAGGACGGTCAGTACGCCCGAGGAGTGGCCGTGGTCGTGGGCGCCGCTGCCCTGGCCGGGCACCCAGGACAGCAGCCAGACCTCGTAGCCGGGCCCGGTGCGCAGCCGGTGGTACCAGCGCGAAGTGGCGTCGTACTGGACGAGGTGGGCCCACTGGGAGCGGTCGTCGGCGATGGAGCGGGCGAGTCCGGCGAACTCGGCGACCGTCACGGGGTGCGGGCGGGCGGGCTGGAGGAGGTGCTGGACCTCAAGGATGTCGCCGGCGATCTGGAGGTCGCTGTGGCTGCTGTTCATGGTGCGGGGGTTCCTCGGCATAAGTGCTGGGGTGTCGCAGATGAGGTGTCTCGTGGAGACGGCGGCCGCCCGGAGCGGACGCGTGGCGTCTCAGGGGAGGCGGAGGGAGAAGCTGGATCGCACGTGAAGCAAGAGGTGCGGGATCAACAGCTGGAACAGCAGCAGCGCGCCTGGACAGCGCTGCGGAACCCACGGAGGTGGGTCGCTCGGTGCGCTGCGGTCACTGACATGCGTTCCAGGAGACCGGGTCGCCGGGGCGTTGTCAACCCAATGCCCGATTTGGCGGCAATGTTTCACCTCATCCGGTTACTGGGCTCGGAGAAAGGTTTGTGCACTCGTGGGGCGGGAGATGTGGCGCAGCAACTGTGCAACCAAACCCCATTGCCTTCTCGTGATCTGAATGTGATCCGGGCCGCTTTCCCGGCCCCGGACGCAACAAGATCAACACTCGCCTCGTCCTCCCCTGTAGTCGCAGTCGGGCGGGGGTGAGTGGGCGGCTGCGGGGAGGCGTTGGCGTGGGCCAGTGGCGGGTGTCACCTTTTTGCCGATTTGAACACTTTCCGCATAGCCTTGGTTCCCCAGAGTGAATACGGGACCCAATAGCAGATCTCGGCTTGACTCGCCCGGATCCGCACACTTGTAATTTCACTCGTGTCGTTCAGCCGGATTCGGTAACGGCAACATCACGGGGCAGTAAAGACAGACGAGGGGCGCATATGACCGAGCTGTTTCAGGAACTGCTGGTCGACGAGGCCGAAGAGGAGCTCGGCTGGCAGGAACGGGCACTCTGCGCCCAGACCGACCCCGAATCCTTCTTCCCCGAGAAGGGCGGCTCCACCAGAGAGGCCAAGAAGGTCTGCCTCGCCTGCGAAGTGCGCTCCGAATGCCTTGAGTACGCCCTCGCCAACGACGAGCGGTTCGGTATCTGGGGCGGCCTGTCCGAGCGCGAGCGCCGCCGTCTGAAGAAGGCCGCCGTCTGACCCCCGGCGACCTCCCCCGGGCGCCCAAACCGCCCAACTCCGTACACAACCAACGGTCCGTCCCCTGCGCCCCGTCCGCAGGCGGCGGACCGTTTGTGCGGCAGCCGTTAGTGTGGGGCGCTGTCCACGGCACTCCGGTCACGTCAGAGCCCGTCTCGCACCGCCGGCCGCGCCGATCGCAGTCAGCACAGCAGCCTTCCGGGGCGGAGGGGCCCGTACCTCGATGTCCGTGCACAGCCAGTCGACGGCCCCGTACGAGGCGGCCGCGACTCCCGAATTCCCCCGGCATGTCGTCACCGCCGTGGTCGTCTCGCACGACGGCGCACGCTGGCTCCCCGACGTCCTGGCCGGACTCCTCGGCCAGGAACGCCCCGTACAGAACGCGTACGCCGCCGACACCGGCAGCGCCGACGACTCCGCCCGCCTGGTCACCGAAGCGCTCGGCGCCGAACGCGTGCTGCACCTCGCCCGCCGCACCGGCTTCGGCGCCGCCGTCGAGGAGGCCGCCCGCACCGCACCGGTGCTCGGCCCCGAGGAACTCGCCTATCTGAAGCGCCCCAGCGGCTGGGACCCGGTCTCGCGCAGCTGGCGCGACGACAGCTACGACCTGCCCGAACTCCCGCACGGCGAGCCCGTGCAGTGGCTCTGGCTGCTCCACGACGACTGCGCGCCCGCGCCCGACGCGCTCGGCGAACTCCTCCGCGTCGCCGACGCCAACCCGCACGCCGCGATCGTCGGACCCAAGCTGCGCGGCTGGTACGACCGCAAGCAGTTGCTGGAAGTCGGCGTCTCCATCGCCCACAGCGGGCGCCGCTGGACCGGACTCGACCGGCGCGAACAGGACCAGGGCCAGCACGACCAGGTCCGCCCCGTGCTGTCCGTCTCGTCCGCCGGCATGCTGATCCGCCGCGACGTGTGGGACCAACTCGGCGGCTTCGACCGCAGACTGCCCCTGATGCGCGACGACGTCGACCTGTGCTGGCGCGCCCACTGCGCCGGCCACTCCGTCCTGGTCGCGCCCGACGCCGTGGTCCGCCACGCGGAGGCGGCCGCCCGCGAACGCCGCACCGTCGACTGCGCGGGCCGCTCCGCCGTCGACCCGCACCGGGTCGACAAGGCCGGCGCCGTCTACACCATGCTCGTCAACTCGCGGCCCGCGCTGCTCCCGTACGTCCTGCTGCGCATCGTGATCGGCACGCTCGTGCGGACCGTCGCCTATCTGCTGGGCAAGGTCCCCGGCCAGGCCATGGACGAGGTCATGGGCCTCTTCGGCACCCTGCTGCGCCCCGGGCGGATCCTCGCCGGACGGCGCAGCCGCGGCAGGAGCGGCATCGAGGCGAGCGAACTGCGGCCGCTGTTCCCGCCGCCCGGCGCCACCATCCGCGCCACCGTCGAATCCGTCGCGAGCAGCCTCGGCGCCGGCAGCGAGGACTCCGGCGGCTCCCGGCACGGCGTCGTGGAGTCCGGACCCGGCGGCGACGACGCCGACTTCCTGGAGATCGAGCAGTTCGCCCGCCTCAAGAAGATCGCCCGCAAGCCGGCGCCGGTCCTGTTCGCGCTGCTCCTGGTCGTCTCCCTGGTCGCCTGCCGCAATCTGCTCGGCGGCGGCACGCTCATGGGCGGCGCCCTGCTGCCCACTCCGGGGGCCGTCGGCGACCTGTGGAGCCGGTACGCGGACGCCTGGCACCCCATCGGCACCGGCGGCACCCAGACCGCACCGCCCTACCTCGCGATCATCGCGGCGCTCGCCGCGCTCTGCTTCGGCTCGACCGGCTTGGCCCTGACCCTCCTGCTTGTCTGCTCGGTCCCGCTGGCCGGACTCACCGCCTATTTCGCCTCGCGCCCGCTCGTCCACTCCCGCCAGCTGCGGGCCTGGGCGGCCATCGCCTACGCCTTCCTGCCCGCCGCCACCGGCGCGCTCGCCGCCGGCCGGCTCGGCACCGCGGTCCTCGCCATCCTGCTGCCGCTGATCGCCCGCGCCGGAGTGTCCGCCGCCGGGTTCCGCGGCGACGGAGCCCGCGGCAGCTGGCGCGCCACCTGGACGTACGCGCTGCTCCTGACCATCGCCATGGCGTTCACGCCGGTCGTCTGGCCGATCGCGGTACTGCTCGGCGTCGGCGTACTCGCGCTGCGCCGCGGCGACATCACGGCGTACGGGACGCGCTTCCTGGCCGCCGTCGGCACCCCGCTCCTCATGCTCGCGCCCTGGTCGCTCTCCCTGCTCACCAGCCCGTCCGGCTTCCTGAAGGAGGCGGGCCTCGGCTACGGGGACGGCTCGGCCGGCGCGCTCGACCTGCTCGGCGCCAGCCCCGGCGGGCCGAAGACGGTCGGCGGGCTGCTGCTCATCGGCTTCGTAGCGGCGGCGCTCGCGGCCCTGCTCCGCACCGAGCGCGCCTTCGCGATCCGCACCGCCTGGGCGGTCGCGCTCACCGGATTCCTCTTCGCGATCCTGTCGAACCGCAGCGCCTGGGCGGGACCGGCGACCCTGGTGTACGGGCTCGCACTGCTCGCCGCCGCAGTGCTCGGCGCCGAGCACGGCCGGACCCGGGTCGCCGGGCACGGCTTCGGCTGGCGCCAGCCGGTCGCCGCGCTGATCGCGCTCGCGGCCGCCGTCGGCCCGCTGTACTCCGCCGCCCACTGGATGATCGGCGGCGCCGACGGCCCGCTGGGACGCCGCGACCCCGCGCAGGTACCGGCGTTCGTCGCCGAGGAGAGCGGCACCCGCGACCAGGCCCGCACCCTGGTCCTCGGCGGCACCTCGCCCGCCAAGGTCGCGTACACGCTGGTACGGGGCTCGGGCGGGCAGCTCGGCGATGCCGAACTCGCCGCGTCCGGCGGCGCCGACGCCGGGCTCGGCAAGGTCGTCTCGAACCTCGTCGCCGGTTCCGGCGCCGACCAGTCGAGCCAGCTCAGCGGCTTCGCCGTGCGCTATGTGCTGGTCCGCGACGGGGCGCCGCGCGAATTCGCGCGCACCCTGGACTCGACGCCCGGGCTCAGCCGGCTCAGCCAGCTCGACGGCAGCGCGCTGTGGCGGGTGGACCGCCAGGTCGCCCGCGCCGTGATCGTCCCGGCGAAGGGCGGCGAGACGCTGCCGGTCGCCGCCGACCCCGTCGACATCCACACCAAGATCCCGGCGGGCGAGGCGGGCCGCGTGCTGCGGATCGCCGACAAGGCCGCCCCCGGCTGGACCGCCACCCTCGACGGCAAGGCGCTCAAGAAGACCACCGTCGACGGCTGGGCCCAGGGCTTCGAACTGCCCGCCGACGCCGGGAAGCTCGACCTCACCTACGACACACCGTTCACCCGCACCGCGTGGATCTGGGCCCAGTCCGCCCTCGCGGTCGTCCTGCTCGTGCTCGCCCTGCCGGGCCGCCGCCGCGAATTCGACGACGATCTGCCCGAACCGGAGGAGGCGGCCCCGGCGGCCGTCCCCGCGCAGCCGGTCGCGGGCGAGGGCCGCCGGGCCCGCAGGCTGCGCGCCCAGGCGGAGGCGGAGACCCCCGCCGACGAGCAGAGCACCCGCCTCGCCGAGGTGCCGCAGCAGCCGGCGTACGAGGACTGGGGCACGCCGCAGTACGCCGACTCCCCGGCCGCCGCCGACCAACCTCAGCACGACCCGCAGCAGTACGACCCGTACCAGCAGCAGTACCCGGGCTACCAGCCCGCGCAGTACCCCGAGGACCAGTACCCCGAGGGCCAGTACGGCCAGGCCGCGTACCCCGACAACCAGTACCCCGGCGCTCAGTACCCCGAAGTGCCGCATGCCGAGGGCCAGTTCGCCCAGGAGCAGGCCGGCCGGGCCGCGTACCCCGACAACCAGTACCCGGACCCCCATTACCCCGAAGTGCCGCACCCCGACGGCCAGTTCACCGAGGGGCATGCGGGCCAGGCCGCTGAGAGCCAGTACGCGGCCGGGCACGGCCAGGGGCACTACCCCGGCGACCCCTACCAGCAGCCGGGGGCCCAACCGCTGCCGCCGGACGGCCAGTACGACCCGTACGGCTACCCGTACCCGCCCGAGCAGCAGCCGCACCGCCCCGACGGGAGCCAGCAGTGAAGCGCACCACCCTCTCCCTCGCCGCGGGGGCCGTCGCGCTCGCCGCGCTGACCGGCTTCGCCTCGCTCACCGCGCCGGGCCCCCCGGCCCGGGCCGACGCCAAGTCCCCGGCCCGGCAGCCCGTCGAACGCTCCAGCCTGCTCTGCCCGGCGCCCAGCAACTCCGACCTCGCGCAGACGACGTACACGGCGTTCACGCCGAAGGGCGACTCCGGGGGGAAGCCAGGCACGGCGACGCTGACCCCGGCGGCGGGGCCACCCGCCGACGCCGGTACGCCCAGCCCGTCCTCCTCGACCGGCAAGGGCAAGGACGGCAAGGACAAGAAGGCGGCCGACAAGCCCGCCTCCGACAAGCCGGTCATCACCCTCAAGGAGCCGGGCAAGCCGGCCGCCGCCACCGTGTCCGGCGCCGACGCACCCGCCCTCACCGGCTCCGCCGACGGCGCGCTCGCACCGGGCTGGGCCGCCCAGCAGACCACCCAGATCACCGGCGGCACCGGACGTGCCCTGCTCGGGACCAACTGCACCGCGCCGGACGCCGAGTTCTGGTTCCCCGGCGCGTCCACGGCCAAGGACCGCCAGGACTACGTCCATCTGACGAACCCGGACGACACCGCGGCCGTCGCCGACATCGAGCTCTTCGGCAAGGACGGCGCCATCAAGGCCGATATCGGTCAGGGGCTCACGGTCCCCGCGAAATCGAGCGTGCCTGTTCTCCTCTCCACTCTGACCGGCACGGTGGCCGATGATCTGACGGTGCACGTCACCACCCGGGCGGGGCGGGTCGGCGCGGTGGTCCAGGCCACCGACGCGAAGGCGGGCGCGGACTGGCTGCCCGCCTCGGCGGACGCGGCGCCCTCCCAGGTGCTTCCGGGCATCCCGGGCGACGCCACCGACGTACGGCTCGTCGTCCACGCCAAGGGCGCGGACGACGCGGACCTCAAGGTGAAGCTGGCGGGCAAGGGAGGCAGCTACACCCCGGCGGGGCTCGACACCGTCCACGTGAAGTCGGGGATGACGGCGTCGTTTGATTTGAAGAACGTCACGAGGGGTGACGCGAGTTCCCTGCTGCTCAGCCCGGTTTCGGGCGGTGGCACTCCGGTTGTCGCGGCGCTGCGCGTGGTCCGCGGCACCGGCGACAAGCAGGAGATCGGCTTCATCCCGGCGGCCGTGCCGGTCGGCACCCGCGCGACGGTCACCGACAACCGCGACAAGGCGGCCACCCTCGCGCTGACAGCGACCGGCACCAAGGACGCCACGGTGAAGGTCACCTCCTCCGCGGGCACCGAGGGCGGCGAGCCGCAGTCCAAGACGTACACCGTGAAGGCCGGTACGACCCTCGCCGTCGATCCGCCCGCCCCCACCGGCCTCAAGGGCTCGTACGCGCTGACCGTGGAGCCGGACCCCGGCGGCGGCCCGGTCTACGCGTCGCGCACGCTGGCGATCACACAGGACGGCGTCCCGATGTTCACGGTGCAGACCCTGTCCGACGACAAGGGCGCGGTTGCCGTGCCGGCGGCCGCCCAGGACCTCTCGGTCCTGGAGAAGTAGCGGCCAGGAGCTCAGGGGGTGTCCGGGCGTCAGTCCTGCCCGTACCGAGGGTCGACCGACTCCGGTGCCAGGCCGAGGAGTTCGGCGACCTGCTCGACCACGACCTCGTGGACGAGCAGGGCGCGCTCGTCCCGGTTCTTGGTGCGGATCTCGACCGGCCTGCGGTAGATGAGGATCCGGGCGGGGTGCTCCTTGCCGGCCGGGACCGCGCGGCCGAGCGGCACCGCCTCGTCGCTCCAGGCCGCGGAATCCCCGCCGTCGTCCCCCGTGCCGGGGAAGTCCTTGAACGGCACGTCGGTGACCAGGAACTCGACCTCGGCCAGCTGCGGCCAGCGCCGCTCCAGGCGCTCCACGGAGTCGAGCACGAGATCGCGGAAGGTCTCCGCCCTGCTGGCCGAGAGCGGCACCTGGGGCGGTGCCACCGGCCCGCGCATGCCGCGGCCGTGCCGGTCGCGGCGGCGGGGCCCCGAACGGGAGCCAGTACCTTCGGCTGAGCTGGAACTGTCCATCACTGACGCAGCGTAGCCCTCCGGACCCGGTGGCGATCGCGGCGACGGCCCCGGAGACCGCATGTCGCCGGATGACCATTTCGGACACGCATGAGAGCGATTACCGGCCCGCCCCGGACCGTAGATTTCGCGTCGTTTGACCGTAATCTTCCCAAGTAGCGGTCGGCAGAAGGCCGGTCACTGCCCGTGGCCCTCTGTTTCCCTGCAGGTCAGCGCAGTTGCCCAGGAGGCCGCTGTGCCCGGGCTCACACCGCGACACGGTGGAGTGACCTGGTGGAGAGTCGTCGCGGCCCGGTCAAGAGTGCGGTACCGTCCAACGTCGTGAGCCCTGTACGTCGCTGTTCGCGCACCGCGTGCGGCCGCCCTGCCGTCGCGACACTGACGTACGTCTACGCGGACTCGACCGCAGTTCTCGGTCCGCTCGCCACCTACGCCGAACCCCACTGTTACGACCTGTGCGCCGAGCACAGCGAGCGCCTGACCGCGCCCCGCGGCTGGGAGGTCGTCCGGCTGACCGACGGCTCCGCCCCGGCCCGCCCCAGCGGCGACGACCTGGAAGCGCTCGCCAACGCCGTACGGGAAGCGGCCAGGCCCCAGGAACGCGCCGCCGAGGCGGGCGGAGCGCGTGCGGCCGACCCGATGGAGGTCGCGCGCCGCGGTCATCTGCGCGTGCTGCGCTCGCCCGAATCCTGACCCCTGGCTCCGCCGCCTCTCAACCTCCAGGTGTTCCGGCCGAGTTGGCACAGTCGCCTCCGGGTCCACCGAAGCTGTGGCTGCCGCACAGGTGGCTGCGGGTAGTTTGGGACTCCGGTCGGCGTCCCGCGGAGGGCGCCGGCGACGACATCAGGGAAGGTTGGGCCGTGGCTGCTGATCTGTCGCAGATCGTGAAGGCGTACGACGTCCGCGGAGTGGTGCCGGATCAGTGGGACGAGTCCCTTGCCGAACTGTTCGGCGCCGCCTTCGTCACCGTGACGCGGGCAGACGCCATCGTCGTCGGCCACGACATGCGGCCCTCGTCGCCCGGGCTCTCGGCGGCCTTCGCGCGCGGCGCGGCCGCCCTGGGCGCGGACGTCACGCTGATCGGCCTGTGCTCCACGGACCAGCTGTACTACGCCTCCGGCGCCCTGGACCTGCCGGGCGCGATGTTCACCGCCTCGCACAACCCGGCCCAGTACAACGGCATCAAGATGTGCCGGGCGGGTGCGGCCCCGGTCGGCCAGGACACCGGCCTCGCCGAGATCCGCGAACTGGCCGAGCAGTGGTCCGAGCAGGGCGCCCCGGCCCCGGCGGCGACCGCGGGCACGATCAGCGGGCGCGAGACGTTGACCGACTACGCGGCCCATCTGAAGTCCCTCGTCGACCTCTCCGCCATCCGCCCCCTGAAGGTCGTGGTCGACGCGGGCAACGGCATGGGCGGCCACACCGTGCCCACCGTGTTCGACGGCCTGCCGCTCGACCTGGTCCCGATGTACTTCGAGCTGGACGGCACCTTCCCCAACCACGAGGCCAACCCGCTCGACCCGGCGAACATCGTGGACCTCCAGGCCCGCGTGCTCGCCGAGGGCGCCGACCTCGGGCTCGCCTTCGACGGCGACGCCGACCGCTGCTTCGTCGTGGACGAACGGGGCGAGCCGGTCTCGCCCTCCGCGATCACCGCCCTGGTCGCGGCCCGCGAGCTCGCCCGGCACCCCGGCGGCACCGTGATCCACAACCTGATCACCTCCTGGTCCGTCCCCGAGGTGGTCCGCGAGAACGGCGGCACCCCCGTCCGCACCCGGGTGGGCCACTCCTTCATCAAGCAGGAGATGGCGGCCACCGGGGCGATCTTCGGCGGCGAGCACTCCGCGCACTACTACTTCGCCGACTTCTGGAACGCGGACACCGGCATGCTGGCCGCGCTCCACGTGCTTGCCGCGCTCGGCGGGCAGCAGGGCACCCTGTCCGCCCTGGTCGCCCAGTACGACCGCTACACGGGCTCGGGCGAGATCAACTCCACGGTCGGCGACCAGGCCGCCCGCGCGGCCGCGGTCCGCGCCGCCTACGAGGGCCGCGACGGCCTCGCCCTGGACGAGCTCGACGGCCTGACCGTCACCGCCGACGACTGGTGGTTCAACCTCCGCGCCTCCAACACCGAGCCCCTGCTGCGGCTGAACGTCGAGGCGAGGGACGAACCGACGATGGCGAAGGTCCGCGACGAGGTCCTGGCGATCGTACGAGGCTGACGAGACCCCAGGGTCAGGGCCTCGGGCCGGGCTCGGGTCGGCCCCGAGCCCGGGCGGCACGGCTCCGGACCACCCCCTGCCCCCTGGCCACGCCACCCTCGGCCGCCCTGCCCGGGCGGCCCCACCCCGGGTCACGCCATCCGCGACCCGGCCGAGCGGCCACCCCCGGGCCACGCCCGCCTGCGACCCCGCCGGAGGGCTGCCATCCCCGGCGGGGTCGCCCCGCTCCCGGCGCCGTCGTGATTCCGCTCCCTTCACTAGGCACGCACCCCGCCCACCCCGGCGGTAGGCTGACCTGGCCCAACCCGTGCGCTCCCGCACGCGCACCAGAACGAAGAACGCCGAAGGGAATCCCATGCCGCTCGAAGCCGGCCTCCTCGAGATCCTCGCCTGCCCGGCCTGCCACGCCCCGCTCAGCGACGCGACCTCGGCGGACGAGCCCGAGCTGATCTGCACCGGCAAGGACTGCCGGCTGGCTTACCCCGTGCGTGACGGCATTCCGGTCCTCCTGGTGGACGAGGCCCGCCGCCCCGCGTAACAGGGCACCGGAACCCGCCGCGCGCACGCCCGGTAACCCGCCAAGTAGAGCCGGAGGCCGACCCCCATGCTCGACGAGTCGCTGCTCGACGTACCGGACGCCCTCGCCAGGGCCGACCGCCGTGGACTGCTGCGCGGCGCGGCGGAGGCGGGCGCCCGCGTCCGCACCGCGGCCCGGCACGCCGCCGAGGCCGGTATCGCGGAGCTGAAGCCGGAGGGCCGGCCCCGGTCCGTACTGATCGCGGGCCCCGGCACCGCCGCGGCCGGAGTGGCCGACCTGATCACCGCGCTCGCGGGCGCCTCGGCGCCGGTCACCCGCCTGGAATCCAGCGGGGTCGCGCCCGCCGCGGGCGCCCTGCGCTGGAGCCTGCCGGGCTGGGCGGGCTCCGTCGACCTGCTGCTCATCACCACCACCGACGGCACCGAACCCGGCCTCGCCCTGCTCGCCGAGCAGGCGTACCGCCGGGGCTGCAACGTCGTGGCGGTCGCCCCGCAGCGCTCCCCGCTCGCTGAGGCCGTGGACGGGGTGCACGGGCTTGTCGTGCCGATGGCGTCGGCCCCCTTCGAACCCGACGAGGCCGAGCCGTCGGCCGCGAGCCCCAGCGCCCTGTGGTCCCTGTTCACCCCGCTGCTCGCGCTCCTCGACCGGGTCGGCCTGCTCAGCGCGCCCCCGGAGACCATCGAGAAGGTCGCCACCCGCCTTGACCGCACCGCCGAACGCTGCGGGCCGGCCATCGCCACGTACAGCAATCCCGCGAAGACGCTGGCCGCCGAGCTGTCCGAGTCGCTGCCGCTGATCTGGACGGAGGGCGTGGGCGCGGCCCCCACCGGACGCCGGTTCGCCGCCGTGCTCGCCGAGTTGTCGGGCCACCCGGCGCTCGCCGCCGAACTCCCCGAGGCGCTGCCAGCCCACGGTGTGCTGCTCGCGGGCTCCCTCGCGGCCGGCGCCGACCCCGACGACTTCTTCCGCGACCGCGTCGAAGAGCCGGAGCGATTGCACGCCCGGGTCGTCCTGCTGCGCGACCGGCCCGCCGGAGGACTCTCCGCCGCCCCCGCCGCCCGCGAACTCGCGCTGAGCCACGACACCCCGATGAGCGAAGTCGAACCCGAGGAGGGCACCGAGCTCGAATGCCTCGCCGAGCTCCTCGCCATCACCGACTTCGCGACGGTGTACTTGACGATCGCCTCGACCTGACCTGACGTGGTCGGGCCGCGCGGCCTCGCCCCTTCTGCCTGGCACCTTCCTCACACCACTTCCTGCACTTGGGAAGCCGAAAGAGAACACAGGACTCATGGACCGTCTCACCAACACCATCCGTCCCTACGCCTGGGGCTCCACCACGCTCATCCCCGAACTCCTCGGCACCGCCCCCACCGGCGAGCCCCAGGCCGAGATGTGGATGGGCGCCCATCCGGGAGCCCCCTCCCGGCTCGACCGCGGCACAGGTCCGACATCGTTGTCAGAGCTGATCGCGGCCGACCCGGCGGGAGAGCTGGGCCGCGCCGCCGTGGCCCGGTTCGGCCCCCGTCTCCCCTTCCTTCTCAAAGTCCTCGCGGCCGGCGCCCCCCTTTCCCTCCAGGTCCACCCCGACCTCGCCCAGGCGAAGCAGGGGTACGAGGCCGAGGAGCGGGCCGGGGTCCCCGTCGACGCCCCGCACCGCAACTACAAGGACGCCAACCACAAGCCCGAACTGATCTGCGCGCTCACGCCGTTCGAGGGCCTGTGTGGCTTCCGCACCCCGGACGAGGCCTCGCGAACCCTCGCCGCGCTGGGAGTCGACTCGCTCAAGCCGTACGTCGACCTGCTGCACGCCCACCCCGTCGACGCGGCCCTGCGCGAGGTCCTCACCGCCGTACTGACCGCCGACCGCCACGAGATGGCGGCGACGGTGACCGAGACGGCCGCCGCCTGCGAACGCCTGGGGGGCGCGCAGTACGCCGCGTACGCCTCTCTCGCACACCACTATCCCGGCGACCCGGGCGTCATCGCGGCGATGCTCCTCAATCACGTCCAACTCCAGCCCGGCGAGGCCCTGTTCCTCGGCGCCGGTGTTCCGCACGCCTACGTGAGCGGCATGGGCGTGGAGATCATGGCCAATTCCGACAACGTCCTTCGCTGCGGCCTGACGCCCAAACACGTCGACGTCCCCGAACTGCTCCGGGTCGTACGCTTCGAGCCGACCGACCCCGGCGTACTGCGCCCCGAGGCGTCGGCGGCGGGGGAGGAGCTGTACGAGACCCCGATCGACGAGTTCCGCCTGTCCCGTTACGTACGGGCCGAAGGTGCGGCCCCCACCGAACTGACCGCTGCCACCCCGCAGATCGTCCTCTGCACGGCGGGCAGCCCCTCGATCGGGGGATTGACACTGGCGCCCGGCGAAGCCGTCTTCGTACCGGCCGAGGAGACGGCCGAACTGTCCGGCAGGGGAACGGTCTTCCGCGCCACGGTGGTTGCCTGATGTAACAATGTGCCGCCGCCGGGGATCCGGCGCCGGAGGGTCACCGGCCCAGGGCAACCGACGAAGGGAACACGGCAACTCCATGAGCGCGTCAGGCGGAACCAGGGCGATCGTGGCTGCGCTGAGCGCCAACCTAGCCATCGCGGTAGCGAAGTTCGTGGCGTTCCTGTTCAGCGGCTCGTCGTCGATGCTGGCGGAGAGCGTCCACTCGCTCGCCGACTCCGGCAACCAGGGCCTGCTGCTGCTCGGCGGCAAGAAGGCCCAGCGCGAGGCGACGCCCCAACACCCCTTCGGCTACGGCCGCGAGCGCTACATCTACGCGTTCCTGGTCTCCATCGTGCTGTTCTCGGTCGGCGGCATGTTCGCGGTCTACGAGGGCTACGAGAAGATCAAGCACCCGCACGCGATCGAAGCCTGGTACTGGCCGGTCGGCGTACTGGTCTTCGCGATCATCGCCGAGGGCTTCTCCTTCCGTACCGCGATCAAGGAGTCGAACGTCACCAGGGGCCAGCTCTCCTGGAAGGAGTTCATCCGCCGGGCCAAGGCCCCCGAACTCCCCGTCGTCCTCCTCGAAGACTTCGGCGCCCTGATCGGCCTGGTCCTGGCCCTCGCGGGCGTGGGCATCGCGGTGGTCACGGGCGACGGCATCTGGGACGGCATCGGCACGCTGTGCATCGGCATCCTGCTGATCCTCATCGCCCTCATCCTGGCGGCGGAGACCAAGTCGCTGCTGCTCGGGGAGTCCGCGGGCGTGGACGAGGTGGAGAAGATCAAGGCGGCGATCGTGGACGGCGACACGGTGACCTCCGTGATCCACATGCGCACGCTCCACCTGGGCCCGGAGGAGCTCCTGGTGGCCGCCAAGATCGCCGTCCAGCACGACGACACGGCAGAAGAAGTGGCCACAGCGATCGACGCCGCCGAGTCCCGCATCCGGGAGGCGGTCCCGATCGCGAGGGTGATCTACCTGGAGCCGGACATCTTCAGCGCGGCAGAGGCAGCAGCGGGCCCGGACCCGCGGGCGACGCCGGGGGGACGAGGCTAGTCCAGCGGGGCAGAATCCAGCCCTTCATGGGGGTCCCCTGGCCTATAGGCCTTGAGGGAGATTCCTTTAGGCCTTGGGGGAGATTGAGGAGCGAGGGTCCGGGGGCGGAGCCCTCAGCACACCCCCCGGCCCAAGCCCGCCGAACCCACCCCCGGAGGGTCTCGGGAAGGGGCGGGGCGGGGAGAAAAACCCACCCCACCCCCCGGCACCGGCTACTGAATCTCCCCCAGCACCTCCAGAACAGCCACCTCATCGGCCGCCGACGAGAGCCGCTCCCTGAACCCCGTATCCATCAACTTCCGCGACAGCAGCGCCAGAATCCGCAAGTGCTCATCCCCGGCCGCAGCCTCCGGCACGGAAATCATGAACACCAGCTTGGCCTTCGTCCCGTCCAGCGACCCCCACTCGATCCCCTCCGCAGACCGCGCGAAGCCCACGACCGGCGCGGACACCGCATCAGTCTTGGCATGAGGAATGGCAATCTCCTCGCCGAGCCCGGTCGTCCCCTGCGCCTCCCGCGCGAGTGCAACCCGTACGAGTTCGTCGACATCCCGTACGTTCCCGGTCGCGGCCAGCATCCCGGCCATCTCCCGGATCGCCGCTTCCTTCTCCCGCGAGGCGAGCTGAACCTTGACCGTCCGCGCGGTGAGATACCCGGAGAGCACCTCGGGCGCGGCAACCGCGGCCCCGGGACCGCTCGTCGCCTGTACGGACAGGGCAACAGCCCCACTGTCACCGACAGCCCCACCGCCACCGACAACACCACTGTCACCGGCGCCCGCGCCCCCACCCGCAGCCACACTGGCCAAAGCCGGTTCGAGAACCAGCCCAGTGGCTCCGGCAGCCTCCCGCCGCCCCTTCCGCTCCTTGATGTCGATCAGCGCGTTGGTGGTCAGCGCGGTGGCAGCGGTACCAATGGCGATGGCCAGGAAGAACATCACCGCCCCGCCGACCGCGCCGAACAGCGAGACGATCGGCCCACCGTGCGGAACCGAGTCCTCCACCCCGGCCACACCGGCAACCGCACCGGCCACCGCACCCCCGAGCATGTTCGCGGGAATGACCTGAGCGGGCCGGGCCGCGGCAAACGGAATCGCGCCTTCGGAGATTCCGAAGAAGCCCATGAACAGCGCCGCGATACCGGTCTCCCGCTCCTGGTCGCTATACAGCTTGCGGCGCAGCAGCGTGGCCAGACCCTGGCCGAGCGGCATGACCGGGATGGCCGCGGCGGCCATGCCCATGACGGTGTTGTTCGTACCGATCAGACCGACGGCGACAAGGAACGCCGTCTTGTTGACCGGACCGCCCATGTCGAACGCGATCATCAGCCCGATGAGCGCGCCCAGCACGATCGCACTGGACCCCGTCATGCCGTTCAGCCAGTTGGTCAGGTGCGTGAACACCCAGGAGATGGGCTGGCCGATCACGTAGATGTAGAACATCCCGAGCGCCAGCGTCGACACGATCGGGATCACGATGATCGGCATGATCGGCTGGACGAACTTCGGAACCCTCACCTTCCGGATCCACAGCACCAGATACCCGGCCAGGAACCCCGTGGCGATCGCCCCGAGGAAACCGGCGTTCGCGTCCGCGCCGTAGATGGTCACGCCGTCGTAGGCGAGGAATCCGCCGATCATGCCGGGTACGAGTGCGGGCCGGTCACCCAGGGCGAAGGCGATGAAGCCGGAGAAGATCGGCAACATCAGCTTGAAGCCGAGAAGGCCGAGGGCATTGACATAGAACCAGAACGTGCCCTTGTCGAACTCGATGCCCTTCGGGGTGCTGTGACCGCCCAGCGCGATCGACACGGCGAGCAGCAGACCGCCGACCACCACGAACGGGATCATGTGCGACACGCCGTTCATCAGCGCCTTGTACGCCGCGCTGCGCTCCTTGCCGCCACCACCGGCACCGCCGCCGCCCGCCGGGGCACCGCCGCCACCCTCGCCCTCGTACACGGACGCGCTCCGCACCTGCTCGATGAGCTCCTCGGGGCGGTGAATGCCGTCGGCCACCGGCACGCTCAGCACCCGCTTGCCCGCGAACCGATCGAGCGCCACGTCCTTGTCGGCCGCGATGATGATCCCGTCCGCTTCTCTGACATCGTTGTCAGTCAGTACGTTCTCGGCCCCGATGGAGCCCTGCGTCTCCACCTTCATGTCGATGCCGAGCGCCGCCGCTGCCTGAGCCAGCTTCTCGGCGGCCATATAGGTGTGGGCGATGCCGGTCGGACACGCGGTCACCGCGAGCAGCTTCGACTTCCGCTGCCCGTTGCTGGCCGGACTGGTCACGTGGGGGGCCTCCTAACGCTTCGCGCCTCATCGCGCAGATCGTCCTACGGTCCGCTCGTTTCCCGAGTCGGACCAGCCCAAGCATCCTCCATCGGTCGAGGGCCGGATCAAAAGTTCCGTTAGGCCCGGTCCGCCCGGACTGTGGTCCCTGTTTTCGGCCGGTTCCAGAGCCCCGGCGGGCTGGGGCCCGCTCGGCCGATCGGTGTAGATTCGTGACCAGAGCCAGACGTCGCTGCTGATGGCGGTCGGTCGGTAGTCCCGCGTGGGCCCGGCCGAGGGAGAGAGGGCCTCCGACGGACTGCGCTGCGAGCGCGCTCGGGCATTCCCATGCCCATCGCCGCGCCCGCAGACCAGCCGTATCCACCCTCGCCACCAATCCACGAGGAGCAGCCCGCCATGACGACTGTCGCCACCGGCGCCGGCCAGGACTTCAAGGTCGCCGACCTCTCCCTCGCCGCCTTCGGGCGCAAGGAGATCACCCTCGCCGAGCACGAGATGCCCGGCCTGATGTCGATCCGCAAGGAGTACGCCGCCACGCAGCCGCTGGCCGGCGCCCGCGTCACCGGCTCCCTGCACATGACCGTGCAGACCGCCGTGCTGATCGAGACCCTGGTCGCCCTCGGCGCCGAGGTCCGCTGGGCCTCCTGCAACATCTTCTCCACCCAGGACCACGCGGCCGCCGCCATCGCGGTCGGCCCGAACGGCACCCCGGACGCCCCCGCCGGCATCCCGGTCTTCGCCTGGAAGGGCGAGACCCTCGAGGAGTACTGGTGGTGCACGGAGCAGGCCCTGACCTGGCCGAACACCCCCACCGGCGGCCCGAACATGATCCTGGACGACGGCGGCGACGCCACCCTCCTGGTGCACAAGGGCGTCGAGTTCGAGAAGGCCGGCGCGGCCCCGGACCCCTCGACGGCGGACTCCGAGGAGTACGCCCACATCCTCACCCTCCTGAACCGCACCCTGGGCGAGAACCCCCAGAAGTGGACCCAGCTCTCCTCGGAGATCCGCGGCGTGACGGAGGAGACCACCACCGGTGTCCACCGCCTGTACGAAATGCACCGCGACGGCACCCTCCTCTTCCCGGCGATCAACGTGAACGACGCCGTGACGAAGTCGAAGTTCGACAACAAGTACGGCTGCCGCCACTCCCTGATCGACGGCATCAACCGTGCCACCGACGTCCTCATCGGCGGCAAGACCGCGGTCGTGTGCGGCTACGGCGACGTGGGCAAGGGCTGCGCGGAGTCCCTGCGCGGGCAGGGCGCCCGCGTCATCGTCACCGAGGTCGACCCGATCTGCGCGCTGCAGGCGGCGATGGACGGCTACCAGGTCACGACCCTGGACGAGGTCGTCGACAAGGCCGACATCTTCGTCACCACGACGGGCAACAAGGACATCATCATGGCCGCCGACATGGCCAAGATGAAGCACCAGGCGATCGTCGGGAACATCGGCCACTTCGACAACGAGATCGACATGGCCGGCCTGGCCAAGATCCCGGGCGTCGTCAAGGACGAGGTCAAGCCCCAGGTGCACACCTGGACCTTCCCCGACGGCAAGGTCCTGATCGTCCTCTCCGAGGGCCGCCTCCTGAACCTGGGCAACGCGACCGGCCACCCGTCGTTCGTGATGTCCAACTCGTTCGCGGACCAGACGCTGGCCCAGATCGAGCTGTTCACCAAGCCCTCCGAGTACCCGACCGACGTCTACGTGCTCCCCAAGCACCTGGACGAGAAGGTCGCCCGCCTCCACCTGGACGCGCTCGGCGTCAAGCTCACCGAGCTCCGCCCGGAGCAGGCCGCGTACATCGGCGTAGAGGTCGCGGGCCCGTACAAGCCGGACCACTACCGCTACTGAGCCCGAGGGGTACGGGTCCCGAGAGCAGCTCGGCGCCTGCCGCCCGAGGGACGCGGGCGCCAAGGAGGCACATTGCCGCCCGCGGTCCCGGGGGTGCGGGCACCTGGGTAGCTCCTGGTACCTGCACCCCGAGGACGTGCAGGCACGCTTGGGCCCTGGCGCCTGCGACCCCCAGGGAGTGCAGGCTCCAGGCCACCTGAGTACGCCTGCGCCCCGGGGAGTCCCGGCGGCCTTAGATCACCTGGGCGTCTGCACTCCGGCGCTCAGACCCACCGGCACATAGGCTCACCGGCAGCCAGCCCATCGGTGCTCAAGCCCCACCGGTGGTCAGGCCCCGTCGGTACTCAAGCCTCGTCGGTACTCAGGCAGGCCCCCGCACCCCCGTGTCGGGGGCCTGCCCCGTACCGCCTCCACCGAGTCAGCGCTCGACTCCCGAGAACCCCGAGATCCCATGCCCCGCGGCCGATATTCGCTTCACGATCCCCACGACCACACCCCTCTCGGCGAAGAACACTTCCACTGCGCCCCCGGCCCTTCCGGCTGGCGCTACGTCTCCCAGCTCACCACCCCCTCCGGAGACCACGCAGGCTCCGTAGACCTCGCACTCGACGAACTCGGCCGCCCGATCCGCCTCGAACTGCATGCCGCCGACTGGCAGGTACGGGGTGCCGCGCTCGACGGCGTCACCTGGGTCCGTACCGACCCCTCCGGAACCCACGCCACCGAAGGCAATGTCCGCGCCCATTCCTTCGCCGGCAGTTCCCCGGCATTCCTCGTCGCCACCTCCCGTCTGCTCCGCCTCACCCCGCAGTCCCCGACGACGCGCGTCCGCCTCGTCGCCTTCACGGACCCGGTCCTCGCCCCCCGAACGATCGACCAGTCCTGGGCCCTGATGAAAAGTGAAGCGCACGCCACTGACAACGGCCCTCTGACCGTGGACGAATACCAGGTCAGCGCCCTGGACACGGGCGAGCAGCACACGGTCCACATCGCCGGCGACGTGGTCCTCGCAGCCCCCGGCATCGAACTGGAAGCCCTCGAATCCCCGCCCTCGACCTTCCCCACGCCCTAGCCCCGGGCGTGTCCCCTGGAACCGAGTGCCCAACCCCTGGGCAAGCCCAAGCCCATGTCCACCGCTAACTCGGCGGCGCGAATCCCGTAGAACGCCCCGGCGGCGCCGCGCCGCCCGGCTCTTGGGCCGCCCGCTCCCCAACATCCGTCGGCGCAACGGCATCGGCGGACACCGACCGCCCTGAAGCGGAGCTCGCCCCCGCAGCCGAACCGGAAACCGCGGCAGAGCCCGAACCCGGGCCGTAAGCCGGGCCGTAACCCGGATCCGGGACCGAGCCGGAACCCCCATCCGAACCTGAGACCCCATCCGGCCCAGAAACCGTCCCTGAAACCGGCCCAGGCCCCGGCTCGGAAGCCCAGGTCGGCACCCCCGCCGGAACCCCGGCCCCCGCCCCTCCAAACGCCCGCCGCGCATCCCGGGCCTGGCGCTCGCTCACCACGCCGGCCAGATAAGCGGCCGGCGGTACGCCTTCCGGAGCCGGAGCCCCCGTACGGGCCACCAGGTCCTCGGCCAGCCGGACCGCCATCGTCCAGCTCACCTGTGGCTCGAGCTGCCCCATCCGTATCAGGTACTGGCGCACCGCCAGCCAGAGCCCGTCCGGCACCCGCGACAGATCAAGCCCCGCGAACCGTCCCACCAGCCACGGCGGTGGCGGCGGGACAGCCGCGGTCCACCCCGACGACACCCGCTCACGTACGACGAGCGTCCCCGCGAACACATCACCGATCCGCCGCCCGCGCTCCGAGACCAGCGACGCGATGCAGGCCACCACGCCCAGCGTCAGCAGAATCTCGATGACCCCCATGGCCCCGCGCACCAGCGCATGCCGGAACCGGATCGGGCCGCCGTCATCCCGCACCACCCGCAGCCCGCACGCCAGCTTCCCGAGCGACCGGCCGTGCGTCAGCGTCTCGACCGCAATGGGTGCCCCCACCAGCACGAGCACGAACAGGGCCACGGCTATCGCAGCTTGGGCCGCAGGGTCCAACGAGGCGGTGGCGAACAACATCGCCAGCGAGACCAATATGTACGCCGCCCACGCAACGGCCAGATCGATCACCAGCGCCAGCGCCCGACTCGGCAACCGCGCAGTCCGCAGCCCCAGTACGACTGCATCCCCCGTGACCAGCGCGCTCACCGACACCCCACCCTTCGAAGACGACAGCCTTCCAAACCCCTCAGACCCTTCAGTCTGCCAAGCTGGCCCGCAGCGCGCCGCAGTAGTACGGACCGTACGCACCCAGTGCCTGGAGCAGCAGCAGAACATGGACCTCGACGTCTTCGTGACCGCCCACCACGCGGAGTGGGACCGCCTCGAACACCTCCTGCACCGTGGCCGCCGCCTCACAGGCGCCGAAGCCGATGAGTTGGTTACGCTCTACCAGCGCACGTCCACGCACCTCTCGCAGATACAGTCCACGGCCCCGGACCCTCTCCTCACGGCCCGGCTGACGCAACTGGTGGCCCGCGCACGCGCCACCGTTACGGGCACCCGCCGCGCGAGCTGGCGCGACGCCGCCCGCTTCCTGATGGCGGGCTTTCCCGCAGCCGTCTACCTCTCCCGCCGCTGGTGGATCCCGGCGGCCCTGATCTCCATAGCCGTCGCCGCGGTCATCGGCTGGTGGATCGGCACCCACCCCGAAGTGCAGTCCGCGATCGCCGCCCCCGACGACCTGCGCCAGATGACGCGGCCGGGCGGCGAATACGAGACGTATTACTCCAGCCATCCGGCCGCGTCCTTCGCGGCCCAGGTCTGGACGAACAATGCCCAGGCGACCGCCATGTGCCTGGTCCTGGGGGCATTCCTCGGCATCCCGGTCCTGTGGATCCTCTTTCTCAACATGCTGAATCTGGGCGTCGGCATCGGCCTCATGTCCTCCGCCGGCCGCCTCGACACCTTCCTCGGTCTGGTCCTCCCGCACGGTCTCCTGGAACTGACCGCGGTCTTCGTAGCGGCCGGTACGGGTATGCGACTCGGCTGGACCGTCATCGACCCCGGCCCGCGGACCCGCCGGTCAGCCCTCGCAGAGCGGGGCCGCGCCGCCGTGGGCATGGCCATCGGCCTGGCCCTGGTCCTGTTCGTGTCCGGCGTGCTCGAAGGCTTCGTCACCCCCTCAAGCCTCCCCACCTGGGCCCGAATCGTCATCGGCGTCACCGCCGAGCTGGCCTTTCTCGTGTACGTGTACGTCCTGGGCGGCCGAGCCGCGCGCGCCGGCGAGGCAGGCGACGTGGCGGCGGCCGACCGCAGCGCCGAGCTGCCAACGGCCGCGTGATGTGCGTACGCCCCCTCTGACCTGCTACTGTCCTCTTCGCCCACAAAAACCGTTGACACGGCTGGCGTGGGGAGGTAGATTCAAACGGTTGCCTCGGACTGGACAAGTTCGTGAGCACTGGCTAGCATCTCTCTCGCTCTCATCGGAAAATTGAATTTCCGATCGATGAGCCATTCTGATTCAGACCTCCGAAGTCAAGGAAGCCGATTAGATCGGCTGAAATGCTTCTGATAGAGTCGGAATCGCCGAAAAGGGAAACGCGAAAGCGGATAGCGAACCGGCAAGCCCGCTCCAGCGGGTGACAGAAACGGAAATCGGATCTGCTAAGCTGGAAACACGAAATACCGAAGGGAAGCGCCCGGAGGAAAGCCCGAGAGGGTGAGTACGAAGGAAGCGTCCGTTCCTTGAGAACTCAACAGCGTGCC
>NZ_JBITHR010000025.1:0-114860 GCF_044458185.1 Streptomyces sp. NPDC050485 | reverse complement strand
AGGCACGGCTTGAAGTTCAGGCAGGGAGGAGGAAGTATGCAGATCAGCGGATCGCCCCAGGTCGAGTCATGCATCCAATGCAATTCCCCGGGGTTCGGCCACCACCTGCTCCTCTCCGGACCCCCGGGCGCCGGGAAAACCATGCTCGCCGAACGACTTCCCGGCATCCTGCCGCCCCTCACCCGACAGGAATCCCTCGAAGTGACCGCCGTCCACTCGGTCGCCGGCATCCTCCCGCCCGGCGAACCCCTGGTACGCCGAGCCCCCTACTGCGCCCCGCACCACTCCGCCACCATGCAATCCCTCGTCGGCGGCGGCAACGGACTCCCGCGCCCCGGCGCCGTCTCCGTCGCCCACCGAGGAGTGCTCTTCCTGGACGAAGCCCCCGAATTCACCGGCAAAGCCCTCGACGCACTCCGCCAGCCACTGGAATCCGGATACGTCGTCATCGCCCGCAGCGCCGGAGTCGTCCGCCTCCCCGCCCGCTTCCAGATGGTCGAGGCTTGTGCACGCTTGGTCAGTGACCAAGTGGCTGTACGGTCTGCGGGTGTTGAGACAAGGGGCCTGGTCAGTCCACTACAGCTCGCGGGACTTACCGCAGTCTGATCCGCAGCCCTGGCACCTGCGGATTTCCCCGGACGAGTGGGAGCTATGGCTCGATGACCTGGGCATTCCCGATGGCACGCCGTACCTGTTGTCGCCGTGCTTCGTCTACGACACGGACCTGAACTCGTACTTCCATCAGGTGAACCTCATGGAAGGTCCGCTGAACAGCCAGCTCAACCGGGCGTCGGCCCTCTGCCGGAAGCTGAACTTCCTGCACCGGAGCCGGGGCGGGAAGGACTGGCGGGACGCGACCGAGGCCGATCACACGGCCTACCACTACTGGCGTCGTCGTGATCCGCGCGGACCGCGAGTCGACGGCGACACCTGGAGCCAAGAGATCTCCCACCTGCAGCAGTTCTACGTCTACGCGAAGAAGAAGCTGTGGGTGGCGGAGGTTCCGATCCCGCAGCGCCCCCGCCGTGACGGGCATCACGACGCGAAGAAGGGCAGGCGGCACTCGAAGCCCGCCAGCACCGAGGAGACGGTGCCGGCGACCTATGCGCACGACCAGGGCGGCCAGGTCATCGAGTGGCTGCCCGCCGTTTCCTATCGCCGATGGCGGGACGTCGGTGTCCTCGGCTACGACCGCGAGGGCCTGCCCCGGGACAACTTCCGCGGTCGGTGGGCCCCGCGCAACCAGACCTTCTCCGACTCAACGGTTCGCACCGGCCTGCGGCTGGAAGAGCAGGCCAGCCGCCTCATCACGGAAGTGCCCACCGGTCCGGGCCCGGCCGGCTACAGCAAGTCCTGGCTGCCCGCGGCGATCGCGAAACGAGACTCAGCCCGCTGGGTCTATGAACCAGCCTCGGTCCGCCGGGACTTGACCGCCTACGCGATGGAGGACCGGCGATGGGTCGTGGAGGAGGCCCGGGACGCGGGCCGCTACGACAGGATCCGGCGGCCGATCATCATCTCCGATCCGGAACGGCCGCACCTGGCTCAGTACACGAGCGGCATCAACCGTGGCGAGAAGGTCGACGTCCGCCTCCTGGACCCGCGCGAGCGTCAACGGCTGCTGATCGACACCGAGGACGGCCTGGAGCCCGCGATGTTCTGGCTCGGCGAGAGCGGCATGCCGCTGTCCGTGTCGACCTGGAAGGACATGTTCACCGACGCCAATCGCAGGTGCGAGGAACAGGGCCTCGACGTCTTCGCACACGCCCACCTGCTGAGGCACACGTTTGCGGTCATCACCCTCGAACAGCTTCAGCGCGGACACATCGCTGCCCTCGGCGACATGAACCCGGCCCAACGCCTGCACTACCAGCGGATCTTCGGCGACCCCATGGACTGGGTCCGCCGCAGACTCGGACATGCCTCACAGCTGTCGACGTTGATCTATCTGCATGCCCTGCAGGAACTGGAGATGGAGACCCGCATGGCCCTGGTCCCCGACGCCTGGGAAGACCCGCGCGACACGTCGCTCGGCGTCCTCGGGGACGAGAAGCCACCGTCCGGGCTTCCCTCGGAGACGGAGGTGGCGTCGTGACACGCCGAGGCCGCGGCAGCACCGGCCCCGGTCGGCCATCCAGTCTGCCGGTGGATGGCTACGAAGCACCCCCGCAGATCCGTGAACGCCCGTCGGGCGGCCTGGTGGTCGACTTCCACGGGGATGACGACCGACGAGCGAGCTTTGACGTCGGCGGCCTGCTGATGCCCGGCTGGCACCAACTGCTGGCCGAGTCGCTCGCCTTGCGGATCGGCCCGAGCGGCGGCCCTCACACGCTGGAAGGAACCAGGAACTCATGGCGAGTCTTGGGCTGCTGGACTCGCTTCTTGGCCACGTTGGATCCGGAGCCAGCTACTCCTGGTGACCTCAAGCGGGCTCACGTCGATGCCTTCTCCACACGCTCCGACGCCTCAGAGAGCACTCGATACAGCGACATGCTCGAACTGCGGACCCAGTTCGGGGACAAGCGCCTGCACGGCCGCCTGCCCGCCGATGCCTGGGACGCCTTCAACCGGCGTCTACCCACCCCCAAGTCCACACCGGTGGGCGGCTACTCCAGCGGCGAGCTGGACCGGCTCACCGCGGCCGCCCGAGCAGACACCGCCCGCATCGTCCGACGCATCCGGGCAGGAGAACAACTCGTACGCCAATTCCACGACGACCCCGGTCAACTCACCAGCGAAAGACTGGAGTTGGCGGAGGCTCTGGCTGGGATCGCCGCCACCGGCGAGGTTCCCCCAAGACCCGGGATCCTGGAGCGTCACGAACGTCGTGAGCTTGCCTCGCACCTGTTCTTGACCTGGAACGACTTGCCGCCGCTGATGATCCTTCTGGCCCTGGTCACCGAACGGAACGGCGAGACGATCAAGGAGCTTCCCGCGAAGCACCGCATCCTGGAAGACCGCGCGGTCGAGCTCACCGTGGTCAAACGTCGACGCGGCACCAAACGATGGTTCGAGACCGCGACCTGGGAGATCGGTCCGAAGGAGCGGCAGCTGCACACAGCCGGCGGTCTCTATCTCCTCCTCTTGGAGCTCACAGACCGCAGCCGCGGCTTCAGCGGTTCCTCCGCCGCGCTGTCTCTATGGCGCAACCGCCCCCGCGGCGACCGGGGGCGGGCCGAGCACTTCGCCCCCTACGAGATCAAACTTAGTCATTGCCCCGGCCTCGGACTGTCCGCCTGGGCGGCCGGCCGCAGCCAGCCCGTGCTCGCAGATCCACCGCCCGCGAAGCGGGACGCCAAGACGAACACGGCCAAGGCCGAGCCCGCCGCCCCTGCCAAGGCGACATCCCTCACGATCACCTTCAACCAGATCAAGACCAGCGCCGATGCCCGCCGCACCAAGCAGCTCGGCGGACACCTACCGTCCTCTGCGAAGAGCAACACGGCCCAGGTTCTGTTCACGAACTACCTCAAGCCGGACGAGGCCACCCGGGAGTGGGCCGAAGAGGTTCTCACCGAAGCCCTCGCAGATGCCGAACAGGCGGCCTGGGACGCGCATGCAACCGCCGTCGGCCGACGCGGCGAACCCATCGTGATCCCGGATGCCGAATCACCGCAGCAGCTTGAAGACGCCGGCCTTGCCCCGCACACCGCCCGGGAACTTGCCAGCGGCGATCTGGACACGGCCTGGACGGCCTGCGAGGACCATGAACATCACCCGGAGACGGGAGCCCCCTGCGGAGACTCGTTCCTGGCCTGCTTCCACTGCGGAAACTGTCTGGTCACGCGGACGCATCTCCCGAAACTCCTCGGCCTGTTGAACGGCCTGGGTGCCTTGCGTGAGCGCATGAGCGAAGACGCCTGGTGGAAGCGCTACGGGCCTGCCTGGGTCGCCGTCCGGCGCGACATCCTCGCCAAGTTCACCCCGGCGGAAGTCGACAAAGTACGCCAGCAGCCCTTGCCCGACGCCCTCCTCGACCTCGTCGAAGCCCCCTGGGAACTGCCATGAGCATCGCCACCTTCGCCGCCAACCCCTCGGCCGTCACACTCAAGGACCCGTACGTCCTGCACGGCCGCCAGCTCAGGACCGGGGCTCAACTGCACGAGACCTCGCGCTACAGCGATGACATCTGGCGGATGACACCAGCCCGGCTCAAGGCCCACGAGGGCTCCCTGATCCTGAACTTCCCCACCCTTCCGCAGCGGTTCCGCCCGTCGGCGAAGCGGCTGTTCTATGCACTGCTGTCCCTGGAGCTACCGGACGGCGAGGAGCCGCCATCCGTGTCGTCCCTCAGGACCACCTTCACCGAGATCAAACGGTTCCTGAAGTGGCTTGACGGCCGGTGGCCACCAGACCGGATCGAGCTGTCTGCTCTCTCGCCCAAGGACCTCACCGACTACCGCAAGCACCTCTTGGCCCGCTTCCCGCACAACCCCGGACAACGCCAGCGGTCCCGAGCACACCTGCGACTGTTCTGGCGCTGGCGTCGGCACCTGGACGAGGACGCGCTGAGGTTCGACCCGCTCCACCTGGACGGCTGGGGCGAGTCCCAGTCGGTCAGGAGAGGGGAGAACAGCACCGACCGGCTGCCCGAAGGGGTTCTCGGCCCGCTGGTGATCTGGGCTTTGCGGTTCATCGACGACTTCGCCACCGACATCCTCAAGGCCGACCGGAGGTGGCGGGAGACCCGCGGCAAGGTCGCCACCGGCGAGTCCTCATTCCACACGAGGGTCGGAGAGCGGCTTCAGCGCCTGCTTGACGAACACATCGCCACAGGACGTCCGCTGCCCGGCTACCAAGGACAGCCCAGCGGCCTCTACTTGTCCTGGGCCTTGGCCTGCGACCGCACCTCGGTCGACCGGCACCGCCAGGCCATCGACGCCACGGCCGCCGTCGTCGGCGTCACCGACAGCTCCTTCATCGAGGACACTCAAGGGCAGCTGGACGGCGAGCCCTGGGTTCCAGCGATCACCACTCACCACACCGCCAAATACAGTCTCGCCCGCCTCAGCCGTCACTTGCAGGCCGCGTGCTATCTGGTGATCGCCTTCTTCAGCGGCATAAGAGACTCCGAGGTCAAGCACATCAAGCGGGACTGCCTCAAGACCAAGTGCGACGAGGACGGCACCCCCTACCGCTGGAAGCTCCACAGCTTGGCGTTCAAGGGCGAGGACGATATCGCGGGTGTCCCCGCAACCTGGGTCGTCAACGCCGTCGTCGCCCGCGCGATCAACGTCCTTGAACAGCTTCACCCCCCGACCCAGGACTACCTCTTTGGCCGACTTCCCCATGGCGCCGGCGGCCACAAGGGCATCAACCTGGCCCTCAGCTCCAACGCGACCAACAACCAGTTGAACGACTTCGTCGCCTTCGTGAACGTCCTCTGCTCAGAACGCAACCGCACCGACACCATCGCCGCCGGCCCTGGCCATCCGCTCAAGCTCAGGACCAGTCACTTCCGGCGCACCCTGGCCTGGTTCATCGCCCGGCGCCCCGGCGGCGTCATCGCGGGCGCCCTCCAATACCGTCACCACAGCATCCAGATGTTCGAGGGTTACGCCGGCACCAGCGACTCCGGGTTCCGCGCCGAGGTCGAAAGTGAGCAGGCGATCGCCCGCGGCGAGGTCTACATGGAAATGATCGAAGCTCACCAGCATCTCGACCTTGCTGGTCCGTCTGCGGAGGAAGCGGCCCGCAGGCTGAAGGACTTCGGTGATCGCGCACAGTTCCAAGGGCAGATCGCCCTGGACAAGCACCGCCTGAAACGGATCATGAAGCGGAATGATCCGGCGATCTATCCCGGTGAGTACATCACCTGCGTCAACGACCCCGCCAAAGCTCTTTGCGAAAAGGCCCGACGCGGCAACAGCGAAGGCTTGCCCTCACATGGCGGCTGTCTGCCGCTAGCCTGCCGCAACGTCGCCCTCACTCCCGAAAACGTCGCCGTCTGGCAACGCGAGGTCGCACGCATCGACAGACGGCTCGCCTCACGCCCCACGCTGGCGCCCCGCCTCCGGCAGCTGCAGAAGAACCGGCGAGCTGAGGTCGTCGAGTTCTTGACCAGCAACGGACAGGAGGTCGTTCCGACATGAGACGCCACGTCCCCGACCTTCCCGAAGCCTTGGTCCGCAAGCACCTCCAGGCAGTGCTGGACACCTGCAGAGCAACCAACACCCGGCCCAGTGTCCTCATGCTGGCCCGCCACCTCGACCTGAGCAACACCACTTTCCGGCGCCGCTACCCCGACATCGTCCAAGAGATTGCCGATCATCGAGCAACACCGAGTACGGCCCGGAGTAGTGGCCCGACAGAGCACGACAGACTCGTCGCCCGCAATGCCAAGCTCCGCCGCCGCAACCGCGACCTGACTTCTCAACTTGCCCTCGCCGCCGCGCTGGTTCAGAACCTATCCCTCCGCAACGAACGGCTCCAGGAGGCACTGGAGGAGGCCTCGAAGGTCACCAGCATCAACAGCCGAACCCTGCGTCGTTGAATCAGGAACAACAAGAACCTGTGCTAGGCCGCCACCGCCGTCGTGGTTGAACTCGGATCGCGGTCAACGGTCAGTTCTCAACTCCGTCCACAACCTCGCCGCCAACCCCTGCCCCTGCGGCAGGCACACCCTGCACGGAGCGGGCTGCGAATGCCCCGCCTCCATGATCCGCCGCTACCAGGCACGCCTCTCCGGCCCCCTCCTCGACCGAGTCGACCTACGCGTCGAAGTCGAACCCGTACGCCGCGAAGACCTCCTCGGCGGAGGCGGCCGCGGCGAAGCAAGCGCCGCCGTCGCCCAACGCATCCTCGCCGCCCGGGAACGCACCGCCGCCCGCCTCCACGACACCCCCTGGACCAGCAACAGCGAAATCCCCGGACACGAACTGCGCACCCGCTGGCTCACCGCCCCCGGCGCCCTCACCGGCGCCGAACGCGACATGGAACGCGGACTGCTCACCGCCCGCGGCCTCGACCGCGTGCTGCGCGTCGCCTGGACCATCGCCGACCTCGCCGGAGACGACCGCCCCGACGCGGGCCACGTCGCCCTCGCCCTGGAACTGCGCACCGGCATCTCCCGCGGCGCACCCATGCCGACCGGGAGCACCCCGTGAACACCCCGGCGGCCGGAGCCGAACGCCTCGCCAGAGCCGCCCTGACCCGCGTCATCGAACCCGGCGACGAACGCGGCGGCCGCTGGCTGCGCACCTACGGCCCCGTCGAACTGATGCGCCGCCTCACCGCACCCCAGGGCCCCGAGGACGACCTGCCCGGCGCCAGCCCCGCCCGACTCGCAAACCACCGCCGCCGGGCCGCTGCGGCCGACCCCGAACAAGACCTGGCGACCGCCGCCGCGGCAGGCGCCCGCTTCCTCGTCCCCGGCGACGAGGAATGGCCACGACAACTCGACGACCTCGCGGACGCACGCCCCGTCGGACTCTGGGCACGAGGCCACCCCGACCTGCGGATGTGGGCGCTGCGCTCGGTCGCCGTCGTCGGCGCCCGGGCCTGCACGCCCTACGGAGCCCACATGGGTGCCGTGCTCGGCTCCGGCCTCGCCGAGAAAGGCTGGGTCGTGGTCTCCGGAGCGGCCGCGGGCATCGACGGCGCCGTCCACCGCGGCACCCTCGCCGCAGGTGGAGCCACCATCGCCGTCCTCGCCTGTGGAGTCGACGTCGTCTACCCGCGCGGGCACGCCGAGTTGATCGGACGCATCGCCGAACAGGGCCTCCTCATCGGTGAATTACCGCCCGGCGACCACCCGACACCCAGCAGATTCATCCTGCGCAACCGTGTCATCGCCGCCCTCACCAGAGGAACCGTCGTCGTGGAAGCCGAATACCGCAGCGGCTCCCTCGTCACCGCCCGCGCCGCACAGAAACTCGGCCGCTACACCATGGGCGTACCCGGCCCCGCCACCAGCGGACTCTCCGCCGGAGTGCACGAACTCCTGCGCGGCGAGGGGGTCCTGGTCACCGACGCCGCGGAAGTCATCGAACTCGTCGGGGACATGGGCGAACTCGCCCCCGCCCGTCGCGGCCCCGTACTGCCCCGCGACCTCCTCGCCCCCGGCGCCGCCCGCGTACTGGAAGCCCTCCCCGCACGCGGCACCGCAGCCGCCCGCGACCTCGCCCGCGAAGCCGGCACCAGCACCGACGAAGCACTCGGCAGACTCTACGAACTCCACTCCCTCGGCTTTGTCGAACGCGTGGGCGACAGCTGGAAGTTGACCGCTGAAGCACTGCGCCCGGCAGGCGCCCGGCGAGGCGGTGCTTGACCTGGGGCATTCGGGTGACAGGGTGAGAGCCTGGTCCGAACCCGTTCCGGATCGGCCCACGGCGCGTCCAGCGTACGAGCGTGCGCGCCCAGCGCCGCGGGCCACCGGACGGGATCGGGACACAGGCACTGAAAAGGCGACGTCCACCGCGAGCCGCACGACAGCGCTTTCGGGGCCGACACCCAGCGCGGCGGCCCCCACCTGCACCTGCGCCCAGGCCCACGGGAGAGACCCCGCCCGACCTCCCGGCCTTCGCACACCGCGACAGCTCAGTCACGCTACGCTCACGAGAACCCCGACCGGAACAGCCCCCACCGCTCACGTCACAGCAGAACGGCTCAAGGCAACGCATGCCCCAGCACACCTCCGGGTCTGACCGCACGGCAGCGCCCCCCGCTGCCCGCGGCAGCGGCACAGTGCGGCCACCGGCACCCTCGTCCGTCGACGAGCTGTGGCGGTCGTACAAGGCCACCGGCGACGAGCGGCTGCGCGAGCAGTTGATCCTGCACTACTCGCCCCTGGTGAAGTACGTCGCGGGACGCGTGAGCGTGGGCCTGCCGCCCAACGTCGAACAGGCCGACTTCGTGTCCTCCGGGGTCTTCGGGCTCATCGACGCCATCGAGAAGTTCGACATCGAGCGGGCCATCAAGTTCGAGACGTACGCCATCACCCGGATCCGCGGCGCGATGATCGACGAACTCCGCGCCCTCGACTGGATCCCGCGCTCCGTACGGCAGAAGGCCCGCGCCGTGGAACGCGCCTACGCCACCCTCGAAGCGCAGCTGAGACGCACCCCGTCGGAGGCGGAGGTCGCAGCCGAAATGGGCATTGCCGTCGAGGAACTGCACGCCGTCTTCAGCCAGTTGTCCCTCGCCAACGTCGTCGCCCTCGAAGAACTGCTGCACGTCGGCGGCGAGAGCGGCGACCGGCTCAGCCTCATGGACACCCTGGAGGACACCTCCGCCGACGACCCCGTCGAAGTCGCCGAAGACCGTGAACTGCGCCGACTGCTCGCCCGCGCCATCAACACACTCCCCGAACGCGAGAAGACCGTCGTCACGCTCTACTACTACGAAGGCCTCACCCTCGCCGAGATCGGCAACGTACTCGGCGTCACCGAGAGCAGGGTGAGCCAGATCCACACCAAATCGGTGCTCCAGCTGAGGGCCAAACTGGCCGACGTCGGGCGATGAGGGACACCGGTGAACGTCCCTGCCGATAGCCCCGCCGCCCCGGCCGTAAAGTGGAGCAGTGCCCAGGATCCGAGCGGCCTCCGTGGCCGAGCACCGCACCATGCAGCGCGACGCCCTCCTTGACGCCGCACGCTCCCTGCTGTCCGAAGGCGGCACGGAAGCGCTGACCTTCCCCGCCCTGGCCGAGCGCACCGGCCTCGCCCGCTCATCCGTGTACGAGTACTTCCGCTCCCGGGCCGCGGTGGTCGAGGAACTCTGCGCCGTCGACTTCCCGCTCTGGGCCGCCGAGATCGAAGGCGCGATGCAGCGGGCCGAAACCCCCGAAGGCAAGGTCGAGGCGTACGTGCGCCACCAACTCGGCCTCGTCGGCGACCAGCGCCACCGGGCCGTCGTCGCGATCTCCGCCAGCGAGCTCGACGCTGGCGCCCGCGAAAAGATCCGCGCCGCGCACGGCGGCCTCATCGCCATGATCGTCGAAGCCCTGGCCGACCTCGACCACGACCAGCCCCGCCTCGCCGCCCTGCTGCTCCAGGGCATCGTCGACGCAGCGGTCCGCCGCATCGAACAGGGCCCCACAGAACCCCTGACCTCCATCGCGGACGCGGCGGTGGCGATGGCGCTGCGCGGCGTCAGAGGCTGAAGCTTCGGGGAGGGGGCTCCCCCCCGCCCCCTCCCCCCCCCGCCCCCCACCCCCACCCCCTCACCCCGGCTCAACCACCCCCACCACCGGCAGCAGCCGTGATGGCCCTGCCCGGTGCAGCAGGAGCAGCGGGTTGAGATAGGTGTCGCCTCTCAGCAGGCCCCAGTGCAGGCAACCCGTGGGGCAGTGAGAGGGGCCCTCGGAGGTGGTGGCCACCACCTCGCCCGCGGTCACTTCGGTGCCCTGGGTGACCAGGGGGCGTACGGGTTCGTAGGTCGTTCTCAAGGGTGGGGTCGTGGTGCCTGGCAGGGTGATGGTCAGGACTCCTTGGCCTGCTACTTGGCCTGCGAAGGTCACGCGGCCGGTGGCGGCTGCCCGTACCGGGGTCCCGGGGGGTGCGGCGAGGTCGATGCCGCGGTGGCCGGGGCCGTACGGGGTGGCCGGTGGGGCCCAGGGGTGGACGACGGCCGGTGGGACGACCGGCCAGCCGGCTGCGGCCAGGGCGAGGAGGAAGAGTGCTCGGTACATGGGCTCAGGGTCCCGCCGCAGGCCTCCGCGGTGTGGATCTTGGCTCGGAACTGTGGAGTACTGGGCGGTTGTGGACAGCGCCGTCACCCGGCACTGTGCGGGTCCCGTACACTTCTTGTGGCGATCCGGGTCACCGGGTCGACTTCGCACGCCCCGCCAGTGGTCTCACGATCATCGCTGGCCGCGCCTCTCGGTCCTTCGCCCGTCACGGGTTCAGGGCACGGCGTACCGGGGCGTCAGGCGCGGCAGCCGACCGGCCGCCGCGGTAACCGAGTATCTCAAGGAGTACGGCCATGGCCGTCGTCACGATGCGGGAGCTGCTGGAGAGCGGCGTCCACTTCGGTCACCAGACCCGTCGCTGGAACCCGAAGATGAAGCGCTTCATCTTCACCGAGCGCAACGGCATCTACATCATCGACCTGCTCCAGTCGCTGTCGTACATCGACCGCGCCTACGAGTTCGTCAAGGAGACCGTCGCGCACGGCGGCTCCATCATGTTCGTCGGTACCAAGAAGCAGGCGCAGGAAGCGATCGCCGAGCAGGCGACGCGCGTGGGCATGCCCTACGTCAACCAGCGCTGGCTCGGCGGCATGCTGACCAACTTCTCCACCGTCTACAAGCGTCTGCAGCGCCTCAAGGAGCTCGAGCAGATCGACTTCGAGGACGTCGCGGCTTCGGGTCTCACCAAGAAGGAGCTCCTGGTCCTCTCGCGCGAGAAGGCCAAGCTGGAGAAGACCCTCGGTGGTATCCGCGAGATGCAGAAGGTGCCGAGCGCCGTCTGGATCGTCGACACCAAGAAGGAGCACATCGCCGTCGGTGAGGCGCGCAAGCTCCACATCCCGGTCGTCGCGATCCTCGACACCAACTGCGACCCCGACGAGGTCGACTACAAGATCCCGGGCAACGACGACGCGATCCGTTCCGTCACCCTGCTCACCCGCGTGATCGCCGACGCCGTCGCCGAGGGCCTCATCGCCCGTTCCGGCGTGGCCACCGGCGACTCGAAGCCGGGCGAGAAGGCGGCCGGCGAGCCGCTCGCCGAGTGGGAGCGCGACCTGCTCGAGGGTGAGAAGAAGGCGGACTCCGAGGAGTCCGTCGAGGCTGCGGCCCCCGCCGCCGAGGCCGAGAAGCCGGCCGAGGCCGCTGTCGAGGCTCCGGCCGCCGAGGCCGCCGAGGCCGCCGAGGCCACCGAGGCTCCGGCCGCGGACGCCGAGCAGGCCTGACCCCTCACCGGGACCCACAGGTTCGGTAGTTGACGGCGGGGGCCACAAGCCCCCGCCGTCGACCCGTAGCCCCGCAGATCTTCGTAGATCTTTCAGACTCCGAGAGAGAAACACAGACTCATGGCGAACTACACCGCCGCTGACGTCAAGAAGCTCCGTGAGCTCACCGGCGCCGGCATGATGGACTGCAAGAAGGCCCTGGACGAGGCCGACGGCAACGTCGACAAGGCCGTCGAGGCCCTGCGCATCAAGGGTCAGAAGGGCGTCGCCAAGCGCGAGGGCCGTTCTGCCGAGAACGGCGCCGTCGTCTCCGTCATCGCCGAGGACAAGACCTCCGGCGTCCTGGTCGAGCTGAAGTGCGAGACGGACTTCGTCGCCAAGGGTGACAAGTTCCAGGCCGTCGCCGCCGCGCTGGCCGCGCACGTCGCCGCCACCTCGCCGGCCGACCTGGCCGCGCTGCTCGCCTCCGAGATCGAGGCCGGCAAGACGGTTCAGGCGTACGTCGACGAGGCCAACGCCAACCTCGGCGAGAAGATCGTCCTGGACCGCTTCGCGCAGTTCTCCGACGGTTTCGTCTCCGCGTACATGCACCGCACGATGCCCGACCTGCCCCCGCAGATCGGTGTGCTGGTCGAGCTCGACCAGGACAACGCCGAGGTCGCCAAGGGCGTCGCGCAGCACATCGCCGCTTTCGCGCCGCGCTACCTGTCCCGCGAGGACGTTCCGGCCGAGGTCGTCGAGACCGAGCGCCGCGTCGCGGAGGAGACCACCCGCGCCGAGGGCAAGCCGGAGGCTGCGCTTCCGAAGATCGTCGAGGGTCGCGTCAACGGCTTCTTCAAGGAGGCCACGCTCCTTGGCCAGCCGTACGCGCTCGACAACAAGAAGTCCGTCGAGCAGGTTCTGAAGGAGGCCGGTGTCACCCTGAAGCGCTTCACGCGCATCAAGGTCGGCATCTGAGTCTGTTCAGCGTTCGACACTAGACCCCGCTAGGGTCTGAGGCAGTCGTCGGCCGCGCACGCGACAGACGACCGCAGATCTGACGAGGAGGCCATTGCCGCTAGGGACTACGAGTACCCACCGGCAATGGCCTTCTTCGTATGTGCACGAGGAGATCCCCATGAATCAGGGCGCGGACGCCGCCAAGGCCGATCACTCGGCCGACAACAAGCGCGATGACGGCAAGGTGGCCGGGCGCTTCATGCTGAAGCTTTCCGGTGAGGCGTTCGCCGGCGGTGGGGGGCTCGGTGTCGACCCCGACGTCGTGCACAACATCGCCCGCGAGATCGCCGCAGTCGTCCGGGACGGCGCGCAGATCGCCGTCGTCATCGGCGGAGGCAACTTCTTCCGGGGCGCCGAGCTCCAGCAGCGCGGCATGGACCGGGCGCGCTCCGACTACATGGGCATGCTCGGTACGGTCATGAACTGCCTCGCCCTCCAGGACTTCCTGGAGAAGGAGGGCATCGACTCGCGCGTCCAGACCGCCATCACGATGGGTCAGGTCGCCGAGCCGTACATCCCGCTGCGGGCCGTACGCCACCTGGAGAAGGGCCGCGTCGTCATCTTCGGCGCCGGCATGGGCATGCCGTACTTCTCCACCGACACCACCGCGGCCCAGCGTGCCCTGGAGATCGACGCCGAGGCCATGCTGATGGGCAAGAACGGGGTGGACGGGGTCTACGACTCCGACCCCCGCGTCAACACGGACGCGGTGAAGTTCGACGCGCTGGAGTACGGCGAGGTCATCACCCGGGACCTGAAGGTCGCCGACATGACCGCCATCACCCTGTGCCGCGACAACAACCTCCCGATCCTCGTCTTCGAGCTGCTCACGGCGGGCAACATCGCGCGCGCCGTCAAGGGTGAGAAGATCGGCACTCTCGTGAGCGACCAGGGCACCCGGGCCTGACCGGGGGATGGACAATCCCCTGCCGGTCGGACACCGTGCAGGGAACGACGCTGGTTATCCAGGGCCCAAGACCTCAGGTCGCACTGAGAACTCCCGGCCCACCCAAGACATGCAGGAGCAAAGCGTGATCGAAGAAATCCTCCTCGAGGCCGAGGAGAAGATGGAGAAGGCCGTCGTGGTCGCCAAGGAGGACTTCGCCGCGATTCGCACCGGGCGTGCGCACCCGGCGATGTTCAACAAGATCGTGGCGGACTACTACGGCGCGCTGACGCCGATCAACCAGCTGGCCTCGTTCTCGGTGCCGGAGCCGCGCATGGCGGTGGTGACCCCGTTCGACAAGAGCGCGCTGCGCAACATCGAGCAGGCCATCCGCGACTCGGACCTGGGCGTCAACCCGAGCAACGACGGCAGCATCATCCGCGTGAACTTCCCGGAGCTCACCGAGGAGCGCCGCAAGGACTACATCAAGGTCGCGCGCACCAAGGCCGAGGACTCCAAGGTGTCGATCCGCTCCGTGCGCCGCAAGGCGAAGGACGCCCTCGACAAGCTCGTCAAGGACAAGGAGTCCGGCGAGGACGAGGTCCGCCGTGCGGAGAAGGAGCTCGACGACACCACCGCCAAGTACGTGGCGCAGGTCGACGAGCTGCTCAAGCACAAGGAAGCAGAGCTGCTCGAGGTCTGATGAACGACTCTTCCTGGGGGGCTCCGCCGAGACCCGAATACTGGGGAACCCCCGAGGGGCCTTCCCAGGGGGCGTTCCCGGCGGGGTCTGCGTACGATGCGTATGACGCCCCGCCTCTGTCGAGGACGCAGCAGATGCCCGTCGTCCCCGACGCGGGCAGCGATGCCGAAGACCGCGACGAACACGATCCGGGGGCCGCTCGGCTGGGCGGTCCCCTGTTCCGCGACGAGATGCCGCAGGAGCCCATGGCAAGCCCTCCGCCCATCCCGCCCGTGCCCGCGCAGCCGGAGAAGAAGCGGGCAGGCCGCGATCTGCGGGCCGCGATAGGGGTCGGTGTCGGGCTCGGCGCGGTGATCCTCGCGTCGCTGTTCATCGTGAAGGCCGTCTTCGTCGGGGTCATCGCGGTCGCCGTGGTCGTCGGTCTGTGGGAGCTGACCAGCCGCCTGGCCGAGCGCAAGCAGATCAAGGCGCCCCTGGTGCCGCTCGCGGTCGGCGGCGCGGCGATGGTCGTCGCCGGGTACGTCAGCGGCGCCGAGGGCGCGTGGGTCGCCATGGCGCTCACCTCGCTCGCGGTGCTCGTGTGGCGGATGACCGAACCGCCCGAGGGCTATCTCAGGGATGTCACGGCGGGCGTGTTCGCCGCGTTCTACGTGCCGTTCCTCGCCACCTTCGTCGCGATGCTGCTCACCGCTTCCGACGGGCCCTGGCGGGTGCTCACCTTCCTGCTCCTCACGGTGGTCAGCGACACGGGTGCGTACGCGATCGGCTGGCGCTTCGGCAAGCACAAGCTGGCGCCGCGCATCAGCCCCGGAAAGACCCGCGAGGGTCTGTTCGGCGCGGTGTCGTTCGCGATGGTGGCGGGTGCGCTGTGCATGCAGTTCCTGATCGACGACGGCACGTGGTGGCAGGGTCTGCTGCTCGGCGTCGCGGTCGCGGCGAGTGCCACGCTCGGCGACCTCGGCGAGTCGATGATCAAGCGGGACCTGGGCATCAAGGACATGGGCACCCTGCTGCCGGGCCACGGCGGCATCATGGACCGTCTGGACTCCCTGCTGCCCACCGCGCCGGTGGTGTGGCTGCTCCTCGCGATCTTCGTCGGTACCGGCTGACCTGCGCTTTCGTACGGCTTTGAACGGTGAGGGCTCGTCGTCCACAGGACGGCGAGCCCTTTTCCGTACGTCTGAGACACTTGAGGAACCATGCCCAAGCCCGGAGAACTCACTTTCGTCGCCCCCCGCGGAGCCAAGAAGCCGCCGCGGCACCTCGCCGACCTCTCGCCCGCCGAGCGCAAGGAAGCCGTCGCCGCGATCGGCGAGAAGCCGTTCCGCGCCAAGCAGCTCTCGCAGCACTACTTCGCGCGGTACGCCCACGACCCGGCCGAGTGGACCGACATCCCGCTCGCCGCGCGCGGCCGGCTCCAGGAGGAGCTGCTGCCCGATCTGATGTCGGTCGTACGGCACATCTCGTGCGACGACGACACCACCCGCAAGACGCTGTGGAAGCTGCACGACGGGACGCTGGTCGAGTCCGTCCTGATGCGCTACCCGGACCGGGTGACGATGTGCATCTCCTCGCAGGCCGGCTGCGGCATGAACTGCCCGTTCTGCGCCACCGGCCAGGCGGGCCTGGACCGCAACCTGTCGACCGCCGAGATCGTGCACCAGATCGTGGACGGCATGCGCGCGCTGCGCGACGGCGAGGTCCCCGGCGGCCCCGCCCGCCTGTCCAACATCGTCTTCATGGGCATGGGCGAACCGCTCGCCAACTACAAGCGCGTCGTCGGCGCCATCCGCCGTCTCACCGACCCCGAGCCGGACGGTCTGGGCCTGTCCCAGCGCGGCATCACCGTCTCCACCGTCGGCCTGGTGCCAGCGATGCACCGCTTCGCCGACGAGGGTTTCAAGTGCCGCCTCGCCGTCAGCCTGCACGCGCCGGACGACGAGCTGCGCGACACCCTCGTACCGGTCAACACCCGGTGGAAGGTGCGCGAGGTCCTCGACGCCGCCTGGGAGTACGCCGAGAAGTCCGGGCGCCGCATCTCCATCGAGTACGCCCTGATCCGCGACATCAACGACCAGGCGTGGCGCGGCGATCTGCTCGGCCGGCTGCTCAAGGGCAGGCGGGTGCACGTCAACCTCATCCCGCTGAACCCGACGCCCGGATCGAAGTGGACGGCCTCGCGGCCCGAGGACGAGAAGGCGTTCGTCGAGGCGATCGCGGCGCACGGCGTGCCCGTGACCGTCCGCGACACCCGGGGCCAGGAGATCGACGGAGCCTGCGGTCAGCTCGCCGCCTCCGAGCGATAGGGCCCGGGTGCGGCGAAGGGGCCCGTGTAATCTGGCCGGAAACATCTGCATATTCCGACAGGGGAGCGCCACAGCGCTGAGAGTGCGGGACCCGCTTCAGGGAACGGCCCGCAGACCCTCTGAACCTTGCCCCGGTCATTCGGGGTAGGAAGTTCGGCGATTACTCAAGCTGTTGCGCCCTGCCCGCACGACCCCGTGTCGTGCGGGCAGGGCCGCGTCTCTTCCTGGTCATGTCCAGGAGGAATGAAGAAATGCGCAGTACCAAGAGGCTCGCGGCCGGTGCGCTCGCCGCCGCCCTCGGGGTCGCCACGCTCGCGGCCTGCGGCGGCTCGGACGGCAAGAAGACGTCCGGCGCCACGGGCGACAAGACCGTGACGCTGGTCAGCCACGACTCCTTCGCGGCGTCGGACGCGGTGCTCAAGGCGTTCACCGCGCAGACCGGCTACACCGTGAAGGTCCTCAAGAGCGGGGACGCCGGGGCCGCCCTCAACCAGGAGATCCTCACCAAGGGCTCCCCGCGCGGCGACGTCTTCTTCGGCGTCGACAACACACTGCTCTCGCGCGCCCTCGACAACGGCATCTTCACGCCGTACGCCGCCAAGGGCCTGGACCGGCTGCCCGCCGACGTCCAGCTCGACAAGGACCGGCACCGGGTCACGCCCATCGACACCGGCGACATCTGCGTCAACTACGACAAGAAGTACTTCGCCGACAAGAAGCTGGCGCCCCCGCAGTCCTTCGACGATCTGATCAAGCCCGAGTACAAGAACCTGCTCGTCACGGAGAACGTGGCGACGTCCTCTCCCGGTCTCGGCTTCCTGCTCGGCTCGGTCGCCAAGTACGGCGACGGGGGCTGGCAGGACTACTGGAAGAAGCTGAGGGCCAACGGCGTCAAGGTGGTCGACGGCTGGGAGCAGGCGTACAACACGGACTTCTCCGGTTCGGCCGGCGGCAAGAAGGCCAAGGGCGACCGGCCGCTGGTCGTCTCCTACGCCTCCAGCCCGCCCGCCGAGGTGATCTACGCCGACCCGAAGCCCACCGAGGCCCCGACCGGCGTCGCCACCGGCACCTGCTTCCGTCAGACCGAGTTCGCGGGCCTGCTCAAGGGAGCGAAGAACGAGGCCGGCGGCAAGGCGCTCCTGGACTTCCTGATCTCCAAGAAGTTCCAGGAGGACATGCCGCTCCAGATGTTCGTGGACCCGGTCGCCAAGGACGCGGCGGTCCCGCCGGAGTTCACCACGTTCGGCGCGAAGATCACGAACTCGGCGACGGTCGCCCCCGACAAGATCGCCAAGAACCGTGACCAGTGGGTCAAGACATGGTCCTCGCTCGTCCTGAAGTAGGCCGCCCCTGGGGGAAGCTGCGGGGCAACGCGGTGCGGCTGGGCCTGATGGTCCTGCCCGCCGTGTTCTTCGCGCTGTTCTTCGCCTGGCCCGTGGCCGCCATCGTCGGCCGCGGGCTCACGGCGGACGGCGCCTGGCAGTTCGGCCGGATCGCCGAGGTGCTGACCGACCCGGACATCGCGCACGTCCTGTGGTTCACCACCTGGCAGGCGCTCGCCTCCACCGCGCTCACCCTGGTGATCGCACTGCCCGGCGCATACGTCTTCGCGCGCTTCGACTTCCCCGGCAAACAGCTCCTCCGGGCCGTCGTCACCGTGCCGTTCGTGCTGCCGACGGTCGTCGTGGGCACCGCGTTCCTGGCGCTGCTCGGCCGCGGCGGGCTGCTCGACCAGCTGTGGGGGGTGCGCCTGGACACGACGGTGTGGGCGATCCTGCTCGCGCACGTCTTCTTCAACTACGCGGTGGTCGTACGGACCGTCGGCGGCCTGTGGTCGCAGCTCGACCCCCGCCAGGAGGAGGCCGCCAGGGTCCTCGGCGCCTCCCGCCTCGCCGCCTGGCGCAAGGTCACCCTGCCCGCGCTCGGCCCCGCGGTCGCGGCGGCCGCGCTCATGGTCTTTCTGTTCACCTTCACCTCCTTCGGCGTCGTCCAGATCCTCGGCGGCCCCACCTTCTCCACCCTCGAAGTGGAGATCTACCGGCAGACCGCCGAACTCCTCGACCTGCCGACCGCGGCCGTCCTGACGATCGTGCAGTTCGCGGCGGTCGGTGCGGTCCTCGCCGTGCACGCCCGGACGGTGCGCCGCCGCGAGACCGCCCTGAAACTGGTCGACCCCGCCCAGACCGCCCGCCGCCCGCGCGGCGCCGGCCAGTGGACACTCCTGGCATCCGTGCTCGCGGTCGTGGTGCTGCTGATCCTGCTCCCCGTCGGCGTGCTGATCGCACGCTCCCTGGACACCCCCGACGGCTACGGGCTCGGCTACTACCGGGCGCTCCAGACCGCGGGCGACAACGGCAGCTTCCTCGTGCCGCCCATCGAGGCGATCGGGAACTCGGTCCAGTACGCCCTCGCCGCCACCGCGATCGCGCTCGTCATCGGAGGACTGGCGGCGGCCGCCCTGACCCGGCGCGGCAGCGGACGACTCGTGCGGGGCTTCGACGCGCTGCTGATGCTGCCGCTCGGCGTCTCCGCCGTCACCGTCGGCTTCGGATTCCTGATCACCCTCGACAAGCCGCCGCTCGACCTCAGGACCTCCTGGATCCTGGTGCCGCTCGCCCAGGCGCTGGTGGGCACCCCCTTCGTCGTACGGATCATGCTGCCGGTGCTGCGCGCGGTGGACGGGCGGCTGCGCGAGGCGGCGGCCGTGCTCGGTGCGTCCCCGTTGCGGGCCTGGCGCGAGGTGGACCTGCCGCTGGTGCGGCGGGCCCTGCTCATCGCGGCGGGCTTCGCGTTCGCGGTCTCGCTCGGCGAGTTCGGCGCGACCGTCTTCATCGCGCGGCCCGACCACCCGACGCTGCCCGTCGCCGTCGCCCGCCTCCTGGGCCGGGCCGGCGACCTCAACTACGGCCAGGCGATGGCCCTCAGCACGATTTTGATGGTGGTGTGCGCGGTGTCGCTGCTCGTCCTCGAACGCCTGCGGATAGACCACAGCGGGGAGTTCTGATGCTGACACTGGACGGCGTGACGGTACGGTTCGGCGACCGGGCCGCGCTCGACGCGGTCGACCTGGAGGTCGCCGAGCACGAGACGGTGTGCGTGCTCGGGCCGAGCGGCAGCGGCAAGTCGACCCTGCTGCGGGTCGTCGCAGGCCTCCAAGTCCCCGACGGCGGGCGGGTGTTGCTCGGTGGCGCCGACCAGGCCGGGGTGCCCGTGCACAGACGCGGGCTCGGCCTGATGTTCCAGGACCACCAGCTCTTCCCGCAGCGCGACGTCGCCGGGAACGTGGCGTTCGGGCTGCGCATGCGCCGGGCCTCGCGGGACGAACAGGCCCGCCGGGTCGGTGAGTTGCTGGATCTCGTCGGGCTGCCGGGCGCCGAGCGGCGGGCCGTCGCCGCGCTCTCCGGCGGCGAGCAGCAGCGCGTCGCGCTCGCCAGGGCGCTGGCGCCCTCGCCCCGGCTGTTGATGCTGGACGAGCCGCTCGGCCAGCTCGACCGCACCCTGCGCGAACGCCTCGTGGTCGAACTCCGGGCGTTGTTCGGGCGGTTGGGTACGACGGTGCTCGCCGTCACGCACGACCAGGGCGAGGCGTTCGCGCTGGCCGACCGGGTGGTGGTGATGCGGGACGGCCGCATCGCGCAGACCGGTACGCCGCTCCAGGTGTGGCAGCAGCCGGCCTCGGAGTTCGTGGCCCGCTTCCTCGGCTTCGAGAACGTGGTGCCGGCGACGGTGGCGGGGGAGGTGGCGGACACGCCGTGGGGGAAGGTGCCGGTGGCGCCGGGTGCGGCGCAGGGAGCGGTGCGGTTGCTGGTCCGCCCCGCCGGCGTCCGACTCGTACCGGAGCGGGACGGGCTGCCGTGCGCGGTGGTGGCGCGGACGTTCCGCGGCAACCATGTCGCCCTGCGACTGCGGCCGTCCGGCGGGCCGTTGCTGGAGGCGGAGTGCGGGCTGGAATCGGCGCCGGAGGCGGGTGACCGGGTGGGCGTCGCCTTCGCGGCGCCGGGCGTGGTGGTGCTGCCGGCGGGCTGAGGGCGCAGCCGGCCTCCGGGCCGGTGGGGGCTCCGCCCCGGACGCCGCTCCCTAGCTCGTCGGGGTCAGTTCCTTCGCCGGGGCGGGTTCCGCCGAGCCGTGTGTGTCCGGCGAGCCGAACCACGCCACCGCCACCGCTCCCGCCACCGCGAGGACGAAACCCAGGACCGCCATCCACGCGAGGCCCGCGCGGGACGCGTCGCCCAGCCACAGCACCCCGATCGCCCCCGGCAGCACCGTCTCGCCCACCACCAGCGCCGCCGTCGCACCGTTCACCGAGCCGATCTGCAGGGCCACCGTGTGCAGATACATGCCGCCACAACCCGCCACCAGGATCGCGTACAGGGCGGGGTCGGTGAGTAGGGCGCCCGTATCGAAGGGGGCGACGCCGTCCAGGACGCGGACGCCGACGCCGAGCGCGCCGAAGCCGAGGCCGGAGAGCAGACCGGCGAGGATCGCGGCGCGGGCGCCGAGCAGGCGTACCACCACCGTGCCCCCGGCCATCAGGAGCAGCGCGATGGCGAGCAGCCACCAGTGCGTGGCCACCGGGGTGTGCCCGCTGCCCTCGTGGCCCGCGGCCGACGCGAGCAGGACCAGGGCCGAGCAGACCACGCCGATGGACGTCCACTCCGCGCGGCTCAGCCGGATGCCGAGCAGCTTGACGCTGAGGACGGCCGTGATGACCAGGTTCGCGCTGATCACCGTCTGGGAGAGGAAGAGGGGCAGCAGGCGGGCCGCGAGTGCGCCGAGCCCGAAGCCGACGAAGTCGAGGACGGTGCCGACGATGAACTCCCAGGTCGTCGCCGCCTTCGCGGTGGAGGAGAGGCTGGGTCCGCCGTGCTGGGTCCGGTCGCTCGCGGCCGCGTCGCGGCGGGCCGACTTGCGGGATCCGACGGCTTGCAGGACCGAGCCCGTGCCGTAGCAGACCGAGGCGGCTATGGCGGTCAGCAGACCGAGCAGCACGAGTGACTCCCGTTCCTGGCGGGGGCAACCGGTTCGCCCCACTCCGCTTTACCAGACGTTTACTGGTCCTTGGGAGTTGCCTGGGGTTCCGTACTTTTCGGCCCGTCCGCGCTCAGGGCTCGCGGGACATGCGGGCCAGGGCCTCGGGAGCCTCGGAGACGGAGTCGACCAGGGCGACCCGCGCCGCCATCGGGCGTTCCGCGGCCAGCGCCCGGAGCAGCGGCCAGGCGGGCAGGTGCTCCGTCCAGTGCGCCCGGTCGACCAGGACCATCGGCGTCGGGCCGCCCCGCGACTCGTAGTAGTTCGGCGTGGCGTTGTCGAAGATCTCCTGAACGGTGCCGGCCGCGCCGGGCAGGAAGACGACGCCCGCGGTGGAGCGGGCCAGCAGGCCGTCCTCGCGGGTGGCGTTGACGAAGTACTTGGCGATCGCGTTCGCGAAGGCGTTCGGCGGCTCGTGGCCGTAGAACCAGGTGGGGATGCCCACCGAGGTGCCGCCGCGCGGCCATCGCGTACGGACCTCGAAGGCGGCCCGCGCCCAGCGGGACACCGACGGCCCGAACGACGGTTGCCTGGCGAGGAGTTGGAGGGCCGAGCCGAGCATCGCGTCGGCGAAAGGCGCCGCGTACGCGCCGAGGTTCGCGGCCTCCATCGCGCCCGGGCCGCCGCCCGTCGCCACCGTGAACCCTTCGCGGGCCAGGGTGCGGCCGAGCACGGCCGCGCCCTCGTACTCGGCGGTGCCGCGGGCCATGGCATGGCCGCCCATCACGCCCACCACGCGCGCCCCCACGAGGAGCTCGTCCAGGGCGTCGGAGATCGCGTCGTCGTGGATGGAGCGCAGCATCGAGGAGAAGACGTCGCCGTCCGCCTTGGTCTGCTGGTACCAGGCGTAGGAGAGCGCGTCGGGTGTGTGCTCGTACCCCTGGGCGAGGCCCTCGAAGAGCTCGGCGGGGGAGTAGAGCCCGCCCCGGTAGGGGTCGAAGGGCAGCTGCGGGACGGGCGGGAAGACCAGGGCGCCGTCGGCGCGGACCTTCGCCGCAGCGTCCGGCTGCATCGCACAGCCGAGGAAGACCGCGCCCGCCGTGTCGGTGGCGAGCAGCGCGACCGTACGGGCCGTCAGATCGACCGACTGCACCCGGAATCCGGCCAGCGGGCCGCGGGCGACGGCCGTGTCGAACTCGTCGAGCGACTCGATCTCGATGTCGCTGCCCGAAGGGAACTGCACGTCTTCGTTCGGCATCTCGTCATGTTAATGCCGGTCAGTTGCGCAACGGCAGCGCCGCCAGTTCGGCGATCGCCAAGGTCAGCGGCGCGAACACGGCCAGCAGCGCGAGCGCCCTGAGGGCCACGGCGCCGCGGAGCAGCTTCGTCGGGGTGCCGAGGCTCAGCAGCGCGGCCGTGGTCTCGGCGCGGGCGTGCCGGGACTCCAGTGCGGCGGTCAGCAGCGTGGCCACCGTGCAGCTCATCACCAGGGCCGCGCCGAGGCCGGTCATCGGTCCGAAGGGGTGCGGGCCCCGGCCGTCGTACAGTGAGGCCGCCGCGATCGCCCCGGAGGCCACCGCGCACACCACACCCAGCGGGCGCCCGATGCGGCGGGCCTCCGCCATCAGGCCCCGGCCCGCGAGCAGCCGGGCCGCGCCCGGCCGGGCGCTCTGCAGCAGCCGCCCGCTGAAGTGCGCGAGGCCCGGACCCGCCACCGCCAGGCCCAGGGCGGTCAGTGCCCACCCGGCGAGCACCCCGACCGGGCTGCCCTGCGCGTGGCCCGGCATCGGAAGGGCCGAATCCTGGGCGCCACGGCTCAGGTACGACTCGACCGCGAGCCCCGCCGCGACGAGCGTGACGCCCCAGGGCAGCCCGCCGGGTGTCGCCGTGGGCTCCTCGGGGCGGACCGGCTCGTCGGTGTCGGCGGGGCGCCGGGTGCGCGGGCGCAGCGCGACCGAGGCCGCCGCCGAGGCCGCCACCGGCGGGACGGTGAGCAGGGTCAGGGCGCCCGCCAGCGGCATCGGCCGGTCGGCTGCGAGCAGGCCGGCAGCGGTGCCGTCGAAGGGGAGGCCGGTGACGTCGCCGCGCAGATGCAGATACGTCACCAGCGCCACCGCCGAGCCGATCGTGCAGGCCACCGCCGTGGACGCGGCGGCGATCGTGGTCAGCCGGGCCGGGCCCAGGCCCACCGCGGACAGTCCCGCGCGCGGCCGGGTGCTCGGGTCGGTGCGGGCCACGGCGACCGCGAGGTGCACCGAGGCCGCCAGCGGAACCGAGCACCACAGCAGCCGCAGCCCCGCCCCGGAGGGATGGTCGACCGCGTAGCCGAGGGTGCACAGCAGGAGGAAGCCGACCCCGGCCGAGGCCGCCGCCACCACCAGGCGGCGCAGCAGGATCAAGGGATGGGTGCCGCGGGCTAGACGGAGAGCGAGCACGCCTCAAGGCCCTCCGCACCCGAAGTACCGTTGTTTCCGCGGGAGTTGACCCGGCGGCCGTCGATCAGGACCACCGTGCGGTCGGCGAGCGCGGCCACCTCGGTGTCGTGGGTGGCGATGAGCGTGGTGATCTGGTGCGAGCGGGCCGCGGTGAGCAGGGTGCGCAGCACCTGGGCCGCATCGGCGCGGTGCAGGGTCGCGGTCGGCTCGTCCGCGAACAGCACGGCGGGGGAGGTGACCAGGGCGCGGGCGATCGCGAGGCGCTGGCGCTGCGCCTGGAGCAGGACGTGCGGGCGCTTCTTCGCGCACGTGTCGATGTCGAGGCGCTCCAGCCACTCCAGGGCAGCCTTCTTCGCGGTGCGGTGCGCGATGCCGCGCAGCAGCAGCGGCAGGGCCGCGTTCTCCCAGGCGTTCAGTTCGGGGACCAGGGTGGCTTCGGGGCCGATCCAGCCGAAGCGGTCGCGGCGCAGCTGCTCGCGGGCCGCGGCGCCCAGCTTGTGCACCGGGCCGCTGTTGAACCACACCTCGCCCTCGTCGGGCACCAGCTGGCCCGACAGACAGCGCAGCAGGGTCGTCTTGCCGCAGCCGCGCGGACCGCCGACGGCGAGGATCTCGCCCTCGCGGACCTCGACGCTGACGCCGGTCAGAGCGGGCGAGCCACTGTGGGAATGGTGCAGGGAACGCGCCCACAGCACATCGTTGTCCGGCGGAGCCACCATGGTGCATACCTCGGTTCGGATCAGATTGCCTGCTCCTCGTACGGGGGAACGAAGGCGGGGCCGATCGGTCACTGGGCACGCTAGGGAGTGGCGGGTGGCTGGCCGGACAGCACGCGGCCCGGCCGCGCCCATCTCACTCGGATGGGCGCGGCCGGGCCGTGGCACGGACGGTCAGAGCTTCGTCCAAGCCTCCGTCAGAACTTGACGCAGTACGCCCTCGATCTCGTCGAAGGTCTCCTGGGTGGAGATCAGCGGCGGGGCGAGCTGGACGACCGGGTCGCCGCGGTCGTCGGCCCGGCAGTACAGGCCGTTGTCGTAGAGCGCCTTCGACAGGAAGCCGTACAGGACGCGCTCGGTCTCCTCGTCGTTGAAGCTCTCCTTGGTGGCCTTGTCCTTCACCAGCTCGATGCCGTAGAAGAAGCCGTTGCCGCGGACGTCGCCGACGATCGGCAGGTCGTGCAGCTTCTTGAGGGTGTCGAAGAAGGCCCCCTCGTTGTCGAGCACGTGCTGGTTGAGACCCTCGCGCTCGAAGATGTCGAGGTTGGCCAGGCCCACCGCGGCGGAGACCGGATGGCCGCCGAAGGTGTAGCCGTGCAGGAAGGTGTTGTCGCCCTTGTAGAACGGCTCGGCCAGCCTGTCGGAGATGATGCAGGCGCCGATCGGGGAGTAGCCCGAGGTCATGCCCTTGGCGCAGGTGATCATGTCCGGGACGTAGTCGAACTTGTCGCAGGCGAACATCGTGCCGAGCCGGCCGAAGGCGCAGATGACCTCGTCGGAGACGAGCAGCACGTCGTACTTGTCGCAGATCTCGCGGACCCGCTGGAAGTAGCCGGGCGGCGGCGGGAAGCAGCCGCCCGCGTTCTGCACCGGCTCCAGGAAGACGGCGGCGACGGTCTCGGGGCCCTCGAAGAGGATCTCCTGCTCGATCTGGTCGGCGGCCCAGCGGCCGAAGGCGACCGGGTCGTCGCCGTGGATCGGGGCGCGGTAGATGTTGGTGTTGGGCACCTTGTGCGCGCCGGGGACCAGCGGCTCGAAGGGGGCCTTCAGGGCCGGCAGCCCCGTGATGGACAGGGCGCCCTGCGGGGTGCCGTGATAGGCGACCGCACGCGAGATGACCTTGTACTTGGTGTGGTTGCCGGTGAGCTTGTGGTACTGCTTCGCCAGCTTCCACGCGGTCTCGACGGCCTCGCCGCCACCGGTGGTGAAGAAGACCTTGTTGAGGTCGCCCGGCGCGTAGTTCGCGAGGCGCTCGGCGAGCTCGACGGCCTTGGGGTGGGCGTAGGACCAGACCGGGAAGAAGGCCAGCTCCTGCGCCTGCTTGTACGCGGTCTCGGCGAGCTCGTGACGGCCGTGGCCGGCGTTGACTACGAACAGGCCCGACAGGCCGTCCAGGTACTTCTTGCCCTTGTCGTCGTAGATGTAGGTGCCCTCGCCACGGACGATGGTGGGAACGGGCGCGTTCTCGTACGACGACATGCGGGTGAAGTGCATCCACAGGTGGTCGTAGGCGGTCTGGCTGAGGTCCTTGCTCACGGCTATCGGGTTCCCCACATATAGGTCTGCTTCTTCAGCTTGAGGTAGACGAAGCTCTCGGTGGAGCGCACGCCGGGGAGGGCGCGGATCCTCTTGTTGATCACTTCGAGGAGGTGGTCGTCGTCCTCGCAGACGACCTCCACCATCAGGTCGAAGGAGCCCGCGGTCATCACCACGTACTCGCATTCGGCCATGGCCGTCAGCGCCTCCGCCACCGGGTCGAGGTCGCCCTCGACGCGGATGCCGACCATCGCCTGGCGCCGGAACCCCACGGTGAGCGGGTCGGTGACGGCGACGATCTGCATCACGCCCTGGTCGAGCAGCTTCTGGACGCGCTGGCGCACGGCCGCTTCGGACAGGCCCACGGCCTTGCCGATCGCGGCGTACGGGCGGCGCCCGTCTTCCTGGAGCTGCTCGATGATCGCCAGGGACACTGCGTCGACCGACGTTCCGTTGCTGCGACGCGGAGCGTCTCCTTGCGGGGCGGTGGTCGGGGGACGGGAGGGCGATCCGTTCCCGGTCCTGGGGTCTGCGCTTCGACTGGCCACGGGAGCCACTGTGCACCCCGACTCGCCCGTCCCGCAACCCCGAAGCGATGAAATTCGTTGTTCTGTGACCTCCAGGGAACTGAATCCGAAGTTCAGGGGCGTCGGGTCTGTCGAAAGCGTCACCTCACCGACTAGGGTGGGCTGTCTCACCCATCGGACATCGGACCGGGAGGCCAGCGAAGTGACCACCGAACTGCGTCGGCTGCGCACACTACGTAACTACATTGCCGGGGAGTTCCGCGATGCCGCCGACGGGCGGACCATCGAGGTGGTCAACCCGGCCACGGGCCAGGCGTACGCCACCTCGCCGCTCTCCGGCCAAGAGGACGTCGATGCCGCCATGGCGGCCGCCGCCGCGGCCTTCCCGGCCTGGCGCGACACCACCCCGGCCGAGCGCCAGCGCGTCCTGCTCAAGATCGCGGATGCCTTCGAGGAGCGCGCCGAGGAGCTGATCGCCGCCGAGTCGGAGAACACCGGCAAGCCGATCGAGCTCACCCGCAGCGAAGAGATCCCGCCGATGGTGGACCAGATCCGCTTCTTCGCGGGCGCGGCCCGGATGCTCGAAGGCCGCAGCGCCGGCGAGTACATGGAGGGGATGACCTCGATCATCCGCCGCGAGCCGGTCGGTGTCTGCGCGCAGGTCGCGCCGTGGAACTACCCGATGATGATGGCCGTGTGGAAGTTCGCCCCGGCGCTCGCCGCGGGCAACACCGTCGTCCTCAAGCCGTCCGACACCACCCCGGCCTCAACTGTGCTGATCGCGGAGATCATTGGGGCGATCGTCCCCAAGGGCGTCTTCAACGTCATCTGCGGCGACCGCGACACCGGCCGCGCGATGGTCGAGCACAAGACCCCGGCGATGGCCTCCATCACCGGCTCCGTACGGGCCGGCATGCAGGTCGCCGAGTCCGCCTCCAAGGACGTCAAGCGCGTCCACCTGGAGCTGGGCGGCAAGGCCCCGGTCGTCGTCTTCGAGGACGCCGACATCGCCAAGGCCGTCGAGGACATCGCGGTCGCCGGGTACTTCAACGCGGGCCAGGACTGCACGGCCGCGACCCGCGTGCTCGTGCACGAGTCGATCCACGACGACTTCGTGACCGCGCTCGCCAAGGCCGCAGCCGAGACCAAGACCGGGCAGCCCGACGACGCGGACGTGCTGTACGGCCCGCTCAACAACGCCAACCAGCTCAAGCAGGTCTCCGGCTTCATCGACCGGCTGCCCGCGCACGCCAAGGTCGAGGCGGGCGGCCACCGGGTCGGCGAGCAGGGCTACTTCTACGCCCCGACCGTCGTCTCCGGCCTCAAGCAGGACGACGAGATCATCCAGAACGAGGTGTTCGGGCCGGTCATCACCGTCCAGTCCTTCACCGACGAGGCCCAGGCCCTGGAGTACGCGAACGGCGTCGAGTACGCGCTCGCCTCCTCGGTGTGGACCAAGGACCACGCGCGCGCCATGCGGATGTCCAAGAACCTGGACTTCGGCTGCGTCTGGATCAACACCCACATCCCGCTGGTCGCCGAGATGCCCCACGGCGGATTCAAGAAGTCCGGCTACGGCAAGGACCTTTCGGCGTACGGCTTCGAGGACTACACCCGCATCAAGCACGTGATGACGTCCATCGAGGGCTGAGCCGCGGCCCGAACGCACACAAGGGGCGGGGGAGTTGTTCCCCCGCCCCTTCTCGCTGCCCCGCGCCCCCCGACAGGGTGTCTGGCCGGGGGCGTACGGCTGTACGCAGCGTCCATTGAAGCGGGCGGGCGCGGGCGGGCATCCTGCGGGAATGCCACCGACCGCGTACCGCGCCAGCAGCCCGTTCACCCGCCGCAGCCTCCTGCGCGCCCTCGGCGGCGGGGCCGCGCTGGCCGCGCTGGCCGGCTGTGGGGTCCCCGCGGCGTACGTCGAACCCGGCGAGCGGGCCGGGCGCGACCGCTCGGCGGACGACAGGAGCCTCACCTTCGCCAACTGGCCGCTCTACATAGACGTCGACGACAAGGACCCCGCCAAGCGGCCGACCCTCGACGCGTTCACCAGGAGCACCGGGATCTCCGTCACGTACACCGAGGAGATCAACGACAACGACGAGTTCTTCGGGAAGATCAGCCCGGCGCTGATGAACCACCAGGAGACCGGCCGGGACCTGATGGTCATCAGCGACTGGATGGCGGCCCGGTTCGTGCGGCTCGGCTGGGTGCAGGAGATGGACCGCGCCAAGCAGCCCAACGTGGCCAGGTACCTCGACCCCCAACTGCGCACGCCCGCCTTCGACAACGGGCGGCTGCACAGCGTCCCGTGGCAGTCCGGGATCACCGGCATCGCGTACAACAGGAAGAAGCTCGGACGCGAGATCAAGCACGTCAGCGATCTGTGGGACCCGCGGCTCGCGGGCAAGGTGACGCTGTTCTCCGGCCTCGACGAGTCCTTCGCACTCCTGATGCAGGGCGACGGCGTCGACATCACCAAATGGACCGCGGCCGACTTCCACCGGATGTGCGACCGGGTCCAGAAGCTGGTGGCGAAGAAGCAGATCCGGCGCTTCACCGGCAACGACTACACCAGCGACCTCAACAAGGGCGACGTACTGGCCTGTCAGGCCTACAGCGGCGATGTGTTCCAGCTCAAGGCGGACAACCCCGACATCGAGTTCGTGGTGCCCGAGGAGGGCGCGGAGCTGTGGGCCGAGTCGATGATGATCCCCAACCTGGCCCGCCACAAGGCCAACGCGGAGGCGCTGGTCGACTACTACTACGACCCCCACGTGGCCGCGGAACTGGCCGCCTCGGTCAACTACGTCTGCCCGGTCCCGGCCGCCCGCGAGGTCCTCGCCGCCTCCAAGGACAAGGACCGGGCCGCACTCGCCGAAGACCCGCTGATCTTCCCGGACGACGCGATGCGCAAGAGGCTCGCGATCGCGCGGGACATCACGTCGGAGGAACGGGTGGAGTTCGCGAAGCGGTGGAACGCGATCGTTGGGCTGTAGCCGGCCGGCAGCGGCCGGACGAGACGCCCGCCGGCGTCCAGTAGCCGGTGTTCGTCGAGGAAACCCGGGGACCGGCGGGACAATTGATCCATGGGGACTGTGACAGCGCTGTACCGGTATCCGGTGAAGTCGATGCTGGGCGAGGCCGTGATCGCCGTGGCGGTCACGGAGAGCGGGCTCTTCGGGGACCGGGTGTGCGCCGTGCTCGATGAGACGGGCGCGGTGGGCAGCGCCAAGCATCCGCGGAAGTGGGGGGCCCTGCTGGGCTGCCGCAGCCGGATGGACGACACCGGCGCGGTCGAGGTCGTGCTGCCGGACGGGACCGCCCTGCCCGCTGAAGACCCCGGTCTGGACGCGCGATTGTCCCAGTTGATCGGCCGTCGGGTCCGCGTCTCGGCCGTCGTGCCGGAGCGAGGCAGGCTGGAGCGCGCCGTACCCGAGTACGAGGGCGGAGTCCCGGAGGCCGTCCGGGAGTCGGCCTTCGTCGATGCGACCGGGGAGAGCATCACATCGGGCAGCGTTTCCCCGGGGACCTTCTTCGACTTCGGCCGGGTCCATCTCGTCACCACGGCGTCACTGACCCGGATGCGAACCGTCCATCCGGCCGGGGACTTCGACGCGCGCCGCTTCCGCCCGAACCTTGTCGTGGACACCGGTGAGGGGCCGGGCTTTCCCGAGGACGCCTGGCTGGGATCACACCTGCGCGTGGGGGAGGCACTCCTCCGGGCTGTCGTGCCCACGCCGCGCTGTGTGGTCCCCACCCTTGGCCATGACGAACTGCCGCCGGACCCCGGCATCATGCGTGCCGTCGCCCGAGCGCACCGCGTACCGGTTTTCGACCTGGGCAGGCTGTCCTGCCTCGGCGTGTACCTCGACGTGCTGGAGGCGGGCACGGTCCGCGTGGGCGACGCGATCACGCTGCAGGAGGCTTCGTGACGCGGGCCGGGCAAGTGAGCCCACGACGGTGATCGACATGTCCTTCGGGGCGTTCGGAGGGATCCCGCTGTACATGGTGCGCTGCAAGAGCAAGGCGCTGGAGGCGATGGCGGTGGGGGAGCCGGCGGCGGTGCCCGCCGTGGCGTGAGGTGACGGGTGGTCAGGAGGGCTCCGGGGCCCCGAAGGTGGCGATCATGACGCGCATCGCGGTGCGGTTCATGTCCGAGCCCTTCGCGTCCGTGGAGTTGACGCTGTAGACCAGGGTCCGCGCGAGGGCGCCGGTGGGGGAGAACGCGGCCGCGATCACCGTGTTGTAGCCCCAGCGGCCGCCCGTCTTGCCCCACACGTCGCGCCCGCCGAGCCGCATCGTCGACAGCCCCACGCTGTACGCGGCCGGTTTGCCGGTGGTCACCTCGCGCACGGACGGGCCGGGCAGCGTGAACATCTCCTTCAGCTGTGGTCCGCGCACCACCCGGCCGGTGAACAGGGCGCGAGTGAAGCGCTCCAGGTCCGCCGTGGTGGAGATCAGATCGCCCGCAGCCCAGGTGTCCCCCTCGCCCCACACCGTGACGTCCCGCAGCTCGGTGGAGCCGTCCGGCCCGGCGAAGACCTGGTAGCCGTGGTTGTGCGGGCCGCGGATGGTGGGGTCGGCGCCCGGAGCGCAGGTGTCGTTCAGGTGCAGCGGCCGCAGGATGCGGGTGGTGAGCTGGTGGGCGTAGGAGTCGCCGGTGACCCGCTCGACCAGCAGACCGGCCACGGTGTAGCCGATGTTGTCGTAGTGCTGCTCGGTGCCGGGCGCGAAGTCCGGCTTCTGCGCGGTCGCCTCGCGCACCACGTCCGCCGGGTCGCGGCTCTCGAAGCGGTGAGCGTACAGATACTCCCGGGAGTCGTCGGGCGAGCCGGCCGACGGGATGCCGCTGGTGTGGTTGAGCAGCTGGCGCACCGTCACCTTCGCGTACGCCGCCGGGATCAGATCGGGCAGGTAGGCGCGCACCGGGCGGTTCAGGTCGACCCTGCCCTCGCCCGCGAGTTGCAGCACCACGGCCGCGGTGAAGACCTTGGTGACCGAACCCGCCCGGAAGCGGGCGTCCGGGTCGGCTGGGCGGTTGCTCGTCAGATCGTGCACCCCGGCGCTGCCGCGCCAGGTCCCCTCGGCGCCGCCGACCCGCACCAGCGCCGCGGTCGCGTCCGCGCCCGGCTTCCCGGCACCTGCGATGGCCGCGCGCAGGGCGGCCGTGTCGAGGCTGCCGCTGTCCTGGTGGCTCGCGGCCAGGTGCGCCCCGGGCGCCGGGGCCGCAGCCGTGGCCGGGCCCGCGGCGACCCCCAGGACGAGAGTGGTGGCGATCAGGGTGGTGCGGGTGCGGGCGTTCATGAGGTGGTCTCCGTGATCCGGGCGGTCCGTCGTGCTGATGGACACCATCCTGCTGATCACGGGCGCCCGGCGGATCGCCGGAGCGGGCGGTTCTGGGAGCCCGAACTCCTCACCCGTGCGCGGGAGTCGGGCCGTGCCGTCCTCCCCCTCAGGAGGGAGCGCCCGCCGAGATCAGGCCCGTCTCGTAGGCGCAGATCACCGCCTGGATGCGGTCCCGCAGGCCCAGCTTCGCCAGGACGTTGCCCACATGGGTCTTCACCGTGTGCTCGGACACGGTCAGTTCGGCGGCGATCTCGGCGTTGGACAGACCGCGGCCCAGCAGAAGCAGCGTCTCGCGTTCGCGCGCGGTCAGTGCGTCGAGCCGCCCGGCGGCGGCCGGGGTCGCGGGCCGGGAGGTGAACTCGGCGATGAGCCGCCGCGCCACCGACGGCGCGACCAGCGAATCCCCGGCCGCCACCACCCGTACCGCATGCACCAGATCGTCCCGCCGGACGTCCTTGAGGAGGAACCCGCTCGCCCCGGCGTGCAGCGCCTCGTACACGTACTCCTCGGAGTCGAAGGTGGTCAGCATCACCGTGCGGCAGGCGCTGTGCGCGCTGATCGCGCGGCAGGCCTCGATGCCGTCCAGGTGCGGCATGCGGATGTCGAGCAGCGCCACATCGGGCGCCAACCGCCTTACGGCGTCCACGGCTTGGGCGCCGTCGCCCACCTCGGCGACCACCTCGATGTCCGGCTGCACGTCCAGGATCAGCGCGAAGCCGCTGCGCACCAGCTCCTGGTCGTCGGCCACCACCACACGGATCGTCATGTCCCCACCTCCGCAGGGGAGATTACAAGGGGGGCGTCCGGCGGGCCGGGGGTGATCGCGTCCAGCGGGATGACGGCCCTGACCTCGAAGCCCCGGCCATCCGGACCCGGCCCCGCCGAGGCGGTGCCGCCGTGGGCCGCCGCGCGCTCGCGGATGCCGATCAGGCCGTGCCCGGTGCCGGGTCCTTGTGCGGCGTCGGGACCACGCCCGTCGTCCAGTACGGTGAGGATCAACTCGTCGTCTCCGTAGGCGAGTTGTGCGGAGACCGTGCGCGCCGCCGCGTGCTTGACCGCGTTGGTCAGGGCCTCCTGCACGATCCGGTACACGGTGGCCTCGGCGTCCAGTGGTAGCGGGCGGGGTGTGCCCGTCGTCTCGTACGCCACCGCGGGGCCGCCGAGGGACACCCGCTCGACCAGCGCGGGCAGTGCCGCGATGCCCGGCTGCGGCTCGCGCGGGGCGGCTGCGGAATCCCGCGGTGTGGTCTCCTCGCGCAGCACCCCCAGCATCCTGCGCAGCTGCACCATCGCGTCCCGGCCCGTCTCGGAGATCGCCTCGAACGCCGCCTCCGCCCGCGCGGGTGCCGCCCGCACCGCCACCGGGCCCGCCTCCGCCTGCACGATCATGATGCTGACGGCGTGCGACAGGATGTCGTGCATCTCCCGTGCGATCCGCGCCCGTTCACGAGCCGTGGCCTGCTCGGCCTCTATGCGGTTGGCCCGCTCCAGCTGCGCCGCGCGGTCCTCGACGGCCGCGGTGTAGGCCTGCCGGGTGTGGGTGAGCCGGCCCAGCGCGTACGCCGCGCCGAAGACGAAGAAGGAGAACATCAACTCCTTGGCGTCCTGGGTGTTGAGCGCCACCGAGGGCAGGATCAGCGCGGCGACCAGCGTGCCGACGGCGACCCGCTTACGTACCGGGGACAGCGCGGCGACCGAATACAGGGCGACCAGCCCCGGATAGGGCAGCGGCTGGCCAGGCCCGTCCAGGCTCAGTTTGTACGCCGCTCCGGCCGCCAGGACCGCGAGCGCCACCGCCACCGGGGCCCGGCGGCGCCACACCAGCGGCAGCACCGACAGCGAGGTCAGCGCGTAGTCGGCCCAGGTGGCCGGGCGCAGCCCGTCGGGCCGGTCCACGACGAACGGGATCGACATCGCCACCTGCACCAGCAGGGCGAGACCGGTGTCGACCACCCACCCGTTCGCCGCCCGCAGTCGTGCCGTCAACCGCTCCCCGTGCACCCCGTGTCCCCCCGTCGAGCCGCTATCGCCCGGCCAGGATCCCGCACAGCGCGTCCACCCGGTTGGTGGTGATCGAGTCCACGCCCCGCTCGATCAGCCGGCGCATGCTGTGCCGGGTGTCCGCGGTCCACGCCGAGACGAGCATCCCGTTCCGGTGCACCGACTCCACCACCTCGGAACTGGCAAGCCCGAAGCGGTAGTTGAGCCAGCGCGGCCGCACGTCGGCGATCAGCGCGGGCCGTGGCGCGGCCGGGGAGGTCCAGCTGAGGGCGATCTCGGCGCCCGGGTCGGCGGCGCGCACCCGCAGCATGGTGAGGGGGCCCGCGCAGTAGTACACCCGCTCGCCCGCCCCGCACTCGCGGACCGTGCCCACCACCGTGCGCACCGACTCCTCGGTGGCACCCGGCAGATCGATCATCACCCGGCGCGCGCCGACGAACATCAGCGCCTCGCGGAGCGTGGGAATCCGGCCGCCCGATACCTCGCGCACCTCCTCGTACGGGAGCGCGGCCAGCGGGCGGTCGTGGTTCCACAGCCGCTTCAGCGTCTTGTCGTGCAGCAGCACGGGCACGCCGTCCCGGGTCGGCCGGACATCGATCTCCACCGCGTCCGCGCCCCGCTCCAGTGCCGAGGCGATGGAGGGGAGCGTGTTCTCGCGGACGCGGTACGGGTCGCCGCGGTGGCCCACAACAGTCACGGTGCGCATGGGGTCATTGTGCTGAGCGGCATCGAGCTGAGCCAGCCGGCCCGTTCATCGCGACGTCAGCGCGCCAGCCACCGCGCCGTGTAGTCGTCGATCTCGGCGGCGAGCTTCGTCTTGCCCGCCGGGTCCAGGAACGACGCCTCGATGGCGTTCTTGGCGAGGCCCGCGAGGCCCCGCTCGTCCAGGTCCAGGAGGCGGGCGGCGACGGCGTACTCGTTGTTGAGGTCGCTGCCGAACATCGGCGGGTCGTCGCTGTTGATGGTCACGAGCACGCCCGCGGCCACCATCTCCTTGACGGGATGGTCGGCCAGGTCCGCCACCACCCGGGTCGCCAGGTTGGACGTGGGGCAGACCTCCAGGGCGATCCGGTGGTCGGCGAGGTGCTTGAGGAGCGCCGGGTCCTGGGTGGCGCTGGTGCCGTGGCCGATGCGCTCGGCCCGCAGCTCGGTCAGCGCGTCCCAGATCGACTGCGGGCCGGTCGACTCGCCCGAGTGCGGTACGGAGTGCAGCCCGGCGGCGATGGCCCGGTCGAAATACGGCTTGAACTGGGGGCGGGGCACCCCGATCTCCGGGCCGCCGAGGCCGAAGGACACCAGGCCCTCGGGGCGTACGCCGTCCTCGGTGGCGAGGCGGGCCGTCTCGGCGGCGGCCTCCAGGCCCGCCTCGCCGGGAATGTCGAAGCACCAGCGCAGCACCGTGCCGAACTCGGCCTCGGCGGCCCGGCGGGCGTCCTCGATCGCCGCCATGAACGCCCGCTCGTCGATGCCCCGGCGGGTGGAGGAGAACGGCGTGATGGTCAGCTCGGCGTACCGGATGTTCTGCCGGGCCATGTCCCGGGCCACCTCGTACGTGAGCAGACGCACATCCTCCGGTGTCCGGATCAGGTCGACCACCGAGAGGTAGACCTCGATGAAGTGCGCGAAGTCCGTGAACGTGAAGTAGTCGGCGAGTGCCTCGGGGTCGGTGGGGACCTTCGAGTCCGCGTGGCGGGCGGCCAGTTCGGCCACGATGCGCGGGGACGCGGAACCGACGTGGTGCACGTGGAGCTCCGCCTTGGGCAGCCCCGCGATGAAGGGGTGCAGGTCGGTCATGGGGTCCTCCATGGGGTCTGGCGCGGCGGTCCTCGCGCGGTCGGCGTCGTCGGCCTTCGCCGGTCGGGGATCATGGTAGGCCGGGCGCGTCCCGCCGAAGACCCGGGCCGTAGCATGACGGAACCACGATGGGGGAGGCCCATGTCAGACAACACCCAGCAGCCGTCTGGAGGCCCGGAGCCCCGCGACCCCTGGGCGCCGCCGGAGCACAAGGTTCCGCTGGACAAGCCGCCGGTGCACGACCAGCAGACCGTCGTCTCCATACCCGGCGGCCCCGGCATACCCGGGGCCCCCGGTGACGGCCACAGCGGTGCCCCGGCCCAGGGAACCCCCGGCGCTTTCCCCGGTGCGCCCGGCCAGCACGCCCCTGGCCCCGGCTTCGGCGGACCGATGGGACCCCCGCCCGCACCCGGCCAGCAGTCGCCGATGGGACTCCCGCCCGCCCCCGGCGAGCCGGCCCCGGGCGGCTACGGCTACCCCGGCTACCCGCAGCAGCCCGCCCAGGGCTACCCCGGCTACCCGGGCCAGTCCTCCTACGGCTACCCCGGCTGGACCGGGATGCCCGCCCCGCAGAACGGCTTCGGCACCGCCGCGATGGTGCTCGGCATCACCTCCCTGGTGCTCATGATCTGCACCTGGGGCCTCGCCGGCATCGTGCTCGGCGTGCTGGCCCTGATCTTCGGGCTGCTCGGCAAGGGCCGGGTCGCCCGCGGTGAGGCGAACAACCGCGGCCAGGCGCTGGCCGGCATCATCATGGGTATCGTCGGCATCGTGCTGGGCATCCTGATCCTCGTCCTGATGATCGTGCTCGTGGCCAACGCACCGTCGTCCCCGCACACCATCAACTCCAACGACTACGGGGCCTTCCTGTCGCTGGCGGCCGCCGCCCGCTGAGCAACTCCGTCCGTGCGGAGGGGGTGCCCCCTCCGCACGGATGAGCCGCCGTTTCAGCGCAGCCGCTCCCGTGCCTCCGTCAGCGCGAAGCCCAGCAGGTTCAGCCCCCGCCAGCGCGCGGGATCCGCCGCCTCCGGAGCGTCCGCCGCCAGGCCGATGCCCCAAATCCGGTCCAGCGGGCTGGCCTCGACAAGGACCCGGTCCCCGGTGGCCAGCAGATACTCCCGCAGCGCCGCGTCCTGACCGAACTTGTGCAGGCTGCCGGCCAGGACGATGCCGTACCGCTCCCGCTGCCACACCGCCTCGTCGAAGCCGCGCACCAGGCGCCCGGCCTTCTTCGCCAGCGCCGGGTTCGCCGCCGTCAGCGCCGCACGCTCCGCGTCCGCGTCCCCGAACAGCCGCGCCTTCGACGCCATCATCCAGTGCTCGGCCGTCGCGTACTCCACTGCGTCGACCGTGAACGGCGACGGCCACCACTGGCTGAAACAGCTCGGCCCGAGCGAGCCGTCCGGCTTCGGCCGGTGGCCCCAGAAGTGCAGGAACTTGATGCGCGCACCGCTCTTGACCTGGGCGATCAGCTCGTCCAACCGGTCCGGATTCCCCGTGATCTCTGCCATGCACGCGAGTCTGGCACGCGCCACTGACACTCCGTCGGGCCATTCCCACCCGGACGCGACACATGGTCGACAGATTCCGTCGCGTAACCAAAAGGCAACAACGGAATCACTTGTTGGCCAGGTGCAGCTCTGCCAGGATCGGCACTCAAATCGAGCCGAAGCTACGAAGAACGTGGGCGAGATGGACACCGACAACGGCAACAGCAATCGCTTCCGGGCCCAGGACCGTTTCGCGGCCGGCGCCCAGTACATCGGCGGGCGGCTGCGCCCCGGCACCTCCGGGCGGCGGCACGAGGTCATCGACCCGGCCACCGGTGAAGCGGTGTACGCCTACGAACTCGCGGGGCCCGCCGACGTCGACGCCGCCGTGGCCGCGGCCAAGGCCGCCTTCCCCGGCTGGTCCGCCACCACCCCCGGCGAGCGCTCGGCCGCCCTGCACCGCCTCGCCGGTGTACTGGCCGAGCGCGCCGAGGAGTTCGCGCAGGCCGAGTCCCTCCAGTGCGGCAAGCCCATCAAGCTGACCCGGGAGTTCGACGTGCCCGGCACGGTCGACAACACGGCGTTCTTCGCGGGCGCGGCCCGGCACCTGGAGGGCCGGTCGGCCGGGGAGTACTCGGGCGACCACACCTCGTACGTGCGCCGCGAGCCGATCGGGGTCGTCGGGTCCATCGCGCCCTGGAACTACCCGCTCCAGATGGCCGCGTGGAAGATCCTCCCGGCGATCGCGGCGGGCAACACCATCGTCCTCAAGCCCGCCGAGCTCACCCCGCTGACCTCGCTCCTGTTCGCCGAGGCCGCGAAGGAGGCCGGGATCCCGGACGGCGTGGTCAACATCGTGACGGGGGCCGGCAAGGACGCGGGCGAGCACCTCGTGGGGCACCCGGACGTCGTGATGACCTCCTTCACCGGGTCCACGCCGGTCGGCAAGCGGGTCGCCGAGATCGCCACGGCGACCGTCAAGCGCCTTCACCTCGAACTCGGCGGCAAGGCCCCCTTCGTCGTCTTCGACGACGCCGACCTGGCGGCCGCCGTCAACGGCGCGGTCGCCGCCTCGCTCATCAACTCGGGCCAGGACTGCACCGCCGCCACCCGCGCCTACGTCCAGCGCCCGCTGTACGAGGCCTTCGTCGGCCAGGTCGCGGCCCTCATGGAGACCGTCCGGCTCGGCGACCCGTTCCGCCCGGACACCGACCTCGGCCCGCTGATCTCGCACGCCCACCGCGACCGGGTCGCCGGATTCGTGGAGCGGGCCCGGGGCTACGCCCGGATCGTGACCGGCGGCGAGGCCCCCGAGAACGACGGCGCCTACTACCGGCCCACGCTCATCGCCGACGCCGCCCAGGACAGCGAGATCGTCCAGGCCGAGATCTTCGGCCCGGTGCTGGTGGTGCTGCCCTTCGACACCGACGACGAGGGCATCGCGCTCGCCAACGACACCCCCTACGGACTCGCCGCCTCCGCCTGGAGCCGCGACGTGTACCGCACGGGCCGGGCCACCCGCGAGATCAAGGCGGGCTGCGTCTGGGTCAACGACCACATCCCGATCATCAGCGAGATGCCGCACGGCGGCTACAAGGCGAGTGGCTACGGAAAGGACATGTCGGCGTATTCCTTCGAGGAGTACACGCAGGTCAAGCACGTGATGTACGACAACACAGCGGTCGCCAGGAAGGACTGGCACCGCACGATCTTCGGGGACCGATAGACAAGGCCGCCGGACCAGCGGCCGCCGAACCCACCCGAAAGGGCATACAGCGCATGGAGCAGTACGAGCCCGACCTCCCAGCTTTCAACTCCGTTCGAGCAGGGAGGGACCCCCTCTCCGCGGTCCAACTGGCCGCCGTCCGGCGCAGCTTGACCAACGGCAGGGGCGCCCTGACCCGCCGTTCGCTGCTGCGCGCCTCGGGCATCGGCGCGCTCACCGTCGGCGGCCTCGCCACCCTGAGCGCCTGCGGTATCCCCGCCGCCACCAAGGAGAACGGCACGGGACCGTCCAACGCGGACCACTCCGCCCAGGAGAAGGAGATCAACTTCTCCAACTGGACGCAGTACATGGACATCAGCGACGACAAGAAGCACCATCCGACGCTGGACGAGTTCACCCGCCGCACCGGGATCCAGGTCAAGTACACCGAGGACATCAACGACAACGTCGAGTTCTTCGGGAAGATCAAGCCGCAGCTCGCGGCCGGCCAGGACACCGGCCGGGACCTCATGGTGCTCACCGACTGGCTGGCCGCCCGGCTCATCCGGCTCGGCTGGGCGCAGCGGCTCGACCCGTCCCACCTGCCGCACGCGTACGCCAACCTCGCTCCCCAGTTCCGCATGCCCGACTGGGACCCGGGCCGCGCCTACTCCTACCCCTGGACCGGCATCCCGACCGTCATCGCCTACAACGCCAAGGCGACCGGCGGCAAGAAGGTCGACTCGATCACCCAGCTGCTCGACGACCCGAGCCTCAAGGGCCGGGTCGGCTTCCTGTCCGAGATGCGCGACACGATAGGGATGACCCTGCTCGACCTCGGCAAGGACCCGGCGAAGTTCACCGACGCCGACTTCGACGCGGCGATCGGCCGGCTCCAGAAGGGCGTCGACACCAAGCAGATCCGCCGCTTCACCGGCAACGACTACACCGGCGACCTGGTGAAGGGCGACCTGGCGGCCTGTGTCGCCTGGGGCGGTGACGTGACCCAGCTGCGTGCCGACAACTCGGACATCAAGTACGCGATCCCGGCGGCCGGTTACATGACCTCCACCGACAACCTGCTGGTCCCGGCGAAGGCCCGGCACCAGAGCAACGCGGAGAAACTGATCGACTACTACTACGAGCTGCCGGTGGCCGCCAAGCTCGCCGCGTTCATCAACTACCTCTGCCCGGTCGACGGGGTCCGCGACGAACTCGCCAGGATCGACCCCAAGCTCGCCGAGAACGAACTGATCCTGCCGGACAAGGCGATGACCGCGAAGTCCCACTCCTTCCGCTCGCTCAGCGAGGCCGAGGAGACGGCGTACGAGCAGAAGTTCTCCAAGCTCATCGGCGCGTAGTGCTCCGCGGGTGTGCGTGTTCTTCGACTGCGGGCCGTGCGTGGCTGGTCGCGCCCACGCGGCGGAGCCGCACGATGTCACAGCCCCGCGCCCCTCAAGGGCGTTGAGCCCACCTCCCCCTCCCCCTCGACACCCCCCTGGGACCTCACCCATGACAGACAGCACCGCCGGCGGCGACGTCCGCCTCACCGGGATCAGCAAGACGTACGGCTCCTTCACCGCCGTCCAGCCGCTCGAACTGACCGTTCCGCAGGGCTCGTTCTTCGCCCTGCTCGGCGCGTCCGGCTGCGGCAAGACCACCACGCTCCGCATGATCGCGGGCCTGGAGGAGCCGACCACCGGCACCGTCTTCCTCGGCGACCAGGACGTCACCGACCTGCCGCCGTACAAGCGGCCGGTGAACACCGTCTTCCAGTCGTACGCCCTCTTCCCGCACCTGGATGTGACGGAGAACATCGCGTTCGGGCTGCGCCGGCGCGGCATCAAGTCGGTGAAGAAGCAGGTCGACGACATGCTGGAGCTCGTCCAGCTCGGCGACTTCGCCAGGCGCAAGCCGCACCAGCTCTCCGGCGGTCAGCAGCAGCGCGTCGCGGTCGCCCGCGCCCTCATCAACCACCCCCAGGTGCTGCTCCTGGACGAGCCCCTTGGCGCCCTGGACCTGAAGCTGCGCCGCCAGATGCAGCTGGAGCTCAAGCGCATCCAGACCGAGGTCGGCATCACCTTCATCCACGTCACCCACGACCAGGAGGAGGCCATGACGATGGCCGACACGGTCGCGGTGATGAACGGCGGCCGTGTCGAACAGCTCGGCGCGCCCGCCGAGTTGTACGAGAACCCGCAGACCACCTTCGTCGCGAACTTCCTGGGCACCTCCAACCTCATCGAGGCCGAGGTCGCCGAGAAGAACGGTGAGGACGTGGTGGTCACCGCGGGTGGCGCCAAGCTGAAGCTGCCCGGCGGGCGATGTTCGGCCCCCACCAGCAGCGGCGGCAAGCTGCTCGTCGGCGTACGCCCGGAGAAGATCTCGCTCGCGCACGCCGACGACGAGGGCGCCATCGCCGAGGGCCGCAACCGCGTCACCGGCCGGATCGTCGACTCCTCGTTCATCGGCGTCTCCACCCAGTACCTCGTGGACTCCCCGGCTGGCAGCGGCCTTTCGGTGTACGAGCAGAACATCGAGCGCGACACCCGGCTCACCCCCGGTGCCGAGGTCGTACTGCACTGGAACCCGGCGCACACCTTCGGTCTCGACGCGGCCCAGCCGATCGACGCGGGCGTGGAGAAGGTCGAGGACGCCGCGTGACCGCCGTGGCCGAAGCGCCGGCGGAACTGCCCGTGCGCAAGGCGTCCACCCGCAAGCGGCTCGTCCCGTACTGGCTGCTGCTGCCCGGCATCCTGTGGCTGATCGTGTTCTTCGCGCTGCCGATGGTGTACCAGGCCTCAACCTCCGTACAGACGGGCTCACTTGAGAAGGGCTTCCAGGTCACCTGGCACTTCCAGACGTACTGGGACGCCTTCAAGGAGTACTACCCGCAGTTCGTCCGCTCCCTGCTGTACGCGGGCACCGCGACGCTCCTGTGTCTGCTGCTCGGCTATCCGCTGGCCTATCTGATCGCGTTCAAGGCGGGCCGCTGGCGCAATGTGGTCCTGGTCCTGGTGATCGCGCCGTTCTTCACCAGCTTCCTGATCCGCACCCTGGCGTGGAAGACGATCCTGGCGGACGGCGGCCCGGTGGTGCACGCGCTCGGCGCCCTGCACGTCCTGGACGTCACCAACTGGCTGGGCTGGACCGAGGGCAACCGGGTCCTGGCCACGCCGATGGCGGTGGTGTGCGGACTCACCTACAACTTCCTGCCGTTCATGATCCTGCCGCTGTACACCTCCCTGGAGCGCATCGACTCCCGGCTGCACGAGGCGGCCGGCGACCTGTACGCGACGCCCGCCACCACCTTCCGCAAGGTGACCTTCCCGCTGTCGATGCCCGGCGTGGTCTCCGGGACGCTGCTCACCTTCATCCCGGCGAGCGGCGACTACGTGAACGCCGAACTGCTCGGCTCCACCGACCAGAAGATGGTCGGCAACGTCATCCAGTCGCAGTTCCTCAGGGTCCTCGACTATCCGACGGCCGCCGCCCTCTCCTTCATCCTGATGGCGATCGTCCTGGTCATGGTCACCGTCTACATCCGCCGAGCCGGCACGGAGGACCTGGTCTGATGCCCGTTCCCAAGTGGCTTCGCCGCAATATCGTCGTCATCGCGGGCCTTGGCACCCTCGCCTATCTGATCCTGCCGAACGTCGTCGTGATGGTGTTCTCGTTCAACAAGCCGAACGGGCGCTTCAACTACTCCTGGACGCGTTTCTCGACCGACGCCTGGAAGGACCCGTGCGGCGTCGCCGACATGTGCGGCTCGCTCTCGCTGTCGCTCCAGATCGCCGTCTGGGCGACGGTCGGCGCGACCGTGCTCGGCACGATGATCGCGTTCGCCCTGGTCCGCTATCGGTTCCGGGCGCGCGGCGCGATCAACTCGCTGATCTTCCTGCCGATGGCGATGCCCGAGGTCGTGATGGCCGCATCCCTGCTCACGCTCTTCCTCAACATGGGCGCGCAGCTGGGCTTCTGGACGATCCTGATCGCCCACATCATGTTCTGTCTGAGCTTCGTCGTCACCGCCGTCAAGGCCCGCGTGATGTCCATGGACCCGCGTCTTGAGGAGGCCGCGCGCGACCTCTACGCCGGTCCGGTCCAGACGTTCCTGCGGGTGACGCTGCCGATCGCCGCACCCGGCATCGCGGCGGGCGCGCTGCTCGCCTTCGCGCTCTCCTTCGATGATTTCATCATCACCAACTTCAACGCGGGCTCCACCGTGACCTTCCCGATGTTCGTGTGGGGCTCGGCGCAGCGCGGCACACCCGTGCAGATCAACGTCATCGGTACGGCCATGTTCATCATCGCCGTAGTGGTGGTCACCGCCGGACAGCTCATCGCGAACCGGCGCAAGAACAGCGCGAAAGCGTAACCGTACGCAGTTCTGAGGGAGTTGGAAATCATGGCCGTGACCCGAGCCATGAACAGTGCAGCGACACAGTCTCTCGCGGGCGCCAGGCCCGTCCCCTTCTGGCTGGAGGACCCCGGCCGCCCCGAGGCGCTGCCCGCCCTCACCGGTGACGAGCAGTGCGACCTGCTCGTCATCGGCGGCGGCTACAGCGGGCTGTGGACCGCGCTCATCGCCAAGGAGCGCGACCCCGGCCGCGACGTCGTCCTCATCGAGGGCAAGGAGATCGGCTGGGCCGCCTCCGGCCGCAACGGCGGCTTCTGCGCCGCCTCCCTCACCCACGGCCTCGGCAACGGCCTCGCCCGCTGGCCGGGCGAGCTCGCCAAGCTGGAGGAGCTGGGCGCGGCCAACCTGGACGCCATCGAGGACGCCGTCGCCCGTTACAAGATCGACTGCGATTTCGAGCGGACCGGCGAGATCGACGTCGCCACCGAGCCCCACCAGCTCGAAGAGCTGCACGAGATGTACGAGGAGGCGAACCGGCTCGGCTTCGGCGGGCTCGAACTCCTCGACGAGGAGCAGCTGCGGGCCGAGGTCGACTCGCCCACCTTCCTCGGCGGGCTCTGGGACCGGCGCGGCGTCGCGATGCTCCACCCGGCCAAGCTGGCCTGGGGCCTGAAGCGGGCCTGCCTCGATCTGGGCGTACGGATCCACGAGCACACCCCGGGCCTCTCGCTGGCCCGGGTCGGCACCGGCATGGGTGTGCGCACCCCGTACGGGAAGATCCGCGCCCAGCAGGTCGCGCTCGGCACCAACGTCTTCCCCTCGCTGGTCAAGCGGCTGCGGCCGTTCACGGTCCCGGTGTACGACTACGCGCTGATGACCGAACCGCTGAACGCCGCCCAGCTCGCCTCGATCGGCTGGCACCGCCGCCAGGGGCTCGGCGACTCGGCCAACCAGTTCCACTACTTCCGGCTGTCGGCGGACAACCGCATCCTGTGGGGCGGCTACGACGCGATCTACCCGTACGGCGGGAAGGTGCGCAGCGAGTACGACGACCGGCCCGAGACGTACGCCAAGCTGGCCGAGCAGTTCTTCCGGTGCTTCCCGCAGCTGGAGGGGGTGCGCTTCAGCCACGCCTGGGGCGGGGCGATCGACACCTGCTCGCGCTTCTCGGCGTTCTTCGGCACCGCCCACGCCGGACGGGTCGCGTACGCCGCCGGGTACACCGGACTCGGGGTCGGCGCGACGCGCTTCGGCGCCGATGTGATGCTCGATCTGCTGGCGGGGGAGCGCACCGAGCGCACCGAACTGGAGATGGTGCGCACCAAGCCGCTGCCGTTCCCGCCGGAGCCGGTCGCCTGGGCGGGCATCGGCCTCACCAAGTGGTCCCTGGCCCGGGCGGATGAGAACGGCGGCCGGCGCAATCTGTGGCTCAAGGCCATGGACCGGGTCGGCCTGGGCTTCGACAGCTGACCGGTTGATCGTCTGATCGTTCCGTGCGCCCCCGGTCACGCCGGGGGCGCACTCTTTTTGATCATGACGTGACCCCGTTCACTACCGATAAACGGCGGAAGTGGCGTCATAGTTCGGCTCCACCCCTCTCTCCCTGATGGACGCCCTGACGGCGCCCTGCGGAGTGGGCCTGGGAACGGAGGACGGGCAATGGCTGCCTCGGGGGCAAAGAGCGCGGTGGAATGGCTGGCGTCGGTGGCGCCGGATCCGGACGCCTGCCGGTGGGAATGGGAGCGGAACCCCCTGGGGGTCGCGCTCCTTCCGGCCGGCCGGCGCTGGGACGTACTGATCCTGCCGGGCGGGCTCGGCCGCGGCACGCTCGGCGTGCTGACCCGGCTCGTGGACCGGCCGGGCCCGGTGCTCGCCGACTTCGGCGACGAGCGGATGGGTTTCTTCGTGCCGCCGGGCACCGCCACCCGGTGGCTCGGCACGGGGGTGCGCGGCGCGGGCGCCGGTACCTGGATCGTGGTCCCGTACCCGGGCCGGGCGACCGGCGGGGTGCGCTGGCTGGTGCCGCCGGACGGCTCGGGCACCCTCACCGATCCGACCCTGCTCGAACTCGCTATGCATGAGGCCGCGGCCCACATCGCGCGGGACCGGCACTGACCGCGGCGGAAGGCGGTTCCGTGGACGCCGGGGCAACCAGCCCCGAAACCGTCAACCGTCGATCGGCCGACGGCGGGGAGTTCTCGAAGAACTTCGACGCATACCCGTGGAGCTGACCATGAGGAGCGCCCCGCACAGACACCAACTGCCCACCACGTCAAGGGGCCAGTGGTAGCCGTGCAGGACCAGGCCGATGCCCGTCGCCCCCGTCAGCACCGCCGCGGCGGCGGGCATCAGCCACCGGGGGCGCACATCCGGGGCGAGCAGCAGCGCCACACCGCCGTACGCCACCATCGCGGTCGCCGTATGGCCCGACGGGTAGTAGCCGGTGGCGGCCTCCAGCGGTCCCGGCCGGGCGATCCAGTCCTTCAGCGGCACGACCAGCAGCGGCACAACGGCCATCGTCACCGCGGCGATCAGCGCCTGGCGGCGGCGGCCGCGCCACAGGGCGTACGCGAGGGCAAGGGCGAGGACGGGAAGCGCGACCGGCATGCTGCCGAGGTCGGAGAGGAACTGGCTGAGCGCGGCGGGCCCGTGGCCGGTGGCCGTGCGGTCGAGGCGCTCGTCGAGGCGGCGCAGCGGGCCGTCGGACGCGACCTGCCAGGTGATGACCGCGAACACGCACAGCAGCGTGGCGAACCCGGCGAAGAGGAAAGCCGGCGGTCCCGGAACAGGGGGGGTGGTTCCGGGGCCGCCGCCTTGACCGGCGAACCGCGCGCCCCGGGGGGTATGGGGCGGACGGCCATCCGATCGGTGAGGAGTTCCGGAGCCTGCGGCTCCAGTGGTGTGCGCGAGGGCACGACCAGGGCAAGGCTGGGGATGCTCCGCCCTGGAGTCGTCCGCAGTCTCCTGCGGACGGGGTGTTTCTCTCATCTGCAGAAACCGTACGGCAGAGCGCGGGGGACCGACAGCGGGAACTCCATCCCGCCATCGGCCCCCCACACGTTCTTCACAGGCACCGTCCGCCACGGATACGGAGCGTCACACGCCGGTGAAGGCCTGCTCAATGATGTCGAGGCCCTCGCCCAGCAGGTCCTCGCCGATGACCAGCGGCGGCAGGAAGCGCAGGACGTTCCCGTACGTACCGCAGGTGAGGACGAGCAGCCCCTCCGCGTGGCAGGCCTTGGCGAGCGCCGCGGCGGCCTGAGGGTTCGGGGTCTTGGAAGCGCGGTCCTCGACCAGCTCGATGGCGATCATGGCGCCGCGGCCGCGGATGTCGCCGATGATGTCGTACTTCTCGGCCATCGTCGCGAGGCGGCCCTTCATGACCTCCTCGATGCGCTTGGCCTTGCCGTTGAGGTCCAGCTCCTTCATCGTCTCGATGGCGCCGAGGGCGGCGGCGCAGGCAACCGGGTTGCCGCCGTAGGTGCCGCCGAGGCCGCCCGCGTGCGCGGCGTCCATGATCTCGGCGCGGCCCGTCACGGCGGCGAGCGGCATGCCGCCCGCGATGCCCTTCGCGGTGGTGATCAGGTCCGGGACGATGCCCTCGTCCTCGCAGGCGAACCACTGGCCGGTGCGGCAGAAGCCGGACTGGATCTCGTCGGCGACGAAGACGATGCCGTTGTCCTTGGCGAACTGGCTGATCGCGGGCAGGAAGCCCTTGGCCGGCTCGATGAAGCCGCCCTCGCCGAGCACCGGCTCGATGATGATCGCGGCGACGTTGTCCGCGCCGATCTGCTTGTTGATCATGTCGATGGCCTGCGCGGACGCCTCGGCGCCGGCGTTCTCCGGGCCGGTCAGCCAGCGGTAGCCGTAGGCGACCGGCACCCGGTAGACCTCGGGCGCGAACGGACCGAAGCCGTTCTTGTACGGCATGTTCTTGGCCGTCAGCGCCATCGTCAGGTTGGTGCGGCCGTGGTAGCCGTGGTCGAAGACGACGACGGCCTGGCGCTTGGTGTACGCACGAGCGATCTTGACGGCGTTCTCGACGGCCTCGGCGCCCGAGTTGAACAGCGCGGACTTCTTGGCGTGGTCGCCCGGGGTCAGCTCGGCCAGCTGCTCGGCGACGGCCACATAGCCCTCGTACGGCGTCACCATGAAGCAGGTGTGGGTGAAGTCGGCGAGCTGGGCGGTCGCGCGGCGCACGACGGCCTCGGCGGAGGCGCCGACGGAGGTCACGGCGATGCCGGAACCGAAGTCGATCAGGCGGTTGCCGTCGACGTCCTCGATGATGCCGCCGCCCGCGCGCGCGGTGAAGACCGGCAGCGTGGAGCCCACACCGGCGGCGACCGCCGCGAGACGGCGGGCCTGCAGCTCCTGCGACTTCGGGCCGGGGATCGCGGTGACGACGCGGCGCTCCTGCGGGATGGCGCTCATGCGGGGCTCCTGGGGTTTCCTGGGGGATTTCGGACGCTTCCTTGGCTTTCTTGGCAGGCTAGGGCGCGCGGGCGGGGTGTGGCATGCGCCGTTCGGTAGTGGTGGGGGTGTGTCCCTTGTCCTCGGCGGACAGTTGCCCCGGGCGCGGCCGGGCGGCCCCGTGCCGCGCGGTACCGGTGAACCGCCGCGTGCTGCCACTAGATTGAGCGTTCGCACCGCTCAGTACGGACCCGGCTGGTCAGGGGGCAAGGGGTCGATGGACACCGAAGGCACGCACGACGCACGCGGCACCCGATCGGGGGCGGTCCCGCGCCCCGCCGGACCGCCCCCGATCCCGGCGCTCCCGCCCCGGCCGGTTCAGGCGCCGACGGCCGGGCCCGCCCTCGGCGACTGGCTGCGCACCCCGCGGGCCCCCGCCGAACCGGGCCTGTGGCGCTACGGGCACCGGCCGCGCCCCGACGCCGACCCGGACCGGGTGCCCGACCGGGCGCTGCTCGTCGGCGCACTCGTGGCGCTGCTCGCGGCCACCCTGGTCTGGTCGCTGTGGACCAACGGCTACATCCCGCACAGCCGGGTCCTGCTCGAACTGTTCACCCCCACCGAGTGGTGGACCTACCCCCGGCCCCCGGCCGCGCTGACCGCCATCGAGGTCTACAACAGCCTGTTCGCGGCGCTGCTGATCTACGTCTTCGGGCGGATGGGCAACTGGCTGGAGGTGTTCCGGCGGTACGCCGTCGATCACCCGCAACCCGAACGGGCGCTGCGCACCGGACTCGCGGGGGCGGCCGCGGTGTGGCTGGTGATCGGGACCAGCCTGTTCCCGTTCTACTTCACCGTCTGGAGCCTGTTCCCGGTCTCGTGGACCACCAACGGCGACCGCGCGGTGGTCACCTTCGTCAACTACGCCCTGTACGCCCTGGTCGGCGGCGCGGTCCTGTGGCCCTTCGCCAAGGCGGGCGACTGGCTGGGGCACGTACGCCGGCGCGGGCGCAAGCCGGACTCCCCGGCGCAGGCCGCGCCCTCCGGGTCCGCGGCCCCCACCCCGGCCGACTGGCCCCAGCTGCGCGCCGCCGGCCAGGGCGCCGTCGCCGACCGGCTCGTGGCGGACGAGCGGGCCGGGCGGATGAACGACGTCGACTGCGTACGCATCCGGCGCGCCTGGGCCACCGTCGAGGCCGACCCCGCCCGGTTCGGCGCGTTCACCGAAGCGGTCGTCGGCCAGGGCGCGCGGGCCTGTCCGCACCCCTCCGGCGACCGCGACCTGCCGGCCCGCGCGGCCACCCACGACCTGCTCACCTCGCAGGTGCGGATCGGCCGCTACCCCGACGCCGAACGCACCCCGCCCGCCCGCCGGGGCGCGGGCGCCGCGATCGACCCGGCAGCCCTCGGCTCCTCGCTGCTCGCGGTCGGTCCGTTCGGCTCCGGCAAGACCCGGCACCTGGTGCGGCCCGTGGTGGAGTCGCTCGCGCTCCAGGCGCTCGCCGGAAAGGCCGCCGTGGTCGCGGTGTGCGCGGCGGGCACCCCGCTGGGGCCCGACGACGGCTACGACGTGGTGATCAAGCCCGGCGATCCCGCATCCGCGTACGACCTCGACCTGTACGGCGCCGCCGCCGACCCCGACGAGGCCGCGGCGCTGCTCGCCGAGGCCCTCGCCGGCGATCTGCCCGAGGTCGACTCGCGGCGGGCCGCGACCGCCCTGGCCCAGCTGCTCGGCCCCTACCGCGCGGCCCACGGACGCTTCCCCGCCGTCCCCGTGCTGCGCGAGCTGCTCGACGGCTCGCCCGGTGCCCTGGCGGAGCTCCGGGCGAGCCTCCACGCCGAGGAACACCGCGCCTACCATCGCGAACTCGACGCCCGCACACGGCAGTTGGGCACCCCGGGCGATCCCGGGCTCGCCCTCGCGGCCCGCGTCGCGGTACTCGACCGCCCCGCCTTCGAGGGCTTCTTCGACACCACGGGCGAGACCCGCCCCTTCTCGCTGCGCTCCCTCGAACACCCGCTGCGGGTCCGCATCGACCTGCCCGAACGCTCCCACCCCGAAGCCGCGCACCTGCTCACCCGGCTCGTCCTCGCCCAGTTCACCGCCGCGGCGGCCGCCCGCCGGGACCGCTCGCTCTTCGCCTTCCTGGCCGTGGACGACGCCACCCACGCCGTCACCGCCGAATCCGTACGTGCCCTGCAGCGGCTGCGGAACTGCAACGCCGGAGTGCTGCTCACGCTGCGTGCGCTCGGCGACGTACCGGAACAGCTGCACACCTCGCTGCTCGGCTCGGCCGGCTGCCACATGACGTTCTCGGGGGTCACCACCTGGGACGGGCGGCTCTTCGCGCAGGCCTGGGGCACCGAGTGGGTGGAGACCACCGAGGTCGCCAAGCACACCGTCTTCGCCGACCAGCCGCTCACCCGTGCGGTCCACGCGCTGCGCAAACTCGTCACCGGCAAGGCCGTCACGACCGACGCCGTCACCGTGCGCAAGGTCGAGCGGGAACGCTGGTCGGCCTCGGAGCTCGCCCACCAGGTGCCCGCCGGGCACGCCGTGCTCTCCCTGACCACCGTCCAGGGCGAGCACGCACCGCCGCTCCTCGTGGACCTGCGCGGCTGAGGCCGGTTCCGCAGGGGTGAACGGCTCCGCGGGACCTGGCCCAGCTGGCAAAATGGGAGTGCTCCGTTCATACGGGACGTAGCAATCCCCTGCCGAAGGTAAACCGGTCCCATGCCGCCCACGCTCGCCTCGCTCGTCCAGCACTCGGCGCTCAAACTCACCGTGCGCGCGGGGGAGGACCAGCTGGACCGCCCGGTGCGCTGGGCCCACGTCAGCGAACTCGCCGATCCCGTCCCGTACATGGAGGGCGGCGAGCTGCTGCTCATCACCGCCATGACGCTGGACGCCGAGGACCCCGACACCATGCGCCGCTATGTGCGCAGGCTGGCCAAGGCGGGGGTGGTCGGGCTCGGCTTCGCGGTCGGCGTCAATTACGAATCCGTACCGGACGCGCTGCTGACCGCGGCCCGCGAGGAGGGCTTCCCGCTGCTCGAAGTGCCGCGGCGTACGCCGTTCCTGGCCATTTCCAAGGCGGTCTCGGCGGCCATCTCGGCCGACCAGTACCGCGCGGTCACCGCCGGGTTCGAAGCCCAGCGCGAGCTGACCCGGGCGGCGCTCTCCGAGGGGCCGGCCGACCTCATCGCCCGGCTCGCCGCGCATGTCGACGGCTGGGCGGCGCTGTACGACGCGTCCGGCGCGGTCGTCGCCGCGGCACCCGAATGGGCCGCCCGCCGCGCCGCCCGGCTCACCGCGGACGTCGCCCGGCTGCGCGAACGCGCCGCCCCGGCCAGCGCGGTGGTGGGCGGGGGCGACGACGCGTCCGGCGACCGCGTGGAGCTCCAGTCGCTGGGCACCGGACGCCGGATGCGCGGCGCGCTCGCCGTCGGTACGGGGGCGCCGCTCGGCACCGCCGAGCGGTACGCCGTGCACTCCGCGGTCGCCCTGCTCACCCTCACCACCGAACGCTCCCGCTCCCTCCAGTCCGCGGAGCAGCGCCTGGGCGCGGCGATCCTGCGGATGCTGCTCTCCGGCCAGCAGGACCACGCCCGCGCGGTCGCCGGAGACCTGTACGGCGGGCTCCTGGACGCGCCGTTCCGCCTGGTCATCGCCGAGGTCGCGGGCGAGGGCGAAGGAGGGCTCGGCGTCCTCGCCGAGACCATGGAGTCGGCCGCCGCCCGCTGCGGCGAGGCGGTCCTCGCGGTGCCGGAGTCCGGCCGGCTCGTCGTGCTCGCCGCGGACGGCGGCGAGGCGGTCGCGGCCTGCCTGTCCCACGAGTGCGCCGAGGGCGAGGAACTCGTCATCGGGCTCTCCGCCCCGGCCGGGCCGATCGCCGCGGCCTCCGCGTACAAGCAGGCCGAACAGGCGCTCTCGGTCGCCCGGCGGCGCGGCAAGCCGCTCGTCGAGCACGAGGAGCTCGTCGCGGGCTCCGTGCTGCCGCTGCTCGCCGACGACGCGGTGCGGGCCTTCGCCGACGGGATGCTTCGCGCGCTGTACGAGCACGACGCGACCGGCCGCGGCGATCTGGTGGCCTCGCTGCGCGCCTGGCTCTCGCGGCACGGCCAGTGGGACGCGGCGGCTGCGGACCTCGGCGTGCACCGCCACACCCTGCGCTACCGGATACGCCGCGTGGAGGAGATCCTGGGCCGCTCCCTGGACGACCCGGACGTCCGCATGGAGCTGTGGCTGGCGCTGAAGGCGACATCGGCCCCGGACGCCTGAGTTCTCCCCCCAACCCGCCCCTTCCCGAAACCCGCCGGGGGTGAAAGAGCTCCTGGGGCTCCGCCCCAGACCCCGTTCGCGCCTGAAGGACGCTCGTCCTCAATCTCCCCCAAGGCCTTGAGGGCCAGGGGGGACCCCATGACGGGCTGGGAATGCACCCCGCCAGGGGCGCGGGGAACTGCGCGACCAGCCACGTACGGTCCGCAGCCGAACGGTTACCCCCGGAGGGTTTCGGGAAGGGGTGGGGTGGGGCCTCCCGGGGTCTGGTGCGGAGCCCCGGTGCACCCCCGCCCGGTCGGGATGACAAAGCGGCGCAACCCGCGCCCCGACCACTCCACCCCGGACAAACCCGCACCCGCCCCCGCCCGCCTACCGTGAGGGCATGACTTCTACCCACGCCTTCTGGCTCGCCGGCCGCGAGGCCACCGGCGACGACAGCTTCGACGTCACTTCGCCCTGGGACGGCCGTCTCGTCGCCGCCGTGTCCATCCCGACCGACACCCAGGTCGAGGAGGCCGTGGCCGCCGCCCACGCCGTCGTGGAGGAGTTCGCGGCGACCCCGGCGCACGTGAGGGCCGCCGCCCTCGACCACGTCTCGCGCCGCCTGGCCGAGCGCACCGAGGAGATCGCCCAGCTGATCTCCGCCGAGAACGGCAAGCCCGTCAAGTGGGCCCGCGGCGAGGTCGGCCGCGCGGTGTCCGTGTTCCGGTTCGCCGCCGAGGAGGCCCGCCGCTTCAACGGCGGCGAGGCCCAGCGCCTGGACACCGACGGCGGCGGCGTGGGCCGCCTCGCCCTGACCCGCCGCTTCCCCAAGGGCGTCGTCCTCGGCATCGCGCCGTTCAACTTCCCGCTGAACCTGTGCGCCCACAAGGTCGCCCCGGCCATCGCGGTGGGCGCCCCGATCATCCTCAAGCCCGCCCCCGCCACCCCGCTCTCGGGCCTCGTCCTCGGCGAGCTGCTCGCCGAGACCGAGCTGCCCGCCGGTTCGTGGAGCGTCCTGCCGGTCGCCAACGACAAGATGCCGGCCCTGGTGCAGGACGACCGCCTCCCGGTCATCTCCTTCACCGGCTCCGACAAGGTCGGCTACGCGATCATGGACTCGGTGCCGCGCAAGCACTGCACCCTGGAGCTCGGCGGCAACGGCGCGGCCGTCGTGCTGGCCGACTGGGCCCGCGAGGAGGACCTGGACTGGGCGGCGACCCGCATCGCCACCTTCTCCAACTACCAGGGCGGCCAGTCCTGCATCTCCGTACAGCGCGTGATCGCGGACGCCGCCGTGTACGACCGGCTGCTCCCGAAGATCGTCGCCGCCGTCGAGGCGCAGGTCACCGGCGACCCGTCCGACTCCGCCACCGACGTCGGCCCGCTGGTCAGCGAGGCCGCCGCCGTGCGCGTCGAGTCCTGGGTCGACGAGGCCGTACAGGCGGGTGCCAAGCTGCTCACCGGCGGCAAGCGCGACGGCGCCTCCTACGCGCCCACCGTGCTGACCGAGCTGCCCGCCGACACCACCCTGGCCTGCGAGGAGGTCTTCGGACCCGTCCTCACCGTCCAGAAGGTGGACGGCGAGGCCGAGGCGTTCGCCGCGGTCAACTCCTCCAAGTACGGCCTCCAGGCAGGGGTGTTCACGCACGACGTGCAGACCGCCTTCCGCGCCCACCGGGCCCTGGAGGTCGGCGGCGTGATCATCGGCGACGTGCCGTCCTACCGCGCCGACCAGATGCCGTACGGCGGCGCCAAGGCCTCCGGCGTCGGCCGCGAGGGCGTCCGCTACGCCATGGACGACTACACCTACGAGCGCGTCCTGGTCCTGACGGGCCTCGCCCTGTAGCCGACGACGCGACCAGACCGGCGGCCGGAACCCACTGTGCGGGGGTTCCGGCCGCCGTCGTACGTCAGGTGCCCGCGAGGGGTGGTCCAAGTGCCGGGAATCGGGTACATACGGACGGGTAGCACCACCCGGTAACGGGCAGCCGCCCGCAGCCATCAGCCCGCGGCGAGGAGAACCCCTCATGACCGCACCACAGCACACCGCCAAGGTCTCCGAGCGCGAGGCCCGCCAGGTCGCCGAGGCCGCCCGCGAGCAGGACTGGCGCAAGCCCAGCTTCGCGAAGGAACTGTTCCTCGGACGACTGCGCCTCGACCTGATCCACCCGCATCCCCAGCCCGCCCCGGACGACGTGGCGCGCGGCGAGGCCTTCCTCGCCAAGATGCGCGACTTCTGCGAGACCCGCGTCGACGGCCGCCTCATCGAGCGCGAGTCGCGGATCCCCGACGAGGTGGTGAACGGGCTCAAGGAGCTCGGCGCCTTCGGGATGAAGATCGACACGAAGTACGGGGGCCAGGGGCTGACCCAGGTCTACTACAACAAGGCGCTCACGCTCGCCGGTTCGGCGAGCCCGGCCATCGGCGCGCTGCTCTCCGCGCACCAGTCGATCGGTGTGCCGCAGCCGCTGAAACTGTTCGGCACCCAGGAGCAGAAGGACACCTTCCTGCCGCGCTGCGCCCGTACCGACATCTCCGCCTTCCTGCTCACCGAGCCCGACGTGGGCTCCGACCCGGCGCGGCTCGCGACCTCGGCGGTCCCCGACGGCGACGACGCGTACGTCCTGGACGGGGTCAAGCTGTGGACGACCAACGGCGTCGTCGCGGACCTCTTGGTCGTGATGGCCCGGGTGCCGAAGTCCGAGGGCCACAAGGGCGGCATCACGGCCTTCGTGGTCGAGGCGGACTCGCCGGGCGTCACGGTCGAGAACCGCAACGCCTTCATGGGCCTGCGCGGCATCGAGAACGGCGTCACCCGCTTCCACCAGGTCCGCGTCCCGGCCGCCAACCGGATCGGCCCCGAGGGCTCCGGCCTCAAGATCGCCCTGACCACGCTCAACACGGGCCGCCTCTCGCTGCCCGCACTCTGCGTGGGCAGCGGCAAATGGTGTCTGAAAATCGCCCGTGAATGGGCGGGCGTACGCGAGCAGTGGGGCCGCCCGGTCGCCCGGCACGAGGCGGTCGGCGGGAAGATCTCCTTCATCGCCGCGACCACCTTCGCCCTCGAAGCCATGACGGACCTCTCCTCGCAGATGGCCGACGAGAACCGCAACGACATCCGCATCGAGGCGGCCCTCGCCAAGCTGTACGGCTCCGAGATGGGCTGGCTGATGGCGGACGAGCTGGTCCAGATCCGCGGCGGCCGCGGCTTCGAGACCGCCGACTCGCTGGCCGCCCGCGGCGAACGGGCCGTCCCCGCCGAGCAGATGCTCCGCGACATGCGGATCAACCGGATCTTCGAGGGCTCCACGGAGATCATGCACCTGCTGATCGCCCGGGAGGCGGTCGACGCCCACCTGTCGGTGGCGGGCGACCTCATCGACCCCGACAAGTCCCTCCAGGACAAGGCGAAGGCGGGCGCCAACGCGGCCGGGTTCTATGCCAAATGGCTGCCCAGGCTGGTCGCGGGCGCCGGTCAACTCCCGCGCTCGTACGCCGAGTTCGGCCCGCTCGCCCAGCATCTGCGCTACGCCGAGCGCTCCGCGCGCAAGCTGGCCCGCTCGACGTTCTACGCGATGTCGCGCTGGCAGGGCCGGATGGAGACCAAGCAGGGCTTCCTCGGCCGGATCGTGGACATCGGGGCCGAACTGTTCGCGATGAGCGCGGCCTGCGTACGGGCCGAGCACCTGCGTGCCACCGGCGACCACGGCCGCGAGGCGGTCCAGCTGGCGGACGCGTTCTGCCGCCAGTCCCGCATCCGCGTCGAGGAGCTCTTCACGCGGCTGTGGAGCAACACCGACGACCTCGACCGCAAGATCGTCGACGGGGTGCTCGACGGCGCGTACACCTGGCTGGAGGCAGGCGTCATCGACCCGTCCGACGACGGCCCCTGGATCGCCGACGCGACCCCCGGCCCGGCCAAGAACGAAAACGTCCACCGCCCAATTCGCTGATCCGGTAGGGGACTTGGGGCGCCGAGGCGGCCAGGGGGTGTCCGGTGGGTCGGGCGTCGTGACCCAGCGGACACCCCCCAGGTCCGCTCCGGTGCCCAGTCGGCGACCAGGGCGAGCAGCCCAGGGAAGCGCTCTTCGGGATCCTCGGTGCGCACCTGGCCGCACCGCTCCAGGCCGTAGGGCCACCGGCGGATCACGCCGGCTTCCCTGAGCGCCTTGAAGCGCGGCTCGGCGGGCGCGGGCTCCGCGAGCGGCCCGGGTGCGCCCCCGGGCACCGGACGAACCCTGAACTCCGGTTGGCGGCCGCTGCCGCGCGGGACCCCGGGCACCCGGCTCGCGGCACCTTCCCGGCCTTATTGACAGGAGCGCTGTCCGGGCGCACAGGGGATGCGGCAACAATGGGGGGATGAGCGACAGCCCAGCCCCCCTCGCCGACCCTCACATCGCCTTCGATCCAGCCGTTGGCCGACGCGATGTGGTCGTCCTCGGATCCACCGGGTCCATCGGTACCCAGGCCATCGACCTGGTCCTGCGCAACCCCGACCGCTTCCGCGTCACCGCGCTGTCCGCGGCCGGCGGCCGGGTCGGGCTGCTGGCCGAGCAGGCCCGGCAGTTGAAGGTGCGTACGGTCGCGGTCGCCCGCGAGGACGCCGTGCCCGCGCTGCGCGAGGCGCTCGCCGCGCAGTACGGCGGCGAGCCGCTCCCCGAGATCCTCGCGGGCCCCGACGCCGCCACCGAACTGGCCGCGTCGCCGTGCCACACCGTGCTCAACGGGATCACCGGCTCGATCGGGCTCGCCCCGACCCTCGCGGCGCTGGAGGCGGGCCGCACGCTCGCCCTCGCCAACAAGGAGTCGCTGATCGTCGGCGGCCCGCTCGTCAAGGCCATCGCCAAGCCGGGCCAGATCATCCCGGTCGACTCCGAGCACGCCGCCCTGTTCCAGGCGCTGGCGGCCGGGAAACGCGCCGATGTGCGCAAACTCGTCGTGACCGCGTCCGGCGGGCCCTTCCGGGGACGTACCAAGAGCGAGCTCGCGGACGTCACCCCGGCCGACGCGCTCGCCCACCCCACCTGGGCGATGGGCCCCGTGATCACGGTCAACTCGGCGACCCTGGTCAACAAGGGCCTGGAGGTGATCGAGGCCCATCTGCTGTACGACATCCCCTTCGAGCGCATCGAGGTCGTCGTCCACCCCCAGTCCTACGTGCACTCCATGGTCGAGTTCACCGACGGCTCCACGCTGGCCCAGGCCACCCCGCCCGATATGCGCGGACCGATCGCGATCGGGCTCGGCTGGCCCGAGCGGATCCCCGACGCGGCGCCCGCCTTCGACTGGTCCACGGCCTCCACCTGGGAGTTCTTCCCCCTCGACCAGGACGCGTTCCCGTCGGTGGGACTCGCCCGGCACGTCGGGGAGCTGGGCGGGACGGCTCCGGCGGTGTTCAATGCCGCGAACGAGGAGTGCGTGGACGCGTTCCTGGCGGGACGGCTGCCGTTCAACGGCATCATGGAGACAGTCACCGATGTGGTGGCGGAGCACGGCACCCCCGCCACGGGAACTTCCCTCACGGTCTCGGACGTCCTTGAAGCGGAGACCTGGGCACGCGCCCGGGCCCGGGAACTCGCCGTGAAGGCAACAGCGGAGGCACGCGCATGACGATCCTGTTGACGGTCCTCGGCATAGCGCTCTTCGCCGTCGGGCTGCTCATCTCCATCGCCTGGCACGAGCTCGGCCACCTCTCCACGGCCAAGCTCTTCGGCATCCGCGTGCCCCAGTACATGGTCGGCTTCGGCCCCACCATCTGGTCGCGCAAGAAGGGCGACACGGAGTACGGGATCAAGGCGATTCCGGCCGGCGGCTACATCCGCATGATCGGCATGTTCCCGCCCGGGGAGGACGGCCGCATTGAGGCGCGGTCGACCTCGCCGTTCCGGGGCATGATCGAGGACGCCAGGGCGGCGGCCTTCGAGGAGCTCCAGCCGGGCGACGAGGAGCGGCTCTTCTACACGCGCAAGCCGTGGAAGCGCGTCATCGTCATGTTCGCGGGCCCGTTCATGAACCTGGTGCTCGCCGTCGCGATCTTCCTCAGCGTCCTCATGGGCTTCGGCACCGCGACCCAGACCACCGAGGTCGCGGGCGTCCAGAAGTGTGTGATCGCGCAGAGCGAGAAGCGCGAGACCTGCAAGGCGGGCGACGCCGTCTCGCCCGCCGAAGCCGCGGGCATGAAGACCGGCGACAAGATCGTCGCCTTCAACGGCAAGCCCGTGAAGGACTGGTCCGACCTCTCGGACCGGATCCGCGAGACCATCGGCCCGGCCACCGTCACCGTGGAGCGCGGCGGCCAGCAGGTCACCCTGCACCCCACGCTCGCCAAGAACATGGTGGCGAAGAAGGGCTCGGACGGCCAGGCCGTCCCGGACCAGTTCGTGCCGGCCGGCTACCTCGGCTTCGCCGCCAAGACCGAGATCCAGCCGCTCAGTTTCGGCGCGTCCGTGAACCGCATGGGCGACATGGTGCAGAACGGCGTGCACTCGATCGTCGCCCTGCCCGGCAAGATCCCGGACCTGTGGAACGCGGCCTTCGACGGCGGCCAGCGCAAGGCCGACTCCCCGGTCGGTGTGGTCGGCGCGGCCCGCATCAGCGGCGAGGTGCTCAACCTGGACGCCCCGACGCCGAACATCATCGCGACGTTCCTGTTCCTGCTGGCCGGCTTCAACCTCTCGCTGTTCCTGTTCAACATGCTGCCGCTGCTGCCGCTGGACGGCGGTCACATCGCCGGAGCCCTGTGGGAGTCGCTGCGCCGCAACCTCGCCCGCGTGCTCAAGCGCCCCGACCCGGGCCCCTTCGACGTGGCGAAGCTGATGCCGGTCGCGTACGTGGTGGCCGGAATCTTCATCTGCTTCACGCTGCTGGTCCTGGTGGCGGACGTGGTGAACCCGGTGAAGATCACCTGACGGACGCGGCGGACACCTGTGCCGTACGCGCGTCTCGTACGCGGGTGGGGTACGCGGCGTGCCGACACGGGATGTCGTACGGATGCGGGGGCGGCCCGGGCGCACAGCGTGCCCGGGCCGCCCCTTAGCGTGAACTACCGGGGCACGGTGCAGTCGGGGGTCGCCCGGTGACGTAACCTCGAAGGCTGGAGCCCGCCGATCTCGGGACCTTGATCCACACCTTGATCCACACCTTGGGGTTGCACAGCAGATGACTGCGATTTCACTGGGAATGCCGTCCGTACCGACCAGGCTGGCCGAGCGTCGCAAGAGCCGCCAGATCCAGGTCGGTTCCGTGGCGGTCGGCGGGGACGCGCCCGTGTCGGTGCAGTCGATGACGACGACGCGGACGTCGGACATCGGGGCGACGTTGCAGCAGATCGCGGAGCTGACGGCGTCGGGCTGTCAGATCGTGCGGGTGGCGTGTCCGACTCAGGATGATGCGGATGCGCTGGCGACGATCGCGCGGAAGTCGCAGATCCCGGTGATCGCGGATATTCATTTCCAGCCGAAGTACGTGTTCGCGGCGATTGACGCGGGGTGTGCGGCGGTGCGGGTGAATCCGGGCAATATCAAGCAGTTCGACGACAAGGTGAGGGAGATCGCGCGGGCGGCGAAGGATGCGGGTACGCCGATCCGGATCGGTGTGAACGCGGGTTCGCTGGATGCGCGGCTGCTGAAGAAGTACGGGAAGGCGACGCCTGAGGCGTTGGTGGAGTCCGCGTTGTGGGAGGCGTCGCTCTTCGAGGAGCACGGCTTTAGGGACATCAAGATCTCGGTGAAGCACAACGACCCGGTGGTGATGGTGAATGCGTACCGGCAGTTGGCGGCGCAGAGTGACTATCCGCTGCATCTGGGTGTGACGGAGGCGGGTCCTGCCTTCCAGGGCACGATCAAGTCGGCGGTCGCTTTCGGGGCGCTGCTGGCCGAGGGGATCGGTGACACGATCCGGGTTTCGCTGTCGGCTCCTCCGGTGGAGGAGATCAAGGTCGGCATCCAGATTCTGGAGTCGTTGAATCTGCGTCAGCGTCGTCTGGAGATCGTGTCGTGTCCGTCGTGCGGGCGTGCTCAGGTGGATGTGTACAAGCTGGCGGAGGAGGTCACGGCGGGCCTGGAGGGGATGGAGGTTCCGCTGCGGGTGGCGGTGATGGGCTGTGTGGTGAACGGTCCGGGCGAGGCGCGTGAGGCCGACCTGGGTGTCGCTTCCGGCAACGGCAAGGGCCAGATCTTCGTGAAGGGCGAGGTCATCAAGACCGTCCCGGAGTCGAAGATCGTGGAGACGCTGATCGATGAGGCGATGAAGATCGCCGAGCAGATGGAGAAGGACGGCGTCGCATCGGGCGAGCCGCAGGTGTCGGTGGCGGGCTGACTTTCCCCCACCCCGCCCCTTCCCGAAACCCTCCGGGGGCTGGGGCGCAGCCCCAGGAACCCGAGCCATCCAACCCCTTGCACGGGCGGCCGGGTGGGCAAACCCCTGGGGTCTGGGGCGGAGCCCCGGGGGTGTGGGGTATGGGGGCGCCGCCCCCAGGGTGGCAGGTACAGTGCGGAGATCAGCAGACCGTACCGTGAGGCCCCCTCGTGTTGACGCAGACCACCACCCGGGTCCTCGAACCCGGCGACCTCGGCGCGGCGCTCGCCATCCTGGAGAGCGACCCGGTCGCCAACGCCTTCGTGACCTCCCGCGTACAGATCGCCGGCCTCGACCCCTGGCGGCTCGGCGGCGAGATGTGGGGCTGGTACGCGGACGGCCGCCTCCGCTCGCTCTGCTACTCCGGCGCCAACCTCGTACCGATCTGCGCGACCCCCGAGGCGGTACGTTCCTTCGCCGACCGCGCCCGCCGCACCGGCCGCCGCTGCTCCTCGATCGTCGGCCCCGCCGAGCCCACCGCCCAGCTGTGGCGGCTGCTCGAACCGCACTGGGGCCCGGCCCGCGACGTACGCCCGCACCAGCCGCTCATGGTCACCGAGCGGATGCCGGACGACATCGCCCCCGACCCGTACGTCCGCCGGATCCACAAGGACGAGATGGACACGATCATGCCGGCCTGCGTCGCCATGTTCACCGAGGAGGTCGGGGTCTCGCCGCTGGCCGGTGACGGCGGTCTGCTCTACCAGGCCCGCGTCGCCGAACTCGTAGGATCCGGGCGCTCGTTCGCCCGTATCGAGGACGGCAAGGTCGTCTTCAAGGCCGAGATCGGCGCCGCCACCACCCAGGCCTGCCAGATCCAGGGCGTCTGGGTCGCCCCCGAACACCGGGGCAGGGGCCTGTCCGCCGCCGGCATGGCGGCCGTACTGCGCTACGCCCTCGCGGACGTCGCGCCCATCGTGAGCCTGTACGTGAACGACTTCAACGCCCCCGCCCGAGCCTGCTACCGGAGGGTCGGCTTCCGTGAGACCGGGGCGTTCATGAGCGTGCTGTTCTGAGGTTAGGGTGCGCCCATGCCTCCTGACTCTGACGCAGTGGTCGGACCGCTCGACCTCGCGGCCCGCGTGGACGAGGCGCTCGCCGTGCAGGCGGTCGCCTTCGGACTGAGCGCCGACGAGGTCGGGGTCCGCCGCCACATCGTGCTGCGGCACCTGTCCCAGCCCGGCGCGAGGGCGCTGGGGGCCACCACCCCCGAGGGACGGCTGGTCGGCTTCGTGTACGGGATGCCCAACGACCGCGCCCACTGGTGGTCCACCGTCGTCGAGCCGTATCTGCGCCACAACGGCGCCGACGCGTGGCTCGACGACTCGTTCGTCATCACCGAGCTGCACGTCCACCCCGCCTACCAGGGCCTGGGCCTGGGCCGGGCGCTCATCACCACCATCACCGACACCGCCGCCGAACCCCGCTCGATCCTCTCCGCGATCGACACGGAGAGCCCCGCCCGGGCCCTGTACCGGGCGCTCGGCTACGTCGATCTGGCCGGACAGGTGCACTTCCCGAGCGCGGCGCGGCCGTACGCGGTGATGGGCGCGCCTCTTCCACTGCTGCGGCCCGCACAAACGGCATTCGGCTAAACGGATTTCCGCGCACTCGGGCCGCCCGGCTAACCTCCAGGCATCACCCCGTGCACGTACAGGAGAGAAATCCATGGCAGCCGCCCACGTCCAGCGCATGTCCCGTCTGATGGCCAAGACACTGCGCGACGACCCGGCGGACGCCGAGACGCTCAGCCACAAGCTCCTGGTCCGCGCCGGTTACGTGCGCCGCAACGCCGCCGGCATCTGGACCTGGCTGCCGCTCGGCAAGAAGGTCCTGGACAACATCTCCACCGTCGTACGCGAGGAGATGGACGCCATCGGGGCGCAGGAGGTCCTGCTGCCCGCGCTGCTGCCGAAGGACGCGTACGAGGCGAGCGGCCGCTGGGAGGAGTACGGCGACCTGCTGTTCCGCCTCAAGGACCGCAAGGGCGGCGAGTACCTGCTCGGCCCGACGCACGAAGAGATCTTCACGCAGACGGTCAAGGACCAGTGCACGTCCTACAAGGACCTGCCGGTGATGCTGTACCAGATCCAGACCAAGTACCGCGATGAGGCCCGCCCGCGCTCCGGTGTGCTGCGCGGCCGCGAGTTCCAGATGAAGGACTCGTACTCCTTCGACACCACCGACGAGGGCCTCGCCGAGTCGTACGCCCTGCACCGCGCGGCCTACCAGAAGATCTTCGCGCGGCTCGGCCTGGACTACCGGATCGTCTCCGCGGTGTCCGGTGCGATGGGCGGCTCGGCCTCGGAGGAGTTCCTGGCGCCGGCCGCGGCGGGCGAGGACACCTTCGTGGACTGCCCGGCGTGCGAGTACGCGGCGAACACGGAGGCCGTGACGTTCGTGGCCGCCCCGGTCGACGGCTCGGCGCACGGGCCCGTCGAGGAACTGGCCACCCCCGACACCCCCACCATCGAGACCCTCGCCGCCCACCTGGGCGTCCCGGCCTCGGCCACCCTGAAGAACCTGCTGGTCAAGGTGGACGGCGAGATCGTCGCCGTCGGCGTCCCCGGGGACCGCGAGGTCGACCTCGGCAAGCTCGGAGAGCACCTGGCGCCCGCGGTCGTGGAGCTCGTGACGGCCGAGGACTTCGCCGACCGCCCCGATCTCGTCCGCGGCTACGTCGGCCCGCAGGGTCTGGAGAAGGTCCGCTACATCGCCGACCCGCGCATCGCGCCGGGCACGGCGTGGATCACCGGCGCCAACAAGGCGGACACGCACGCCCGCAACGTGGTCTGCGGCCGGGACTTCGAGGTGGACGACTACCTCGACGTCGTCGTGGTCGAAGAGGGCGACCCCTGCCCGTCCTGCGGCGCGGGCCTGAAGCTCGACCGGGCCATCGAGATCGGCCACATCTTCCAGCTGGGCCGCAAGTACGCCGACACCTTCCAGCTCGACGTGCTCGGGCAGCAGGGCAAGCCGGTGCGGGTCACGATGGGCTCGTACGGCATCGGCGTCTCGCGCGCGGTCGCGGCGCTCGCCGAGCAGACGGCGGACGACAAGGGCCTGTGCTGGCCGGCCGAGATCGCCCCGGCCGACGTCCACGTCGTCGCCGCGGGCAAGGCGGTGCAGACGGAGGCCGCACTCGACGCCGCCGAACAGCTCCGGGCCGCCGGGCTGCGGGTCCTGGTGGACGACCGGGCCGGGGTCTCGCCCGGCGTGAAGTTCACCGACGCCGAGCTGATCGGTGTCCCGCAGATCCTGGTGGCCGGGCGGCGCGTGGCCGAGGGCGTCTTCGAGCTGAAGGACCGCCGCACGGGCGAGCGCGAAGAGCTCCCGCTCGCCGAGGCGATCGCCCGCCTGACGGCCTGACGGCCTCATGGCGAAGGCCCCGTCCCCTCGGTGGATTCCAGGGGGCGGGGCCTTGCTTTGTTCGGCGGCTACAGCCAGCCCGCGAACTCCAGCAGGAGTTCCGCGTCCTGGTGGCGGCCCGCCGCTCGGGCGCGCAGGCCGGACTCGACCGCTCGGAACAGGGTCCAGCCGTGCAGCCGTACGGGGTCGACATCCAGCGAGTCGGCCAGTTTGCTGACGCGGCGGCGGGCCGCGGACGCCCCGCTCGGTGCCGCGATCAGGTCCTCCACCCGGTCGCGGACCAACCGCGCCAGGTCATAGGCCCGTTCACCCACCAGCGGCTCCGGCCCCACCGTCAGCCACGGCGCCCGCTCGCCCGAAAGCACCTTGCTCTGACGGAAGTTGCCGTGCAGCAGGACCGACTCGGCGGCGGCGGACGCCAGTTCGTCGCGGGCCGCGAGCGCGGCCGAGACGAGCGGGGCGAGTTCGGGGTCCTGCGGCGCCCGCATCGGCGCGGACTGGCGCTCGGAGCGCTCGGCCACCGTCTCGAAAGCGTGGCCGCCCGGCGGCTCCACCCACAGGCGCCGCACCGTGCCGGCCGCCTCCAGGAGCGCCTTCGCCTCGGGCAGCGAGCGCAGCGACACCTCGGGGTGCAGCCGCTCCAGGAGCAGCGCGCCGTCGGACACCTCGTCGTCCAGCAACTGCGCCGCGCCCCAGCCGTTCCAGTGCGCCAGGGCCGCGCGCTCCAGATCGGGACGGGCGAAGTCCGGGGCGACCTTGAGCGCGGCCGGGCTGCCGTCCGGACGGTGTACGAGGGCGACCAGGCTGGAGCGGCCGCCGGGAGCCTGCACCCGGTCGACCGTGAGACCGCGGCGGGCCGCCGACTCCTCGGCCAGTTCGGGCAGCCGGTCGAGCCAGGGCCCGGCCAGCTCGTCCCCGTACGTCTCGCCGAGCGCGCGGACCAGCCGCTCAGGCGGTTCGAAAGCCATGCGTGTTGTGCCCCTTGCTCAGGTACTAGCTGGTGGAACCGGTGCGCTCGGGCGTTCCGCGAGCCCAGGAAAGGCTACGCTGCCGCCCCGCCAGCGCACGGCCCGCACCGCGGCCTCCCGCAGGGCGGCGGCCGCCTCCTGGCGCAGCGGCCCCTCGGCGGCCCGCACGAGATCGGAGTAGACGCCCGCGACCCGGTCCTCAAGCTCCGCGGCGAGCCGCAGCGCCGACGCGGCGTCCGGCACGGCGAACGGCAGGGCGTACGCCGCGGCCGCGGCCACCGGCGATCCGCCCAGGTCGCGCACCGTACGGGCGAGGGAGTCGCGGCGGGAGCGGTGGGCGGCGTAGGCCTCGCGGGCCTGGCCGGCGCGGGCGTCGGCGAGCCGGCCGCCGAGCACCCCGTACCCGTACACCGCGGCGTGTTCGGCGGCCAGCGCGGCCTGTGCCGCGTCCAGCGGTTGGGCGGTCACTGGGCACCTCCGGCGAGCAGATACGCGTGCCCGGCGCCGGACGCCGACACCGAGGCGAGCAGGCGGGCCAGCTCCGGCGGCGCGGTGGCCAGGGCCGCCAACTGGGCGTCGGAGGTGCGCCGTTCGGCGTCCGCGAGCTCTTTGACGGCCTCGTCGGCGTCGGCCGGAACCGGCGAGATCTCGGGCGTCGAGGAGGGAGCGGGAGAGACAGACGGAGCGGGGGAGGGGGAGGGCGTGGGGTCGAGGGCGGTGGTGTGCTGGGCCGCCTGGTCGCGCAGGGGCGCGAGGCGTGGGCGCAGCGCGGGGTGCATCGCGAGGACCGCGTCGTACTGTGCGACGAGCGTCCGGCTCGCGGCCGAGGTGCGGGCGCGCAGCGCCGCCTCCGCGCGGGCCGCGGCCTCACGCGCCCCGGGTGCACGCCTGCCGCCGTCGGACGCGCTGCCCGAGCAGCCGGCCAGCAGCCCGGCGGCCGCCGCACCCGTCACGGCCAGCACCCGCCTTCGCGTGGTCCCCGTATGCCGCACGTGCGTCTCCCTGTGTGCCGGTCCGCCGGTGACCGAGTGATCACCGCAGGCGAGCGTACCCGCGGGCGCCGGGCCGTGGACGGCAACACCCCCCGGGACCGGATACCCTTTGACCTGACGGCGGCGGTTCGATGACGGCCGCCGTACGCGACGATCCCCACAACAGCAGACGCGGCCGAGGAGTCACCCGGATGAGCACGACCCAGAGCGACAGGCTGCGCGGTCTCCTTGAACCGCTCGTCAGCGCGGAGGATCTGGACCTCGAGGAGATCGAGGTGTCCCGGGCGGGCCGCCGTCGCGTGCTGCGGATCGTGGTCGACTCGGACGAGGGCGTGGAGCTGGACGCCTGCGCGGAGCTGAGCCGGGCCGTCTCCGAACTGCTCGACCAGAACGATGCGATGGGCGACGAGGAGTACGTCCTCGAAGTGACGTCTCCGGGCGCCGAGCGCCCGCTCACCGAACTGCGCCACTACGTGCGCGCCACCGGACGGCTCGCCAGGCTGCACCTGCACGACGGCGGCGAACTGGTCGCGCGGATCCTCAAGGCCGACGACGAAGGCATCGACGCCGAGATCCCGGGCGTGAAGGGGCGCAAGCCCACCGCCCGCCGGATCGCGTTCTCGGAGATCGCCAAGGCGCGGGTCGAGATCGAGTTCAACCGCAAAGACAAAGACATCAAGAACGACGTTGACAACGAAGAGGAGGCGTAGCCGTGGACATCGACATGAGTGCCCTGCGGGGTCTGGTCCGGGAGAAGGAGATCTCCTTCGACCTGCTGGTCGAGGCGATCGAGTCGGCGCTCCTCATCGCCTACCACCGCACCGAGGGCAGCTTCCGGCGTGCGCGCGTGAAGCTCGACCGTGAGAACGGTCATGTCACGGTGTGGGCGAAGGAAGACCCGGCCGACCTCGAAGAGGGCCAGGAGGCCAAGGAGTTCGACGACACCCCGTCCGACTTCGGCCGGATCGCGGCGAGCACCGCCAAGCAGGTCATCCTGCAGCGGCTGCGCGACGCCGAGGACGACATCACCTTCGGTGAGTTCGCCGGACGCGAGGGCGACGTCATCACCGGCGTCGTCCAGCAGGGCAAGGACCCGAAGAACGTACTGGTCGACATCGGCAAGATGGAGGCCATGCTCCCGGTGCAGGAGCAGGTGCCGGGCGAGGAGTACACGCACGGGCTGCGCCTTCGCACGTACGTCGTACGGGTGGCGAAGGGCGTGCGCGGTCCGTCCGTGACGCTGTCGCGCACCCACCCGAACCTGGTCAAGAAGCTGTTCGCGCTGGAGGTCCCGGAGATCGCCGACGGTTCGGTGGAGATCTCGGCGATCGCCCGCGAGGCCGGTCACCGCACCAAGATCGCGGTGCGCTCGACGCGCAGCGGCCTGAACGCCAAGGGCGCCTGCATCGGCCCGATGGGCGGCCGGGTGCGCAACGTCATGGCCGAGCTGCACGGCGAGAAGATCGACATCGTCGACTGGTCGGACGACCCGGCGGAGATGGTGGCCAACGCGCTGTCCCCGGCCCGGGTCTCCAAGGTCGAGGTCGTGGACCTGGCGGCCCGTTCCGCCCGGGTGACCGTGCCGGACTACCAGCTCTCGCTGGCCATCGGCAAGGAAGGGCAGAACGCCCGGCTCGCCGCCCGCCTCACCGGCTGGCGCATCGACATCCGCCCGGACACCGAGCAGCCCGCCCGGGACTCCGGGGAATAACCACTGGCCCTGCCCCTGTTCTGGGGGCAGGGTGGGCTTTCTGGACAACAACCGTTCGATTTTTGCCCCCAACGGGTGAGGTCGGTGCGGGGAGGTAGACTTAAACGTGTCTGGCCGGACGCACGCCCGCGCCTGCCCTGAGCGAACCTGCGTGGGATGCCGGGAGCGAGCGGCCAAGAGCGATCTGCTGCGCATCGTGGCGGTCGAGGGTGCTTGCGCCCCCGATCCGCGCGGTACGCTGCCCGGCCGGGGTGCTTATGTGCATCCTGCCTCGGTCTGTCTCGATCTGGCGGTCCGCCGCCGGGCGTTCTCCAGGGCCCTCAGGGCCCAGGAAGCGCTCGACACCGCGGTACTGCGGGAATACGTCGAGCAGGCAGCAACGTAAGAAGAAGTACGGCACGGAATCCCGTGCGGTCAGGTACCTCGCGAGTTGGAAGTAGGTCGAGATTGCGATGAGCACTCGATGAGTACGCGATGAGTACGCCCATGAAGTAGCGACGGTCCGGCGGTAACCCGGACCTAAAAGGAGCGAAGTGGCTAAGGTCCGGGTATACGAACTCGCCAAGGAGTTCGGGGTGGAGAGCAAGGTCGTCATGGCCAAGCTCCAAGAACTCGGTGAATTCGTCCGTTCGGCGTCCTCGACGATCGAGGCGCCGGTTGTACGCAAGTTGACTGACGCACTGCAGGGGCCCGGCGGCAACGCCGGCAAGTCCGCTGCCAAGCCCGGCGCGCCTCGCAAGGCCGCGCCCGCAAAGCCCGCGGCGCCCGCCGCGGCACGTCCCGCTGCCCCGAAGCCCGGCGCCCCGGCCCCCAAGCCGGCCCCCGCCGCGCCTGCGGCCCCGGTCACCCCGGTCGCCCCGGCGAGCAGCACCCCCTCTTCTCCGGCTCCGGCCGCCTCGGGCCCCCGCCCGGGTCCGAAGCCCGCCCCGGCCAAGCCGGCCCCGGTCACCCCGGTGCCCGCCGCCGAGTTCTCGGCGCCGGCCCCGGCCCAGCCCGCGGCGCCCCAGGCCCCGCGTCCCGCCGGTGCCACCCCCGGCCCCCGTCCCGCCGCTGCCCGTCCGGCTCCGGCCGGTCAGCGTGACGGCGGCCAGCGCGACGGTGGCCGTGGCGGCGACCGTCCGGCCCGCCCCGCGGGTCAGGGTGCCCCCCGACCGGGCGGTGCCCGTCCGGCCGGTCCGCGCCCCGGCAACAACCCCTTCACCTCGGGTGGCTCCACCGGCATGGCGCGCCCGCAGGCGCCCCGTCCCGGCGGCGGCGCCCCGCGTCCCGGCGGCGACCGTGCCGTTCCCGGTGCCCCGCGTCCGCAGGGCGGCCCCGGCGGCGCCCCGCGTCCGCAGGGTCAGGGCGGCGGCCGTCCGAGCCCGGGCGGCATGCCCCGTCCGCAGGGCGGCGCCCCGCGTCCGGGTGGTGCTCCGGGCGGTAACCGTCCGAACCCGGGCATGATGCCGCAGCGTCCCGCTGCCGCACCGCGTCCCGGCGGCGGCCCCGGCGGCCGTCCGGGTGGCCCCGGTGGCCGTCCCGGTGGCGGCGGCGGTGCCGGTCGTCCCGGTGGCGGCGGCGGCTTCGCCGGCCGTCCGGCGGGTCCCGGTGGCGGCGGTCGTCCCGGTGGCGGTGGCGGCTTCGGCGGCCCCCGTCCGGGTGGCGGCGCTCCCGGTGGTGGTGGCGGCGGCTTCGGCGGTCGTCCCGGATTCCAGGGCCGTCCCGGTGGCCCCGGTGGCCGCGGTGGCACGCAGGGTGCGTTCGGCCGTCCCGGCGGGCCCGCCCGTCGTGGCCGCAAGTCCAAGCGCCAGAGGCGCCAGGAGTACGAGGCCATGCAGGCCCCGTCGGTGGGCGGCGTCATGCTGCCCCGCGGCAACGGACAGTCCGTCCGCCTGTCGCGCGGTGCCTCGCTGACCGACTTCGCGGAGAAGATCAACGCCAACCCGGCGTCGCTCGTCGCCGTGATGATGAACCTCGGCGAGATGGTCACCGCCACGCAGTCCGTCTCCGACGAGACGCTGAAGCTCCTCGCGGATGAGATGAACTACATCCTCGAGATCGTCAGCCCCGAGGAGGAGGACCGCGAGCTGCTGGAGTCCTTCGACATCGAGTTCGGCGAGGACGAGGGCGGCGAGGAGTTCCTCGTCGCGCGTCCGCCGGTCGTGACCGTCATGGGTCACGTCGACCACGGCAAGACCCGCCTCCTGGACGCGATCCGCAAGACGAACGTCGTCGCGGGCGAGGCCGGCGGCATCACGCAGCACATCGGTGCGTACCAGGTCGCCACCGAGGTCAACGGCGAGGACCGCAGGATCACCTTCATCGACACCCCGGGTCACGAGGCGTTCACCGCCATGCGTGCCCGTGGTGCGAAGTCCACCGACATCGCGATCCTCGTGGTGGCGGCGAACGACGGTGTGATGCCCCAGACGATCGAGGCGCTGAACCACGCCAAGGCGGCCGACGTGCCGATCGTGGTCGCGGTCAACAAGATCGACGTCGAGGGCGCGGACCCGACCAAGGTGCGCGGTCAGCTCACCGAGTTCGGTCTGGTGGCCGAGGAGTACGGCGGCGACACGATGTTCGTCGACATCTCCGCCAAGCAGGGCCTCAACATCGAGTCCCTCCTGGAGGCCGTCGTCCTCACCGCCGACGCCTCGCTCGACCTGCGGGCCAACCCGGAGCAGGACGCGCAGGGCATCGCGATCGAGTCCCACCTCGACCGCGGCCGCGGCGCCGTCGCGACCGTCCTGGTCCAGCGAGGCACCCTGCGGGTCGGCGACACGATGGTGGTCGGCGACGCGTACGGCCGAGTCCGCGCGATGCTCGACGACAAGGGCGAGAACGTGGAAGAGGCGGGTCCCTCGACCCCGGTCCTCGTCCTCGGTCTCACCAACGTCCCGGGCGCCGGCGACAACTTCCTGGTCGTCGACGAGGACCGTACGGCCCGTCAGATCGCCGAGAAGCGTGCCGCCCGTGAGCGCAACGTCCGCTTCGCCCGCAAGGGCGTGCGGTTCTCCCTGGAGAACCTGGACGAGGCCCTCAAGGCCGGTCTGGTGCAGGAACTCAACCTCATCATCAAGGGCGACGCGTCCGGTTCGGTGGAGGCCCTCGAAGCCTCGCTGCTCCAGCTCGACGTCGGCGACGAGGTCGACATCCGCGTCCTGCACCGCGGTGTGGGTGCGGTCACCGAGTCCGACATCAACCTGGCGACCGGCTCCGACGCCATCGTCATCGGCTTCAACGTCCGCGCCGCGGGCCGCGCGGCGCAGATGGCGGAGCGCGAGGGTGTCGACGTCCGGTACTACTCGGTGATCTATCAGGCCATCGAGGAGATCGAGGCGGCCCTCAAGGGCATGCTCAAGCCGGAGTACGAAGAGGTCGAGCTCGGTACGGCGGAGATCCGCGAGATCTTCCGCTCGTCCAAGCTGGGCAACATCGCCGGTGTGCTTGTCCGCTCCGGCGAGGTCAAGCGCAACACCAAGGCGCGCCTGCTGCGCGATGGCAAGGTCATCGCGGAGAACCTCAACATCTCCGGTCTGCGCCGCTTCAAGGACGACGTCACCGAGATCCGCGAGGGCTTCGAGGGTGGTATCAACCTCGGAAACTTCAACGACATCAAGATCGACGACGTCATCGCGACGTACGAGATGCGCGAGAAGCCGCGCGGCTAGTCCGCGAGGCTGACCCGTACCTCAGCAGTCGGGGCCGATCGGCGGGAAGATTATTTCCGTCGATCGGCCCCGGCCGTTCCGGTACGGTTCTGATGTCCCTGCCAAGTCTTTGGCGGGGTCCTCTAACCCGGACCGGCGGGACATCCGGACATCCATGTATGTGGGGACGCTGTCCTTCGATCTGCTCCTCGGCGACGTACGGTCGTTGAAGGAGAAACGCTCCGTCGTCCGGCCGATAGTCGCCGAACTCCAGCGCAAGTACGCGGTGAGCGTGGCGGAAGTCGGCGACCAGGACCTGCACCGCAGGGCCCAGATCGGCCTGGCGGTGGTCTCCGGGGACACGGGGCACCTCACAGACGTGCTCGACCGGTGCGAGCGGCTCGTCGCCGCCCGCCCCGAGGTGGAGCTGCTCTCGGTGAGACGCAGGCTCCACAGCGACGAAGACTGAACACTGAGCAAGGCTTGAGAAGGAGAAGGACCAGTGGCCGACAACGCGCGGGCGAAGAAGCTGGCGGACCTCATCCGGGAGGTGGTGGCCGAGAAGCTGCTGCGGGGTATCAAGGACCCGCGCCTCGGAACGCACGTGACCATCACGGACACCCGGGTCACCGGCGACCTGCGGGAGGCCACGGTCTTCTACACGGTCTACGGGGACGACGAGGAGCGGGCGGCGGCCGCGGCCGGCCTTCAGAGCGCCAAGGGCATCCTGCGCTCCGCGGTCGGCGCCGCCGCCGGGACCAAGTTCACGCCCACCCTGACGTTCATCGCGGACGCGCTGCCCGAGAACGCCAAGACCATCGAGGACCTCCTCGACAAGGCGCGGGCCTCGGACGCCGCGGTGCGCGAGGTGTCCTCGGGCGCCAAGTTCGCCGGTGACGCCGACCCGTACAAGAAGCCCGGCGACGAGGACGACGCCTCCGCATGAGCAGCGCAGCAAAGACGCCCGACGGCCTGGTCATTGTCGACAAGCCGTCGGGCTTCACTTCGCACGACGTCGTGGCCAAGATGCGCGGCATCGCCAGGACCCGCCGCGTGGGCCACGCGGGCACCCTCGACCCGATGGCGACCGGTGTGCTCGTCCTGGGCGTGGAGCGGGCCACCAAACTGCTCGGCCACCTCGCCCTGACCGAGAAGGAGTACCTCGGTACGATCCGGCTCGGCCAGGACACCATCACGGACGACGCCGAGGGCGAGATCATCTCGTCCACCGACGCCTCCAAGGTGACCCGCGAGGGCATCGACGCGGGGGTCGCCGCGCTGACCGGCGACATCATGCAGGTGCCGTCCAAGGTCTCCGCGATCAAGATCGACGGCAAGCGGTCCTACGCGCGGGTGCGCGGCGGCGAGGAGTTCGAGATTCCGGCCCGTCCGGTGACCGTCTCCTCCTTCCGCGTGTACGACGTCCGCGAGGCGGTCGCCGAGGACGGCACCGCCGTGGTCGACCTGGTCGTCTCCGTGGTCTGCTCCTCCGGCACCTACATCCGCGCACTCGCCCGTGACCTCGGGGCGGGGCTCGGCGTCGGCGGCCACCTCACCGCGCTGCGCCGCACCCGGGTCGGCCCGTACGGGCTCGACGCGGCCCGCACCCTGGACCAGCTCCAGGAGTCGCTCACCGTGATGCCGGTCGCGGAGGCCGCGGCCGCCGCCTTCGCGCGCTGGGACGTCGACGCACGCCGCGGCGGGCTGCTGCTCAACGGCGTCCGCCTCGACATGCCCGACGAGTACGAGGCCGGGAAGCCGGTCGGGGTGTTCGGGCCCCAGGGCACCTTCCTCGCGCTGGTGGAGAACCAGAAGGGCAAGGCCAAGAGCCTCGCCGTGTTCGGCTGAGCGCTCCGCGGAGCCCACCGTGGAGCGGGCGGGCCGGCCCGCTCCACGATCCCCCTCGCAAGGGGTCTATCCGCCCGGTCCGGGGGATTCACCCCTTCGAGCAGGCGCTCGGAGTGAACCACGGGAGCGTGCGGGGGCGCTTTCGGCAGGCGTTCTTCTCGGGCGGATCACCCCAGAACTACCGTTTCGGACATGGGACGCGGGGCTGGGGGAGAGGACCGGGACACGCTCGTACGGATCTGCGATCTGGCGGGGCGGACCCGGGGCACCGGGTTCGTCGCCGACGCCCGGGGGACCGTCGTCACCAGCCACGAAGCCGTCGACGGACTGAGCCGCGTGGTGCTGCACGCCGCCCGCGAGCGGACCTGGCTGGCCGAGGCGGACGACCTCACCCCGCTGCCCGGGGCGGGCCTCGCGCTGGTCCGTACCGACGGGCTCGGGGTGCGGCCGCTGCCCATCGCCGCGCGCGACGCGATCGGCGCGGGCACTTATGTACGGGTCGCGGCGCACGGGTGGCGCGAGGCGCGGGTGCTCGGCACGTCCGTCGTCACCTATACCGCCACCGACCGCTTCCATCTCCTGGGCGGCGTACTGGAGTTGGCGATCGGCACCGACGGCAGCGAAGCCATGCGGCTCGGCGGGGAGGCCAGCGGGGGGCCGGTCGTCGACGCCGTCACCGGGGCGGTCATCGGGGTGGTCGGCACCGCGCTGCACGCCGCCCACCACACCTGCGGGTTCGCGGTGCCGCTGCGCGCCGAGGAGGGACCGCTCGCCGAACTGCTGCGGCGCAACGCCGCCACCGTGCCCGCCTACGGCCGCGACCTGAACCTGGCGGGGGCGCTCCAGCTCACCGCCACCTCCGTGGGGTCGGCCGGCGGGCCCAGCGGGTGGCAGGACCCCGTCGAACGGCACTCCACCGTCAAGGAGTTGGACGCGTTCTGCGCGGGCGACGCGCTGGTGCTCGGGCTCGTCGGGGACCCCGGGACCGGGCGCACCACCGAACTCGCCGCGTTCGCCGGGCGGCGGGCCGGCGGCGCCGAACCCGCCCCGACCCTCTGGCTGCGCGGCGCCGACCTGCGCGCCGACGACACTTCGGTGGCCGACGCCGTGGCCCGCGCGCTGCGCCAGGCCGGGCGGATCCTCGCCACCTCCCCGGCGCCCGGCGACCTGGACCCGGCCACCCCCGACCGGGTGGCACGCCTCGCCCGCGAGGCCGGCCGGCCGCTGCTCGTCCTGCTCGACGGGCCCGAGGAGATGCCGCCCGTCCTCGCCCACCGGCTCGCCGAATGGAGTGCGGGAACGGCCGGGTGGCTGCGGGCGGCCGGGGTGCGGATGGTCGTCGCCTGCCGCCCCGAGCACTGGGAGCAGGCCGGCGCGCACTATCCGCAGGGCGTACTGCATCCGGCCCGGCTGCCCCGGCTGCCGGACGGCGTGCGCGTCGGCGACCTCGGGCGCAAGGAGGCCGCGCGGGCCCGCGAACGCTACGGCATCCCGGACGGCGCGCTCGCCGAGCCCGACACCCGCCACCCGCTCACCCTCGGACTGCTCGCCGAGGTCCGCGCCGCGCTGCCCGGCGAGGTCGCGGGAAAACCGGACCGCGAGGACGTCTTCTCGGCCCATCTGGACCTGATGTGCCTGCGCATCGCGGTACGCATCGCCGCCGCCGCGCGCCCACCGGTGCGCGCGAGCGCGGTGCGGCGGCTCGCGGTCCGCGTCGCCGGGCAGGTGCACGAGGCGGCCCGGCGCTGTCTGGGCCCCGGCCAGGGCGAGCTGGACCGGGAGTCGTTCGAGGAGATCTTCCCGTGGCGCACCGGATCGGCGTCGGCGGTGCTGACGGAGGGGCTGCTCGTGCCGGCCGGCACCGGCTACCGCTTCGCGCACGAGGAACTCGCCGACTGGCTGCAGGCCGCCCACCTCGACCTCGACGCCGCCCTGTACGCGCAGGTGCACCGCTGGTACGAGGAGGGCGATCCGCAGACCGTGATGCGGCTCCCCGCGCGGCCCGCCGTCGGCGCCGTGCCCGGCGGGCAGGTGCCGCCCCCGCCGGGCTCCGGGGCCGCCCCCGCCGCCCGCTCCCTGCCGGTGCCGCGGCACCGCATCGGGCCCGTCCTGCAGGCGATGCTGCTGCTCGGCAGCCACCAGGGGTCCACCCAACTCGCCCTGAAACTCAAGGAGTTGGTGGATGCCCTCGACCGGCCGCCCACGCCCGGAGCCGACCCCGCCCGGCTCGTGGACGCCCAGTGGTGGGCGGTCCGGCTGCTCGCCGAAACCCTGCTCCGGGTGCCGGACGTACGCCCCTACCTGGAGGTGCTCCGGCTGCTCGCGGACCGCATCAGCGGGCGGTCCCTGCGGGACGGGGGACCGCAGCATCTGGGCGGGCTCGGGGAGTTCGGGCCCTGGTTCTGGATGCGGCTGCGGATGGGCGAGGACCGCAGGCTCGAACTGCTGCGCCGCCTGGTGCCCGCCGACGGGGTGCCCGGCGCGGAGCCGGGCCGCCGGCGGTACCTGGACGCGGTGGACCGGCGGCTCACCGTCGAGCCCAGAACCGTACAGCCGCTGCTGTGCCGCTGGTTCACCGACGAGCGGCCGCTGCCCGAGCCGCCCGGATCCGATGTGCGGCCCACCGTCGCACGGGCCGCGCAGGCCCTGCTGTACGCGCGCCGGGCGCTGGCCGTCGACGATCTGACCGAGGCCCTCGTGGCCACCGCGCACGTCCGCGCCGACGAACTGCTCACCGCCCTCGCCGAGGACGAGCCGTCCGCGCTCTGCCGGGCCGTGGACCGCTGGGCCCACGACGACCGGCCCGAGCGGCGGGCCGCCGCCGCCACCTACGGACCGCGGGTCGCCCCCCGCGCCGACACCCCCGCCGACCGCGACCTGCTCCGCTACGCGGCCCTCGCGCTGCTCGCCCGCCCCGGGGACGCGCCCCTGCACGGGGCCGCGCTCGCCCTGCTCGTCCGCGACCCGCACACCCGCGGCCGCCACCTGGACAAGGCGCTCGCCGGGTACGCGGCCGGGGACCCCGCGCTCCCCGCGGCCGCGCTCGTCACCGCCCTCGACACCCACCCCGAACCCGTTCTGGCGGCCTTCCGGACGAGGCTGGAGGGGCCCGGCGAAGCGGCGGCCGAGGTCATCGACGCGCTCGCCGGGATCAACACCCCGGCGCTGGCCCGCCGGGCCGCGGCCCTCGTCCGGGACCACGTGGAGCACCACCCCGAGGGCGCGGTGCACGCGGCCGCCTTCGTGGAGCGGCGCCTGGAATACGGACCGGCGGCCCGCGCGGTCCTCTTCCCCATGGTCACCAGTCTGCTGCGGGGCCGCGCCCACCTGGTCCGCCGCGCCCTCGCCCCGGTCCTCGCCGCGCCCGGCACCGGCGCCTCGCGCCCGCTGCGCGCCGAGCTCCTGGACGTACTCCTCGAAGGCGAGCGGTACCAATCGTGCGATCCGGCCGTACTGGACGCGCTGCTCGGCGCCGCGGCCGCCGGTTCCGGGCAGCGGGCCGAGGCGCGCACCCGCGACCTCGTCCACCGCACCGGGCTGCTCTTCGTCCGCACGACCGAGGGCGCGGCCGCGTTCGACCGGCGCCTGGTCGAGCTGTGCGAGGAGGTCCCGGGCTTTGCCGCGCAGGTCGCGGGATGGCTGGTCCAGGCGCCGCAGGAGTGGTCGGTGGTGGTCGGGCCGAGCGCCCGTCGCGCGGTGGAGACGCTGGGCAGTCCCATGCCGATGCCATCCCCGGCCACCGGGCATGGCAGTCTTAGACCTGCATGACGCGTAAGGGTCAACGACGTACACGGGTTCGAGGAGCGGTCACAGTGCAGCGCTGGCGTGGCTTGGAGGACATCCCCCAGGACTGGGGACGCAGCGTCGTCACCATCGGCTCCTACGACGGGGTGCACCGCGGACACCAGCTGATCATCGGGCGGGCCGTGGAGCGGGCCCGCGAACTGGGCGTGCCGTCGGTCGTCGTGACCTTCGACCCGCACCCCAGCGAGGTCGTCCGCCCCGGCAGCCACCCGCCGCTGCTCGCCCCGCACCACCGGCGCGCGGAGCTGATGGGGGAACTCGGCGTCGACGCGGTCCTCATCCTCCCCTTCACCAGCGAGTTCTCGAAGCTGTCGGCCTCCGACTTCGTGGTGAAGGTGCTCGTCGACAAGTTGCACGCGAAGCTCGTCGTGGAAGGCCCCAACTTCCGCTTCGGGCACCGGGCCGCGGGGAACGTCGAGGTCCTCGCCGAGCTCGGCCGGACGTACGACTACGAGGTCGAGGTCATCGACCTGCGGGTGCGCGGCGAGGCGGGCGGCGGCGAGCCGTTCTCCTCCACGCTGACCCGCAGGCTCGTCGCCACCGGCGACATCGAGGGCGCCGCCGAGATCCTCGGCCGCCCGCACCGCGTCGAGGGCGTCGTCGTCCGCGGCGCGCAGCGCGGCCGCGAGCTCGGCTACCCGACCGCCAACGTCGAGACCCTGCCGCACACCGCGATCCCGGCGGACGGCGTGTACGCGGGCTGGCTCACAGCCGCAGGCGAGCGGATGCCCGCGGCGATCTCAGTCGGCACCAACCCGCAGTTCGACGGCACCGAGCGGACCGTCGAGGCGTACGCCATCGACCGCGTCGGCCTCGACCTGTACGGACTGCACGTCGCCGTGGACTTCCTCGCCTATGTGCGGGGCATGGCCAAGTTCGACTCGATCGAGGACCTCCTCGAAGCGATCGGCAACGACGTGAAGCGCTCCACCGAGCTGATCGAGGCGTACGAGGCCCGGCAGGACTAGGTCCTCACTCGTTCCTGACCGCCGCCGCAGCCCAGTGGCAGGCGGCCCGCGTGGCCCCGTCGCCGGGCAGGACCGGGAGGTCCTCGGTGCGGCAGCGGTCGGCCACGCCCGCCCGGTCCGCCTCGCCGGAGGCGAGGATGTGGCAGCGGGCGTGGAAGCGGCAGCCGGGCGGGATGCGGGACGGGTCCGGGGGCTCGCCCGTCAGCACCACCGGGTCGCCGGGGGACTCCGGAAGAACCGACAACAGGGCCTGGGTGTACGGGTGTTGAGGGTTCGTCAGGATGTCCTCGACGGGGCCCGTCTCCACGATGCGGCCCAGGTACATGACCGCCACCCGGTCCGCGATGTTCCAGGCGAGGCCCAGGTCGTGGGTCACGACCAGGGCGGAGAGGCCGAGTTCGTCCCGCAGGCGCAGCAGCAGCGCCAGGATCTCGCCGCGTACCGACGCGTCCAGGGACGCCACCGGCTCGTCGGCGACGATCAGTTCGGGGTTCAGGACGAGTGCGCCCGCGATGACCACGCGCTGGCGCTGGCCGCCCGACAGTTCGTGCGGGTAGCGCAGGAAGAAGCGCTCGGGCGGGCGCAGGCCGGCCCGGGACAGCGCCTCGGCCACCAACTCCCGCTCGTCGTCGGCCGAGCCGTGGATGCGCAGGCCCTCGGCGACCGCGTCGTACACCGTGTGCCGGGGGTTGAGCGAGCCGCTCGGGTCCTGGAGGACGAGCTGGGCCCGTTTGCGGTACGCCTTGAGCGCGCGCGGGTGGTGGTCGAGCGGGCTCCCGTCGAAGGAGACGCTGCCCCCGGTCGGGGTGACCAGGCCCAGCAGGGTGCGGGCGAGCGTCGTCTTGCCGCAGCCCGATTCGCCGACCAGCGCGACGATCTCGCCCGCGCCGACGGTGAGTTCGACACCGTCGACCGCGCGCGCCGGGGGCGCCCCGCGCCGCCCGGGGAAGGCGACCCGCAGGGCGGTGGCGGTGAGGAGGGGGACGGGGGCAGAGGTGGTCATGGGGTGCTCCTGCGTAGGGGGCGGGGCCCGGGGTCGGGACGGGTCAGCCCGCCAGGACGCACGCCGCACGGCGTCCCGGACCGGCCTCGCGCAGCGCCTGGTCCTCCGTCGCGCACGAGGCGAGGGCGACCGGGCAGCGGGGGTGGAAGGTGCAGCCCGACGGCAGGGCGGCCGGGTCCGGCGGGTCGCCCGGCAGACCGCGGGGGGCGCGCCGCGATGCCGGGTCGCCGATGCGGGGGAACGCGGCGGACAGCGCCCGGCCGTACGGATGGCGGGCCGCCTCGTACACCTCGCGCGCCGGGCCCTCCTCGACGACGCGGCCCGCGTACATCACCGCGAGCCGGTCGCAGGTGTCGGCGAGGACCGCCAGGTCGTGGCTGATCATCAGCAGGCTGATGTCCTGCTCGGCCACCAACTGCTCGATCAGGCGCAGGATCTGGGCCTGGATCATCACGTCCAGGGCCGTCGTCGGCTCGTCCGCCACGATGAGCCCCGGGTCGCAGGCCAGGGCCATCGCGATCATCACGCGCTGGCGCTGGCCGCCGGAGAGTTCGTGCGGGTAGGCGTCCGCGCGCGAGCCGGGAAGGCCGACCTGTTCGAGGAGCCCGGCGACCCGTTCGCGGGCCGCGGCCGGGCCGGCGAGGCCGTGCAGCAGGATCGGCTCGGCGATCTGGTCGCCGATGCGGTGTACCGCGTTGAGCGAGTGCATCGCCCCCTGGAAGACGATGGACGCCCCCGCCCAGCGGACCGCCCGCAGCCGCCCCCACTTCATGGTGAGCACGTCCTCGCCGTCGAGCAGTACCGATCCGGTCAGTGTCGCCGAGGCGGGCAGCAGCCGCAGCAGCGCCATCGCGAGCGTCGACTTGCCGCAGCCCGACTCGCCCGCGATGCCCAGCTTCCGGCCGGGCGCGACCGTCAGGTCCACCCCGCGCACGGCCGCCGCGCCCGTCTCGTACGTGACGTGCAGGTCCTTGATCTCCAGCAGGCTCATCGGGCCCCCAGCTTCGGGTTCAGTACGGCCTCGACGGCCCGGCCGCAGAGCGTGAAGGAGAGGGCCACCAGGGCGATCGCGATGCCCGGTGGGGCCAGGTACCACCAGTGCCCCGACGACACCGCGCCCGCCTCGCGGGCGTCCTGGAGCATGCCGCCCCAGGACACCACCGTCGGGTCGCCGAGGCCAAGGAAGGCGAGGGTGGCCTCGGTGAGGATGGCGTTGGAGATACCGAGCGTGGTCTGCGCGAGGACCAGCGGCATGACGTTCGGCAGGACGTGCCGGGTCATGATGTGGCCGTGGCCGCCGCCGAGCGCGCGGGTGCGTTCGATGTACGGGCGCGACTCGACCGCGATGGTCTGCGCGCGCACCAGGCGGGCCGTCGTCGGCCAGGACGTCACGCCGATGGCCAGGATCACCGTCCAGACGCTGTGCGACATCACGGTCGCGAGGACGATCGCGAGGACCAGCGTCGGCATCACCAGGAACCAGTCGGTGATCCGCATGAGCACGGTCGAGAGCCATCCGCCGTAATGCCCGGCGACGATCCCGACCAGCGTGCCGATCGCGACGCTCAGCGCCGCCGCCAGCAGCCCGACCGCGAGCGAGATCCGGGCGCCCCAGATCAGCAGGCCGAGCAGTGAGCGCCCGAACTGATCGGTGCCGAGCGGGAATCGACCGCTCGGGGACTCCAGCGCCGAGCCGGGCGCCGAGGTCACGCTCTGGACGTCCTGGCCGACGGTGAGCGGCGCGGTGAATGCGATCAGCGCGATGAGGGCGAGGCCCGCGAGACCGTACAGACCGGCCCGGTGCGTACGGTAGGCGCGCCAGAAGCGGACCAGCGAGTCGCGGCGGCGCGCCCAGGCCAGGGAGCCCGACGTGCCGGGGGCTGCGGTCGTGGTCATCGGACCGCCCCCGAACCGGGCAGGGCGTACGTGGTCGTCGTCATCGGCCCACCCTCGGGTCGAGCAGCGGATAGAGCAGGTCGGCCAGGAGGTTCATCACGATCATCGCGCCCGCGAAGACCACGAACAGGCCCTGGACCAGCGGGAGATCGGGCACGCTCAGCGCCTGGTAGAAGAGCCCGCCGAGGCCCGGCCAGGAGAACACCGTCTCGACCAGGATCGAACCGGCCGCCACATGGCCCAGGTTGATGAACAGCATCGTCACCGTGGGCAGCAGCGCGTTCGGCACCGCATGGTGACGGCGTACGGCAGCGTCCCGCAGGCCCTTCGCGCGGGCCGTCGTCAGATAGTCGCCGCCCATCTCGTCGAGCAGCGAGGACCGCATGACGAGCAGGGTCTGCGCGTACTGCACCGCGACCAGCGTCAGCACCGGAAGCACCATGTGGTGCGCCACGTCCAGGACGTGGGCGAAGCCCGTCGTGTCGCCGGACTCCATGCCGCCGGTCGGGAACAGGCCCGGGACCGGGCCCGCCCCCACCGAGAACGTGATGATGAGCAGCAGCCCCAGCCAGAACGAGGGCACCGACCACAGCGTCAGCGCGAGCCCCGTGTTGAGCCGGTCGCCGAGCCCGCCGTGGCGCCAGGCCGAACGGGTGCCGAGCCAGATGCCGAGCGCCGAGTAGAGCAGCACGGCCGTTCCGGTCAGGAGCAGCGTCGCGGGCAGCTTCTGGGCGATGAGCGAGCTGACCGGGGCGTGGAACTGGTACGAGGTGCCCAGGTCGCCGGTGAGCGCCTTGCCGCAGTAGTCCGTGAACTGCTGCCAGACCGGCAGATCGAGCCCGAACTGGCTTCGCAGGTTGGCGAGTTGTTCTGCGGAGACCTGGCGCCCGTGGGTCATGGTGCGCACCGGATCGCCCGGGATGATCCGGAACAGGAAGAAACTCGTGACGAGGACGGCGAACAGGGAGACCACCGCCCCGGCCAGTTTGCCGCCCACGTAGCGCAGATACGTGAGGGCCGGCCCCGCGGCGGCCGAGCGCCGGCGCGGCGCGGTGCGCGCCTCGGCGACCACCGCGGGCGTATCGGCCGAACTCGCCGTCGTCATCGGCTACTCACGGTCGTCGGCGCCGGCCCGGCGGCGCAGGGCGAGGAATCCACCGAGCCCGGCCAGCACGACCACGCCCGCCACGATGCCGAGGACGACACCCGCGGAGGAGCCGCCGCCCGAGGTGGCGGCCGAGCCGCCCGCAGGTACCGCCGACCACCAGCTCCAGTAGCCGTCCTGGCCGTAGATGTTGCCGGCGGCCTCGGGCATCGTCGTGATCGACTTGATCTGGTCGGTGCGGTACGCCTCGACCGCGTTGGGGTACGCCATGACGTTCATGTACCCGGTGTCGTACAGCCGCGACTCCATCTGCTTGACCAGGTCCGCCCGCTTGGCGGTGTCGTACTCGGCCGACTGCTTCGCGTACAGGTCGTCGAACTGCCTGTCGCAGATGAAGTCGTCGGTCTGGCCGCTGACCTTGGGGGTGGCGGGCAGCGCGGCGCAGGTGTGGATGGACAGGACGTAGTCCGGGTCGGGGTTGACCGAGTAGCCGTCCAGGGCCAGGTCGTACTCGCCGGCCGTCCACGGGTCGGTGACGTTGTCGACGCAGTCCACCGTGAGGCCGATGCCGAGCTTGCCCCACCACTCCTGGAGGTACTTGCTGACGGCCTTGTCGTTCGGGTCGATGGCGTGGCAGAGCAGCCGCAGACCGAGCGGCTTGCCGTCCTTGCCGGGCCGCTTGCCGTCGGCACCCGTCCGGTATCCCGCCTCATCGAGCAGCGAGGCCGCCCTGGCCGGGTCGTACGCGATCTTCTGGCCCTCGGCCGGCTTCCAGAAGTAGTCGGCGAACCGGGGCGGGATGTAGCCCTCTCCCTCGACGGCGTGGCCCTGGTACACCTTGTCGACAATCGCCTTGCGGTCGACCGCGGCGAACAGCGCCTGGCGCACCTTCGGGTCGAGCAGCGCCGGATTGCCGTTGCCGAACTTCCTGCCGTCCCTGGACTGGGCGCCCGGGTTGGTGGCGAGCGCGAAGAAGCGCCGGCCGGGGGCGTCGTTGACCTTGATGTCCGGCGCCGACCGGAGTGAACTGGCCTGCGCGGGCGTCACGTTGGAGACGAAGGACACCTCGCCCTTCTGGAGCGCCGCGACCGCCGCGTCATTGTCCTTGTAGTACTTGAAGACCAGCGCGTCGAACTTGGGCGCACCCCGCCAGAAGCTCTTGTTCGGCTTGAGCTTGATGTACTGGTCGACCTTGTAGTCGGTCAGGACGTACGGCCCGTTGCCGACGACCGGGAACTGCTGGTCGTTGTTGAACTTCGAGAAGTCCGTGACCTTCTCCCACACGTGCCTCGGCACGATCGGGACGTCCAGGGCGGTCATGGTGGCCTGCGGCTGCTTGAGTTCGACCACGAGCGTGGCCGGGTCGGGGGCCGAGACCTTCTTGAAGTTCGCGACGAAGCTGCCGTTGGCGGTCGCCGCGGCCTTGTCCGTCATCATCTTGTTGAACGTCCACGCCGCGTCCTCGGCGGTGGCCTGCTGCCCGTCCGACCACTTCGAGTCGGTACGGATGGTGTACGTCCAGGTCAGCTTGGACGGCGAGGTCTTCCACGCGGTGGCAAGACCCGGGACGGGGTGGCCGTCCTTGGCGTCGTAATTCGTCAAGTACTCGTACATCAGCCGGTGCACGCTGGTACTGATCAGCCGCTGGGCGAGGAAGGGGCTCAGCGAGTCGACGCTCTGCGAGACGGCGACGGTGAGCACCTTGTCCCCGCCCTTCGCGTCATCGGCCGCCGCGCCCTGGGCGGGGAGTACGGCCCCGGCCGTCAGCGCGAGGGCGGCGGCGCCAGCGGCGAGCAGGCGCCGGGGCCGCGGCCGGTGCAGGGGCTTGCGCGATGGAACTGTTCTTGCCATGGGACGGTGACCTCGCGTCATCACTCGCACGGAAAAGCAGGGTTGATCGCAGGGTGAGCGGCAGACGACCGCCGGTTGGCGGTCGGGCTGATGTTGCTTGAACGGGGGCGTGGCGGCCGGTTTGGGCGAAGGTTTACCAGCGGTGGTCTAGACGTGTCAACGGCGCATCGCAGGCCGGGTGGTCTGCGGAAACGCGCGAGGGCCCGCACCGTTCGAACGGTGCGGGCCCTCATTGGTCCAGTCCTCTGACGCCTTACTGCTGAGGGGCTGGCGGCGACTGCGGAGGCTGCTCGGCCCCGGGCCACCCGGCCGGGGGAACGGGCGCCTGCGGGTCCGGCTGACCGGGAGCGTTTGCGGCGGTGGGCGGCTGCGGCGGCTGGAGCCGCCAATCGGCGGGCGGCTGGGGGGTGTTGGGGTAGGGCTGGCCCTGCGACTGCCCGGGGAACTGACCCTGCGGGGGTTCCGGCTGAGCCGGGGGGAACTGGCCCTGCGGCTGCTGACCCGGCTGCGGCTGCTGACCCGGCTGCCCTGGCTGAGCCGTGTACGGCTGCCCCGGGTAGGGCTGGCCGGGCTGCGGCTGGGCTGCGGCGGGCTGGCCGGGCATGGGCTGGGGCTGCCCCGGGTAGGGCTGGCCGGGCTGCGGCTGACCCTGCGGAGCGGGCTGGGCCTGGTTCGGGAACGGCTGGGCCTGGACGGGGAAAGGCTGCCCCGGCTGCGGTTGACCGGGGCCCGGGTAGGGCTGGCCCGGCATGGGCTGGCTTTGGGCGGGCGAGTGCTGGCCCGGTTGCGGCTGAGCTTGTGCCGGGAACGGCTGGCCGGGGGCGGGCTGAGCCTGGGCTTGGCCGTGCGCCTGGTTCGGGAAGGGCTGGCCGGGCTGCGGTTGGGCCGCCGCGGGCTGGCCCGGGTGGCCGGGCTGGCCCGGGTGGAACGGCTGGCCCGGGTGGAACGGCTGGCCCGGCATGGGCTGGCCCTGGCCCTGGCCTGCGAACTGCTGGGCGGGCGCGCCCTGCTGGCCGGGCAGCGGCGGGGCCATGGTCGGGGGCGGGTTGAGACCGTCGCCCGTCCACAGGCCTTGCTGCTGCTGAGCCCGTACGAAGTCCTCGGCCACCAGCGCCGAGAGGTTGAAGTACGCCTCCCGGGTCTTCGGCCGCATCATGTCGAGGTCCACCTCGGCACCCGCCGACAGGTGCTCGTCGAACGGCACCACGACCACACCCCGGCAGCGCGTCTGGAAGTGCTGCACGATGTCGTCCACCTTGACCATCTTGCCGGTCTCGCGCACCCCGGAGATGACGGTGAGGGAACGCTGGACGAGCTCGGCGTAGCCGTGCGCCGAGAGCCAGTCCAGCGTGGTCGAGGCGCTGGACGCCCCGTCCACGGACGGCGTCGAGATGATGATCAACTGGTCGGCGAGGTCGAGCACGCCGCGCATCGCGGAGTACAGCAGACCCGTACCCGAGTCGGTGAGGATGATCGGGTACTGCTTGCCCAGGACGTCGATCGCGCGCCGGTAGTCCTCGTCGTTGAACGTCGTGGACACGGCCGGGTCGACGTCGTTCGCGATGATCTCAAGCCCGGACGGCGCCTGCGAGGTGAAGCGGCGGATGTCCATGTACGAGTTGAGGTACGGGATCGCCTGGACCAGATCGCGAATGGTGGCCCCGGTCTCGCGGCGCACCCGGCGGCCGAGCGTACCGGCGTCCGGGTTGGCGTCGATCGCCAGGATCTTGTCCTGCCGCTCGGTGGCCAGGGTCGCGCCGAGCGCGGTCGTGGTGGTGGTCTTGCCGACACCGCCCTTGAGGGAGATGACGGCGATCCGGTAGCAGGAGAGGACCGGCGTCCGGATGAGGTTGAGCTTCTGCTGCCGCTCGGCCTCCTCCTTCTTCGCCCCGAACTTGAAGCGCGAGGCACCGGCGGCCGGGCCCCGGCTGCTCTTCGGCTTCGGCTTGTTGTTGCGCAGCAGCCGGTCGGACGACAGCTCGACGGCGGCCGTGTACCCGAGCGGCGCCCCGGGCATCGACCGCTCCCGCTGGTCGTGCGTCACCGGCGAGGGCCACGCGGTCCCGGACCGCGGATCGACGGGCGGCGCGGCCTCCGGCATCGGCTGAGGCGCGGCGGGCGGGTTTGCCCCCGGGTTGGCTCCCGGGTGGGGGAAGCCGTAACTGGGCTGCGGGGCGGGGGAGTTCGGGTTGGCCGGGGCCGAGGCCTGCTGCGGGAAGCCGTAACCGCCTTGCGACGTAGGGGAGTTCGGCGCCTCGGGCGGGGTGGGGGCCTGTGGTGCGGAGGGCTGGTTTGCGCTGGGGTGCGGGAAGCCGTAAGCGGGCTGCTGTTGGGCAGGCGAGTTGGGGGCATCCGCCGGGGTGGGAGCCTGTGGTGCGGAGGGCTGGTTTGCGCTGGGGTGCGGGAAGCCGTAACTGGGCTGTGGCGCGGGCGCGTTCGGGGCGACCGGGGGGTTGGCCGGGGTGGAGCCCTGCTGAGGGAAGCCGTAACTCCCTTGCGGCGCGGGGGAGTTGGGGGCGGACGGCGGAGTCGCCCCCTGCTGGGGGAACCCGTAACCACCCTGCGGCTGCGGCCACGCGGGCGCAGGGGCGGCCTGATCCGGGGACGAGCCCGGCATCGGCTGCGCCTGCGCGGGTACCGGCCACTGCGGCGCTGCGGTGGGCGCGGCGGGCTGGAACGCGGGCGGCAGCGGAGGCAACCCGGGCTGCGCTCCGGCCCCGGTGGCCCACGGCTGATCGACGGGAGCGGGCGGCGCGGGCGGCGCGAGCGGCGCGTCCTGGGGCTCCGCGCCGGCGGGGGCGTCGGCACGTGCCGCGTCCGTGGGAACGGCATCTGTGGGCGCAGCGTCCGCAGGCTCGGCATCCGTGACCGTGGCCGGTGCGGGACCGCTTTGGGCCGCTTCCGGAGCCACGGCAGGTGAGGCGGAGCCGGTGGCCGGGTCAACTGCTGCGGCGTCGGCGAGGGCGGTGCCCCCGGCGGCGTCCGCATAAATGGCGTCGGTAGGAACGCCATCGGTGGGAATGGCGTTGGTGGGAGCGGCGTCCGCAGGAGGGGCGTCGACCGGCGGGATGGCGGTCGGCGAGGCGTCTCCGGCGGCGGCATCCGCTTCGCCGGGCGACGCCTCGGCCGTGACCGAGACCTCGGACACGTCCCCGGCCTGGGGCACGGTCGTACCCCCGAACCGATCCCCCGAGAAGTCGCCGGAGCCGTCCGATTCCCCGGAGTCGGCAGCGTCCTCGTGGGCGGTCGGCGCTGCGACCTCCTCGCCGATGTCCGTACCCGGACCCGTAATCGATTCCGGAGCCGGAGCCGGAGCCGGAGCCGGAGCCGGAGCCGGCTCGGTCACCTCATCCGCCGTATCCGGGGCATCGGAGCCCTCGGCCGGGGCCGACGGGACCGCGTCGGTGTCGGGCGCCGTGGCTGACGGGGCGTCAGGAACTGCCACCGGCACCGGTGCCGACTCGCCGCGCGCCGCGGCCGCCGCCGCCGCTTCGAGCTGCTCGAACTCCCGCTTCAGCGCGGACGGCGAGAACCGCATCGTCGCGCCGCTCTCGATGTCGCCCCCGCCGAAGGCCTGGCCCTCGCCCGTGGGGCGGCTCGCCTCGGGCGCGGGGGGCGGTGTCATCGGTGCGGGGAAGGCGGGCGACGGGGGCGGCGTCTGGGCGGCCGGGGCCGGGCCCGGGGGTGGCGGGGTGGGGCCCCAGTTCGGCTGGAACCCGCCGGCCTGCGGCAGTCCCGGCACGTCGACCGGCGTACCGGCCGGCGGCGGCAGTGGAACCCCCGTGCCACCGCTCTGCTCACCGGCCGGAGCCGGGGTGTCCTGCGCGCCCTGGGTGTACCAGGCGGGCGGGGTGTAGTCGATGGTGAACTCACCCGTGGTCTCGGGATCGGCGTCGGACCGATTCTCGTCTCGCGCGTTCCCGCCGGTGCGGAACTGGTCCTGGTCGCTGTTCACCGGTTTCCTTTCGTTCGCCTGTGACCGGGTGTAGGCCGTGGGTTTCATTGGCATCCATGAGCCGGGGCGGGGCAAGCCCTTGTGCGGTGGTCGCCGAGTCGAGCGCGTTCCGCCCGCCCCTGCCCGCCGCGGGCGACGCGGCATCCGGACCGTACGGACGACGCTTCTCGCCGCGGAGCCCTGCCCCCATTCGGTCCCACCCTAATCGTCGGCAATACCGACGTGGGAGGCCCGGCCACCCCGATCGCCTGTCCCTTTCGTCACCCTCGCTCCACGGGTGACGATGAAGTGACCCGCCGGGGGCGGAGCGTGCGGGGCGAAACGGTCAGATCGGGTCAACTCGCGCCGCTCCGCTGGTGTATCAGTCGACCCGTCGGGCGTTCCCCAACAATCCGGTCTCGGTGTCGGTGGCCTGGGTCATCGCGAAGGACCGGTCCCGCTCGTTGCACCAGAGCGTCACCCCGTCGGCGAGCGTCGAGAGGGATTCCTGCTCGGTGCGCGGCAGATTGATGAGGCGGCCCAGCCGCGCCGCCTCGTCCGGTGACACCCGCTGCACACCGACCAGCCGTGCCTGCCGGATCAGCCGGGGTGCGACCGGGCTGAGGTAGGGGAGCAGGGTGAGCACCGCCTGCCAGGGCGCCGAGACCACCCGGCCGCGCGGCGGGCGCATGCCGCAGTCCCGCACCACGAGCACCGGCTCACCGGCGGAGGCGCCGAGCGGGGGCACCCGGCCCACATCGTGCACGGTCATGCCGCTCTGGCTGGCGATCGCGTGCACCAACTGGGCCCAATTCTGCGGCCGGCCGGTCTCCACCGCGACGCGCGTACCGGTGGCGGCCGCCCGCAGTGCGAGTACCTGCGCCGTCCACAGACCGCCGATGAGGACGATGTCGTACGCGGTCGGTCTGTTCACCCCGAGCACCGCGGGCCGCCCCTCGGTGTCCACCCCGACGACCACGCCGTCGTCACCGATGGGCAGCGCCAGGCTGTCCAACTGCTCGGCGGACAGGGTGTGCCGACGGTGCCGGGGGCCGATGAGGCCGAAGCCGGTGCGCGATGCGCGGCGCTCGGCGGCGGGTGTCGTCGTGGCCATCAGCGGGCACCTCCGAACGGCAGCGTGGCGAGCATCCCGGGCAGCTGCTCGTGGTCCAGCGGTACGAGCCCCGCCCGGGCCTCGCGCGCGGAGCGCTCCAGCGCCTGCCGGGCCGCGGCCAGCTCGGCCTCGCTGCGGCCGGTCACCCTGATGTGGCCGCTGATGGTGCTCTCCCGGGCGCTCGCGCGGGCGATGGTGAGGCTGAACGTGGTCGCCAGCGCGGGAACCGCCGTCAGCAGGGCGACGAGCTGGGGCAGCCCGCCCGTCCCGGAACCGCCGTCGATCCGGGGCCAGCGCCGTATCCAGTACGTCGTGTGCCGGCGGTTGTCGCAGCGCCAGGAGCGACTGGACTCCTCGGTACGCCGCTGGGGCGTCTCCGTCCGGCCCGCCTGCGCCGTCACCAGCGGATTGGCGCAGGCCGAGGTGGCCACGGTGTCCGCCAGCTCCTCCTCGGTCAGCACCGTGGCGCCCAGGCCCGCTCCGGTCAGCCGGCTCGCCAGGTGGAGCGCGGCGCGCGCCGCGCACTTCTGGGCGCCCTCGATGCCGCCGCCGCGCGCGGCCACCGCCTCCGGGCACAGCTCCGGGTTCAGCTTCAACGCGATCCACGTGATGCGGACCGCGGGCGAGGAGGTCTGGGCGTGCAGCGGCGCATAGTTGGTGACCGCGACGGACTGCTGCGGCAGCCGCAGTGCGGGCGCGGGCTGGGTGTGCAGCAGTATCTGGGCCGATTCCAGCCGGATGTCGTCGACGTGAAGGGCATCGCGCACCAGCCCTATGGGCAGCGGGCGTTGGCCCCGCTCCGCCCGCAGCGCCGTCGCGTCCGACTCGATCTGCAGGACGACGGTGAGGAAGGCACCGTCCCCGATCATCCCGATCGGACGCCGGTCCCGGTCCCCGTGGCTGTACGTCCGCAGCGTCGGATCGCACTCCACGGCCGGGGCGAGTCCCGGCAGCGTGCCCGGCGGCACCGGGGTGGCACCCGCACGCCGCCGCCGCGCACGCAGCGCCCAGGCGGTGCCCAGCCATGCGGGCAGTGAGCGCCCCCGGCGGCGTACCACCGCGAGCAGCACGAGGGCGAGGGCGACGACGCCCGCGGGCACCAGCGCCATCGGGCCGGCCACCCACCCGGCGAGCAGCAGAGCGGCGGCCGACTCGACCAGAATCAGCTGTTGCAGACGGAACGAACCAAAGCGTTCGGAACGGGACTTGAGGCGGGGTGTCACGGGCCCGGCGGCCGCGGGAACGGGGGTGCTGCGGACCGGTTCCGTACGCACCCGGGAGCCGGAACCGGCGGCGCGGGGCGCACCGGACTGTTCACGGGAGCGTGACTGCGTCCGTGTCGGCGAAACCATCCCTGAACCCCCCGAACTCCTCGAAAATCCCTGGCCAATAAGGGGCTTGAGGATCTGGCCACCCTACCCGCCCCCGGACGTACGATCACGTAACAGGCATAGTAGGGGGCTGGTCTGACAACGGAGGGCGGGGGACGGGCTCCCCCAGCGCCGCGCGGGGGGAACGGGAGAACACGGACACTCATGGCATCACGGCGGGACGAGCTCAACGCGTACACCTTCGCGAAGCGTCGTACGCTCGCGTCGTTCATCCAGCCCTCGCCGACGGGTTCGGAAGAGGGGGCTCCGCGTCCGCTGCACGCCGTGCTTCCGGGCGGCATCGCGGCGGTCGTGCTGCTCGCCGCGTTCGGGGCGTGGGGGATGTTCAAGCCCACCGCGCCGCCCGGCTGGGACACCCCCGGCGAGAAGGTGATCATCGCCAGCAAGTCCACCACCCGCTACGTCGTCCTGACCACCAACGGCACGAAGGAGCTGCACCCCGTCCTCAACATGGCGTCCGCGAAGCTCCTGCTCGACCCGGACAAGGGCCAGGTCATCAACGTGGACGAGTCCGTCCTGGACAAGGGCTCCCTGCCGCACGGCGCCACCCTCGGCATCCCGTACGCCCCCGACCGGCTGCCGTCCGCCGCGGAGGCCGGATCGGCGAAGCGCTGGGCGGTGTGCGAGCGCCCCGCCGACGGCGGCCGGGCCATCCAGAAGGCCGCGTTCGTCCTCGCCGACCGCGACAAGGCCCGCGCGGACGGGACCGGGCGGCTCACCGGCGGTGAGCTGATGTACGTCGTGGCGGCCGACAGCAAGATCCGTTACGTCGTGGACGCGCAGGGCACCAAGTACCAGGTCGGCACCGACGAACTCCTGCTGCGCGCCCTGGTCGGCGCGGGGCGCGAACCCGAGCGGGTGTCCAAGGAGTGGCTGGAGACGCTGCGTTCGGGCGACCCGGTCGCCTTCCCCAAGGTCGAGGGCAAGATCGGCTCGCCCGCCGGTGCGCCCGGCGGCCTCGACCCCGAGTTGAACCGGGTCGGCATGGTGCTGCGGGCCCCCAACGGCGCGGGCACCCAGTACTACCTCGTCCGGCCGGGCAAGGTCTCGCCGGTCTCCGACTTCACCGCGAAGCTCCTCCTCAACAGCCGCGACCTGCGCGAGCTCATGCGGACCGGCCGGGCGACGGAGGCCAACGCGGCCGCGTTCACGCCCGAGACCACGGAGTTCGCGGCCCAGCGCCGGTGGCCGCGGCAGATACCGGTGGCCGTCAACGAGGCGGGCACCGCGAGCGGCAGCCGCAACACCGTGTGCAACGTGCTGCGCGACGTCAACAAGGACAACGGCGACACGACGATGAGCACATGGGCGGGCACCGACTTCCCCGCCCCGCTGCCCACCGGTTCGAGCAGTGCGTACGTCACCCCCGGCTCCGGCCAGCTCTTCCGCCAGATCCAGGGCTCCGAAACCCGGGCGGGCGGAGTCTTCCTGGTGACCGACACGGGCCTTCGCTACGCGATGCAGTCCAACAGCGACAGCGCCGGCGACGACTCGGGTATGGGCCTGACCGCCGACCAGCGCAAGCAGTTGCAGCAGGAGGCCCAGCAGGCCCAGACCCGGCTCGGCTACGCCAAGTCCGAGCCGGCCCCGGTCCCGATCAGCTGGTCCACCTTCCTGCCCACCGGCCCCCGCCTCTCGACCGGGGCGGCCCGCCAGCCCCAGGGCTCCTGAGGGGCGGTTCGACCATGGCGTACGCCCTCAAGTCCCTTGCCCTGTCGGCTGTTTCGGTCCTGACAGTCATGGCAGCCCCGGCGATCGCGGCCCCGGCCGACGGCGGCGGGGACCAGTGCACCTTCCCCTCGAAGCCGTACCCGGGCCGCCCCTGGGCGCTCCAGCGCGTACTCCTGGACGAGCTGTGGCGGCAGTCGACCGGCAAGGGCGTGAAGGTGGCGGTGATCGACACGGGTGTCGACATCAAGAACAGCCAGCTCACGGGCGCGGTCGACGCCTCCCAGGGCAAGAACGTCATGAAGCCGGACCTCAAGGACCCGAACGGCCAGCCGCTTCCGCGCGGCGCCGAGAACGGCACGACGGACACCGTCGGGCACGGCACCAAGGTCGCCGGGATCATCGCGGCCCGCCCCGCCAGGGGAACGGGTTTCGTGGGCCTCGCGCCCGACGCGACGATCATCCCCATCCAGCAGAACGACGCGGACGGCCACGGCACGGCGCAGACCCTGGCGGACGCCATCCGGTACGCGATCGGTGCGGGCGCCGACGTCATCAACATCTCCCAGGACACGGCGAACGCGGTGGAACCGGACCCGGCCCTGAAGGAGGCCGTGGAGGCGGCGCTGGCCCACGAGATCGTGGTGGTCGCCTCCGCCGGAAACGACGGCCTGGGCGGCAACGTCAAGCAGACGTACCCGGCTTCGTACCAGGGCGTGCTCGCGGTCGCCGCGTCGGACCGCAACAACGAGCGGGCGGCGTTCTCCCAGTCCGGCGAGTTCGTCGGCGTGGCCGCGCCCGGCGTCGACATGGTCTCCACCGTGCCCGGCGGCGGCCACTGCGCCGACAGCGGTACGAGCTTCTCGGCCCCGTACGTCGCGGGCGTCGCGGCCCTCATCAAGGCCAAGCACACCCAGTGGACCCAGCGCGAGATCGTCGCCCAGATCCAGCAGACCGCCGAACGCTCCGTGGCCGGCCACGACCGCCTGGTCGGCTGGGGCGTGGTCGACCCGGTCCGCGCCCTCACCGAGGACGACCACCCGATCGAGAAACCGGTCGCGCACGAGGGCATCACCCCCGCCCAGGCCCCCACCCCCGCCGCCCTCCACCTGGGCGAGACCGACGAACAGCGCACGCAACGCCTGGCCACCTACGTGGCGGTCGGCGCGGCGGTCCTGGCCGCCGTCCTGAGCGGCGCGGCGGTGGCGATCAGGGACGCGAGACGTCGGAGCCGGAGGCCGGCCGGGGCGGAACGGAACTGAGTAGACGTACTCATGTGACGTGGGAGAAGCCCTTGTAGCGTTGGGACCGCTGAGCCAACTCGGCGCGGGGGAATCCCTGTTGGGCGAGTGGCCGGCATTGGCTAAAGTGACCGCGGTGCGATAAGTGATGTCAATAGAGAGTTGCTTGAGCAAATTCGGTACAGCCGGATCGCACGCGGGCGAAGGGGAATTGGGTCATGGGGAGGGGTGTCATGGGGCGTCCTGCCGACATGACGGAGGCAGCACCGATGCCAACCGCCGAACTCAGGCGGGGCTTGGAGGCGCTGAAGACCTTCAGGGACCGGATCGACACGCTGCTCGCGGAGTTCGAGGGCTCACACGCGAGCCCCGCGAAGATCGCGGCCCACCAGATCTCCCGCACGTCCTTCAGCGCCGGAACGTCCCCATTCCCGGAAGCCGACGGCCTGTTCACCCAGTACCACCGCGTACATGAACGCCTGACCTCGCTGTCGAAGTCGCTCGGCCACCAGATCGAGGCGATGGGGATCGCTGTGCATGGGGCGGATGTGGGGTTCGACAACTTGGATGAGGAGGCTCGGCAGCGGTTCGCTGCCATTCAGAGCACGACCAAGTACGACGTCGGCGCGGCCCAGAGCTACAAGGACGGGAAGCCCGCCCAGTCCGACAACACCGATGGCGGAGGGTGGTAGCCGTGGCGGACAAGGAACAGCAGCCGACAGACGCGGAACGCGTGGACCTACAGGTGTCCGTCAGGGACATGTCCACCAACATGTCGAAGGCGGTTTCCAGCCTTCCCGCCGTCGGGAATGCTCGCCCCGCCGGGCGGACCGATTTCGAGGGGCACCAGCTCAACGACATGATCGATCTGGTCCACAACGCCAACCCGGAGCACCTCACCAGTGCGGGGGAAGCTCTTTGGGCCGCCCGGGACGCGATCGAGAAGGCCGCGGAGGAACTGAACATCCACGTCGACTACGTCGACTGGGAAGGGGAGTCGGGCAAGGCCTTCCGCACATGGGGGCAGGGCCTCGTCGCGAAAACGCGTCAATTGGCGGACTTCGCAGACACCGCGGGCATTCAGATCAGCGTGGCAGGAACGGGACTGGCCTCGGTGAGCAAGGCGATGCCCCCGCGCGACCATCGCACCGAGCCCGTAAAGGTCACGGACATTCCTCCGACGAAGCGGGTTGCGGGGAACGCGTCGTACGACGCGGCGGTGCGGGTGGAGAAGGACCGTCAAGAGGCGATCAACCAGATGAACCGCCTGTCGTCGTTCTACTCCGTCTCGGAACAGAACCTTGCGGCTCAGACGCCGCCGGTGTTTGAGCCTATGCCGGAGATGGGGGTGCCGGCCCCGAGAGACAACTTCAGGATCGGTGATCCCTCCATTACGCAGCCGTCCTCGGGGGGCCGCCGGTCGGTCGATGCGGCGACTTCTCGCCACGGTGCGGCGGACGGTGCGATCGGTCACTCGCGTATGGAGAAAACGGTCAATTCTGCCCATCAGGGAGATGTCGCCGGTGTCCCGTCAATTCCGGTCATAGACCGCCCCGTGGGTACGGAACTGAACACGGTGACCGCGCCGCCCGCGCCTGCTCCTGCGCCGAGCCAAGGGGGAGCGATTCCGGCACCTCCTATCTCAACCGGGCCGGGAGGGGGTCCCGTTCCGCCTCTCGTGAACGGGCTCGTGAGCCCGACCGTGAGTGGTTCAGCGAAGGCTTTTGGTGCTGTACGAGGGCTCGGTGCGCCGACTCAGTCACCCGCGGGACCCACGGGCGTCGCGCGGCGCGGTGCGAACGACCCACTGGGGCGTGCAGGGTCGGCGGCGCAGGGGGTCGGCAACAGCGGAGCGGCATCGGTCAACCAGTCGCCGATAGGGCAAGGCGTCTCGGGCGGGACTCCTCGCGCAGGCGGTGCGCCATCACGTGCCGGAGCGGGAGCCACAGCGCGTGGCAACGGGATCGTAGGCGGCAGACCGGGCATCGGGACACCGGGTCCAACTGGATCCCGTATGCCGCGGGGCACAGTGGTCGGCGGTGCGGGAGGCATGCCATCCAACTCCACGAGCCGACCTGGTCAGCGCGGAGTGGTTGGGGCTCCGAAGACTCCTTCATCCAGCGGGGTGCAGACGAATCGACGCCCCTTGAGTAACGCCGATGGAGTGGTCGGTACACCGCAGAATCGCTCGGCGAGTACCCGCGGTAGCCGCAAGGGGTTCACCACCGGTGGCTCTGGGCTGGTTAGAACACTGGGGGACCAGAGTGGTGCGGAGCCCGACGACGAGACGAACCAGAGCCCACAGCACACGCTCGAAGGAAGCGAAGTCGAGGCGCCTGACCGGCGGAACTACCTACCACCAGCGATCAACTAGGCACAGGCGAGGACGTAGGAACGCATGAAGGTAGGAACGAGCCGACCGGGTAAGCCCAGTTCGACGAGTGGAGCGCGGACTCGGAGGCGGGCGGCCTCCGCGTGCGCGGCGGTTGCCGTTTGGGCGATCACTTCCGTGGGGCTGGCTCCTCATGCTGTCGCGGATGATGTTGCGCCGAAGCAATGGTATTTGGATGCCATGCATGCAGCGGACATGTGGAAGGTAAGTACCGGCAAGGGAATAAAGGTCGCTGTTGTGGACAGTGGCGTTAATCCCGATACCCCTTCCCTGAAGGGGCAGGTGCTCAGTCAGGAAGTTCCACAGGGCGCCGCGTACGGAGCGACGAGTGATTACGTCGGCCACGGTACAACCATGGCCGAGTTGATTGCCGGCACCGGACAGGGTGGTGGCCTCAAAGGGTTGGCCCCAGGCGCGAAGATCATTCCTCTGCGCATCCAGCTCAAGGATCCTGAGGAGCTCAAGCGTACCCAGTCTGAGGTCGCAGGCATTCGGGCCGCCGCGGACACGGACGCCAAGATCATCAACATGTCATTCGGTGGGCGTGCCATGCATCCAGAGGTGGAAGCGGCCATTAAATATGCTGTGGCCAAAGGGAAGCTGCTCTTTGCTGCCACTGGAAATGACGGGGATTCGCCAGATGACTTTTTGGAGTTTCCGGCCGCGTATCCCGGAGTGGTCGGCGTTGGTGCAGCCGACGAAAACGGCAAAGTCGGGGAATTCTCGCAGACTGGTGAATTCGTCGGCCTGGCATCCCCAGGGCTGAATATTCCGGTGTGGTGCGACGCCACCTTCCAGAAATACTGCACCGGTCAGGGCACCAGTCAAGCCTCGGCCATCGCGTCCGCCTCCGCCGCTCTGATCTGGTCCGCCCACCCCACCTGGACGGCCAACCAAGTCCTGCGCGTAATGATCGACACGGCCAGCCGCACCTGGGACAAGAAGACGACCAGCAGATTCCTGGGCCACGGCCTGATCCGCCCCCGCCTCGTCCTGGAGCAGAGCGGCATCAACCCCGGCCCCCCCAACGTCGACCCTCTTTCGGGTGATGCCAAGGCGGGGAGCAGTGCGGCGCCGGGCGTTTCGTCGGGGCCCGCTGCCAGTCCCGTCCCCAAGGCCGCCGCCGCCAAGTCCGGTGGCGGGAACGGGCAGTTGTGGGTCGTGGGCGGCGTCGTCGCCGGGCTCGTCGTGATCGGCGGCGGAGTGTTCGCCGTGCTCAGAATGCGGCGCCGCGGCGCCTGAGCCGCACCTCCAGCTCCACCCACCGCACCACCACCACGAAGGGAAGGCCATGTCAAAGGGCCAGCGGGTATCCGACAGCGACATGATCGCGCTGGAGGGGAAGATCCTCCTCCGGTTCGACTCGGTGAAGGGCCAGCTCCACAGTCTGCAGAACGTGATCAACAGCCTCGAAGGGGCCTGGGAGGGCATCGGTGCCCACGCGTTCGACAAGAAGCAGAAGGAGATCAACGATCGCATGGTCCACCTGGGCCGGCTCCTCCTGGACTTCCTGGAGGCGATGAAGGCGACCCGCACGGTCAAGGGCGACACCGAGGAAGAGGTCCGCAAAGCCCTCATGGGCATCGACGTCGTGGACGGCTACAGCGGTGATGCCGGGGCCACGGCCTCGATCACCTCGAACCTCAGCACGTACTAGTCGCCGTCGCGCGCCGGGTTCGATCCGAAGCGTCAGGCAAACCTCGGCACGTACGAGTCGCGTCGCGCGCCCGGTTCGACCCGAAGCGCCACGCGGACCTCAGCACGTACGAGTCGCGCCGGGTTCGGCCCGAACCGCCGCGCCAGCTCACAACCAGCTTGTTCATCACAGAGATTGGGGTAGCCATGCCCAGCGGTAACGGCGATGTCCTCGGAGTAACGTACAGCAGCCTCGAGGGTGCGGCCGCGGACATCGAACGCCAGGCCAGGAAGCTCCGGCAAGACCTCGATGACATCAGCGACATGGTCAAGAAGGCCTCCGGCAACTGGGAGGGCCAGGCCCACGAGGCGTACGCGGCGAAGCAGCAGGACTGGAACAACACCGCGGACAGCGTCCACACCTCCCTCACGCAGATCGCCAAGGCCGTGGCCGAGGCGGGTCCGGCCTACCGGGCCGGTGACCGCAAGGCGGCCGGTTACTTCGAGTAGGAGTGCCGGGACATACGGACGGGGTGGGCACGCGCGGGAGGTGCCCACCCCGTTCGGCGTCGGTACGCCCCGGCGCTACTGCGCCGAGCCCGCCTCGATCCCGCCATTGCGGACCGAGGGCTCCAGGTCGAACTCCCCGTCCCGTGCCCCCAGTACGAACGCCTGCCACTCCGCCTCGGTGTACCGCAGCACGGTGTCCGGGTCCACGGAGGACCGCATGGCCACGGCGCCCGCCGGCAGATGGGCGATCTCGACGCGCTCCTCGTCCTCGGACGTCCCGGGCGCGCTGTGCCACTCGACGCCCGAGATGTCGAGGGCGTACAACTCGTTCTTCTCGCGCTCCTTGCGCTCCCGGAGTTCCTGGTCCTGTTCCTCAGCCATGACGGAGCGATTCCTTCCAGACGTACTGATGGGGCAGCCAACCAACCGCCCGCTCAGCCTACTTGGCACTGCGCACGGCGGGCGGGGGCGCGGGAAGAATGCATGAGAACGAGGGCGCCCCCGCCCGGTCCGTCAGTTCCCGCCCGCCACCAAGCCCGTCTGCACCAGCGGCTTCCCCCGCCTGCGGGACACGAACACGCCGCGGCCCGTCGGCATCGGGCGCGGGCGGACGCCCGCCAGGATGTCGCCCTCGGCCGGGTCGCCGGCCAGGAGCACGCCCTGGGCACCCAGTTCCTTCATGCGCTGCATGAAAGGCTCGTACGAGGCGCGGCCCGCGCCCGCCGTGGAGCGGGCGATGATGAAGCGGACGCCGACATCGCGGGCGAACGGCAGCAGTTCGGTGAGCTTGCCGAGCGGGTTGCCGCTGGATGTTGACACCAGGTCGTAGTCGTCCACTACTACGTACACCGTGGGGCCCCGCCACCAGCTGCGCTCGCGCAACTGCTGCGCGGTGACCTCGGCGCTCGGCGCGCGGCGCCGCATCAGGTCGGCCAGCGCGTCCATGTGGTGGTCCATGGCGTTCGACATGGGGATGTACTCGGCCAGGTGCGAGGGCGGGGTCACATCGAGCAGGGCGCGCCGGTTGTCCACCACGAACAGCTTGCACGCGTCGCCGTCGTACCGCTGCGTGAGCTGGGTGATCAGGAGCCGCAGCAGGTTCGACTTGCCGGATTCGCCCTCGCCGAAGACAAGGAAGAACGGGTCCTGCTCGAAGTCGACGAAGACCGGTTCCAGGTTGTTCTCGTCGAGCGCGAAGGCGACGCCGCGGTCCGGGAAGGCGTGGCCGGGCGGGAGTTGGGCGGCCGGGAGTTCGCGCGGCAGGAGGCGGACCTCGGGCGCGGGCGGGGCCGTCCAGTGCCGGGCGGCCTCGGTGGCCAGCGCCGCGGTCGCCTCGGCGAGGTCGGTGTCGGACTGGAGGCCGTCGATGCGGGGGACGGCCGCCATGAAGTGCGTCTTCTGCGGGGACTGGCCGCGGCCGGGCACCCCGACCGGGACGTTGGCCGCGACCTTGCGGTCGAACTCCGAGTCCATCGTGTCGCCGAGCCGCAGCTCCAGGCGGTTCATGAGGTGGTCCTTGAGGTTGGCCCTGACCTCCATCGAACGCGACGCGGTCAGCACCAGGTGGACGCCGTAGCCGAGCCCGCGCGCCGCGATGTCCAGGACGACCTGCTCCAGACCCTCGTACTCGGTACGGAAGTTGCCCCACCCGTCGATGACGAGGAAGACGTCGCCCCACGGCTGGTCGGCGGCCGAGATGGTGCCGCGCGCCCGGCGGGCCCGGAAGTCCGCGATCGAGGCGATGCCCGCCGAGCGGAAGTACTCCTCGCGGCGGGTCAGCACGCCGTACACCTCGGCGACCGTGCGCCGGACCCGCTCCGGGTCCAGCCGGGAGGCGACGCCGCCGACGTGCGGCAGGCCCGCGACCGCGGCCATGCCGCCGCCGCCGAAGTCGAGCCCGTAGAACTGCACTTCCTGCGGGGTGTGGGTGAGCGCGAACGACGCGAGCAGGGTGCGCACCAGCGTCGACTTGCCGGACTGCGGGCCGCCCAGGATCTGCAGATGGCCGGCCGCGCCCGAGAAGTCGCACCACAGCGGGTCGCGGCGCTGCTCGTACGGCTTGTCCACGAGACCGAGCGGCACGACCAGACGCCCCGCGCCCTGGTAGCCGGGCTGGGTGAGTCCGCGGCCCGGCACCGGGGCGAGGCCGGGCAGCAGCGAGTCGAGGGCCGGCGGGCTGTCCAGCGGCGGCAGCCACACCTGGTGGGCGGCCGGGCCGCGTGCTTCGAGGCGGCGCACGATCACATCGAGCACGGTGTCGGCGAGCGCGTCATCGGTCCGCGGCTCGGCCTCGGCCCGCGGACCCGGCACGGTCGGGGCGTACGTCACCGGCACTTCGGCGGCGGTGAACAGCACCGGCCGCCGGTCGACGGGCAGCGGGCCGCCGAGCGCGGCGGCCCGGTAGGCGCCCGTGCGGTACACGCCGGAGACGTACGCCGCCTTGAAGCGGGTCATCTCGTCGGTGCCGAACTTCAGGTAGCCGGAGCCGGGGACGCTCGGCAGGTGGTAGGCGTCGGGGACGCCGAGGGCCGCGCGCGACTCGGCGGCGGAGAAGGTGCGCAGACCGATCCGGTAGGAGAGGTACGTCTCCAGACCGCGCAGCCGGCCCTCCTCCAGGCGCTGCGAGGCGAGCAGCAGATGGACGCCGAGCGAGCGGCCGATGCGGCCGATCTGCACGAACATCTCGATGAAGTCCGGCTTGGCGGTGAGCAGTTCGCTGAACTCGTCGATGACCAGGACGAGCGAGGGGACGGGCTGGAGCGGGGCGCCGGCCGCCCGGGCCCGCTCGTAGTCGTGGATGTTGGCGTAGTTGCCCGCGTCGCGCAGCATCTCCTGGCGGCGGTTGAGCTCGCCGCGGATGGAGTCGCCCATGCGGTCGACCAGGGTGAGGTCGTCGGCGAGGTTGGTGATGACGGCCGCGACGTGCGGCATGTGCGCCATGCCGGCGAAGGTCGCGCCGCCCTTGAAGTCGGCGAGGACGAAGTTCAGCGTCTCGGAGGAATGGGTGACGGCGAGGCCGAGCACCAGGGTGCGCAGGAGTTCCGACTTTCCGGAACCGGTCGCGCCGACGCACAGTCCGTGCGGGCCCATGCCGTCCTGCGCGGCCTCCTTCAGGTCGAGCATGACCGGGCGGCCGTCCTCGCCGACGCCGATCGGGACTCGCAGCCGCTCGGAGGCGGAGCGGGGCCGCCAGGTGCGCGCGGTGTCCACCGACGCCGCGTCGCCGAGGTTCAGCAGATCGGTGAACTCCAGGTTGGCGAGCAGCGGTTCGTCGTCGTCACCGCCCAAGGCCATGCGCAGCGGGGCCAGCTGGCGGGCCAGCGCGTCGGCGGACTCGTACGGGAGGAGGTCGGGCGTGCCCTCGTACACGAGGCCGTGGCTCGACTCCAGGCGCAGCGTGCCGGGGTGCACGACGACGGCGAGTTCGCCGCGGGCGCCGGTGAGTTCGCCGGGGACGACCTCGACGACAGTGACGCCCTGGAGGCCTTCGGGGGAGGCGAGGACCGACAGCGGGGGAAGGGACACTCCGTCGATGACGACGACGATGTGCGGTTCCTCCGGCAGCGGCGCGCCCTCCGGGTGGAAGCGGGGGCGGCCGGTGAGGCGGGGCGCGAGCAGCTCTTCGAGCTCGGCCGAGCTGCGGCTGATCAGGCGCCGGCTGCCCGCGCCGTCGGCGAGGCCGGGGACCTGGGTGTGCGGCAGCCACTTGGTCCACTCCCAGTGCGCGGACGCGTTCTGGGCCGTGGCGACCGCGATGACCAGGTCCTCGGGGGAGTGCAGGGCGGCGAGCGAGGCGGTCAGGGCGCGCACGGTGGCGCGTGCCGTCTGCGCCTGTCCGCTGACCGTCATGTGGTAGAAGGCGCGCAGCGAGACCGCCATCGGCAGGTCCTCCACCGTCTGGTGGGTGGCCAGAAATCGCTGCATCGCGCCCGCCGTCAGCGGCTCCAGCTGGTCGACCGGCGCGGTCTGCGGCGGCACCAGCTCGGTGGCGAGCGCCTGCGGGCCGAGCCCGATGCGCACCTGGCCGAAGTCCTCGTCGCCCGAACGGCGTTCCCATACCCGGCTGCCCTCGGCGACCAGCGCCCACAGCTGCTCGGGGGAGGGGTGCAGGTAGTACTGCGCGTCGCGCTGCCTGTGCGCGGTCTCGACCGCCGAGCGCCGGGTCTGCGCGAGGTAGCGCAGATAGTCCCGGCGCAGGTCCGCCAACTGCCCCTGGGAGCCCTTGCGGTAGCGGACGATCATCGCCACCGACATGGCCACCGTCGAGGCGACCATCACCATGCCCATGACCTTCATGAACGGTTGCGAATTCGGCATGAAGAAGAACACCACGGAGCCGCCCATGCCCAGCATGGGCAGGAGTTGCATCAGCGCACCCTCCTGCTGTCCGCGCGGCAGCTCCGGCGGAGGCTGCAGGACGACCTCCTCCGCGGGCACCTCGGACGGCAGAGCCCGTGGCGGGCGCTTGACGATGATGTGGCTCACAACGCACCAATTCTCCTGGCAGCCGAAGAAGTTCGGCCCGCCGCCCCGTGTCCGGCGAACGCCGACCGCGGTGGGATCCTACTGACATCCGATGTGATCGGCTGGCGATAGGATTCCGCCTGTTCGTGTAAGCAGCCGCGAACAGAGCGAAGGAAACCGGGCACTTGACGTGTCCGGCGGGGACCGCCCGGGACCGGGCGCTGGCAGCCGGCGGACCACCGGGCGCCGCACGTACGTGAAGGGGGAGCCGAAGGTGAGCACGACCACCTCCGCGACGACGGCCGCCGAGCCCGGCCGGCCGGTCCAGGGGGCCGGGGCGAGCCTCGGCTTCTGCCGGGTGACGATCGTCGCGCCGGACGGCCGGATCGACGTGGCGCTGCCCGACGACATCCCGGTCGCCGACATCTACCCCGAGATCCTGCGGCTCGCGCAGCAGAGCCCGGTCGAGGGCGCCCCCGTCGGATACTCGCTGGTGCGCCGGGACGGCACCGTCCTCGACAGCGCCCGCTCGTTCGCCGCCCAGTCGATCCTGGACGGCGAGCTGCTCACGCTGCGCCCGTTCTCGCAGTCGCTGCCTCCCGCCGTCTTCGATGACGTCTCCGAGGCCGTCGCCTCTGCGGTCACCCGGGACCGCACGCTGTGGAACACCGGCCTGACCCGCGCCGCGGGCCTCATCGGCGGCGGCGTGCTGACCGTCCTGCTCGCCTTCGCCGCCTGGACCGCCGACCCGCGCCACGACATGCACGGCCTGCCGGGCATCCTCGCCGCTGTCGCCGGAGTGCTGCTGCTCACCCTCGCGGCCGTACGCGCCCGGATCTACGACGACCAGCTCTCCGCCGTCGCCCTGGGCCTCGGCTCGCTGCCCAACATCGCGGTCGCCGGGTCCGGGCTGCTGCCGCTCGCCGCCCACCACGGCGCCGGCCGGCTCCAGATGCTGCTCGCCTGTGCGGCGGTACTGATCGCCTCGCTCGTGCTGACCCTGCTCTCGCCCCGCGGCGACGGCCCCTTCGTGGCGTTCGTGCTCGCCTCCGCGGTGGGCGCGCTCGTCCTGTTCGTCGCGATCCTGACCGGGATGAAGCCCACCGGGACCGCCGCGGTCTGCACCCAGCTGGCCGTCGGCGCGCTCGCCTTCCTGCCCGGCCTCTCCATGCGCTTCGCCCGGCTGCCCATCGGCTTCGAGCCCCCGCACACCTCCCGGCGCGACCTCGGCGACGACCCGGCCCCGCCGGAGCCCGTCGACGCCGAGCGCATCGCCGCCCAGGCCCGGCGCGGCCACGAGCTGCTCGTCGGCCTGGTCGGCGGCTGCGCCGTCCTCGCGGTCGCGGGCGCCGCGGTACTCGGCTTCAGCGACAACACCTGGGGCCGCCTGCTGGCCCTGGCCACCGGCGTCGCCATGCTCATGCGGGCCCACCTCTTCCGCTACACCGCCCAGGTCGCCGCCACCCTGACCGCCGGGCTCGGCGCCCTCGCCCTGCTCGGCCTCGGCCTGTGCGTCAACACGCCGCGCGGCCTGATGGCGGACGCGCTGAAGGGCGACACCGCAGCCCTCGACATCCGCACCCTGTGGCTGGTCGCCGCGATCGCCGCCGCCGCGGCACTGGTCACCGCGATCGCGCTGATCGTGCCCGGCCGCGGCGTGACCCCGTTCTGGGGCCGCTTCCTGGAGATCGCCGAAGGATTCGTGCTGCTCACCCTGCTGCCGCTGACCCTGGCCGTCTTCGACGTGTACGCCAGGGCCCGCGCCCTGAGCAGCTGACCCGCGTTCCGCCGGGTCAACCGCCACCCGGGGGACTGGTACGCTGTGTGACGGCCGTTTGTGTACGCGCTCCCCGGAAGAGCCCCGCTCCTCTGGAAGCTGCGCTCATCGGACCTTCGCCTCCGAGTCACGGAAGCTCCCCTGAGATCCAGACCAGGGGCACTCGTGGGCGCACGAACACCACTGAGGAGTACGAGTGTCTCTCGACGCCGCTACGAAGAAGCAGATCATGTCCGAGTTCGGCCAGAAGGAGGGCGACACCGGCTCCCCCGAGGTTCAGGTCGCCATGCTCTCCCGCCGCATCTCGGACCTGACCGAGCACCTCAAGACGCACAAGCACGACCACCACTCCCGCCGTGGTCTGCTGATCCTGGTCGGCCAGCGCCGCCGCCTGCTGCAGTACCTGGCCAAGAAGGACATCCAGCGCTTCCGTACGCTGGTCGACCGCCTGGGCATCCGCCGCGGTGCGGCCGGCGGCGCCAAGTAAGCATGCTGTGAAGGGAGCGGTTCCCACCTATTAGGGGGCCGCTCCCTTTGCTGTACGTGCGGGACGTACCGAACGCTCAGTAGTCTGGTACGGACAACAGAACAAGCTTCACCAGAAGACGCTTCACCAGAACGCGCTCACCGCGCGCGCGAGCGAGCAGAAGCCCTCCTCCGCCGCCGGTCCTCGGTAGTGGCCCCCGGAACGCAAGGAACCCGGGCGCTTCGATCGAAGACCGGCCCGCCCTCAGGAGCGCTCCTCCGCTCGTCACCCCCACCGTCCCCGTGCCACACGGGCCCCGGGACGAAAAGACGACAAGCAAATGGAGAAAACGCTAGTGGAGAACGAGACCCACTACGCCGAGGCCGTCATCGACAACGGCTCCTTCGGCACCCGCACCATCCGCTTCGAGACGGGCCGCCTGGCCAAGCAGGCCGCCGGCTCCGCCGTGGCGTACCTGGACGACGACACGATGGTCCTCTCGGCCACCTCCGCGTCCAAGAACCCCAAGGACCAGCTCGACTTCTTCCCCCTCACGGTGGACGTCGAGGAGCGGATGTACGCCGCCGGCAAGATCCCCGGCTCCTTCTTCCGCCGCGAGGGCCGGCCCTCCGAGGACGCGATCCTCACCTGCCGCCTGATCGACCGCCCGCTGCGCCCGTCCTTCAAGAAGGGCCTGCGCAACGAGATCCAGGTCGTCGCGACGATCATGGCGCTCAACCCCGACCACCTGTACGACGTCGTCGCGATCAACGCCGCGTCCGCGTCCACCCAGCTGGCCGGCCTGCCCTTCTCCGGCCCGATCGGCGGCGTCCGCGTCGCGCTGATCAACGGCCAGTGGGTCGCGTTCCCGACGCACACCGAGCTCGAGGACGCCGTCTTCGACATGGTGGTCGCCGGCCGCGTCCTGGAGGACGGCGACGTCGCGATCATGATGGTCGAGGCCGAGGCCACCGAGAAGACCATCCAGCTGGTCAAGGGCGGCGCCGAGGCGCCGACCGAGGACGTCGTCGCCGCCGGTCTGGACGCCGCGAAGCCCTTCATCAAGGTGCTCTGCAAGGCCCAGTCCGACCTGGCCGCCAAGGCTGCCAAGCCGACCGCCGACTTCCCGGTCTTCCTCGACTACCAGGACGACGTCCTGGAGGCGCTGACCGCGGCCGTCAAGAGCGAGCTCTCCCAGGCGCTGACGATCGCGGGCAAGCAGGACCGCGAGGCCGAGCTGGACCGCGTCAAGGCGCTGGCCGCCGAGAAGCTGCTCCCGCAGTTCGAGGGCCGCGAGAAGGAGATCTCCGCCGCCTACCGCGCGCTGACCAAGAAGCTGGTCCGCCAGCGCGTCATCACGGACAAGGTCCGCATCGACGGCCGCGGCATCACGGACATCCGTACGCTGGCCGCCGAGGTCGAGGCCATCCCGCGCGTGCACGGCTCGGCGCTGTTCGAGCGTGGCGAGACCCAGATCCTGGGCGTCACCACCCTGAACATGCTCCGGATGGAGCAGCAGCTGGACACCCTTTCCCCGGTGACCCGCAAGCGCTACATGCACAACTACAACTTCCCGCCGTACTCGGTCGGCGAGACCGGCCGCGTGGGCTCGCCCAAGCGCCGCGAGATCGGCCACGGCGCGCTCGCCGAGCGCGCCATCGTGCCGGTCCTGCCGACCCGCGAGGAGTTCCCGTACGCGATCCGTCAGGTGTCCGAGGCCCTCGGCTCCAACGGCTCGACGTCCATGGGCTCGGTCTGCGCCTCCACCATGTCGCTGCTGAACGCCGGTGTGCCGCTGAAGGCCCCCGTCGCCGGTATCGCCATGGGTCTGATCTCCCAGGAGATCGACGGCAAGACGCACTACGTCGCCCTCACGGACATCCTCGGTGCCGAGGACGCGTTCGGTGACATGGACTTCAAGGTCGCCGGCACGAAGGAGTTCGTCACCGCGCTCCAGCTCGACACCAAGCTGGACGGCATCCCGGCCTCCGTCCTGGCCGCGGCCCTCAAGCAGGCCCGCGACGCCCGCCTCCACATCCTCGACGTGATGATGGAAGCGATCGACACCCCGGACGAGATGTCCCCCAACGCCCCGCGGATCATCACCGTCAAGATCCCGGTGGACAAGATCGGTGAGGTCATCGGCCCCAAGGGCAAGATGATCAACCAGATCCAGGAGGACACCGGCGCCGAGATCACGATCGAGGACGACGGCACCATCTACATCGGTGCCCAGGTCGGCTCGCAGGCCGAGGCCGCCCGCGCCACGATCAACAGCATCGCCAACCCGACCATGCCGGAGGTCGGCGAGCGCTACCTGGGTACGGTCGTCAAGACCACCACCTTCGGTGCGTTCGTGTCCCTGATGCCCGGCAAGGACGGTCTGCTGCACATCTCGCAGATCCGCAAGCTCGCCGGTGGCAAGCGCGTCGAGAACGTCGAGGACGTGCTCGGTGTGGGCTCCAAGGTCCAGGTCGAGATCGCCGAGATCGACTCCCGCGGCAAGCTCTCCCTGGTCCCCGTGATCGAGGGCGAGACGGCCGACGACGCCGAGAAGGACGACGCTGCCAAGTGACGTCCCGTAGTTCCGCGACGACGGCCCGCCCCTCTTCGGAGGGGCGGGCCGTCGCCCGTACCCAAACGCTCCTGAAGGGTCAGAACGGCATCGGCACCGTGCGCCGTACGACCCTCCCCGGCGGCCTGCGGGTCGTCACCGAAACCCTTCCCTCCGTACGGTCCGCGACCTTCGGCATCTGGGTCCAGGTGGGTTCGCGCGACGAGACGCCGACGCTGAACGGCGCCACGCACTACCTGGAGCACCTCCTCTTCAAGGGCACCAGCAAGCGCAGTGCCCTCGACATCTCCTCCGCGCTCGACGCGGTCGGCGGCGAGATGAACGCCTTCACGGCGAAGGAGTACACCTGCTACTACGCGCGGGTGCTCGACACCGATCTGCCGCTGGCGATCGACGTCGTGTGCGACATGCTGACGGACTCGCTGATACTCGCCGAGGACGTGGATGCCGAACGCGGCGTGATCCTCGAAGAGATCGCGATGACCGAGGACGACCCGGGCGACTGCGTGCACGACCTGTTCGCGCACACCATGCTCGGCGACACCCCGCTCGGCCGCCCGGTCCTGGGCACCGTCGACACGATCAACTCCCTCACCCAGGCGCAGATCTCGCGCTTCTACAAGAAGCACTACGATCCGCGCCACTTGGTCGTCGCGGCCGCCGGAAACATCGATCACGCCACCGTCGTACGCCAGGTCCGCAAGGCCTTCGAGAAGGCCGGCGCGCTGTCGCGTACGGACGCCGTCCCGGTCGGCCCGCGCGGCGGCACCCGCGCACTGAAGACCGCGGGCCGGATGGAACTGCTCAACCGCCGCACGGAGCAGGCGCACGTCGTCCTCGGCATGCCGGGCCTCGCCCGCACCGACGAGCGCCGCTGGGCGCTCGGCGTGCTGAACACGGCACTGGGCGGCGGCATGTCGTCCCGCCTGTTCCAGGAGGTCCGCGAGAAGCGCGGCCTGGCTTACAGCGTCTACTCGTACACCTCGGGCTTCGCCGACTGCGGCCTGTTCGGCGTGTACGCGGGCTGCCGCCCCAGCCAGGTCCACGACGTCCTGAAGATCTGCCGCGACGAACTGGACCGGGTGGCGAACGAGGGCCTCTCGGACGACGAGATCGGCCGCGCGGTCGGCCAGCTCTCCGGCTCCACCGTGCTCGGCCTGGAGGACACCGGTGCGCTGATGAACCGCATCGGCAAGAGCGAGCTGTGCTGGGGCTCCCAGATGTCGGTCGACGACATGCTGGCCCGGATAGCCGAGGTCACCCCGGACGACGTCCGTGAGGTGGCACGTGATGTCCTGGGGCAGCGTCCCTCGCTGTCCGTCATCGGCCCGCTGAAGGACAAGCAGGCCGACCGCCTCCACGAAGCGGTCTCGTAACCCTTAAGGAAACAAGCGAATGAGCAAGCTGCGCGTGGCGGTCCTCGGCGCGAAGGGCCGCATCGGTTCCGAAGCGGTACGAGCCGTGGAGGCTGCCGAGGACATGGAGCTGGTCGCGGCCCTGGGCCGCGGCGACAAGCTGGAGACGCTCGCCGAGACGGGCGCCCAGGTCGTGGTCGAACTGACCACTCCCGCCTCGGTGATGGACAACCTGGACTTCTGTGTACGCCACGGGATCCACGCGGTCGTCGGCACCACGGGCTGGACCGAGGACCGCCTCGCGCAGCTGAACACCTGGCTGGACGGCTCCCCGTCCACCGGGGTGCTCATCGCCCCGAACTTCTCCATCGGCGCCGTCCTGACGATGAAGTTCGCCCAGCTCGCGGCCCCGTACTTCGAGTCGGTCGAGGTCGTCGAGCTGCACCACCCCAACAAGGTCGACGCGCCGTCCGGCACCGCGACGCGCACCGCCCAGCTCATCGCGGCGGCCCGCGCCGAGGCGGGCGTGGGCCCGGCGCCGGACGCCACGGTCACGGCGCTCGCCGGGGCCCGGGGCGCCGACGTGGACGGCATCCCGGTGCACGCCGTCCGGCTGCGCGGCCTCCTGGCCCACCAGGAAGTACTGCTCGGCGCGGAGGGCGAGACCCTCACCGTGCGCCACGACTCCCTCCACCACAGCAGCTTCATGCCGGGCATCCTGCTCGGCGTCCGCCGCGTGGTGACCACTCCGGGCCTCACCTTCGGCCTGGAACACTTCCTCGACCTCAACTGAGCGGCACCGTCGGTCCCATGCGCGCGAAAATCACCTACCTCATCACGGCCGCCGTCCTGGTCTTCTACTTCGTCCTGGCCGGCAGCCGTGGCGTGATGCTCATCGAACAGGGCACTTGGATCACGGTCACCATGGGGGTGGCCGTGCTGATCCTGCCGCTGATCGGCATCTGGTTCCTCTGGGCGAACACCCGGTTCGTCACCAAGGCCAACAAGCTCGCCGCCGAGCTGGACGCCGAAGGCGGCCTGCCCGTCGACGAGTTGGTCCGCACGGCGGGCGGCCGCATCGACCGGGACTCGGCCGATGCCGTCTTCGCCCGCCGCAAGGCGGAGACGGAGGACGCCCCGGACGACTGGCGCTGCTGGTTCCGTCTCGCCATCGCCTACCAGGACGCCCGCGACACCCCGCGGGCCCGCAAGGCGATGCAGCGGGCGATCGCCCTGCGCGAGTGCGAGCCGGCCGGGGCATAGCCCCGACCGGAGCTTCGGAATCGGGGCTTCGGAACCGGGCTTTCGGAATCCGGGCTTTCGGGAGCAGGTCTTCGGAACTGGGGCTTTGGAATCCGGGCCTTCGGGGGCGGGCCGTCGGAACAGGGCCTTCGGGTCAGCGGGCCCGGTACTCGTCGCCCCAGGCCTCCACCAGGTCCGCGGCACGGTCGAAGGCTTCGCCCCGGGCCAGGAAGTCCGCACTGCGATCCGTGAGCAGCGGCGGCAGCACCCGGCCGTCCTGTCGCTCGGCGATGAGCGCCTGCCCCTGCACGGTCCGCGGCAGCCCGAGCCAGCGCACCGGCTGCTGAACCGTCCGTACGCCGCGGATCTGCTGCCACGCCACCGTGCTGGTCGAGAAGAAGGCGACCCGCCGCAGCCCGGCCCGGCTGACCCAGGCCCCGACCCGCAGCAGCCGCAGTGACGAGGTGATCACGAGCACGGCGACCGCCAGGACGACCAGCCCGCCCACGGGCTCCCCGGCGGCGGCGATGATCACCGCGGCGAGCAGCACGAACGAGGCGAGGAGCAGCAGCAGGGCCGCCGCGGCGACCCGCCACGGGCCGGGCCGGTAAGGGCGCCGCCAGCGATCGTGGTCGTCGAAGGGCAGCGCGATGTCGTCGGAGTACTCACCGGGTGCGTCAACTGCGCGGTCGGCCGTCAGGAAGGGCAGGGGCACGACTGATCCTCACTCACAAGCACGCTCGATTGGGCTGCTCGGGGTGAGGCTACCCAGGAGGTCACCGTGCGGCCACCTCCGGGGTCCGGGCGCGCGTCGGCGCGGTTCGGAGCCGGTCAGCGGCCGGTGGAGGCCTCGGACTGCTGGCTCTGCCCGGGGGACCGGGGGCTTTCCATGGCGGGCATCCCGAAGAGCAGCGCACCGGTGAGCCCGGCTATGACGGTGAGCCCGACCAGGGTCCGGCCGACGAGCTGACCTGCGCTCGCGCGCTCGCGCGGCGGTGGCTCGACGTTGCTGCGGTACCGGTCGGCCTCAGCGACGAATGCGAACGGAACGGGCTCACGCCGGCGGAACATGGGGGCACATCTCCTGGGAAACTCGAGGGGCTGCCGAACTTGCTGCTGCTTATTGATACAGACGCACGGAACTGCCGATTGGTGCCCGAATTCGCCGAATTGGCCGAAGAATGTGGTGACGACCCGTCAGGGCTGGAGTTGTCAGTGCCGGGCCGTAGAGTGGGCGCCGCCCGAGCGACGCAATGGGAAGGACCCGCCGGTGACCGACACCCCCGCCTCAGACCTCAAGCCCAGTTTCCGCAGCGACGTCACCGTCGAGCTGGTGAAGCACTCGGCGTCCGACTCCGACGTGCTGTGGGCAGCCCGTGTCTCCACGGCGGGCGAGCAGTCCCTGGAGGAGCTGCAGAAGGACCCCGAGCGCTCCAAGGGCCTCATCAACTACCTGATGCGGGACCGGCACGGCAGCCCCTTCGAGCACAACTCGATGACCTTCTTCATCAGCGCCCCGATCTTCGTCTTCCGCGAGTTCATGCGGCACCGCGTGGGCTGGTCGTACAACGAGGAGTCGGGCCGGTACCGGGAGCTCCAGCCGGTCTTCTACGTACCGGGCGCCGAGCGCAAGCTGGTGCAGCAGGGCCGCCCCGGCAAGTACGAGTTCGTCGACGGCTCGGCGGAGCAGCAGGAGCTGACCGCCCGCGCGATGGAGGACTCCTACCAGCAGGCGTACGAGGCGTACCAGGAGATGCTGGCGGCCGGTGTCGCCCGCGAGGTGGCCCGGGCCGTGCTCCCCGTCGGCCTCTTCTCCTCCATGTACGCGACGTGCAACGCGCGTTCCCTGATGCACTTCCTCGGCCTGCGGACCCAGCACGAGCTGGCGAAGGTCCCGTCCTTCCCGCAGCGGGAGATCGAGATGGTCGGCGAGAAGATGGAAGAGGAGTGGGCCCGGCTCATGCCGCTCACCCACGCGGCCTTCAACACCAACGGCCGGGTGGCCCCGTAACCGCACGGGTTGACGGCTGATCGCGCCCATACCGGCACAGATGTGCGGATAGGCCGTGCAAAGTGTCCGTATTGCGGCGTTTCGTGAAGTTCATCTAGGCTGATCAAACGGACCCGGCACTGCTTGAACCCCCGAGCAGGCAGTGCCGGGCTCCCTTTGTCACCTGCCCCCGAGGGGGGACCCGGCGCTGAGCAGCGAGTAGCGTGTTACCCATGGCTCCGATCTCCACTCCGCAGACCCCCTTCGGGCGGGTCCTCACCGCCATGATCACGCCCTTCACGGCGGATGGCGCACTCGACCTCGACGGCGCCCAGCGGCTGGCCGCCCACCTGGTCGACGCAGGCAACGACGGGCTGATCGTCAACGGCACCACCGGCGAGTCCCCGACCACCAGCGACGCGGAGAAAGACCAGCTCGTACGGGCCGTACTGGAAGCCGTCGGAGACCGCGCCCATGTCGTGGCCGGAATCGGCACCAACGACACGCACCACACCCTCGAACTCGCCCGTACGGCGGAGCGTGCCGGCGCTCACGGCCTGCTCGCCGTGACGCCGTACTACAACAAGCCCCCGCAAGAGGGCCTCTTCCGGCACTTCTCGGCCATCGCCGACGCCACCGAACTCCCGGTGATGCTGTACGACATCCCCGGCCGCAGCGGCGTCCCGATCGACACCGAGACACTCGTCCGGCTCGCCGAGCACCCGAGGATCGTCGCCAACAAGGACGCCAAGGGCGACCTCGGCCGCGCCAGCTGGGCCATCGCCCGCTCCGGCCTCGCCTGGTACTCCGGCGACGACATGCTCAACCTGCCGCTGCTCTCGGTCGGCGCCTGCGGCTTCGTCTCCGTGGTGGGCCACCTGGTCACCCCCGAGCTGCGCGCCCTGCTCGACGCGTACCTCGCCGGCGACGTACGCAAGGCCACCGAGATCCACCAGCGGCTGCTCCCGGTCTACACCGGCATGTTCCGCACCCAGGGCGTCATCACCACCAAGGCCGCCCTCGCCCTGCAGGGGCTTCCGGCCGGACCGCTGCGCCTTCCCCTGGTCGAGCTCACGGCGGAAGAATCCCGCCAGCTGGGGCTCGATCTGGCGGCCGGTGGGGTACAGCTCTAACCACAGACTTCACAACTGAATACGCGCCAGACGAACGCGCGAAACCCATACATAACAGCAAGTGCACGAATGACATACGCGCCACGTGCCCTACAGGTACGTGGCGCGTGTGGTGAGGAGAGTCTTTTGAGTCATCCGCATCCTGAACTCGGCACCCCGCCGAAGCTTCCCAAGAACGGCCTGCGCGTCACACCGCTCGGCGGTCTCGGCGAAATCGGCCGGAACATGACGGTCTTCGAGTTCGGCGGCCGCCTGCTCATCGTCGACTGCGGTGTCCTGTTCCCCGAGGAGGAGCAGCCCGGCATCGACCTGATCCTGCCGGACTTCAGCTCCATCCGGGACCGCCTCGACGACATCGAGGGCATCGTCCTGACGCACGGCCACGAGGACCACATCGGCGGCGTCCCGTACCTGCTCCGCGAGAAGCCGGACATCCCGCTGATCGGCTCCAAGCTGACCCTCGCGCTCATCGAGGCCAAGCTCCAGGAGCACCGGATCCGCCCGTACACGCTGGAGGTCGCCGAGGGCGACCGCGAGCGCCTGGGCCCCTTCGACTGCGAGTTCGTCGCGGTCAACCACTCCATCCCGGACGCCCTCGCCGTCGCCATCCGCACCCCTGCGGGCATGGCCGTCGCGACCGGCGACTTCAAGATGGACCAGCTCCCGCTGGACGGCCGTCTCACCGACCTGCACGCCTTCGCCCGGCTGAGCGAGGAGGGCATCGACCTCCTCCTCTCCGACTCGACGAACGCCGAGGTCCCCGGTTTCGTACCGCCGGAGCGGGACATCTCCAACGTCCTGCGCACCGTCTTCGCCAACGCCGACAAGCGCATCATCGTGGCCAGCTTCGCCAGCCACGTGCACCGCATCCAGCAGATCCTGGACGCCGCGCACGAGTACGGCCGCCGGGTCGCCTTCGTCGGCCGCTCGATGGTCCGCAACATGGGCATCGCGCGGGACCTCGGCTACCTGAAGGTCCCGGCCGGCCTCGTCGTGGACGTCAAGACGCTGGACGACCTGCCGGACGACGAGGTCGTACTGGTCTGCACGGGTTCGCAGGGCGAGCCGATGGCCGCGCTGTCCCGGATGGCCAACCGCGACCACCAGATCCGGATCGTCCAGGGCGACACCGTGATCCTCGCGTCGTCGCTCATCCCGGGCAATGAGAACGCGGTCTACCGCGTCATCAACGGCCTGACCCGCTGGGGCGCCAACGTCGTCCACAAGGGCAACGCCAAGGTGCACGTCTCGGGCCACGCCTCGGCCGGCGAGCTGCTGTACTTCTACAACATCTGCAAGCCGAAGAACCTGATGCCGGTCCACGGCGAATGGCGCCACCTGCGGGCGAACGCGGAGCTCGGAGCCCTCACGGGCGTGCCGAAGAACCACATCGTCATCGCCGAGGACGGCGTGGTGGTCGACCTGGTCGACGGCGCCGCCAGGATCGTCGGCAAGGTCCAGGCTGGTTACGTGTACGTCGACGGCCTCTCGGTCGGCGACGTGACGGAGTCCTCCCTGAAGGACCGCCGCATCCTCGGCGACGAGGGCATCATCTCGGTGTACGTGGTGGTGGACTCCAGCAGCGGCAAGATCACCAGCGGGCCGCACATCCAGGCGCGTGGTTCCGGCATCGAGGACTCCGCGTTCAGCCCGGTGGTCTCGAAGATCGAGGAAGCGCTGAACAGGTCCGCCCAGGACGGCGTGGTCGAGCCGCACCAGCTCCAGCAGCTGATCCGCCGCTCGGTCGGCAAGTGGGTCTCGGACACGTACCGCAGGCGTCCGATGATCCTCCCCGTGGTCGTCGAGGTCTGACGCTCACAGCGGTTGCACGCCCGGAGCGGGGCGCCTCGATTTGCGTCGGGGCGCCCCGCTCCAGTACGTTTATGTCTCCGCCTGAACGGGAACCCCAGCACACTCGTGTGCGCACGGGAGTCCCCGAACGGGGCGGGAAATTCCGACTCAGGTTCTCTGATAAAGTCGGGTCACGCCGAAAGGGAAACGCGAAAGCGAAGAACTCGAAGCGAACCCCAATTTCGACGGGGAATCGGACACGAAAGAGTCTGATAGAGTCGGAAACACGAAATACCGAAGGGAAGCGCCCGGAGGAAAGCCCGAGAGGGTGAGTACGAAGGAAGCGTCCGTTCCTTGAGAACTCAACAGCGTGCCAAA
>NZ_JBITHR010000024.1:0-116743 GCF_044458185.1 Streptomyces sp. NPDC050485 | reverse complement strand
CCCACACCCCATACGACAACGTCGGCCTTCAAGACCACAACCAGGTCCTGAAGGCCGACGTCACGCGAACCCCCGGATTAACCAACAGCATCCGGGAAGGGCCGGGGGCACCCTCGTTTCGCCCGTACGGCTACTCGTCCTTCGTCCGCACGGCTCTACTCGTTCTTCGTCCGTACCGGCTACTCGTCGTCCGGCTCGTCCTGGGCGCGCAGGCCCGCCACCCAGTGCGGCATCAGCCAGTGCGCGACCAGGGCGCCGACCAGCACCCGGAAGACCATCGCGCCGCCCAGGCCGCCGCCCGCGAGCCCGTACCCGCCGACGGCCGCGACGGTGGCGAGCAGCAGCGCGGTGGTGAGGCGGTGGGCGCGGGCCAGGACCTCGCTGCGCTCGGCGCGCTGACGCTCGTCCAGGGCCCGGCGGCGCAGTTCGAGCAGGCCGCGCGTCGAGGCGTTGATGGCGCCGGTGGCGACGCACCACGGCAGCAGCAGCGCGAGCAGCAGGCAGGCCCCGACCATCGAGCCGTCGCCGATCGCGGCGAGCAGGGCCGCCACGAACGCGGCCGTCAGCGCGATGTGGACGACGACCAGCAGGCGCCTGCGGCCGGCCGTCGCGTACAGCGGCGCCGCCTCGCGCCGGTTCATGATCTCCCGCATCCGCCGGTCGTAGCGCGTCAGTTGCCCGTCCATCACTGGTTCCTCCCGTAGGCCTCGTCGGTGAGCGGGCGGAACGGTTCGAGGGAGAACAGCGCCTCCACCGGCAGTCCGAAGTACTTCGCGATCTTCAACGCCAGGTCGAGGCTCGGGTTGTACTGGCCCCGTTCGATGTAGCCGATGGTCTGGTAGTGGGCGCCCACCGCCTCGGCCAGGCTCTGGCGCGACACCTTGCGCTCGGCACGCACCATCGCCAACCTGTTGTGCACCTGCTCGCTCATGTATAAGAAGTACTACATTGATGAGCAGGTGCACAACGTACCGGCACAACGAACGGGGAGTTGCATGTTCGGCCTGAAGGAACTTGAGGTCCTGGTGCTGCGCGACGCGGACACCATCGCGGCGGCGATACGGGACGCACTGGCCGGCGCCGGCGAGGCGGAGCGGCCCGGGCTGGAGGCAGCCGCCCGGATCGTGGCGCAGGCGGCGTCCGTCCCGGACCGCGAGCTGCGGGCCCGCTGGGTGCGCGAACAGCGGGCGGCCGTCGGTTACGCGGGCCCGGACGACGAGTCCATGCACGCCGTCAAGGCGCTGCGCCAGGCTCAGCCCGGGCTCAGCCTGCTCGCCGCCGTACGGCTGACGAAGGACGCGGCGGCCGAACGCTAGGGGCACAACGGGCGAAGCCCCGGCAGTGGCTGCCGGGGCTTCGTCGGGGCGGGCCGGCGGACCGGAGTCCGCGTCAACTCGCTTGCTGCTGGGCTCAGATGAGGCCGAGACCGCGGACCGCGTCGCGCTCCTCGGTGAGCTCCTTCACAGAGGCGTCGATGCGCTTGCGGGAGAACTCGTTGATGTCCAGGCCCTGGACGATCGAGTACGTGCCGTCCTTGACGGTCACCGGGAAGGAGGAGATGAGGCCCTCGGGGACGCCGTAGGAGCCGTCCGACGGGATGCCCATCGAAGTCCAGTCGCCCTCGGCGGTGCCGTTGACCCAGGTGTGCACGTGGTCGATGGCGGCGTTGGCGGCCGACGCGGCCGAGGACGCGCCACGGGCCTCGATGATCGCGGCGCCGCGCTTGGCGACGGTCGGGATGAACTCATCCGCCAGCCACTGCTCGTCATTGACGACCTCGGCGGCGTTCTTGCCCGCGATCTCCGCGTGGAAGATGTCCGGGTACTGGGTCGCCGAGTGGTTGCCCCAGATGGTCAGGCGCTTGATGTCGGAGACCGTGGTGCCGGTCTTCTTCGCCAGCTGCGTGAGCGCCCGGTTGTGGTCCAGACGGGTCATCGCGGTGAAGCGCTCGGCCGGTACGTCCGGGGCCGAGGCCTGCGCGATGAGCGCGTTGGTGTTGGCCGGGTTGCCGACGACGAGGACCTTGATGTCGTCCGCGGCGTTGTCGTTGATGGCCTTGCCCTGCGGCTTGAAGATGCCGCCGTTGGCGGAGAGCAGGTCGCCGCGCTCCATGCCCTTGGTGCGCGGGCGGGCGCCGACGAGCAGGGCCACGTTGGCGCCGTCGAAGGCAACGTTGGCGTCGTCGGTGATCTCGATGCCGCGCAGCAGCGGGAACGCGCAGTCGTCGAGCTCCATGGCGGTGCCCTCGGCGGCCTTCAGGGCCGGGGTGATCTCCAGGAGGCGCAGGTTGACCGGCACGTCCGGGCCGAGCAGGTGACCGGAGGCGATGCGGAAGAGCAGCGCGTAGCCGATCTGGCCGGCCGCGCCGGTGACGGTGACATTCACGGGAGTGCGGGTCATGGCGATCTCCGTTAGAAACAGCGGGTGGTGGGGTTGTGCCCCGGGCTCGCAAGAGCAGGGGCCCCTCTCGTTCCGGGCACCCCGTCCGCCGGAAAGTCTGACGTGCGACCGTCTGAATCTTGACGTGAAGAGATGTCCGCGGTCAGGCTATCCGACCCTGGGCGTCGCGCACCCCAGCACGCCTGTGGGACGCCTCACGCTGATCGATCATCGACCGGTCGCGTGCTCGGTCATCGACCGGTCGCGGCCGATCCGGCGGCGCAGCCGCTCTTTCCGCTCTTCAGCGTGGCGCACGCCTTCGCCGCCGCGGGCCCGTCCACCGCGAGCATCTTCGTGTACGTGTCGCGGTACGCGTCCGCCACCACCGACTCCCCCGCCGCACCGCCCACGCTGATCTGCACCTTGTCACCGGGGGCCACCTGCTTGAGCCGGGCCCAGGCGGCCCGGCACGTTCTGCTGTAGCGCACCTCGACCACCGAGACGCCGACCTTGGCACTGGCCGCCGTCCTGACCAACTTGTCCGTGCAGCCCATGACTTCGGGGTCCTGGCCGGTGCACGACGCACCTACGCACTTGACCCCGGCGGGCAGCACCGGCGCCGAGGCCGTCGGGCTCGGGCCCGGCTTCGCCCGGGGCTTGTCGCCGCTCCCGCCTAGGTCGGTGAGGAGTACGGCCGATGTGATGACGAGCAGCGCGCCCACCACCCCGGCCAGGAACATGACGATCCGGCGCCGGTTGTCCGCCGGGGCGGGCGGCCCGCCGCGCGGCGGCGCCTTCGCCTTGCCCGGCCGCTTGGCGGTGAGCCCCGCGCTGGGCGACTGGGCGCGCGCCGCACCGGGCTCGGCGGGCCCGAACTCCCCGAGCGCGGCCCGCGCCTGCGCGACCCGGACGTCCTCCATGGTCCGGTCGTGCCGCTGCTCGGAGCGGCTCCAGGCCCGCTCGGCCAGCTCCCACATGGTGGTCAGATGGACCGGGTTGGTGCCGGTCACCTCGGCGAGGGCGAGCACGGCCGCCTTGGGGGCGAGCAGCCGGCCGCCCAGGTACCGCTCCCACGACGTCCTGCTGTACCCGGTGCGGTCGGCGACCGCCGCGATGCTGAGCCCGCTGCGGTCCACCAGCCTGCGCAGCTGGCCCGCGAACTCCCTCACCTGCGGGTCCAGTTCCGCCGGCAGCGCCTTCCAACGAGGCATCGACTTCCCCCCTTGCCGTCGCGCTCCCCCAGGGATGCACGGCCCCAGGATGTCAGTTCCCGGGGGCAGGCGGGGAGGGTCAGGGGCGGGCGCCTCCCGGGGTGACCAGGCCGGTCTCGTACGCCACCACCACCGCCTGGGCCCGGCTGCCCAGGTCCAGCTTGCTCATGGTGCGGTTGAGGTGGGTCTTGACGGTGGCCTCGCTGATGAACAGCCGGTCGGCGATCTCCAGGTTGGACATGCCGCACGCGGTCAGCCGCAGCACTTCGGTCTCGCGGGCGGTCAGCGAGCCGAGTTCGGGCCCGGGGTCCTGACCCGCCCGGCCGGTGCGGCAGGCGAAGGCCTCCACCAGACGCCGGGTGACGCTCGGCGCGAAGAGCCCGTCGCCGCCGCCGACCGCGGCGACCGCCGCGAGCAGCCGCTCGGGTCCGGAGTCCTTGAGCAGGAACCCGGATGCCCCGGCGCGCAGCGCCTGGTAGACGTACTCGTCCAGGTCGAAGGTGGTCAGGACGAGCACGCGGGGCGCGGGATCGGGGGCCTCGGCCAGGATCCGCCGGGTGGCCTCGATGCCGGTCATGCCGGGCATCCGGATGTCCATCAGGATCACGTCGGGGCCGGTCGCGGCCGCCTGCCGGACCGCTTCGGCGCCGTCGCCCGCCTCGCCCACGACGTCGATGCCGGGCGCGGCCCGCAGCAGTCCGACAAGCCCGGCCCGGATGAGGAACTGGTCGTCGACGACGAGCACCCTGGTCATCCCGTTGTGTCTTCTTCCCCCGGTACCGCCCGTGCGGAGGTCGGCAGGGTCAGGGTCACGGCGAACCCGCCTCGGCTCCGCGGGCCGATGCTGATCGACCCGCCGTAGAGCTTGGCCCGCTCGCGCATGCCAATCAAGCCGTGTCCACCGCCCGTACGCACTCTGTCCTGAATCGCCCCCTCGCGCCGGTCGCCGCCGCCCTCATTGATCACCGAGACCGTCAACTGGTGCTGCCCGTAGCCCAGTTGCACCTCCACCCGGGTTTCGCCCGCGTGCTTGAGTACGTTGGTGAGGGCCTCCTGCACCACGCGGTAGGCGCACAGCTCGACGCCGGGTGCCAGCGGGCGCGGGGTGCCGACGGTGCGCAGGGTGACGGGGATGCCGCCGGCCCGGATCCGCTCGGCGAGCTCGGCGACCCGGTCCAGGCCCGGCATCGGGGCGGCAGGCGCCCCGTCCTCGGCCTCGCGCAGCACCTGGAGCATCCGGCGCAGCTCCTCCAGGGCCTCGGCGCTGGTGCCGGAGATGGTCGCGAGCGCGGCCCGCGCGGTGGGCGGATCGGACTCGAAGACGAATCCGGCGAGCCCGGCCTGCACGGAGATCACCGACATGTGGTGGGCGACCACATCGTGCAACTCCCGTGCTATCCGGCCGCGTTCGGCACTCACCTCGCGGCGGGCCCGGTCGGCCTGTTCGCGCTTGAGCCGGCGGGCGAGTTCGGCGGAGCGGCGGGCGAGCGCGCCGAAGCGGATCAGCACCAGCGGGAAGACGACGGCCTGGGTGACGACGGACGCCATGGAACCGTGCGGGCTCACCACCCCGGCGTAGACCCAGACCCCCGCCATGACGAACGCGCACACCACCGCCGTACGCAGGGTGCACAGCGAGGCGACGGTGTACAGCGACAGCATCGGTCCGAAGCTGGCCACGACCGGCCAGTACCCCCCGGCCACGTATACGGCGAAGACCAGATGCGACCAGAGCAGCAGGGGCAGCGGCGCCCTGACCCGGACCGCGAGCGGCAGGCCGCCGAGCACGACCAGCGCATAGCCCCAGGCGTCGAGCGGGCTCCAGCCCTGGCTCCCGGACTCCGTGCCGAGCACCGCGGCGGCGCACACCAGCGCCACCGCGATGACCGCATCGGCGATTTGCGGGCGGATCCGCATCGCCGCAGCGTAGCGCCGGTGCGGACGGAGCGACGTCGACTTCGTCCGAGCAGGGGGACCCCCATCGGCCCGCGGATGTCTGGCCCCACCCCGGCGGAGCGCTAGCGCACCGTGAAGTGCACGGCGTCTTCGAGGAACGGCACGTTCAGCCACGGGCGGGGCTGGGCCATCAGGGCGAGCAGCACGATGGCCAGGCCCAGCGCCCCGTACGTGGTGATGTCGGTGAAACGGGACCTGACAGCGAGCATGCCGACCGACGGCAGCGTCCAGCGCATCGCCGCGCCCGCCATGAGGGCGGCGCCGATGATGATGAGCCCGACCCGGAAGGCCTGTCCGAACGGTTCGGTGGCCACTATCAGCAGCCCGAAGCCGACCGCGAGCAGCACCGAGAGCAGCGGCCACTGGCGGGCGGGTGCCGAGGCGTCCCCCGGTGCGGCCCGGCCGCCGCCCTCGGGGCGTGCGGTGTCCCGGGTGACGGAGGGGAACCGCCGCGAGCCGCCCGGGCGGGACCGCGCGCCGGACCCGCCCTTCGAGCCCGCCGAAGACTCCGCGCCCTTGTCCGGGTCGCGACTCGTACCAGCACCCATGGGGTCAGGCCTTTCCGGTCAGCCGGCGGCGGCGAGCTCGGCCGCCTCGACGACGTTGACGAGCAGCTGGGCGCGGGTCATCGGGCCGACGCCGCCCGGGTTCGGCGACAGCCAGCCGGCGACCTCGGCGACACCGGGGTGCACATCGCCGACGATCTTCCCGCTCTCGTCGCGGCTGACGCCGACGTCGAGCACGGCCGCGCCCGGCTTCACGTCCTCGGGCTTGATGAGGTGCGGGACACCGGCCGCCGCGATGACGATGTCGGCCTGCTTCAGGTGCGTCGACAGGTCGCGCGTGCCGGTGTGGCACTGCGTCACCGTCGCGTTCTCGGAGCGGCGGGTGAGCAGCAGCGGCATGGAGCGACCGATGGTGACACCGCGTCCGACCACGACGACCTCGGCCCCGTTGATCTCGACGCCGTGCTTGCGGAGCAACTGGATGATGCCGTACGGGGTGCAGGGCAGCGGTCCCGGCTCGTTGAGGACGAGCCGCCCGAGGTTCATCGGGTGCAGGCCGTCCGCGTCCTTCGCCGGGTCCATCAGCTCCAGGATACGGTTCTCGTCGATGCCCTTGGGCAGCGGGAGCTGGACGATGTAGCCGGTGCACGCGGGGTCCTCGTTCAACTCCCGCACCACCGCCTCGATCTCGTCCTGCGTCGCGGTCGCGGGCAGTTCGCGCTGGATGGAGGCGATGCCGACCTCGGCGCAGTCGCGGTGCTTGCCCGCGACGTACTTCTGGCTGCCGGGGTCCTCCCCGACGAGCACGGTCCCCAGGCCGGGCGTGACGCCCCGCTCCTTCAGGGCCGCCACGCGGACGGCCAGTTCGGACTTGATCGCTGCGGCGGTGGCCTTGCCATCGAGAATCTGGGCGGTCATGTTTCCCATTCTTTCAGGGCGACGCGTGATCGCCCAAGTTGCACTTGCACAACACATCCAGCGTTCAGCTGGACAAACTTATGTCTCATTTAGAACGATGATCGGCGCAGTGCCGCGGGCAGTGCCGGGGGGCAAACCGCTCAGAACAGCATTCCTCCGCTCGGGCCGCGTCGTCCCCGCATTAACCAACGGAGGAAAATCCGTCATGAGCTTCGGCGACCCCAACAACCCCTACGGGCAGCAGCCCCAGCAGCCCCCGCAGGACGGCAACCCGTACGGCCAGCCTCAGGGCCAGCCGCCGTACGGCCAGCCTCAGGGCCAGCCCGGCTACGGCTACCCCCAGGGCCAGCAGGCCCCCCAGGGCATCCCGCCGCAGGGCTACGGCTACCCTCAGCAGGGTGCCGCTTACCAGCAGGCCCCGCTCGGCTACAGCGGCGGCATGCCGCCGTTCGCCGGCTGGATCCAGCGCGTCGGTGCCACGATCATCGACGGCCTGATCGTCGGCGTGCCGTACGCCGTGGTGGCGATCATCGCCGCGGCTGCGGGCAAGGGCGGCGCGGCAGTCATCTTCGGGCTCCTCGGCTTCCTCGTCGTCGTCGGCCTGATGCTCTGGCTCCTGTACCAGGAGGGCACCACCGGCCAGACTCCCGGTAAGAAGGCCGTCGGCATCAAGGTGCTGCGCGAGAGCGACGGGCAGGTCATCGGCTTCGGCATGGCGTTCGTCCGCCGGCTCGCCCACTTCCTGGACAGCATCGCCTGCTACATCGGCTGGCTGTGGCCGCTGTGGGACTCGAAGAAGCAGACCTTCGCCGACAAGGTGTGCTCGACCGTGGTGGTCAAGTCCCTCTGACCCGCCCGGCCCGGCCCGGAAGGCCGCACTCCCGCACTGGGGGTGCGGCCTTCCGGGTACCTGCGCCGGATCAGACGTGCCCGGGGTCAGTGGAAGAAGTGGCGCGTGCCGGTGAAGTACATCGTCACGCCCGCCTTCTTCGCGGCCTCGACCACCAGCTCGTCGCGGACCGAACCGCCGGGCTGGACCACGGCCTTGACTCCCGCGTTCGCCAGGATCTCGAAGCCGTCGGGGAACGGGAAGAAGGCGTCGGACGCGGCGTACGAGCCCCGCGCGCGCTCCTCGCCCGCCCGCTCCACCGCGAGCCGCGCCGAGTCGACCCGGTTGACCTGGCCCATGCCGACACCGACGGACGCGCCGTCCTTGGCGAGCAGGATCGCGTTGGACTTGACGGCCCGGCAGGCCACCCACGCGAAGGCGAGTTCCTTCAACTCGGCCTCGTCCAGGGCCTCTCCGCTGACCAGCGTCCAGTTCGCGGGGTCGTCGCCCGCGGCCTGGAAGAGGTCGGTCTGCTGGAGCACCGCGCCGCCGGAGACCGGCTTGAGGTCGCCGGGCTGGTGCGGGGTGCCGTCCACCTTGAGCACCCGGATGTTCTTCTTGCGGGCGAGCACCTCGACGGCGCCGTCCTCGTACGCCGGGGCCGCGATGACCTCGGTGAAGATCTCGGCGACCTGCTCGGCCATCGCCACCGTCACCGGCCGGTTGACGGCGATGACGCCGCCGAACGCGGAGAGCGGGTCGCACTCGTGCGCCTTGCGGTGCGCGGCCGCGAGGTCGGCGTCGATGGCGATGCCGCACGGGTTGGCGTGCTTGATGATCGCGACGCAGGGCTCTTCGTGGTCGTAGGCGGCGCGGCGCGCGGCCTCGGTGTCCACGTAGTTGTTGAAGGACATCTCCTTGCCGTGCAGCTGCTCGGCGTTGGCGATCCCGCCGGGCTGGCCGTCGGTGTACAGCGCGGCGGCCTGGTGCGGGTTCTCGCCGTAGCGCAGGGTCGACTTGCGCTCCCAGGTCCCGCCGAGGAACTCGGGCAGCTGGGCCCCGCCCTCCTCGGGCGCGTACACATTGGTCATCCAGGACGCCACGGCCACGTCGTACGCGGCGGTGTGCTGGAACGCTTCTGCGGCCAGGCGCTTGCGGGCGGCCAGGTCGAAGCCGCCGTTCTTCACGGCGTCGAGCACGGCCGCGTACCGCTGCGGGCTGGTGACGACGGCCACCGACGGGTGGTTCTTCGCGGCGGCCCGGACCATCGAGGGCCCGCCGATGTCGATCTGCTCGACGCACTCGTCGGGGCTCGCGCCGGAGGCGACGGTCTCCTTGAACGGGTAGAGGTTGACCACGACCAGCTCGAAGGGGCGCACCCCGAGCTCGTCGAGCTGCGCGCGGTGGGTATCCAGGCGCAGGTCGGCGAGGATGCCCGCGTGGACGCGCGGGTGCAGCGTCTTGACCCGGCCGTCCAGGCACTCCGGGAACCCGGTGAGCTCCTCGACCTTGGTGACGGGCACCCCGGCGGCGGCGATCTTCGCGGCGGTCGACCCGGTGGACACCAGCTCGACCCCGGCCGCGTGGAGCCCTTGCGCGAGCTCCTCCAGACCCGTCTTGTCGTAGACGCTGACCAGCGCCCGCCGAATGGGCTTGACGGCGTCCGTATTAACCGAGTTCACCGATCTGAACCTTTCGTCCCTCAATGCGGTAGCCGTTACGGGCCAGGCGCCCCACGACATCGACGAGCAGCCGTCGCTCGACTTCCTTGATCCGCTCGTGCAGAGCGGCTTCATCGTCCTCGTCCCGGATCTCGACCACGCCCTGGGCGATGATCGGGCCGGTGTCGACTCCGTCGTCGACGAAGTGGACGGTGCACCCGGTCACCCTGGCGCCGTACACGAGTGCGTCGCGTACGCCGTGGGCTCCGGGAAAACTGGGCAGCAGCGCGGGGTGGGTGTTGACCACCCGCCCGCCGAACCGGGCGAGGAATTCCTTCCCCACAATCTTCATGAACCCGGCCGAGACGACCAGGTCCGGTGCGTACGCCGCGGTCGCCGTGGTCAGCGCGGCATCCCACTCCTCGCGCGAGGAGTGGTCCTTGACCCGGCAGACGAAGGTCGGGATCCCGGCCCGCTCGGCGCGCTCCAGGCCGGCGATGGCGCCCCGGTCGGCGCCGACGGCCACGATGGTGGCGCCGTAGCCGTCCGGATCGGCGGCGATGGCGTCGAGCAGGGCCTGCAGATTCGTGCCGGACCCGGACACCAGCACCACGAGCCGGGCGGGGCGGGCCGCTTCGGACGGGTCTTCGGGCCGGGCGTCGGACCGGCCGTCGAGCGGCTCTTCGAGCGGGACTTCGGGTGGATCTTCGAGCGGGGAAGGGGACGCGGAGGGGGGCGGGGAGGCCACAGCGGGGCTCTTTCTCGCGGTCGTACGTCTTTGTGTGGTCGTACGAACGAATCGCGCCCCTCGATACGGGGAACTCTACGAAAGCGCCGACCGTCAGCAACGATACCGGCACACCGGACGGCCCCCACGGGACGGGGGCCGGACCGCCAGGTAGCGTCTGGGAAGACGCCACGACACGAGACGTGTCCCACCAACTCGTCTCCGTCGGTTGGCCAGTCAGCCGTCCAGCCACTTGTCCCACCAACTTGTTCCACCTACATGCGAGATGCGACCCCGCTGGCCCGACCGGCCGGCCGCGGGTCCGAGGGGAAGACGTTCACCAGATGCCGGACCGACGCCACCAGCTGTTCGCAGCACGCCAGTCCCCCTCCCCCGGCTCCTCCTCGACGGACCCGGGGAACTCGGGACCGGGGAGCACGGGGAGCGGCGCCGGAGCGGGCTCCGGCGACGACAACCCCTTCGCACCGCCGCCCGAGGGCCGCCCCGACCAGCCCTGGCAGCCCCGTCGCCCTACGCCGGGCGACGACGACAACCAGGGTTCGCCCTGGGGCAGCCAGTGGAGCAACCACCAGCCTGGCCGCGCCCCGGGCGGCTTCGGCCAGCGCCCCGAGCGGCCCGCGGGCGGCCCTGGCCAGAACCCGCCGCCGACCCCGCCCGGCCTGCGCTGGGACCCCACGGACCCGGCCCAGCGGCGTGCCCGCTACGCCCTGCTGTCCGGGATGTGGGCGTTCTTCTTCGCCCTGTTCGACATGCCGGAGATCGCGCTGCTCCTGGGGGCGCTGGGTCTGTACTGGGCGATCAGCGCGCTGCGGGCCAAGCCGAAGCCGCCGGAGAAGGCGTCCGCCACTGCCGCCGCCCCGGCCGCGCCGGCCGCGGCACTGCCCGGGCAGGGCAAGCCGCAGCTGACGGCGGCGGTGACCGGTCTGGTCACGGCGGTCCTCGCGCTGACGGTCGTGGCGTCGAGCTTCACGATGCAGATCGTGTACCGCGACTACTACACATGCGTGGACGACGCCCTGACCAAGACGGGCCAGCTCGCCTGCAACGACCACCTCCCGCAAAAGCTGGTCCCGCTGTTCGGGGTCAAGGAGTAGCGCGCGCTTTACGCGGGGTGGGGATCGCTGTCGGGGTGGGGGGCGCTGTCGGGGTCGCCGTCGGGGGCGGGGGCTGGGCTGGGGGCGGGGGCTGGTTCGGGCGCGGATGCGGGTGCGGGCACGGATTCCGGCGCGGATTCAGGCGTGGGCGCGGATGGTGATGCTGACGCGGGCGCAGGTTCGGGTGCGTGTACTGGTTCGGCCTTAACATCCGGTTCGGGGGCAGCTTCCAGCCCCTCCGGCGTTTGAGGAGCGGGGTCTGGGGCGGAGCCCCCACGCGGCGGAGCCGCATAGTGTCGCAGCGGGAAAGGGCGGGGTGGGGAAGAAGCCGCGCGCAGCGCCCCGCCCCCACCCACCACCTCCGCCGGAATCTCCGCCATCAGCCCCCCGGACGCCTCCTTGAGCGCCGCCCACCGAGCCTCCCGCGCCCCGTCCTCGTGCCAGAGCCCGACCCCGCTCACCGGCAGGAAGTCGTACGGCTCGAAGTCCGCCCCACCCTCGGCGGCAACCGCAGCCGCCCCCGGCACCCCGACCGGCTCCGCCTTATGCCAAGGCCGCCACGACACCACCCCCACCAACCGGGCCCGAAGCGACCGCCGCTCGCGCGGAGCGGACCGCTCCCGAGTACGCCAGGCCCGCAGGGCCACCGCCCCCGGCACCCCCACCACCGCCGCCCACAGCAGCGCCGCGCCCCCGGTGCGCCACCACACCGGGCCCAGTTCAGCGAGGGCCGCCGTGCCCAGCGGCCCGCCCGCGAGCGCCGCCAGGCCCGCGAGGGCGCAGCCGCACAGCGCCGCGCCGAGCAGGGCGGCCCGCGCGGTGTCCCGACGGCCCCAACCCTCGCGCACGGCCGCCCGCGCGGTGAACCGGGCCAGGACCACCCCGGCCACCAACGGCACCCCGGCCGCCGCCCAGTTCCACCAGGAGCCGTGCCCGCCGGCCGGCACCGCCGCGAGCAGCGGGAAGTGCGGCAACGCGGGGCGGCCCGCGACTCCGAGCGGGGTCGCGAGCGTCCCCGTACCGACGGCGAAGCCGGGCCCGAGCCCGTACGAGGCGCCCCACACCGCCGCGTTCGGCACCAGCGCGACCACGAGCAGCAGCACCGCGAACCGCCCCGACCAGCCCTGCGCGAGCCGCAGGAACGAGTCCTCGGCGACGCCGGCGTGCCAGGCCAGTCCGGCGCCGGCGAGCAGCGCCCCACCGCCGAGCAGCACCGCGACGGCGGCCCCGGCCGCCCGTGCCGCCGCAGCCGTACGACTGCCCAAAAGGGCTGCCCGCAGCCACGCCGGAACCCGGTCCGGGAGCGGGCCGAGCGGGTGGCCGTGCGCGGTCCAGATGCCGAGGGCGGTCGCGAACGCCACGGTCAGCGGCAGGTGCAGTACGGCGCTGAGCGGGTCGGCGGGCAGCGGCCCGGCCGACGCGTACAGCACGGTGGCGCCGCCGATCGCCAGGTATCCGCAGGTCACCGCCCAGAACACGGCCCACCCGGAGGGCAGCGGCGCTGCGCCCCCTCCCTCGTAAACCACGTAAGCCGCGCCGACCTCGCTGACCTCGTCCTCGCCGGGCATCAGCGCGTCGCGGGCTGCCCGGTGTGCGAGCCAGGCGGGCAGCGCCACCAGAAGCAGCGGCACCAACCCGACGGGGGCGGGCGTACCGGTCAGCGTTTCGGGTCTGACCAGTTGGGTTCCGTGGGCGAGCAGCCACAGCGAGGCGGCCGTGCGCAGGGCACCACCGGGTCCGCTGTCGGGGTACGGGGAGCTGATCCACAGCACCATCACGAGCACGGCCAGGGCACCGAGCCCGAGCCCCGCCGCGATCGCGCCACGCAGCAAACAGATGGCGAGCACGGAGGAGCGTGCCTTGACGGGAAGCAACGGCAGGCTGCGGTCGGTCACTTGGGTCACCCGGGCCATGCTGCCAACGACACGCGCTTTCTACGCGTAACAGGCGAATGACCGATGTGTCGCCCAATATACGGTTATGTACTTTTTCGCCCGGGGCATTCCTAGCTGCGTCGCCATGGGTGCAGTCGCCATGGGTGCAACAGCCACTACGGCCTTCGCGGGGAGTCCTGGGAGTCCTTCATGACACAGAGCCCGGCCGAAACCAACGATGCCATGTCCGCCCTGCCCAACCCCAAGGAGCGGCGCAGGCTCCGCGAGGCGAAGTCGCTGAGCGAGAAGCAGCTCGCGACGGCTGTCGGCGTGACGGAGGCGACCGTGCGCTCCTGGGAGAAGGGCCGCACCACTCCACGCGGCCGCAGGCGCGAGAGCTACGCCCGGCTGCTCGCCACCATCGAGGCTGAGCTGGCGGCGGTGGCCGACCGCCCCGCCGTCGACGCCCCTGCCGAGACCGCCGAAGCGGACGGGAGAAAGCAGGATGCGTCCCACCCCGCCGCGTTGACCGGCGGCGAGGCGCCGGGCACGACCCACCAGGCCGACGCGCTCGGCGCGGCCCACCCAGTCGACGAAATCCGCGGCCGAGAGCCGCACGCATTCCGCCCGGCCCCCGAAACCAGCGACGACAAGCTCGCCACGCCACGCCCAGCCGACGAATCCAGCGCCGATGAACTCCCCACGCCCCACCCCGCCGACGAGACCCGCGGCGAAGAGCCGGACGCATCCCGCCTCGCCGCCGCCCGCGCCCAGCCCCCCGCGTGCGGCCCCGCCAAACCTCCGGCGAAGCCGCACGCCGCGAACAGGCGGCCCAAGCCTGCCGCCAAGCGGGCCGCGAAACCCCCAGCCACCCCGCACACCCGGCACGACCACCCGAGCCCCACACCCGCCGCACCCGCCGCATCCGTCCCGGAGCCCGCCCCCGCCGCTTCCGCGTCCGCATCCGTCCCGGAGCCCGCCAAGGCGCTCAAGGCCGACGCCCTCACCGGCGCGAGCACACTGACCGGCGGCAGCGCCCGCACTCTGCCCGAGCGGCCCGAGCCCACCGATGCGGAGCCGGACAGAGCTGACGGAGCCGACGGGAGCGAGCAGCGGGGCGGGACACCGCCCAAGGCGCGCTCCCCGCTCCCCTCGATCGCATTCGCCCCCGAGCACCCCGAACCACTGACCGGGCGCACCCCCGCCGAGGCGTTCGACGCGCTGTACGTGAGCACCGCGCCCGCCCTCGCCCGACAGGCCTATCTGCTGACCGGCCGGACCCGGCTTTCCAGGGAGTCGGTGGAGCGCGCCTTCCATCTGGCCTGGGAGAACTGGCCCGAGGTCGCCACCGACCGGGACCCGGCCGGGTGGGTGCGGGCGGCGGCGTACGAGTACGCGCTGACCCCCTGGCACCGCTTCCGGCGCGCCCATAAGCGCCCCGACCATCCGCCCGCCGAGCCCGAACGCCGGGCCCTGCTCGACGCGTTGCTCGATCTGCCGCCCGTCTACCGGCGCACGGTGCTGCTGTACGACGGCCTCGGGCTCGACCTGCCGGAGACCGCGGCCGAGACGGAGGCGAGCACCCCGGCCGCCGCGAACCGCCTGCTGCACGCGCGGGCCGCGATTGCCCGCCGGGTGCCCGCGGTGGCCGAAGCCGGGGACCCGGGGGCCCTCTCCGCCGCGCTGTGCGAACGCATCGCCGACCTCGCGCAGGCCGAACCCGCCTCCGTCACCAAGCTGCCGTCGGCTCCGGTCGTACGCATCGGCGGCGAGCGGCGCCGGCGGTTCTGGACCCGGGCCGCGATCGCCTTCACCGCACTGATCATCGGGGCGACAGCCTTCACCGTCGTGACCGTGCCGCACCACCATGTGCGCCCGGTGCCGGTGGGCGAACGCGTCGGCGGGGTCCCCGCGAACAACGGCCCGCAGCAGCTGAGCATCGAGGACCTGGAACTCCGCGACAAGCTGCGCCAGGAACCGGCGCACGGGCCCGAACGCCTGGTCCTGGAGATCCGCTGACCCGGCTCCGCCACGTATGAAGGGCCCACACCCTCTGGGGGTGCGGGCCCTTCATACGATGCCTGCGACGGCGTACCCGAGCGGGTCAGCCCGCGCGGGTGCTCAGCTGCCGAGAATGGCGCGGGCGAGCTTGGCGGTCTCGGTCGGCGTCTTGCCGACCTTGACGCCGGCGGCCTCAAGGGCCTCCTTCTTCGCCTGGGCGGTGCCGGAGGAGCCGGAGACGATGGCGCCGGCGTGGCCCATGGTCTTGCCCTCGGGCGCGGTGAAGCCCGCGACGTAACCGACGACCGGCTTCGTGACGTTGGCCTTGATGAAGTCGGCCGCACGCTCCTCGGCGTCGCCGCCGATCTCGCCGATCATCACGATCAGGTCGGTCTCGGGGTCGGCCTCGAACGCGGCGAGCGCGTCGATGTGCGTGGTGCCGATGACCGGGTCGCCACCGATGCCGACGGCGGACGAGAAGCCGATGTCGCGCAGCTCGTACATCATCTGGTAGGTCAGCGTGCCGGACTTCGACACCAAGCCGATACGGCCCGGCTTGGTGATGTCACCCGGGATGATGCCGGCGTTGGACTGGCCGGGGGTGATCAGACCCGGGCAGTTCGGGCCGATGATGCGGGTCTTGTTGCCCTTCGACTTCGCGTACGCCCAGAAGGCGGCGGAGTCGTGGACGGCGATGCCCTCGGTGATGACGACGGCGAGACCGATCTCGGCGTCGATCGCCTCGACAACGGCCGCCTTCGCGAACGCCGGCGGCACGAAGAGGACGGACACGTCGGCGCCCGTCTTCTCCATCGCTTCCTTGACGGAGCCGAAGACCGGGACCTCGGTGCCGTCGAAGTCGACCGACGTGCCCGCCTTGCGGGGGTTCACGCCACCGACGATGTCGGTGCCGTCGGCGAGCATGAGCTTGGTGTGCTTCATGCCGGTGGCGCCGGTCATGCCCTGGACGATGACCTTGCTGTCCTTGGTGAGGAAGATAGCCATGGTGTTGGAGTCCCTCGTCCCTTACTTCGCAGCCGCGAGCTCGGCGGCCTTGTCGGCCGCGCCGTCCATGGTGTCCACGCGCTGCACGAGCGGGTGGTTCGCGTCCGACAGGATCTTGCGACCCAGCTCCGCGTTGTTGCCGTCGAGGCGCACGACCAGCGGCTTGGTGACCTCTTCGCCCTTCTCGGCGAGCAGCGCGAGGGCCTGGACGATGCCGTTGGCGACCTCGTCGCAGGCGGTGATGCCACCGAAGACGTTGACGAACACGGACTTGACGTCCGCGTCGCCGAGGATGATCTCCAGGCCGTTCGCCATCACCTGGGCGGACGCGCCGCCACCGATGTCGAGGAAGTTGGCCGGCTTCACGCCGCCGTGGTTCTCACCTGCGTACGCGACGACGTCCAGGGTGCTCATGACGAGACCCGCGCCGTTGCCGATGATGCCGACCTCGCCGTCGAGCTTGACGTAGTTGAGGTTCTTGGCCTTGGCGGCCGCCTCCAGCGGGTTGGCCGACGCCTTGTCCTCAAGGGCGGCGTGGTCCGCCTGGCGGAACTCGGCGTTCTCGTCGAGCGAGACCTTGCCGTCGAGGGCGATGACCCGGCCGTCGGCGACCTTGGCGAGCGGGTTGACCTCGACCAGGAGGGCGTCCTCCTTGATGAAGGTGTCCCACAGCGTCACCAGGATCTCGGCGACCTGCTCGGCGACCTCGGCCGGGAACTTCGCCTGGGCGACGATCTCGCGGGCCTTCTCGATCGAAACGCCTTCGTTGGCGTCGACCGGGACCTTCGCGAGGGCGTCGGGGTTCTCCTCCGCGACGACCTCGATCTCCACGCCGCCCTGGACCGAGGCCATGGCCAGGAAGGTCCGGTTGGTGCGGTCGAGGAGGTACGAGACGTAGTACTCCTCGGCGATCTCCGGCGCGGTCTCGGCGATCATCACCTTGTGGACCGTGTGGCCCTTGATGTCCATGCCGAGGATGTCCGTCGCGCGGGCGACGGCCTCGTCCGGGGTGGCGGCCAGCTTGACGCCGCCGGCCTTGCCTCGGCCGCCGACCTTCACCTGCGCCTTGACGACCGACTTGCCGCCAAGACGCTCGGTGGCCTCGCGCGCCGCCTCAGGCGTGTCGATGACTTCACCGGCCAGCACCGGTACACCGTGCTTGGCGAAGAGGTCCCTCGCCTGGTACTCGAACAGGTCCACGCGCGTCCGTCCCTTTTCAGTGGTATCGCGGTTGCGTTGTCTGCTGGGCGTGCCGCGAAGGGCAACGTGACGGCGCTGTCACTGAGGGAGGCGTACACGGTGTCCGAGTACGCGGCATGTCCGTCTCGCAGGTTATCTCCGCAGGACGTAGGTCCCTAAATCACAGATCACACCTGAGCGGTGATACCTGTCACAGATCACCTGCTCAGCGCGCGTTGGCGGCTGCCCCGGGCCACGCCTCGGGTATCGGGAGCGGCCGCCGCTCGATCGCCGCGGCCATCACGTCGGGGAAGAGGTCCGGGGTGCAGGCGAAGGCGGGTACCCCCAGGGCGGCCAGGGCCGCGGCGTGCTCGCGGTCGAACGCCGGGGCGCCTTCGTCGGAGAGCGCGAGCAGGGTCACGAACTGGACCCCGGACGCCTGCATCGCGGCGACCCGCTTGAGCATCTCGTGCCGTATCCCGCCCTCGTAAAGATCACTGATCAGAACGACCACGGCGTCGGCGGGGCGGGTGATCCGCGACTGGCAGTGGGCGAGCGCCCGGTTGATGTCGGTGCCGCCGCCGAGCTGGGTGGCGAACAGCACGTCGACGGGGTCGGCCAGCTGGTCGGTGAGGTCCACGACAGCGGTGTCGAAGACCACGAGCCGGGTCGCGAGCGAGCGCATCGAGGCGAGGACGGCACCGAAGACGGCGGCGTGGACGACGGAGGCGGCCATCGACCCGGACTGGTCGACGCACAGCACGACCTCCTTCTTCACGCCCCGCGCGGCCCGCGCGTACCCGATGAGCCGCTCGGGCACGACGGTCCCGTGCTCGGGGAGGTAGTTCTTCAGGTTGGCCCGGACGGTGCGGTCCCAGTCGATGTCGCGGTGGCGCGGGCGGCTGACGCGGGCGGCGCGGTCGAGGGCGCCAGTGAGGGTGGCCCGGGTGCGGGCGGCGAGCCGCTTCTCCAGGTCCTCGGCCACCTTGCGCACCACGGCACGGGCGGTCTCCCGGGTGGTCTCGGGCATCGCCGCCGTGAGCGAGAGCAGGGTGCCCACGAGGTGGACGTCGGGCTCGACGGCCTCCAGCATCTCCGGCTCCACAAGGAGGGCCGCGAGCCCGAGCCGGTCGATGGCGTCACGCTGCATGACCTGCACCACGGAGCTCGGGAAGTACGTACGGATGTCGCCGAGCCAGCGTGCGACGGACGGCGCGGACGCCCCGAGCCCGGCACCGCGCTCCCCGGCCCCGCTCGCCCCGCCGCCGTAGAGCGCCCCGAGCGCGCCGTCCATCGCGGCGTCCCGCCCAGTGAGCGCGCGGCCCGTCCCTTCGGCGCCCGGCTCCCCGCCGAGAACCAGCCGCCAGCGCCGCAGCCGCTCGTCCGTCCCCGCCTGGATGCCGCTCAACTACCCACCTCCACAAGGTTGTTGGATCCGCCGCGCCCCAGCAGAAGGGCGACCAGCGGCAGTACGGCGTCGGCCCGCGCCGCGTCGAGCCCGGAGCCGAACCCGGGTGGGGCAGCATCGCCGTACCCGGCCCGCGCGTCCGGTCCGCGCCGCACCAGCTCCCCGAGCGTGCGGCGCACCCCTGGTTCGTAAGCGGCGAACGTCCGGCGCAGTAGCGGGAGTACGTCGGTGAACGCGTCCGGCGCCACGCCCGTCAGCCAGCCGTCCACCAGGCCGAGCAGCACCTCGTCGTGCACCAGGAGCAGGCCGCCGCCGGAGGCGCCGCCGAAGAACCCCTCGATCCAGGCGGCCGCGTCGGCGGGCGGCGTGCCGGGCGAGAGGGCGAGCCCCAGGTACCGGGCCGCGTCCTCGCTCGCCACCCGCCCGTCGTCCAGCAGCAGCCGCGCCGCCCGGCCGCGGATGCCCCCGGGAACGCTGTCCCGCGAGGCGAGCCGCGCGAGCACACCGGACCAGCGCGCGCGAAGCCCGCCGGAGCGGGTACCGACCGGTTCCGGGAGGAGGTCCATGGCGGTGTGGACGGCATCCAGATCGGTGCGCATCTCGGCGGCGCCATCCGGTTCCGGGAGGAGACCGATGGCGGTGTGCACGGCGTCCAGATGGGTGCGCATCTCGGCGGCGCCGACCGCGTCCAGGGCGGTGCAGGCGGGCGGCAGGCCGACGCAGATCCGTTCGGCGAGGCCCGCCGCGACCTCGGCGAGCCCCTCGGTGGCGGTGCCGCGCACGTCTCCGTAGCGCAGGGTGCGGGCGAGGGCAGGCAGGGCCTGGGCGAGGTGGGCGACATCGGTGTCGAGCGCCGCACGGTCGGCGAGCGCGCGCATCACCACCGGGAGCGCGTCCGGCAGTTCGGCCAGCAGGCAGCGCTCGGCGAGGTCGGTGACGTCGCCCAGCGCGGTCGCGGCGGCCGCGTCCGACTCGGCCTTGGCGGTGGCGGCGGCCAGGACGGTAGTGCCCCACACCCCTGCCTCGGCGACCCGCACCGACAGCTCGGGTTCCCAGCGCAGCCGCCAGCTCTCCCGGAAGGTGCCGGTGGAGCGGGCCCGGCCCGGCTCGCCCCAGCCGACGCCGAGCAGCCGCAGCCGGTGCAGCAGCCGGCTGCGCCCGGAGTCGGTCTCCTTGCGCAGGTCGAGCTCCAACTCCCGCGCCGACGCCTCCGGTTTGAGCCGCAGCGCGCGCTGGGCCCGTACGAGATCGCGCTGGAGCGGCACGGCGGGCGCCGCGTCGGGCACCTCACCGAGCACGTCGCCCACGATCAGCCGGTCCTGGATCAGCGCGAGCGGTACGTCGGAGCCCTCGCACAGCACGGCACGTACGGCATCGGTGGTCTCGGCGAGGCCCGGCAGCGGGCGGCCGCGCAGCGCGGCGAGCGTCCCGGCGAGCCGGACGGCCTCGATGACATGGGCCGGGGAAACCTGGCGGTCCTCCTTCCGCAGCAGCCCGGCGACCTTGGTCATCCAGCGCTCCACCGGCCGGTCGGGGGCGCTGAACAGGTGCCCGTACCAGCCGGGCGAGTCGATCCCCGCGCCGTACCCGCTGCGCCGGGCGAGCCTGCGGTACGTCCACGGCACCCAGGTCAGCTCGACCTTGACCTTGGGCAGCCCCTTGAGCAGGGCGCGGTCGCCCGCCACGGTGAACTTCCCGTCGAGCACGGGCACATGCCAGGCCCCGCAGACCACGGCGACACCGGCTCCGAACTCCCTTGCCGCCGCCCGCAGTTGCTGGCGCATATGAGCCTCGCGGATCAGGTCGCGCGGATGACCGCCGTCACCGTACGTCTCGCGGAGCACGGCCATGGCCTCGGCGAGCACGGCGAACGGCGCGCGGGGATCGGCCGAAGCCGCCCGGTGTTCCACGGCGTCCTCCCACCACCGCTCCGGGTCGTCGTACCCGGCGGCGTCGGCGAGCGTGCCGATGGGGTCGATCCGTGGACCGCTCGCCGTCTCCCCGGGCTCCTCCCCCGTCGCCAGCGAGTGGGCGGCGGGCAGGTCGATGAAGCGGACCTCCGCGCCGTGCTCCAGGGCCCAGCGGATCGCCACCCACTCCGGCGAGAACTCGGCCATCGGCCAGAACCCGGCCCGCCCCGGATCGTCCAGGACATGGGCGAGCAGCGCGACCGGCGGCCGCAGGTCCGGGTCCCCGGCGAGCACGAGCAGCGCGTCCCCCTCGGGCGGCCCCTCGATGAGCACGGCGCGCGGCCGGGCCGCCTCCAGCGCATCCCGCACCGCACGCGCCGAGCCGGGGCCGTGGTGCCGCACCCCCAGCAGCAGGGGCCCTTCCGCGCGGGCCGGGGTGGTGCGCGGCGCCGCTGTCATGCGGACACCTCGCGGCAGGCGCGGTAGAAGTCCTTCCAGCCGTGCCGCTCGCGTACCACCGTCTCCAGATACTCCTGCCAGACGACGCGGTCCGCCGCCGGGTCGCGCACCACGGCGCCGAGGACTCCGGCGGCCACGTCGCCGGACCTGAGCACGCCGTCGCCGAAGTGCGCGGCGAGCGCGAGCCCGCCGGTCACCACGGAGATCGCCTCGGCGGTGGAGAGCGTCCCCGAAGGGGATTTGAGCTTGGTGCGGCCGTCGGAGGTCACGCCGTCGCGCAGCTCGCGGAAGACGGTGACGACGCGGCGGATCTCCGCCGTCCCGTCCGGCACGGCGGGCAGGTCGAGCGAGCGGCCGAGCTGATCGACGCGGCGCGAGACGATGTCGACCTCGGCCTCCGCGGTGGCGGGCAGCGGCAGCACCACCGTGTTGAAGCGGCGGCGCAGGGCACTGGACAGCTCGTTGACGCCGCGGTCCCGGTCATTGGCGGTGGCGATCAGGTTGAAGCCCCGTACGGCCTGCGTCTCGGACCCCAACTCCGGGATGGGCAAGGTCTTTTCGGACAGGATCGTGATGAGGGTGTCCTGCACGTCGGCCGGGATGCGCGTGAGCTCCTCGACCCGCGCGGTCATGCCCTGCGCCATGGCCCGCATGACGGGACTCGGCACGAGCGCCTCGCGGCTCGGGCCGTGCGCGAGCAGCTGCGCGTAGTTCCAGCCGTACCGCACGGCTTCCTCCGGGGTGCCGGCGGTGCCCTGCACGAGAAGGGTGGAGTCTCCGCTGACGGCCGCGGCGAGATGCTCCGACACCCAGGTCTTGGCGGTGCCGGGCACGCCGAGCAGGAGCAGCGCGCGGTCGGTGGCGAGGGTGCTGACGGCGACCTCGACGATGCGCCGCGGGCCCACGTACTTCGGTGTGATCACCGTGCCGCCGGGCAGGGTGCCGCCGAGCAGATAGGTGGCGACCGCCCACGGCGAGAGCCGCCAGCGGGCCGGGCGGGGCCGGTCGTCGGCGGCGGCCAGCGCCGCCAGCTCGTCCGCGAAGGCGTGCTCGGCGTGCGGCCGCAGCGCCGCCTCCGCGCGGGACTCGGCGCGGGCGGACTCCGCGTGGGCGGACGCGATTTCGGACACGGTCATGGCTCCCCCTCAGGTCGTTCGAGACGTTCGACCGGCTTGTGGGTCCACCGTGCACCACGCCACTGACAATCACTCGTCGTCGCAGGTCAGAGCCGATTGTCAGTGGTCGCCCGTACCTTCGGGGACATGACGAGAGCGGAGCCAACAGCCGTCGGGGCCAAGACCGTTGACCCGGCGGCGGCCAGGCGGCGGGCCGAGAGACGGGCGGAGCGGGTGACCGCGGGCGCGGTCGAGCTGGAGCGGCGCCTGGCGGATCTGCTGCGCGGCGGGCTGGCGGCGGCCGAGCGCCCCGGGTACGGCCTGTGGGAGGAGACGGCCGCCCGCATGGTGGACGCGCAGGCGCCCGGACTGGCGGGCAGGGTACGGGAGTTGGGGGCGATTCCGGGTTCCGGAGCGGGCTGGCCGACGCGGCTGCTCGAAGAGTGTGCGCTGCTGCACCTGCTCGACCGGGCCTGGCTGGGCCGCGACACCCTGCCAAAACCGCTGGCCGCGACGGTCCGCTCCCGCATCGGCCTGCCCGCCACGCCGCAGGGTCCCGCGATCCGCGACAGCTGGCAGGTCCTGGCCCAGTACGACACGGCCGACGCGAAGCTCACCACGCGCCGGATATGGCTGTACGGAAGGGGCTCGGGCCGCTGGGCGCTGATCCTGGACTTCGGCGCGGCGGGCCGCGCCCCCGGCATCACGCTGCCGGTCGGCCTGGCGATCGAAGCCGACCTGACGCCGTACCCGGGCGCGGGCCGGCTGCGCGCCGCGCTGGGCGAGCGGTACGGCACCCCGGCCCGGGCCGGGGGCCCGCCCCCGGGCGGCCCGACCACCGAGGCGGTCGAGCGGTACGGGCGAGCCCTCCTGGACGACCCCTGGCTGGACGCCTGCCCCGCGACCCTGACCGAGGTCATACCCGTACCCCCGAAGGACGGCGACGACGGCTGGCAACTGGCCGACGCGGCAGGCGAGTTCGCGCTGCCGGTGACTCCGGGAACGGCGGCCCGCGCGGGCCTGTGGAGACTCGTCGCCCTGTCCGGGGGCGCCCCGGTCACGGTCTTCGGCGAATGCGGCCACCGGGGATTCCGGCCGTTGGCGGCATGGGCGGACGGGGCGGTGGAGGCGGTGCAGCTGACGTGAGCGAACCTCGGCTGACGTGAGCGAGCCTCGCTCGACGGGCCGTCGGCCAGACGGTCGGTCGGACGGCCAGACGGTCGGTCGGACGGTCGGACGAACCGAGGGGGATCGATGAAACGAGGGGGGATCGATGACCAGCACCACCATCGGGGAAATCAGCACCATCATCGGGGGGACCGGCGCATGTTCCTGGGAGGAACTGGTGGCGGCGGGGCTGCTGGGGACGGACCGGCGTCCGGTTGCCGGGACACCAGGGGAGCTGCTCGATGCCGCTGCCGCGCAGACCCTGCGGCGCAGGGCCGGGCTGCTTCCGGCCGCTGCGGGCGTACGTCCCGAGGTGGCACCGGCGGACGGGCGGCCCGCGCTGCCGGAGGCGGCCGGTCGGCGTCTGGCGCTGCTGCTCGCCGACCGTTCGGCGCCCGCGCGTGCCGGGGGCCGGCGCGGGACCGCGCCCGATCTGGGTGAGCTGCTTCCGCAGTGGCTGGCCGCCGCGAACGAGCGGGGCTACCGCGCACCGGCCTCGCTGCTGCCCGCGCTGCTCGACGCGGCGCGGGCCCGCACCGATCTGCGCCCCCTGGCGCTGGCCTTCGCGGGCTCGCGCGGGCTGTGGCTGGCCCGGCTCAACCCGGAGTGGCGGTTCGCGCTGCGCGGCGCTTCGGGCAGTGCGGCGCTGCCCGACCCCGGGGACACCGATTCCGTACAACTCCTGTGGGAGGAAGGGCTGTTCGCCGAGCGGGTGGCGCTGCTGGGGGCGGTTCGGGCGCACGATCCGGGGGCGGGGCGTGCGCTGCTGGCCGCGACGTGGCCGACCGAGCGGGCCGAGGACCGGCTGATGTTCCTGGACTCGCTGCGCGGCGGGCTCTCGGATGCGGACGAGCCGTTCCTGGAGCGAGCGCTGGCCGACCGCAGCCGCAATGTGCGGGCGACCGCGGCGGAGCTGCTGTCCGCGCTGCCCGGTTCGGCGCTCGCGGCCCGGATGGCGCGGCGCGCGGCGACCTGTGTGTCCCTTGACCGGACGGGCGAGGGGGCGTTGATCGCGGTGGAGGCGCCGCACGAGTGCGATGCGGCACTTCAGCGGGACGGGGTCGCGCCGAGGCCGCCCGCCGGGCGGGGCGAACGGTCGTGGTGGCTCGGCCAGTTGGTGGAGTCGGCGCCGCTGGATACCTGGCCCGCCCGGCTCGGCGGGCGCACTCCTCGGGACATCGTGGCGCTGCCCGTTGCCGACGGCTGGGCCGACGAACTGCACGCCGCCTGGTGCCGGGCGGCGGTGCGCCAGCGGAACGCGGAGTGGTCCCGGGCTCTGCTCGGCACCCCCTCGGCGCCGCCCGGCGAAGCGGCGGGCACGACGTCCCTGGCCGAGCGGGCCAAGCTGCTGTCCACGCTCGGGGAGGGGGAACGGGCGGACTGGGTGGCCGAGTTCATAGCCGCGCACGGTCTGTCGGAAGCGTTCCAGCTGCTCGGGGTGTGCGTCGTGCCGTGGGCCGGGGCGCTGGGCCGAGCGGTAGTCGACGCGCTGGAGATCGCGCGGGACGCGGGGAGCTACCCCTGGAGCTTCAGCGGCGTGATGGGCCTGGCGGAACGCTGCCTCGACCCGTCGGAGTCCCCCCGCCTGGAAGCGCTGACGGCTACGCCGCCGGAGTCCGAGGGGGCGTCGCCGGGGGCCGGGGGGTACTGGGCGGAGGCGTTCCAGCGACTGGCGGCAACGCTGTCGCTGCGCGCGGCGATGAGGGAGGAACTACGGGGCTAGCCCCCCCGGGCCGGGCAGCTGGGGGCTCCGCCCCCAGGGGGTCGCGCGCCCGGCGTCACGCTCCCGCCGGCTGCCTGACGTTCGCGTTGACCCAGGTCACGATGGACGCCGTGGTCGCCCCGGGCGTGAAGATCTCCGCCACCCCGAGCTCCTTCAGCGGCGGAATGTCCGCCTCGGGAATGATGCCGCCGCCGAAGACCTTGATGTCCTCCGCATCCCGCTCCTTCAACAGCTCAAGCACCTTCGCGAACAGCGTGTTGTGCGCGCCGGACAGGATGGAGAGGCCGATCGCATCGGCGTCCTCCTGGATGGCGGTGTCCACGATCTGCTCGGGCGTCTGGTGCAGCCCGGTGTAGATGACCTCCATGCCGGCGTCACGCAGCGCCCGCGCGATGACCTTGGCCCCGCGATCGTGACCGTCGAGCCCCGGCTTGGCCACCACCACGCGGATCGGACCAGTTACACCCATCACTGCCTCCACATGTCCCACCTGCGCACCCCCGCGCCGAAGGGCCGGGGAAGTGAACGAACGTTATCGACAGCATCCCGCAACCCGCCGTTTCACGGTGGAGAGGGAGGGGGAAATCACACGTGGGACACATTCGTATTGCACCGGACCCGCACCAGTCGGCCCACCGGCACCAGCCGGAACGCGGTCGCCACGGCGCGGGCGCGGTCGCAAGGGGAGCCGCTACGAAGGCGCCGCACCACCGTGCTGCCAGCCGCACAGCACGGCGGTCCGGCCCCTCGCGTTTTCGGGGCCGGGCCCGCGACAGCCTTCACCGGCGGAGCCCCCATGAGGGCATTACGGGGGACGGAGTGGTCTCCCTGTGTGCCATTGGGGAGGTCGCCGCCGTGCAGGTCTTATCGTTTCTGCCGCTGTACCTGCGCCGCGCCTGGCTCTCGGCGGCACTGGTCCGGGCCACCGCGCTCGATCTGGCCGTGCTGGCGGGCCACCTGCTCCTCTACCCCTCCGGCCTCGCGCCCGAACGACGCCCGGACAACGCCGCCACCGCCACCCCGCAGCTGCCCACCGCGGGCCGCTCACACCCGCCGGTGGTCCTGCTGCACGGCTTCATCGACAACCGGTCCGTCTTCGTACTGCTGCGCCGCTCGCTGGCCCGGCACGGCTGGCGGCATCTCGAATCGCTCAACTACTCGCCGCTGACCTGCGACATCAGGGTCGCCGCCGAACTGCTCGGCCGCCATGTCGAGGAGATCTGCGCCCGCACCGGGCACCGCGAGGTGGACATCGTCGGGCACAGCCTGGGCGGACTGATAGCCCGCTACTACGTACAGCGCCTGGGCGGTGATCTCCGCGTCCGTACGCTGGTCACGCTGGGCACCCCGCACTCCGGCACCCGCTCCGCGCAGCTCGGGCACGCTCACCCGATCGTGCGGCAGATGTGTCCCGGCTCCGAGATCGTCGAGGAGCTGCGCAGGCCCGCGCCGGACATCCGCACCCGCTTCGTGAGCTTCTGGAGCGACCTCGACACGCTGATGGTGCCCGTCGAGACGGCCCGCATCGACCACCCGGATCTGCTCGCCCAGAACGTCCGGGTGACGGGAATCGGTCATCTGGCGATGCCGGTGCATCCGGCGGTCGCGGCCGGAGTGCGTCAGGCGTTGACCGCCGGACAGCCGGAGGTCGCAGGTCAGGAGGCGTTCTCCGTGGCCTGAGCGAGTTCGTCGCCACCCAGTACAAGCCATCCGACGTCCGGGCGCCAGGGCCCTGACGGTGGCTTGGATCAGACCCCGATGGCCCCGGCGGGGCCGTACAGGCAACGCGTCACGCGTCGAACGCGTCTCGAACTCAGGGCCAAAAACTCTGCCATCAGTCCGCCGAAAGGCGGCTGAATGCCCCGTACCTCGGACCGTAAAACCTTCCGAAGATTGTCGGCCTCGCATACCGCCGGGTACAGTCGCGCCACTGCTTTCCCCGGGACCCCCGCCCGTCAGGGCACCCGGCCGCAGGTTCTGTTGCCGAGGCGAGAGAGAAGTTGGTGACTGACCAGCACGCCCACGCCGGGTACGTCGGACACGACGGTTACCTCAGCGGCAGCAGCGGCCACGGTGGCGACAGCGCCCACACCGGAAGCTTCGACGCCGATCCGCTCTACGGCTCGATGCAGTACACGGCGCAGCACACCTACGCCGGTCAGAACGGCTACGCGGCAGGCCACAGCGGCCAGTTCGACACCGGTGTCTTCGCCTCCGCGCACGACCCGTACAACACCACCGGCCAGTGGACGGTTCCGGCCCAGGCCACCGCGTACGACCCGAGCTGCGCGACCGGCGGCTTCGACGCCCGCGCCTTCGGCACCGGCCAGTTCGACACCGGCGCGTTCGCCACCCAGGTCTTCCCCACCCAGAATTCCGGTACCGGCACGTTCGACACCGCCACTTTCGACACGACGGGCCAGTGGGACGCCGGCGCCTGGAACCAGGCGCAGGGCACCGGTCAGTACGACAACAGCGCCTTCGCCGCCGCGTACGACACCACGGGCCAGTGGTCCGTACCCGGCACCCGCTCCGACACCGGTACGTACGACGCCACCGGGTGGCACGCGACGGCGGCGACACCGGCCACGTACCCCGAGCCCGAGCCCGAGAGTCACGCAGCACCCGAGCCTCAACTCGCTTACGAGACAGCTGAGTTCTCCACCCTGGAGCCCGAGCCGGAGCCCGAGCATGATCCCGAGCCGGACGCTGTCGATCTGCCCAGCCCGGTCGTCCCGGGTTCGCGGGCCGAGGCGCGGCGCGGTGCCGGGCGTCGGCGGCGCAACCCCGCCAAGCGTTCGGCGCTGCTGACCGTCGCGGTGCCGTCCGTGTGCGTGATGGGCGTCGCGGGGGTCGCGGTCGCCTCCGTGAGCGGGCTCACCGGCGGCAAGGACGACGGGACCACCGTGACGGCCGCGGCCGACCCCGCCTCGGTCAAGCCGGTCGCCGCCAACACCGCGCTGGACACCCAGCTCGCCCATCTCAGCGCCGACGCGAACAGCTTCGCCGACCGGGCCAGCCGGACGCAGGAACGTCTCGACCTCAAGGCCCGCCAGGACGCGGAGAAGAAGAAAAAGGATGACGCGGCCGCCGCCAAGGAAGCCGCGCGCCCCAAGTTCGTCGTGCCGGTGACGCAGAAGGGGCTCAGCGCGTACTACGGGCAGGCCGGCGTCAACTGGATGTCGGTGCACACCGGCATCGACTTCCCGGTCTCGTACGGCACTCCCGTGATGTCGGCGATCGACGGCACGGTCCGCACCCAGTGGAACAGCGCCTACGGAAACATGGCCATAGTGACCGGCGACGACGGCACCGAGACCTGGTACTGCCACCTGTCCAGCACCAAGCTGCGCTCGGGCCCGGTGAAGGCCGGCCAGGTCATCGCGTACTCGGGGAACTCCGGCAACTCCACCGGACCGCACCTCCACTTCGAGGTACGGCCCGACGGCGGCTCGTCGATCGACCCGCTGCCGTGGCTGCGCAGCCACGGCCTCGACCCGACGTAGCCGACGTAGCGAACTACAGCTTCTCGACCGGCGCGTAGCGCAGCAGCAGCTTCTTGGGGCGCTCGTCGCCGAAGTCGATCGTGGCCTGCGCGTCCGAGCCCGAGCCGGTCACCGACATGACGGTGCCCAGGCCGAACTGGTCGTGCGTGACGCGGTCACCGACCGAGAGCGAGACCACCGGCTTGTCGCTGCCGCGCCGGGTCGCGAAGCCCGAGGGTCCCGCCTTGGAGCGCGACGACGACAGCGAGGCGCCGATCCCGCCGCCGAGCGACTTGCCCGACACCGGGCCCGCCGGGGCGGCCATCGGCCCGGTCCGCTTCCACTCCAGGTGCTGGACCGGGATCTCCTCCAGGAAGCGCGAGGCCGGGTTGTACGAGGGCTGGCCCCAGGCGCTGCGCATCGAGGAACGGGTCAGGTACAGCCGCTCGCGGGCGCGTGTGATGCCGACGTAGGCGAGGCGCCGCTCCTCCTCCAGCTCCTTGGCCTGGCCGAGCGCGCGCATGTGCGGGAAGACGCCGTCCTCCATGCCGGTGAGGAACACGACGGGGAATTCGAGGCCCTTGGCGGTGTGCAGGGTCATCAGGGTGATGACGCCGGAGCCGTCCTGGTCCTCGTCGGGGATCTGGTCGGAGTCGGCGACCAGGGCGACCTTCTCCAGGAATTCCGCGAGCGTGCCCGCGCCTTCCTCCTCGCCCCGCTCCTGCTCGAACTCCAGGGCCACGGCGGCCAGTTCCTGGAGGTTCTCGATGCGGGTCTCGTCCTGCGGGTCGGTGGAGGCCTGCAACTCGGCGAGGTAGCCGGTCCGTTCGAGCACCGCTTCGAGGACGACGGCGGGCCCGGCACCGGAGTCCACGATCGTACGGAGCTCCTCCATCAGCGCGTTGAACCGCTTGACGGCGTTGGCCGAGCGGGCCGCCATTCCGTACGCCTCGTCCACCCGGCGCAGCGCCTGCGGGAAGGTGATCTTCTCGCGCAGCGACAGGGCGTCGATCATCGCTTCGGCGCGCTCGCCGATGCCGCGCTTGGGGACGTTGAGGATGCGGCGCAGCGGGACGGTGTCCTCGGCGTTCGACAGGACGCGCAGATAGGCCAGGACGTCCCGGACCTCCTTGCGCTCGTAAAAGCGGACGCCGCCGACGACCTTGTAGGGCAGGCCGACCCGGATGAAGATCTCTTCGAAGACCCGGGACTGCGCGTTGGTGCGGTAGAAGACGGCGACGTCGCCCGCCTTGGCCTCGCCCTTGTCGGTGAGCCGGTCGATCTCGTCGGCGACGAACTGCGCCTCGTCGTGCTCGGTGTCCGCGACGTAGCCGGTGATCTGCGCGCCGGGTCCGGCGTCCGTCCACAGGTTCTTCGGGCGGCGGCTCTCGTTGCGCTCGATCACCGCGTTCGCGGCGGACAGGATCGTCTGGGTGGAGCGGTAGTTCTGCTCCAGGAGGATCGTCGTCGCGTTCGGGTAGTCCTCCTCGAACTGGAGGATGTTGCGGATCGTCGCGCCTCGGAAGGCGTAGATCGACTGGTCGGCGTCGCCGACCACGCACAGCTCGGCGGGGGCCTGGGCCTCGCCGGCCGGACCCACCAGTTCCCGTACGAGGGTGTACTGGGCGTGGTTGGTGTCCTGGTACTCGTCCACCAGGACGTGCCTGAAGCGCAGCCGGTAGTGCTCGGCGACGTCCGGGAACGCCTGGAGCAGGTGGACCGTGGTCATGATGATGTCGTCGAAGTCCAGCGCGTTGGCCTCGCGCAGCCGCGCCTGGTACATCGTGTACGCCTGGGCGAGCGTCTTCTCGAACCCGTCGGCGGCCTGCCCGGCGAAGGTCTCCTCGTCGATCAGCTCGTTCTTCAGGTTGGACACCTTGGCGCTGAACGACTTCGGCGGGAAGCGCTTGGGGTCCAGGTCGAGGTCCCGGCAGACCAGCGCCATCAGGCGCTTGGAGTCGGCCGCGTCGTAGATCGAGAACGACGAGGTGAAGCCGAGCCTCTTGGACTCGCGGCGCAGGATCCGTACGCACGCGCTGTGGAAGGTCATGACCCACATCGCGTTGGCGCGCGGGCCGACGAGCTGCTCGACGCGCTCCTTCATCTCGCCCGCGGCCTTGTTGGTGAAGGTGATCGCGAGGATCTGGCCGGGGTGCACCCCGCGGGTCGCGAGGAGGTGGGCGATGCGGTGGGTGAGCACCCGGGTCTTGCCGGAGCCCGCGCCGGCCACGATGAGCAGCGGCGAGCCCGCGTGCACCACGGCGGCGCGCTGCTGTTCGTTCAGCCCGTCGAGCAGGGCCGCCGCGTCGATCACCGGGCGCGGGGCGCCGCCGCGGTAGTGCGCGTCCCGGTCCACGGGCGCGTCGAACCGGCCCCCGAACAGGTCGTCCGGCACCGCTTCCGGCGCGTGCGACTCCTCGGGCGGCGGCGGGTGCTCCTCCTCAGAGGGCTGGAGGTCCGCCAGGAAGCTGTCATCAAAGAGGCTGCTCATCGTCTCCCGAGTCTAGGCCGCCCCTCTGACACACCGCGGCCCCCTTGGGGAAGAGGGCCCCGGCTACGGGAGCGCGCGCCCCGCCCGGGGCCGGATCAGGCTCCCGTGCGCGACCGGCTCAGGTCCACAGCAGTGCGATGAAGATGTTCGCGATCGTGAGCCCGCCGACCGCCCCGAACAGGCCCTTCTCGATCTTCTCCTCGTCCCGCTTCACATAGACCAGGCCGAGGACCACGATCAGGATCGCGAGCTTCACGCCGATCTTGATGGTGTTCACGGTGTGGTCGTCGGCCTGGTTGAGGCCGACCAGGGCGACTCCGGTGACCAGCATGGTCAGGGCGCCGTGCAGCATCGCCGGGACGAAGCGGGCGGTGCCCGCGCTCATCGCCTTCATCTGCGTCAGGAAGCCGCCGAGCAGCGACGCGATACCGATGATGTGCAGTCCGACGAAGACACTGATGAGTACGTCCATGGGCCGGAGCCTAATTCCCGCTTAGCAGGCTCCCCGCAGCGGGTGGGGCCCGAGCGGCACTTCGGTCACAGCAGGCACGGAGCCCGCGGGCCGTTGCCCCCGCAACGGTCGAAACCGGTCGCTCCGGCGCCGGAAAGTGGCACTTCCCGTCATTACGTCGCTGGGCCGTGTCATCCAGGTTTAGCGTCCTGCCCCAGGTGGCCGACTCCCCACCGCCGCCGCACCACCGGGCGGCCGTCGGTCACCCCCGCCGAAAGGTCCGGCGGCGGGCCGCTCCCCCTGTGCGGTCCGTCGTCGGAACGGCTCCCGCGAGGGGGCCGCAGGGCGCAAGCACTGCCGTACGGAAGGACGTGAAGGCCCTCGTGGCTGCCCACCGAAAGCCCAAGCAGCATCCGCTCACCGGCCCCGCCGCCCGCACCGCGGCGACGCTCGCGCTCGCGTCGGCGGCCACCGCGACCCTCTTCGAGGGGTCCGGGCACGCGGAGCCGAAGCTCACCCCGGCGCAGGTCAAGGCCAAGGTCGACCAGCTGTACCACGACGCGGAGGTCGCGACGGAGGCGTACGACGGGACGAAGGAGAAGGCGGATGCGACCGAGCGCTCACTGAGCGAGCTGCGGGACGAGGCCGCCCGCAAGACCGATCGGCTCAACACCGCGCGCAACGCGCTGGGTTCGCTCGCGGCCGCCCAGTACCGCAGCGGCGCGGTCGCCCCGGAGCTGCAGCTGATGCTCTCCGCCGACCCGCGGCGGTACCTGGACGACGCCGCGTTCGCGGAACGGACCGGGGACCGGACCGCGGCCGCCGTGACGGGCGTGCGCAAGCAGCTCGCGGAGCTGGACCGGCTGCACTCCACCGCCGACGGAAAGCTCACCGAGCTGCGCGGCCAGCAGTCAACGTTGCAGAAGCAGAAGAGCGACATCCAGTCGAGGATCTCCGCCGCCGAGGCGCTGCTCGCCCAGCTCACCGCGCCGGAGCGGGCCGCCTACGAGGATCCCGCCGCGGCCCCGGCGGACACCCGGGCCGGCCGGTCCGCCGACGCGCCGCGCGGACCGGTCGCGGCCCCCACCGCACGCGCCGCAGCGGCCGTCGCCTTCGCGTACAGCGCGCTCGGCAAACCGTATGTGTGGGGCGCGACGGGGCCCTCGTCCTTCGACTGCTCGGGCCTGACCCAGGCGGCCTGGGGCTCGGCCGGGGTGCAGCTGCCCCGGACCACGTACACCCAGATCAACTCCGGCGCGCGGATCACCCGCTCCGAACTCGCCCCGGGCGACCTGGTGTTCTTCTACTCCGGGATCAGCCACGTCGGGCTGTACATCGGCGGCGGCCAGATGATCCACGCCCCGCATCCGGGGGCGCCGGTACGGATCGCGCCGATCGATGAGATGCCGTTCGCGGGGGCGGCCCGGCCCGCGTGAACCGGCGGGCCGGGGCGGCACGACCGCCGCACAACTTCTGACGCTACGTCAGATTCCTGCCTCGGGAGCGACCTTCGCGCCCGCGCCCATCTCCTTGGTCAGCCAGCGGAAGACGTCCGGCACCTGGGTCTTCCAGACCGCGCTGGCGTGGCCGCCGCCGTTGAGCTTCATCACGGTGACCGAAGTCGGCGCCTTGGCGGCCTTCTTCAGGGCCACCCCGTCGTTGTAGCCGTCGGTCTGCTCGCCCGAGACGAACAGCGAGACGCGCGGCGCGGTCTTGGCGTGCGTCAGGATCCACAGCGGGTTGGTCTCCTCGCGCAGCTTCGGATCCTTCGCGGTGATCGAGTCGCGCTCGGCCGCCGGGTCGTTGTAGCCGGAGAGGTCCACGCCCGCCCGGTAGCGGTCGGGGTGCTCTATCGCCAGCTTGGCCGCGCAGTGGGCGCCCGCGGAGTATCCGGCGACGGCCCAGCCGTCGGCACCGGTGTCGGCCCGGAAGTTGTCGGTGACCATCTTGCGGACGTCCACGCTCAGCCAGCTGTCGGCGTTGACGACGCCCGGCACATTGGCGCAGCCGGTGTCCTTGCCGCTCAGGAGGGTGGTGCGCGGCGAGACCAGGATGAACGGCGCGACCTCGCCCTTCTCCATCATCGGCGTGAGCTGCTCCTGCGTCTTCAGCGTGCCGAACCAGGCGCCTATCGACCCCGGGTAGCCGGGCAGCAGCTCGACCACGGGGAAGGTCTTGTCCTTGTACGCCGGGTCGTTGTACTGCGGCGGCAGCCACACCGCCACATCGCCCTCGACGCCGGAGACCTGCCCCTTGAGCGTGGTCTTCAGCACGCCCTTGCCGACCTTGCTGGTGTACGGCTCGAACTTCTGCTTCACCTTGGGAGCGGCGGCCGCGTTCCGGCCGCCGGTGCCGTCGGGACCCAGGTCCGGGGCGGCGTTGACGTGGTTGCCGCCGCCGAGGAGGTCGCCCCAGGTGTCGTACAGGCCGTTGGCGTTGTTCACGAAGAGGAAGACCACGAGGATCGCGGTGACCTGGGCGAAGGCCAGCATGAGGAGCCGCGACACCCACCGCACGACGGCGGGGCCGCCGATCCTGGTCCACAGGACGAGGGGCAGCAGCAGGGCCGCCGCGGCCGCGAGGATCGCGACCACGAGGAAAGGGGTACCGGTCAGGCTCATCACGCCCCGGTAGAGGGCCGCCCGCGAACACCAGTTGCCCCTTTTACCAGCGTTTTACCAAGTGATGACACCCTGTGCTCCTGGCTGCTCAGCCGGTACGGATTCGTGCCCTCGACTTCTCCCGCAGTACATCTGCGAGGACGGCGATGCCCTCCGCGATGTTTGATCCGCTGCCGGCCGCATAGCCGAGGACGAGCCCCGGCCGCCCGCGTCCCTGGCCGTGCCAGGACAAGGGGTGCACCTTGACACCCCGCGCGAGTGCGGCGGCGGCCAGCGCCGTGTCGTCGAAGCCCGGGCCCGCGAAGGTGACCATGAGGTGCAGGCCCGCCGCCGCCCCGTGCACCACCGCCCCCGGCAGGTGGGCGCCGATCGCCTCGATCATCGCGTCCCGGCGGCGCCGGTGGCTTCGCCGCACCAGGCGCAGCCGCCGCTCCAGCTCTCCGGACGCCATGAAGCGGGCGAGGACCAGCTGCGGCAGCGTGGCGTTGCCGAGGTCCGCGAACCGCTTGGCCTCGACCAGGGCGTCCCGGTAGCGCGGCGGCGCCACCACCCAGCCCACCCGCAGCGCGGGCGCGAGCAGTTTGGAGACGCTGCCCGCGTAGATGACGTGCCGCGGCAGCATCGAGCGCAGCGCGGGCACCGGCGCGCGGTCATAACGGTGCTCGGCGTCATAGTCGTCCTCGATGATCAGCCCGCCGTCCCGCTCGGCCCAGCGCATCACTTCGCGCCGCCGCACACCGCCGAGCACCACCCCGGTCGGGAACTGGTGCGCCGGGGTGAGCAGCACGGCCGGCGCCCCGCTGTCCCGCAGCGCGTCGACCCGTACGCCCTCGCCGTCGACCGGCACCGGCGGCGTGTCCAGACCCCGGTGGCGCAGATGCTGGCGGGCGCCGAGCGAGCCCGGGTCCTCCACGGCGACCGCCGAGATCCCGTCGGCGCGCAGCACCTCCCCGAGCAGGGTGAGTGTCTGGGCGGTGCCGGAGACGATCAGTACGTCGTCGGGGTCGGCCCGGATGCCGCGGTTGCGGGCCAGCCAGTCGGCGACGGCGAGCCGCAGGGCCGGTGTGCCGCGCGGATCACCGTAGCCGAGCTGGGCGGCCGGCAGCTCCGCGAGCACCGAACGCTCGGCCCGCAGCCAGGCGGCCCGCGGGAACGCCGCGAGATCGGGCACCCCGGGCGACAGGTCGATCCGCGCGGGCAGCGCCCGTACGGAATCGAAGACATCGGGGCCGGGAGGTGCGGCGAAGGGGTTCCGGGTGAGGCCGGGCGGCCGGGTCTCCCCGGCGCTCGGCGTGGCCGCCGTCACCGGCGCCGCGACGACCACCGTGCCCGCGCGGCCCCGGCCCACGACGTGCCCGTCCTCCGTCAGGCGCTGGTACGCCTCGGTCACCACACCGCGCGACGCCCGCAGCTCGGCGGCGAGCACACGGGTGGCGGGCAGCCGGCTCCCCAGTGGCAGCCGCCCGTCGGAGATGGCGAGCCGCAGCTGCCGGGCCAGCCAGTCGGAGCGCCCGCCGGGCGGCGCCTCGGCGATGTCGAGCTGGAGGAAGTCGCTGCCGGGCGAGCTCATGGACCGGTCGGAGTGAGCCTCATTGGACCTGTTCACCGGTCCATCGTCGCAGCACGCTGAGCCCATGAACGCTTCCCCAACCGCCCTGCCCGGCACGGCAGTCGACTACGTACACGGCTATTCGGCACGCGAGAGCCGGCGCCTCGGCGACCAGGCGGACACTCTGGCGGCGCTGCTGCACGAGGGCATCGCGTACCCGGTCGGCAGCAGGGTCCTGGAGGTCGGCTGCGGGGTGGGCGCCCAGACGGTGCACCTGGCCGCAGCCAGCCCCGGCGCCCTGATCACCGCGATCGACCGCTCCCCCGATTCGCTCGCCCGGGCCCGCGCCCGTCTGGCCGCCCAGGCGCCGGCCGCCGAGATCGCCTGGCAGTGCGCCGATCTCACTCAACTGCCGTTCCCCGACGGGGAGTTCGACCATCTCTTCGTCTGCTTCGTACTGGAACACCTGGCGGATCCGGCGGGCGCGCTCGCCGGGCTGCGCCGGGTACTGCGCCCCGGCGGCACGATCACCGTCATCGAGGGCGACCACGGGTCGGCGTTCTTCCACCCCGACAGCGCGGACGCCCGCGCGGTGATCGACTGCCAGGTCCGCCTCCAACGGGCGGCGGGCGGGAACGCGCTGCTCGGCCGGGAGCTCGAACCACTGCTCGCCCGCGCCGGATACGCCGACGCCGTGGTCCACCCGCGCACCGTCTACGCCGACCGCACCCGGCCGGGACTGGTGGACGGCTTCACGCGGAACACCTTCATCGCGATGGTCGAGTCCGTACGGGAGGAGGCACTGGCCGCCGGGGCCAGCACGCCGTCGCGGTGGGCGCGCGGCATCGCCGACCTGCACCGCACGGCGGCAGAGGGCGGCACCTTCCACTACACGTTCTTCAGGGCGGTGGCGGTGAATCCGCCGGACACCCCCTAGTTGCGTCCGGGTCGCAGCGGGCCGCCGCCCCAGTTGCTCGTGGCCTGGATCACCGAGGCGTCGGCGGTGCCGCCGTCGGGGCTCAGGCCGCCCTTCGCGTCCTGGACGCCGGTCAGCTGGGTGGAGAGCCAGCGGAAGACCTCCGGGACGAGCGGCTTCCACACCACGTTCAGGTGGCCGCCGCCGGTCTGCTGCACCCACACCTTGGTCGGCGGCTTCGCGGCCTTGCGCAGGGCGAGGCCGTCCTCGAAGCCGTCGCCCGGCTGGCCGGTGAGGAAGAGCGAGGTGCGCGGCGGGTGCTTGGCGTGGGCGAGTATCCACAGCGGGTTGGTCTCGCGGCGCAGTACCGGGTCGCTCGCGGTGATCGAGTCGGACTCGGCGGCCGGGTCGTTGTAGCCGGACAGCCCGGCGCCCGCGCGGTAGCGGTCGGGGTGCTCGACGGCGAGCTTGGCGGCGCAGTGCGCGCCGGCCGATATCCCGGCGACGGCCCAGCCGTCGGAGCGGTCGGTGGCCCGGAAGTTGTCGGTGACCATCTTGCGGACGTCCACGCTCAGCCAGGTGTCGGCGTTGACGACGCCCGGCACATTGGCGCAGCCGGTGTCCTGCCCGGCCAGCAGCGAGGTGCGCGGCGCGACCAGGATGAACGGCTTGACCTCGCCCTTCTCCATCAGCGGCCGGAGCTGGCCCGCGGCATCGAGGTTGGCGAACCAGTCCTTGGCCGAGCCGGGGTAGCCCGGCAGCAGTTCGACCACGGGGAAGGTCTTGGCCCGGTACGCCGGTTCGTCGTACTGCGGCGGCAGCCACACGTACACCTCGCCGTCCGCCCCGGACACCCGGCCGGTCAGCTGCGTCATCCGCACGCCCGCGCCCAGCCGGGAGTCGTCGGCCGGCGTGAAGGCCTGCTTGATGCGCGGCTCCTTGGCGATGCTGTGCCCGCCGGTGCCGTCGACGCCCAGATCGGGCGCGGCGCCGACATGGCTGTCGGTGCCGAGCAGATCACCCCAAGTGTCGTACAGGCCATTCGCGTTGTTGACGGCCACGAACACCACGGCGACCGCCGAGACTTGGGCGAGGAACACCATGAAGAGCCGTACGGCGCCGCGCACCACGGCCGGCCCGCCGACCTTGTGCCAGACGAACAGCGGCACCAGAACGGCGAGCACCGCCACCGCGATCGCGGTCACGAAGAAGGGGGTTCCGGTCAGGCTCATCACGTTGTGGCAAGAGTGACATGTGCGCGTCCGGGTTGCCGGTTTTGCCATGGTTTTACGCAGGTAAAGCCATGGCATCGCACCGGAGCGGTCAGACCAGCCGGCGGGCCGTCGCCCAGCGGGTCAGCTCGTGGCGGTTGGAGAGCTGGAGCTTGCGCAGCACGGCGGAGACATGCGACTCGACCGTCTTCACGGAGATGAACAGCTGCTTGGCGATCTCCTTGTAGGCGTAGCCCCGGGCGATCAGCCGCAGCACCTCGCGCTCGCGCTGGGTGAGCCGGTCCATGTCCTCGTCCACCGGCGGCGCGTCCGTGGAGGCGAAGGCGTCAAGCACGAAACCCGCCAGGCGCGGCGAGAACACCGCGTCGCCGTCCTGCACCCGGAAGATCGAGTCGACCAGATCGGCGCCGGTGATCGTCTTGGTGACGTAGCCGCGGGCACCCCCGCGGATCACGCCGATCACGTCCTCCGCCGCGTCCGAGACGGACAGCGCGAGGAAGCGGACCGGGTTCTCGGCGGCGGCCATCATGGCCGCCGAGCGGCGCAGCACCTCGACGCCACCGCCGCCCGGGAGGTGCACGTCGAGCAGCACGACCTCGGGCCGGGTCGCGGTGATGACCGTGACCGCCTGGTCGACGTCGGCGGCCTCGCCGACCACCTCGACACCCGTGGTCCCGGTCTCGCCGATCTCCGCCTGGACCCCGGTGCGGAACATCCGGTGGTCGTCGACGAGCACCACCCGCACGTGGCGGTCTGTCGTTTCCTCGGTCATGCCTCTGCCCTCTCCATCTCCAGCTCGACCTCCGTGCCCCCGCCGGGCACCGAACGCAGCCTCGCCGTACCGCCGTTGCGCTGCATCCGGCCGATGATTGATTCTCGTACGCCCATCCGGTCACCGGGCACCGCGTCCGGATCGAATCCGGGGCCCCGGTCCCGTACGGAGACGAAGACCGTGCGGCCCTCGACCTCCGCGTACACCTGGACGGCGCCGCCCTCGCCACCGTACTTGGCCGCGTTCACCATCGCCTCGCGTGCGGCCTGCATCTGTGCGGTCAGCCCGTCGTCCAGCGGGCAGTCGCCGACGACGACCACCTCGATCGGGACGCCGTGCTTGTCCTCGACCTCGGCCGCCGCCTGCTTCACGGCCTCGGCGAGCGTCTGGGGTTCCTCCTCGCGCCCGGTGCCCTCCGGCTTGTACAGCCAGGCCCGCAACTCCCGTTCCTGGGCGCGCGCGAGGCGCCGCACCTCGCCGACGTTCTCCGCGTTGCGCTGGATCAGGGTCAGGGTGTGCAGCACCGAGTCGTGCACGTGCGCCGCGACTTCGGCCCGCTCCTGGGCCCGGATGCGCATCAGGCGCTCCTCGGACAGGTCCTGCGTCATGCGGACGAGATAGGGCCCGGCGAGCAGCGCGACGCCCGCGAGCACCGCGATCGCCGCCGTCAGTACGTTGCCGAGCTGCGCCGCCGAGCCGTTGACCACCACGAAGCCGGTCAGTCCGGTGCCGACCAGGGCCACCCCGGCCAGGCCCCGGGCCCACAGCAGCAGCCCGCTGCGGCGGGCGCCCTCGGTCCAGCGGGCCCGGCGCGTGTTGTCGGCCTGGCGCCACACCAGGATGACGCCGACCCCGATCAGGAGGGTGGGGAAGACGTACGGGTTCGCCCAGCCGCCGACGTCCACCTTGGAGGCGAAGATCGCGGCGCCGAAGACCAGCGCGATCAGCGCGACGATCTGCCCCTTGTCGGGCTTGCGCAGCCTGCGCCGGCCGTCCGGGCTGACCTCGAACGCAGAGTGCCGCTCGGCCGTGCCGCCGCGGCCGAGCGGCACCACGAACCAGAACGCGGCGTACAGCAGCGCCCCCAGGCCGTTGATCGTGAGGAGCCCCAGGAACACGATCCGCACCCACACCACCGGCAGACCGAGATGCCCGGCGAGCCCGCGCGCGACCCCGCCGAGCATCCGCCCCTCGGCGGAGCGGTACAGCTTGCGGACCGGCACTTCGTCGGCCTCGGGCGGCGACAGGCGGGGGGTGGCGACTGGCATGCCCCGATCGTCACACGTGCGTACACCCCCGGGCATCAGGGTTGGCCCCCAGGCTTCCCTGAGCGGTGCCGCCCCTTGAGGGGTGAAATCAGGGAGAGGCCAGGGTCGGGGCGGGTGCCGGGGGCGGTGGGCGACCGTCACCATGTACGTATGAACCAGCCGACCGAGACGCCCCTCGCGCCGCCCGATCCGGTCCCCGAGGCCCCGCAGCTGCGCCGCAGCAGCGGCAACAAGGTCATCGGCGGAGTCTGCGGGGGCCTCGGCCGGTACTGCGACCTCGACCCGGTCATCTTCCGGATCGCGCTCGGCGTGCTGTCCGTCACCGGCGGGCTCGGCCTGGTCTTCTACGGCTTCGCCTGGCTGCTCGTGCCGCTCGAAGGGGAGGACGAGAGCGAGGCGCGCCGACTGCTCACCGGCCGGGTGGAGGGCGCCTCGCTGGTCGCCGTGCTGATGGCGCTGGCCGGCTGCGGGATCTTCCTCACGATGCTGAACGACGGCGGGGTGATGACGTTCGGCGTGCTGCTCACGCTGCTGCTCGCGGGCGCCGCCGTCTGGTCGCAGCGGCGCTCCACCGCGCCCGCGGACGTCCCGCTCGACCCGGTCGCGGCGCAGGCCGTCGCGGACGCGCCGCCCGAGACGAAGGCGCCGCCCGCGCCGTCCCCGCCGTCCTGGTGGCGGGACCCGATCGTCAAGGACGGCACCGGCGGGCCGGGCGGCGGCTATCTGTGGGGTCCGGCGGACGCCGCCGCGGCCCCGGCCCCCACAGCGCGCAAGGCCGTGAAGGCGGCGGTACGGGAGATCCGGGGGCCGCGCTCCATCGGCGGGCTCCTCTTCCTCGCCGCGCTGCTCGCCTTCGGCGCCGGGTTCGGCGGCACCTGGCGCCACCAACCGCTTGGCACCGGCCTGGAGATCGGCTTCGCGGCCGCGCTCGGAGTGTTCGGGCTCGGCCTGGTGCTCAGCTCGCTCCTGGGGCGTACGGGCTCCGGCACGATCTTCCTGGCGGTGCTCACGGCGGCGCTGCTGGCCGGGTCGGCGGCGCTGCCCAAGTCGATCGACTCGCACTGGGTACGCACCGGCTGGACACCGGCCGCGATCGGTGAGGTGCGGCCGGACTACCGTCTCGGGACGGGCGTCGCCACCCTGGACCTGAGCCGGATCGCGGTGCCGCCGGGCCGGACCCTGACGACCCGCGCGGAGGTCGGCGCGGGCAAGGCCAGGGTCGTCGTACCGAAGGACGTGACGGTGAACCTGACGATCGACGTGGGGGTCGGCGACATCCAGCTGCCCAGCGAGCGGCCGGGCGACATCCATGTGTCGCCGGACCAGAAGCGGACCACCACCCTGCCGCCGCCCGCCGGTACCAAGCCGGCCGGCACCCTCCAGCTCGAACTCAAGGTCGGCGTCGGCCAGGCGGAGGTGGACCGTGCTGCGTCATGACTTCCGTCCCGGGCGGCTCGTCGCGGGGCTCGCGCTGATCGCCACCGCCGTCCTGTTCGCGGGGGACGCGGCCGGGCGGTGGCACACTCCGCCGTACGCCGCGGTCCCGCTGGTGTGCGGCGGGCTCGGGCTCGCGGGGCTCGTGAGCTGGATCGACTACGGGGTGCGCAAGCGGCGGCGACTGGCCAGGAACGCGTCTGCGGACAGCAGCGGCGTCCCGGCCAGCACGAGCGGCAGCCAGGCCATCAAGTAGGCCAGGTCGTTGCCGTAGTAGTACGGGGTGGTCTGCCAGCTCACCGTGAGCCACAGGGAGAGCGAGATGAGCGCGCCGCCCAGTGCGGCGAGCCGCCCGAACAGGCCGAGCAGGGTGCCGATGCCGACGGCCAGCTCGCCGAGCGCGATGGCGTACCCGAACCCGGGCGGGCTCTTCAGGGCGAGGTCCACGAGGGCGGGGATAGCGGAGGTGTCCCGCACCCCGTGCATCAGCTCGCCGATGGATCCGGTGCCGGTCGCGTGGAAGAACGCGCTGTCCGTGAGCTTGTCGAGGCCGGCGTAGATGAACGTCACGCCGAGGAAGATACGCAGCGGCAGCAGTGCGTACCTGCGGGCCGTCTCCCGCCGCCCCCGGGCCTGGTCCATGCCGGTCCGCACCCTGGTCGCATATCCATGTGCCATGGCTGATCCCGCCTCCATCCGATTCGGCTCTCACCAGACGATACGGACGAGGTGAACGCGTGTCTCAATCCGCCCCGGGTGGCGGACCCCCTCCCGGGTGACAGGGGCCGGGCGGCCCCCTACTCCCCCACCTCCACCACCACCGCCTCCGTCTCCACCCCCGCCGCCGTGACCACCCGGACCTCCACCCGCCCCGCCTCGACATCCACCGGCACCGGCACCGTCAGCACCCCGTCCGTCGGGTTCGCGAAGCCGCCCGGAACCGGGATCAGGGGGACGTGGACGTGGACCGCGCCGATGCGGACCACCATCCGGGCGAGCCGGTCCGGTGTGCTCGCACCCGGCGGGACGAATCCGGCGCCCCGGATCTCGATGTCGTCCCCGGTGCGGATGGGCGCGTCCAGGTCCCCCGCCTCCCGGGCCCGTACCACGGACAGGATCACCGGACGGCCGCCCTCCGCGTACTTCCCCGCGAGATACGTCGCCGCCGAGACGGCGACCAGTACCGCCAACCCCCACGGCAGGTCCGGGAGTTGCTCCGGGCGGCGGGCCAGACGTACGGCCGCGAAGAGGACCGCGACCACGCTCACCACCACGTACTGCACGTCCGCGAAACTGCCCCGCCCCGCGTCGTCGGTCAGCAGATCGGCCCCGCGCGGCCGGTCGGCCCGCACCTTCTGAAGCCGCCGCCCGTAGACGCGTACCGTCACCACCCGGCGGACGACCACCGCGGTCTCCGAGGTGAGGAACAGAGCCGTCAACAGGCCGCCGACCCGGGACAGTTCGAGGCCGCGTAAGACCGTCTCGCGCTCGCCCGCCCCCGACGCCCCGGCCAGTCGCAGCGCCAGGACCAGGGCCGTGAAGACCGCGAACAGCACCCACGTCACCGCGACCGCCCGCGAGGTCGAGAGGCGGTTGTCCTCGCCCAGTACGGGCGCGAGGAGCCCGCCCCGTGCGCGGTGCAGGTACGCCGCCGCCGTCAGCCCGCCCGCCACGGCGAGTACGGACAGGAGCCCCGCCGTGCGTGCGACGGTCCACCCCGCCCCGATCGCCGTGGACGTCTCGGCGAGGGCGAAGACGAGAACCCCGGCCCAGATCACCGTCACCGTTGCGCGCCACACCCGCTCGGGCCAGGCTCGGCCCGCTTCCCGGCCGCATTCGGCGACCGCCCGCGCGGACAGGGTCAGTTCGTCCGACACCCACTGCCGGGACGCCCCTGCCGAGTGGGCGACGGCGGCGGGCAGCCCCTCGCCCGAAGCGAGCCAGTCCCGCTTGGCGAGGAACTCCGCCACCGCGCGCCGGTGCCCGTCCCGCGCGCCGTGCGCGCAGTCACCGCCGCATTGCCGAGCCTCCTGCACCGCCACCGAGAACTCCGTCCCTCCGCCTCAAACCCCTTGAGCCGTCAGGGAATTGTTCCGCACCAAGGGCGCTCCCCGGCCCAGCGATGAGGGGCCTGCGGGTGATTGACGCACCATCAAATTGACGTACTACGACAGGAGTTCGGGCCCGGACCGGCTGAACCGGCACCCCGCCACTCCGGAAGAAAACGGCCCGCCGCCCCGCCCGGACTTCTCGGTCGGGGCGAGGCGGCGGGGGGTCAAGCGTTTAGGACGTCAGGGTGCCGACCGACTGGTCGGTGCCGTTGTGCCCGTCGTGGCCGTTGTCATCCATCGGTACCAGCTTGCTCACCGCAGGGCGTACGTCGGGCGAGCTGACCGCCGCCGTGGCGGTGGCCGCCGAGCCCAGCAGGGCGAGTGCGGCCAGGCCGAGAGCAGTGACAGTAAGACGAGTGCGCATTTTTGCCTCCAAAGAGAGTGCGGTTGATCTCTTAAGCACGATCTCCGGGCATATGGCCCGCCGCAACAAGTACAGGGCCATTCGGCTGGCGGGGCCCGGTACCGGCCCGCAGCTCCCTGGGTTCGGGGATGTGGCGTGGTAGCCCGGGCCCGGCCGGACACCGAGCAGCTTCGCGGCAATGTGGCCCGGCCTTACCTATCTCCTTCAGCCCCTGCACAGGTCTTCTCGTCCCGGCCCCCGCATGCCATCGTGATCTGACTCAACGTCAGGGAAGCTGTGTGCGAGGGAGGTTGGCGTGGCGCAGGACTGGACATCGATCTATCTCGCGCATCGGGAGACGTACGCCGCGTTCTTGACCGCAACCGATGCAGAGGCACGAGTCGCGTGGCGACGCTGGCGCGGTGAGTACGAGGACAAGCAGCAGGCCCTTGCGGCAGTCGACGCGGCGTTCACGAAAACGCAGGCCGCCTTCAACATGATCGATCTGGAGTCCGTGGGCGCTGCGCCGGAGGCCGCGGCGCTCGTCGAGCGGATCCGGGCCATGCATGAAACCGACGACGAGCCGGCGGGCGTCTGGGAGGGGTTCATGAGGCTCCGCAAGGAGTTCGTCCAAGCGGCCCGGGAGCACCTGAAGGCCCACTGAGCAAACACGCCGAAGAGGCCGCCCCCCAGAAACAGCGACGGCGCCGCCCCCAGAGGGGCGACGCCGTGGCCGAAGCGGCGGGGACTACTCCCACTCGATGGTGCCCGGCGGCTTGCTCGTCACGTCGAGCACCACGCGGTTCACATCGGCGACCTCGTTGGTGATGCGCGTCGAGATCTTCGCGAGCACGTCGTACGGCATCCGCGTCCAGTCCGCCGTCATGGCGTCCTCGGAGGAGACCGGGCGCAGCACGATCGGGTGGCCGTAGGTGCGGCCGTCGCCCTGGACGCCCACCGAGCGCACGTCGGCGAGCAGCACGACCGGGCACTGCCAGATCTCGCGGTCGAGCCCGGCCGCGGTCAGCTCCTCGCGGGCGATCGCGTCGGCCTCGCGCAGCAGGTCGAGGCGGTCCTTGGTGACCTCGCCGACGATGCGGATGCCGAGGCCGGGGCCCGGGAACGGCTGGCGCTGGACGATCTCGTCCGGCAGGCCGAGCTCCTGGCCGACCATGCGGACCTCGTCCTTGAACAGCTTGCGCAGCGGCTCGACGAGCTGGAACTCCAGGTCCTCGGGGAGTCCGCCCACGTTGTGGTGCGACTTGATGTTCGCGGTGCCGGTGCCGCCGCCGGACTCCACGACGTCCGGGTACAGGGTGCCCTGGACGAGGAAGGCGACCTCTTCGCCGTCCGCCGCGCCCTCGGCCACGATCTCGGCCTGGGCCTGCTCGAAGACGCGGATGAACTCGCGGCCGATGATCTTCCGCTTGGTCTCCGGGTCCGATTCGCCGGCGAGCGCGGTGAGGAACCGCTCCTGCGCGTCGACGACCTTCAGCTGGACGCCGGTGGCGGCCACGAAGTCCTTCTCGACCTGCTCGGTCTCGCCCTTGCGCATCAGGCCGTGGTCGACGTACACGCAGGTCAGCTGGGAACCGATGGCCTTCTGGACGAGGGCCGCAGCGACCGCGGAGTCCACGCCGCCGGACAGTCCGCAGATGGCGCGCTTGGTGCCGACCTGCTCGCGGATGAGGGCGACCTGCTCCTCGACCACGTTGTGCGTCGTCCAGGTCGGCTCGATGCCCGCACCGCGGTAGAGGAAGTGCTCCAGGATCTGCTGGCCGTGCGTGGAGTGCAGCACCTCGGGGTGGTACTGGACGCCGTACAGCTTCTTCTCGTCGTTCTCGAAGGCGGCCACCGGTACGACGTCGGTGGAGGCCGTCACCGTGAAGCCCTCGGGGGCGGCGGAGCAGGCGTCGCCGTGCGACATCCACACCGACTGCTCGGCCGGGCTGCCCTCGAAGAGCGTGGAGCCGGTCTTGGAGACGGTCAGCGGGGTGCGGCCGTACTCGCGGGCGCCGTTGTCGTCGACCGTGCCGCCCAGCGTCGTCGCCATCAGCTGGAAGCCGTAGCACATGCCGAAGACCGGCACCCCGGCCTCGAAGATCGCGCGGTCCAGGCGCGGGGCGCCCTCCGCGTACACGGAGGAGGGGCCGCCGGAGAGGATGATCGCCTTCGGGTCCTTGGCCAGCATCTCGGCCACGGGCATGGAGCTCGGGACGATCTCGCTGTAGACCCGGGCCTCGCGGACGCGGCGGGCGATGAGCTGGGCGTACTGCGCGCCGAAGTCGACAACCAGGACGACGTCCGGGTTGCTGTCGGGCGCGGCTGCGGAGGGTGCTGCTGGCACGGGTGGCGGCCTTCCGGCGGTGGGAGGGGGTCGGTATTTGTCGATTCTACCGGGGCGGGCGGGGGCGGGTTCGTCTCACCATCCGAACCGGGATTGGCCCGCGCTCGGGGCCCCGGTCCATACTGTGCCCATGCGCGAGCACCTGACCTTCGTCTTTACCTATGGCACCCGGCCCGCCGGACGCCATGGGTTCGTTGGTTCTGCTGCTTGAGCCACTGACATACGAACTTCCCAGAGCGCCCCGGGCCGACAAGGCCCGGGGCGCTCTGTGGTTTCCGGTCCTTGCCGCTCCGGGGCACCCCATCCTCAGAAGGAGCCCCCCATGTCCGTCCCGACGACCGTTACCGAGAAGACCGTCACCGAGAAGACCGGCGCCCGCACCGACGAGGCCGCGGCGGTGATCACCGGTGCGCGTGAGCGCATCGACGCGCTCGACGACCGCATCATCGGCCTCATCCAGGAACGCACGGCCGTCTCGGCCGTCATCCAGGAGTCCCGGATCGCCTCCGGCGGCCGCCGGGTCAATCTGAACCGCGAGATGGAGGTGCTCGCCCACTTCCGCGACGCCCTGGGCAAGCCCGGGACCGCGCTCGCGATGACGATGCTGGAGCTGTGCCGGGGCCGGATCTGAGTTCGGGCGCTCCTCACCCGTACGGCACCGTGACCGTCCCCGGCCCGGCTTCGTTGGTGGGATGTCCGTGCCAGCCAGGGGCGGGCCCGAAAAAACCACGCGTGGCTCCGCTGGGGCGTGTGACGCACCTCAAGTGCGTCGTGGGACCTCGCCCCGGTGTGCGTGACCGGTCGGCAGGGGACAGCAGCCCGGTCACCCCATAAGGGCGGTCGGTTCCGGGGACGCCCGGGGCCGGCCGCATCCGGTCCAAACGGTTGCGCCGGGCGCGGCCCGTCCAGCACGATGCAATGACAAGTCCCCTACCGCACCCGCCCGTTGCCAATGGTCGACACCACTCGTGCGCCCCGCGCGCGCCGGGTCGGCCACCCGGGCGCACAGTCCAGCGGCGCACCCCCCGGCGCCGCCCCGCGGCACCGACGCTGCCCTGACGCCGGTGCCGACGGCCCAGGGCCCCGTCGGCCGCCCGTACAGCTGGTCTGTACCGGACGGCTACGGGGCCCTTCGCCTGCCGCTCCGTACGGCTGTGGACTACGTACGGCTGGTGAGGTAGCAGCCCTTCGAGCGGTCGGCGCTCAGCTCCCTGCGGTCGTACGGGTCGACCGGGGAGCCGCTCGGGGTGGGGCCCGACGCGGTGGTGTCGTCGTGGAAGTCGGGGTGCAGATATCCGTCGTCGACTTCGCACACGTCGTTGGCGAAGCTCTCGTCGGAGCGGACGATCCAGAGCTTCCCCGCGGTGCTCTCCTTCACGGACGGGTCGGACGCCTCGACGTCGAGGACGCGGCGCACGATCGTGCGGGCCACCGTCTCCGAGCCGGGCGCGGCCTGCTTCAGCGGGTAGACGAAGGTGTAGTCGGCGTGCACGGCGACTCCTCCCCCGTCGGCCTTGGTGAACGTCATGCGGCCGCGGGTCTTGACCACGTCGCCGACGAGCGCGACCTCCTTGGGGTTGAACCGGGTGAACATGAGCAGCGGGTCGTTCTTCTTGTCCGGCTTGGCCAAGGAGGTGTTGAGGTGGTCCACCTCATCCTTCTCCTGGGGGTCGATGAGCCCGAGGGCGGCCTCGGGGCGGTCGCCGCGCAGGGTGGCGGGAGCGAGGTCGGCGTCGACCAGGAGGGCGCGGGTGTTGTTCAGGGCCGTGGCCACCTCCTCCTTGGAGAGCCCGCCGACGGCGGTGGCCTCGGGCACTTCGATGCCGGCGGCGCCGTCCGCGTACTGGAGCGCGGGCGAGCCGCGGAAGGGTTCCTTGAGGGTGGGCAGGTCCGGGTAGACCGAAGCCGGGGCGACGGTGGGCGCGGCGGTCTCCGGCGGCAGCTGGGCCGCCGTGTTGCCGTCGGACGAGTCGCCGCCGGTGAGCAGGGACAGCGCGCGGGACGGGTTGAGCGCGACAAGCAGCAGCGCGGCGCAGCCCAGGATGCCGAGCACGCCCCACATGCGGCGCCGGCGTCCGGCCTGCCCGTTCATCTCCTGCCAGGCGGGGCCGGTCCGCCAGCCCGCCGGCTCGGTGCCGCGTTGCTTGCCCTTGCGGGCGTCGGCGCCGCGCCACCTGCTCCTGCGCCTGCCCTTGTCCGCGCGGGCGGCACGCTCGGCGACCTCCTGCTCCTTGCGCAGCCGCTCGGTCACCATCCGGGCCCGCGCCGAGGGCTCCTTGGGCGCGGATGCCCGGATGTCCTGCTCGGTGTCGCGTACGAACCGCTCCCAGATCTCGTCCGGCAGCGAGGCGTCGCCCGACGGCTCCCCCGAGATCGGCGGCTTTTCGCTCACTGTGGCCCCTCTTGGCATGTCCTGTGCGGCACAGGCGGCCGCGGCAGGGGTTCGACAGACGGGGCCGGGTGATGGTTGCCGTGGTGAACAAGTGGCGTGGATCACATAAGGATCTCGTGAAGGCAGGACAACCATTCGCTGTGGCCACAGGTCATGTATGCGGAACCAACAGCCCCGCCCGCGTTCTGTTCACGCCGGTGGGGCGCCACCAGGTCTCCGCATACGTGAGAGGCGCTGCACTCGGAGGGGGGTGCAGCGCCTCTTGCCGTGGGGCGCCCACTTACTCCTTCGGCGGGACCGCCGGCATCCCGAGGAACGGCAGCCTCAGGGCGCCGAACGCCTCCGCGGGCACCGCGGGGGACTTCGGTTCGACCGGGGCGAGCCGGACATAGGCCGCGCCCTGGGTGGGCCGGGGGTCCTCCTCGCCCTTGTTGGGCCAGAACGACATCGCGCGCTCGGCCTGCGCGGTGATCGTCAGGGACGGGTTCACGCCCAGGTTCGCCGAGACCGCCGCCCCGTCGACCACCGAGATGCCGGGGTGCCCGTACAGCCGGTGGTACGGGTCGATCACACCGGTCTCGGCCGAGTCGCCGATCGGGCAGCCGCCCAGGAAGTGCGCGGTGAGCGGGGTGCCCATGAGCTCGCCGACGTTGGAGCCCGCGAAGCCGTTGATCTCCGCGGCGATCGCCGCCGCCCCCTCCGAAGCCGCCCTGATCTGCTTGGGGTTGGGCGCCCCGTGGCCCTGTTCGGCGGTCAGCAGGCCCTTGCCGACGCCGTCCGCCTTCAGATGGGTCGTGAGCGAATTGTCGAGCGACTGCATGACAAGACCGATGATCGTTCGCTCGGACCAGCGGTGGTTGTTGATCGAACGTGCGAGGAGCAGGGGGTGCTTCGCCGCGTTGCCGAGCCAGTTCCGCACCCGGTTGGCTCCGAACGGCACCTGGAGGATCGACATGCCGCCCATCGCGTTCGAGCCCTTGCCGTAGCGGACCGGCTCGATGTGGGTGTTCTCGTCCGGGTGGATCGAGGAGGTGATGGCGACGCCCCGGGTGAAGTCGACCTTGGGCGCGCCGTGCCGCCTGCGGTAGCGGCGGTTGTTGGTCTGCGCGCCGACCAGCGCCTCCGAGTTGGTCCGGGTCAGCTCGCCCAACCGCCTGGAGACGTACGGGAGTTGGCCGCCCGCCTTCATGCGGTGCAGCAGGGTCTGGGTGCCGTAGGTGCCTGCGGCGATGACGACGCGGCGCGCCGTGAAGAGGCGGCCCGCGGAGTTCTTGCGGTCGGTCGGCAGGGTCGCGACGGCGAAGCCGCCCCGGGAGTCGCCGGTCACCGAGACGACCGTCGTCATCGGGTGGACCACCGCGCCCGCCTTCTCGGCGAGGTAGAGGTAGTTCTCGTTCAGGGTGTTCTTCGCGCCGTGCCGGCAGCCCGTCATGCACTCGCCGCACTCGGTGCACGCCGTGCGGGAGGGGCCCGCGCCGCCGAAGTACGGATCGTCAACTGCCGCTCCCGGCCGGGCTTTTGACGTTCCGTCCGCGTCCTGGCCGTCGCCGAAGAAGACGCCGACCGGCGCCATGTGGAAGGTGTCGCCGACCCCCATGCGCTGCGCGGCGGCCTTGAGGTGGACGTCGGAGGGCGTCATCGTCGGGTTGAGCCGGACCCCGAGCATGCGCCGCGCCTGGTCGTAGTACGGCTTCAGCTCCTGCTGCCAGTCGGTGATGTCCTTCCACTGCGGGTCCTCGAAGAACTGCTTCGGCGGCACGTACAGGGTGTTGGCGTAGTTCAGGGAGCCGCCGCCGACCCCGGCGCCCGCCAGCACCATCACGTTGCCGAGCAGGTGGATGCGCTGGATGCCGTACATGCCGAGCCTGGGCGCCCAGAGGTAGTTCTTGATGTCCCAGGAGTTCTTGGGCAGGGTGGCCGGCGTGAAGCGGCGGCCCGCCTCCAGGACGCCGACCCGGTAGCCCTTCTCGGTGAGCCGGAGCGCGGTCACCGAGCCGCCGAAGCCCGAGCCGACCACGACGACGTCGTAGTCGTACGTGCCGTCCTCGGCCGGATTCCGGGCAGGGGGTACCTGGGACATGACTCTCCTCGCGTCAAAGGGGTGCGTAGCGGGCGGGGCCCCTCGGTGGGCGTCAGCGCAGGCGCAGGGCCTTCATCGCCTTCAGGCTGCGGGTCATGAAGGCCGCGTACTTCTCGTCGTCCATGCCGAAGGAGGGGGCCAGCGGGATGAGCCGCTGCTGGGCGACGGTCTGGGCCTCGGTGTACTTGAGGATGCCCTCGGAGCCGTGCCGGCGGCCGAGCCCGGAGTCCTTCATGCCGCCCATCGGCGACTGGACGCTGCCGTACGCGGGGGCGTACCCCTCGTTGATGTTGACCGTTCCGGTGCGCAGCTCGGCCGCCACCTCGTGGCCGCGGCGCGAATCCTTCGTCCACACCGAGGAGTTGAGGCCGTACGCGGTGGCGTTGGCCCGCTCGACGACCTCGTCCTCGTCCGTGAAGCGGTAGACGGAGACGACCGGGCCGAAGGTCTCCTCGCCGCACACCGCCATCGGGGCCTCGACGCCGTCGAGGATGGTGGGCTCGTAGAAGAGGGGGCCGATGTCGGGGCGGGCGACGCCGCCCGCGATGAGCTTGGCGCCCTTGGCGACGGCCTCTTCGACGTGCCGGGTGACGGTCTCCAACTGGCGCTCGCCGACCAGCGAGCCCATGTCCGCACCGTAAGCGAGTGAGCGACCGAGCCGCATCGCCTTCGTACGTGCGGCGAATCGCTCAAGGAAGGCGTCGGCGATCGACTCGTGAACGTACAGTCGCTCGATCGATATGCAGAGCTGTCCGGCGGAGGAGAAGCAGGCGCGGACCGCGCCCGCGGACGCCTTCTCGATGTCGGCGTCGTGCAGCACGAGCATGGCGTTCTTGCCGCCCAACTCCAGTGACACGCCCACCAGTCGGGCCGCCGCGCCCTGCGCGACCTCGCGGCCGGTACGGGTCGAGCCGGTGAAGGAGACGTAGTCGGCGTGCCGGACGACCTCGGGTCCGACCACCGGCCCGTCCCCGAGGACGACCTGGAAGACCTCGGCCGGAAGCCCCGCCTCGATCAGCAGGTCGCGCGCCCACAGCGCGGTCAGCGCGGTCTCGGTGTCGGGCTTCATCACGACCGCGTTGCCGGACACGAACGCGGGCAGCGCGTCGCCGATCGACAGCTCGAAGGGGTAGTTCCAGGGCGCGATCTGCCCGACCACCCCGCGCGGCTGGCGCAGCTCGGTGACCTTGGTCAGGGTGGGCACAACTCCCGTGTGCCGCCTGGGCTTCAGATAGGCGGGGGCCTTGCGCCCGTAGTGGCGGGCGGCGACGGCGACGGCCTGCACCTCTTCGTGCGCGTGCAGCCGCGCCTTGCCCGTCTCCAGCTGGATCAGGTCGAGCACCTCGGCCTGGCGGGCGAGTACGAGGTCGTGGAAGCGGAGCAGCACGGCGGCGCGGGCGCGGACCGGGGTGGCGGCCCAGGCGGGCTGCGCCGTGCGGGCCCGCGCGAAGGCCTCGGCGACGTCCTCGGGCGTGGACTCGGGCAGTTCGGCCAGCTTCTCCCCGGTGAACGGGGTGTGGTTGGCGGTCCGGCCGGAGCCGACCACGCCCCGGGTGAGCTGGGCGACCAGCTGACCGGTGACCACGTCGGCGGCGGTGCGCGCGCCTGCGGGGGCCGGGGCGACCGGGTTGGTACCGGCGGGCTTGAGGGTGGTCGTGGGCGAGGCCTGCGAGTCCGTCATGGGGCGAGGGTATGCCCGGGCGGGCACTTTCGGTACCCGTCGGTAACGGGTTTTCGGACCCCCGGTAACCGCGCCAGCGATCGCTGGCTGCGTAACCGCTGATCAGCGGCTTACGAGCGTCCGGACCCGGTGAACTCCCGCAAGTGGAACGAGCTGTGATCCGTCACAGCGCCCTCTCCGCGAGCTGTGACGGATCCCGGTCGAGTCCCCGGCCGGCCTACAGATCGTGGATCTTGAGCCCGTCCGCGACCTGGCGGAACAGCGCCTCGCCGTCCTTGGCCGCCTTGCCCGCCGCGGGCATCGAGACGCGCAGCCGCCAGTAGCCGGTGCCCTTCCCGGGCACGAGCAGCTCGTGGAAGCGGTAGCGGGTCGGAACGGGGTCGGGGGAGGACAACGGCGTGTAGTCGGTGACGACGTCGTACGCGTTCTTGCCCTGGTGCCGCACCGTCTTGGTGGTCACCCCGCCGTCCTTGAACTCCGTGCCGTTCTGACCGCCCTTCTCGTAGTACGCCTTCCACGCGGCGGGGTCCGCGGGCAGTGATTTGTCGTTCTTGTCGTTCTTGCCGCTGGCCGGGTCGATCCGGTCGGCGTAGATCCTGAACACCGCGCTCGGGTCCGCGTACGTGACGTTGTCGCCCTCGTTGCCCTGGCTGCGCGCGTAGTCCTCGGGGACCGCCATGTCCGCGTGCAGCACCTCGTTCTCCGGCCGGACCTGCCAGCCGGCCGGAAGCCCGCCGCCGCCGAACGGATCGGTCAGGACCAGCGCGAGCGCGACCGCCACGGCGAGCAGCCCGCCGCCGAGCCCGTACTGGGCCGCCCGGTTGCCGACGAGGACCGGCGGCACCCAGCGACTTCCGCCGTTCGGCGCCGAGTCGCCCGCGTACAGCCGGGTCGCCGCGGGCGCGGCCGGCGCCGGGCCGGCCGCCGGTGCCAGGACCGCCCGGATCTCGGCGGCGGCCGGCCTGGCCGCGGGGTCCTTGCGCAGGAGCTGCATGACGAGGGTGCCGAACGCGCCGGAGCCCCGGGCGGGCATCTGCGGTTCTGCGGAGAGCACCGCCTGGAGGGTGGCGGGGGTGTTGCTGCGGCGGTAGGGCGACATGCCCTCGACCGCCGCGTACAGCACGACGCCGAGCGACCACAGGTCGGACTCGGGGCCCGGACGCTGCCCCAACACCCGTTCCGGGGCGATGAATTCGGGCGAACCGACGAACGCGCCGGTCTCGGTCAGGCCCTGCTCGCCCTCGACCTGGGCGATGCCGAAGTCGGTGAGCACGACCCGGTCGCCGCGGCCGAGCAGCACGTTGTCCGGCTTGACGTCACGGTGCAGTACGCCCGCCTCGTGGGCGGCACCGAGCGCGCCGAGCACCGCGAGCCCGATCCGGGACGCCTCGCGGACGTCGAGGGTGCCCTCCTGGAGCCGGTCGGCGAGCGACTGGCCGCGGACGAGCTCCATCACGATCCACGGCCTGCCGTCCTCCATCACCACGTCGTGCACCGTGACCACGGACGGGTGGTCGATGCGGGCGGCGGCGCGGGCCTCGCGCTGCATGCGCAGGTGGACGTTGGCCCGCTCGCGGTCCCCCAAGTGGTCCGGCACACGCGGCTCCTTGACCGCCACATCACGGTCGACGACCTCGTCGCGCGCCCGCCAGACCGTGCCCATGCCGCCGTGCCCGAGCCGCCCGACGAGCCGGTAGCGGCCGCCGATCAGCCGGCCGGTGCCGTCGGCCGCCGCCGTCTGCTGATGCTGCGTCGGCTCGTACGGGGTCTGCGGCGGTACCGGAGCGGGCTCCGGGGGTCGCAGGCCGTAGCTGGTGGGCTCGTTCGCCCGTCCCCCATCGTTCGTCATGTCCACATCCTGACGAAGGGTCGCGCACGGTGCCACCTTGACAGATGCGCGGATGCACACCCGTGACAGAAGGCGGGGGATTCGGGGCGCGGGGGATTCAGGGTGCGGTGCCCCAGGACGCGGGGACTTCAGGGTGCGGCGGATTCGGGGCCGGGGGCTTCAGGGCCCGGGGACGAAGGAGTCGAGGGCGGTGTCGAAGTTCCGCTTCGCCTCGTCGAGGCGGCCGACCGGTGCCGAGACCCACACGTCGTACATCCGCCCGTACTCGTCCCAGCACACGTCATAGGTGTGCCGGGCGCCCTCGGCCTTGGTGAAGCCGTCCCAGGTGAACTCCCACAACGCCGCGTCGAGCCCGTGATGGGTGGTCGCGGTGACCTTGCCGTCGCGGTAACCGGGGTTGCTGGTGGGCCCGTTGGCGGCCGAGTCGCGCATCACACCGAGCGGTCCTGCGGACACCGAGTTCTGCGTGCGGATGCCGATCCGCTGGGCGCCGTCCGCCGAGGTGTAGAAGACGCGCTGCGTGTCGGTCGTACGGACGTATCCGTCGGGCAGCGTGAGGCCGAAGCCGTCCGGGTCGCGCACGAACTGGTACCCGGCGGGCACCGGCGGCGGGGGCTGCCGGGGCGGTGGCGGGGGCGGCGGGGGCGGTCGCCAGGACGCGTACGGCGGGGCCTCGCCCGCGCTCGGCGCGGACTGCCGCACCGAGCCGCCGACCGTTTCCGCATCGCCGAGTGCGAAGACCGCGATGGCCGCGCCCGCCCCGGCCAGCACGATCACCAGGGCGGCCCCGACCAGCACGCTCCGCGCCTGCCACGGGCGGACGGCGGGAGCCGCCGGGGCGACCGGCGGCGCGGGCACGTCGGGCACCTCGGGCACCTCGGGCACCTCGGGCGGTGAAGGCCGCTGCGCGACGCGCTCGGTCGGCACGTAGCGCGGCATGGGCGTGCTGCCGGTCGCGGCGAAGGTGCGCAGCAGCGACTCCGCCTCCACCGCGCCGAGGCGGTGCGCCGGGTCCCGCTCCAGGAGGCCGTGCACGACGGGGAGCAGCGGGCCCGCGGCCCGCGGCGGGCGGATCTCGTCCAGGACGACGGCGTGCAGGACCCCGCCCAACGAGTCGCGGTGGAAGGGGGATTCGCCGCTCAGCGCCGCGCACAGCAGCGCGCCGAGCGACCAGAGGTCCGACTCGGGCCCGGCCCTCGCGCCCTGCATCCGCTCCGGCGCGGTGTATTCGGGCGAGCCGACGAACGCGCCCTCCTCGCTGATGGTCGAGGTGCCCGGCACCTGGGCGATCCCGAAGTCGGTGAGCACGACCCGCCCGGTGCCCTCCTCGATGAGCACGTTGGCGGGCTTGAGGTCGCGGTGGAGAACCCCCCGGGCGTGCGCGGTGGCGAGGGCGCCGAGGAGCGCGATCCCCATGCGCGCGGCCTCGCCGACCCCGACCGGCCCGGCCGAGGCGAGCCGGTCGGCGAGCGAGCCGCCGTCGACCAGTTCCATCACGATGTACGAACGTCCGCCCCCGGCGGCCCCTTCGGGGAACTCCTCCACGACGTCGTGGACGACGATCACGTGCGGGTGCTTGATCTGGGCGACCGCGCGGGCCTCGCGCAGTGCGGCGGTGGCGGGCGCGCCGCCCTCGGGGTGCAGTTCCTTGACGGCGACCTGGCGGCCGAGGAGTTCGTCGTACGCGCGCCAGACCGTGCCCATCCCGCCCCGGCCGAGCCGGTCGCGCAGGCGGTAACGCCCCGCGATCAGACGGGAGTTGAGCCGCTCCCGGGGATCTCTGGGATCCTGGTCTGCTGTGGGCACCGGGTTCCCCCTCGATCTCCCCGCACACGTTCAGGGGCCCATCATGCCGCACCCCGGCCCGGCTCCGGCGGTGTTCGCGAGAGGCCGGAAAGCCCCGGTCAGCCGCCGGTCACGGGTTTCGGCTGCCAGCCCTGCAGGACCGTGTCGAACTGCTGGCGGGTGGTGGCCCAGTCGTCCTCGGGCCCCGACATGTAGATCGCGTACTCGGGCCTGCCACCGTCTCCGTAGTACATCTGGTCGATCGCGTGCCGCTTGCCGGGGAAGTCCACCTTCTCCACGTACGTGAACTCCCAGAGCGAGGACTTCACCTGGTCCCGGAAGTTGTTGCCGTGCAGGGTGACCCGCTTGTACTGGGGCAGCCGGTCCTTGAGCGACTTCTCCATGTTGAGCATGTGCATGTACGGGTTCTCGAAGTCCGGCACCTTGGTGACGCTGATCCGGATGCGGTGCTTGCCGTTGTCCGGGGTGTAGTCGGTCTCGGCACCGTCCATCTGGCGCCGCCAGCCCTTGGGCACCAGCAGGCTGAAGCCGCTCGGGTCCTTGACCCGCTGCCAGCCGTCCGGCACCGACTGGTCGCCGCCGCCCGGCTGATGGCCGGCCTGCGGGGTGCCGGTCGCGCCGGAGGTCTCCGAGCTGCCGACGCCCGAACCTCCTTGGTCCTTCTGGTACTTCATGAACGCGTATCCGGCGCCCACCCCGATCACCGCGGCCAGCGCGACCGCCAGCGCGACGGTCCGCCGGCGCCCCCGGCGGGCCGGAGCGGCGACGGGCACCGGCGCGGGCCGCGCGGGAGCGGGCCGGTGCCGCGGGGCCGGGTCGAGCTCGGCGGGCCCGGTCTCCGGGGCGGCCGCCGAGCGCAGCTCGTCCTCTGAAAGTTGACGGGTCGGCACATAGGCCTGCGCCGACTTGGACGTACGCCCCTCCATCGCGTCGAGGAACATCCGCTCGGCCTCCTCGGCCGAGGGCCGCTCCTCCGGCCTCTTGCGCAGCAGCGCGACGATGACCGGGGCCAGCGGCCCGGCCCGGTCCGGCGCCGGGGGTTCCTCGGCCACCACGGCCTGCATGGTGGAGATCGGCGAGTCCCGGCGGAACGGCGACTCGCCCTGCACCGCGGCATACAGGGTGGCACCGAGCGACCACAGGTCGGAGGCGGGGCCGGGGTGGGCGCCCTGGACCCGCTCGGGCGCCAGGTAGTCGATGGAGCCAACGAGTTCGCCGGTCTTGGTGATGGCGACGTCGCCCTCTATGGCGGCGATCCCGAAGTCGGTGAGCAGCACCCGGCCGTCGCTGGCCAGCAGTACGTTGCCGGGCTTCACGTCGCGGTGCAGTACGCCGGCGGAGTGCGCGGCGCGCAGCGCGCCGAGGACGTGGAGCCCTATGCGGGCGGCCTCGCGCGCCTCGATGCGGTGGCCTTCGGCGGCCTTGACGGCGTCGGCGAGCGAGGGCCCGTCGACGTACTGCATGACGATCCACGGGCGGCTGTCGTGGTCGAGCACGTCGTGGACGGTGACGACGCCGGGGTGGGTGATCCGGGCTGCGGCGCGGGCCTCCTTCTGGGTGCGCGCGTGCAGCACCACCCGGTCGGCCTCGGACACGTACAGGGCCGCGGTGAGTTCCTTGACGGCCACGGTGCGGTGCAGGAGCTCGTCGTGGGCGCGCCAGACCTTGCCCATGCCGCCGCGGCCTATCGCGTCCCCGAGCCGGTAGCGCCCGGCTAGCAGCAGCCCCGCCCCGGAGCCGCTCGTGCTGTGAGTGTTTTCCACGTCCCCCGCCCGGCCAGACCTTTCCTACGGGGCCAGGTTACGGAGCGGAATCCAGCCATGGAACCTCGGGGCACCCAACCGTGACCATACGGACCGTTGGTCCCGCGATGATGAGGTCTTTCGCCCCTGCCGGGCGCCCCGCAAATCCGTCGATTCTCGTGCGGGCGGGGCGATTTCGGAGACTGCGCAGAGTGACGGAACGTCAGCGGGTGGCCCGGTAGGCACCGGTCGCCTGCCCATATATTTCCGTGACCTTGTCGCGCTGCGCCTCCGGACCGATGACCTGGACCACGTGATATCGGCCATTTATGATCATGGCCAGATTCCGGACGTACACCTGCCGCCCACTGCTGTCCCGCCAGGTGAACTGCCCCTCGGCCATGGTCCGCTGCCCCACGTCGATCCGCCGCAGGCCGCTCGACGTGGACCAGCTGGAGTCCCGGAAGGGCTGGAGTTCGCGCTCCTTGTCCGCCTGGTAGACCAGCGGATCGGAGCCGTCGCCCTGTACCGAGTCCCGCCCGGGAACGACGATCAGGGTGAAATCGCCGCCGACATAACGGACTTGCCCGGCATCGTTCATCGGCTGCCGCTGCCAGCTCTTGTCGACGCCGACCTGGAAGCCCTCGGCGTCCTTGCGCACGGCGTAACCGGCGGCCGGGGCGGGGCTCGGCCCGTCGGCGCCGGTGGTCTGCGTCTGCTGGGCGGGCGGCGTGCCGCCGGGCGCGGGCACCTGGGCGCTGCCCCCGGGCCGCGGCCCGGGGCTCGCCTGCGCGGACGAGTGCGGCGGGGTGGCGCTGCCGGTGTTCTGCGCGGAGCCCGACCTGGGCATGAACAGCACGGCGTACCCGACCGCCGTGGCCATCAGCACCAGGATCAGCACGAGCAGCAGCCGGCCGAGCGATCTGGGTCTCGCGCTCTGCGGCGCGGGCTGGCGCTGCCGGTGCCGCCCGTGCTCGACGGGCGCGGCGGCGGACCGCCGTCTGCGGCGCACGAGTTCGCCCCGGCGGCGCAGCACGGGCAGCCGCTTGGCGTCCGGCACCATCGGCGGGGCGAGGCGAGTGCCCGCCTCCGGCTCTGGCGCCGAGCGCACCAGCGAGCGCAGCCAGCCGCGCAGCTCCTCGAACTCCGGCCGCTCGGTGGGGTCCTGGCGCAGCAGCGACTCGACGACGGGCCGCAGCGGCCCGCACTCCTCGGCGAACGCGGGCGGCTCCCCGCACACCATCTGCGCGAGATCGGCCGCGCTCTCCTCGGGGTACGGGGCATGGCCCTGCACCGCGCGGAACAGCAGCGCCCCGAGCGCCCAGAGGTCGGTGGCGGGACCGATGGGCGGCGCGAGCCGCCAGTTCTCGTGTATGGGCCCGGCCTGCTCGGGCGCCCACCGCTCGGTGACGGCCCCGACGACGACCATCCGGGTGTGCCGGGCCCGCTCGGCGGCCAGGCGGGTGGCGGGGCCGCGGTAGGGGGCGGCGGGGTTTTCGGGGGCGGGTCCCGGGTCGGCCGGCTGCCCCTGGGCGTGGTTGCGATCCGGGGCGAGCGACCGTTCCCGGTTGTCGCTGCGGGCCGGTGCGGGCAGCCGGCCCTGGGCGTGGGTGCGGGCGGGTACCTGTTCCCGCGCGTTGCCCCATCCCTGTGCGGCCCTGCGCTCCTCTTCCCGTGCGGCCGTCCGGTCTTCGGCCGGGGTGGGCTGCGGGGTGCTGGGGTGCGGTCGGCGCTGGGAGTCGGCGCGGAAGGCGTCGGCCCGGAAGCCGGGGGGCAGCGCGGGGGTCCGGGGGGCGGGGCCTGCCGCGGCGGGCGGCAGCGCGGGGGCGCTCCGCCCCGAATTCCCTTGAGAAGTACGGAAGTTGGGCCCGTCCGCGTCGGCCTGCTGCGGTGCGGGCCGGGGCACCCAGCGGCCGGTCACCGGATCGTACTGGCGGCGGGTGCGGCCGGAGTCGGGTCCCTCGTTCTCGGCGTACGGGCTCGCGGCGGCCCCGCTCGGCACCCGCACACCGCGTACGGGGTCGTAGATGCCCTGGTCGCCGGGGCCGTCCGGACCGGTCCAGGTCCCTTCGAGCCCGGCCTGGGCGCCCTGTTCGGGCGAGGCGGGGAGCCCGGCTGAAGTGGGGAACGCTGCTGAGGTAGGGAGCTCGGCTGAAGTGGGCAGCCCGGCTGAGGTGGGGAGCCCGGCTGAGGTAGGGAGGCCGGCGTCCGGCCCGGGGCCCTGGACGTCGGGCCGCGAGGCGGGGGGCGCGATGTCCGGCCCGGGGCGCTGGACCGGAAGCGAGCCGTCCGCTCCGGTGCGCGCCGCGGCCCTGGCGCCCGCCCGGTACGCGGCGATCACCCCGGGCCGCGCGCCGGCCCCGGGCGGTACGGACCGCGGCGCCGGCTCGGGGTCCGGGTCCGGGTCCGGCGCTGAAGCGGCGTACCGCGGCACCTCGTTGAAGCCTTCGCCGTCCGGCGGGAGCGGCACGGTGACGTACCCGCACAGCGCCTCCTCCGCCGCGCCCACCGCGAGCCCGGTCAGCACGACCCGCCCGTCATCGCATATCAGCACCGTACGGGCGGTGATATTGCGATGCGTCCAGCCGTGCGCGTGCAGCACCCGCAGCGCGGTCAGCACGTCGGAGGCGACCTCCGCGGCGCGGAACGCGTTCAGCGGCCGCTCGGCGAGCAGCGCCGACAGCGGGCGCGCGGCGACGAGTTCGCTGACTATCCAGAGCGAACCGTCCTCCGCGAACACGTCGAAGACCTGGTCGAGCCGCGGATGGTCGGGGATCTGCGCGGCCGCCTGCGCCGCCTCGACGGCCCGGCGCACGGCGGGCTCGGCGGGTTTGCGGGTGGTCCGCCCGTAGCCGGGCGCGGCGCCGTATCCGCCCCCGCTCATATAGGCGTCGGGCGTCCCGTATCCGTCCCCGTACCCGCCGCCGGACCCGTCGTCGCCGTCGAGTACCTCCGCGTCGACGACCTCCGGCAACGGCACCTGGCGGACCAGGACTTCCTGCCCGCTGTACGTGTCGAAGGCGCGCGTCTCGGCCTGTTCGTACGCGTCGTCGGAGGGCAGCGGCAGCCGGTAGCGGCCGGCGAGCACCCGGCCCGCGTAGTCGTCCACGACGCCTCCCCACAGCGCGCTGTTCCCCCGGACCTCAGCCCCGCAGCCTCGCCACAATCCATCAATTCCGGTCGATTACCGGCCACTTGCGGCTGCGTACGGTCCGCGAGCTCTCACGATACGTGGCCCCGCCGCATCACGTCCGGGGGATACCCGTTTCCCGGGCGCGGCAGCCCCCGCGCCGGCGGCGGGTCAGCCCTCGGGCCGGTCGGCCTTCGAGGACGGCGGGTCAGCTGGGGCCGGGCTGGAAGGTGGCGAAGAGCGCGGCCAGCGTCTGCTGGGTCTCCGGCTTCGCCCAGTCCTCGTCCTTGGCCGAGAACATGATCCCGTAGCCCTGGCTGGTGCTCACGACGAACCCCCGGTCCACCGAGTGGTACTTCGTTGCGCTGTCGTTGTAGGTGAATTCCCAGTCGGCCGCGGGCCAGCCCCGGTAATCCACCCCGGCTATCCTGACCCGCTTGTAGCCGGGCCTGGTCATGGACGACTCCTGGCTCATCCAGTCCGTCACCGGGTTCCCCTTGGGGGTGTCGGTCCAGCCGATCAGGAGGCGCTGCCCGTTGGGGCCGGTGAAGCGGGCGCCCGCGTCGTCGGTCGACTTGTACGACCAGCCCGCGGGCAGACCTATGGTGAAGCCCTGGCTGTCGTGGTAGGGGGTGGTGGCCGGAGTGCCCGTCGCACCACCCTTGTTGCCGTCGCCGTTACCGGTGCCGTTGGTCGTGCCGTTACCGGTGCCGGCGGTGCTCTTGCCGTCGTCGCTCTTGCCGTCACCCTGTCCGGCCGTCGCCGGGGAGCCGTTGCCCGACGGCGAGTTACCGCCGGACGACTGCTGGCTGCCGGTCCCGTTCTTGCTGCTCGCCGGGGAACCACCGGTCGCGGGCCCGCTGGACACGGCCTTGCCGCCTTGGGGCCGGCCCGCGGAATCGTCTCCTCCGCTGAGGGTGACGGCGAGCACCGTGCCGAGCACCGCGAGCGCCGCCACGACCGCGATGATCACGAGGGTGCGGCGCGGCACGACATCGGTGAGCGGGGCGCGCGGCGGCGGCACCGGACCCGACGGCAAAGCCGACGACTTCGGCCGCACGGGCACCGCCTTCGTGCGGACGTCCCGCGCCTCCCTGGCGCTCTGCGCCTTCTCCTTGGCCGAGGCCCTCGCCTCGGCAGCCGCGTTGCGTACGGACTTGAGCGCGCCCCGCACCCGGTCGGCGGTCGCGTCGGTCTTCGGCTCGCCGGGGACCGGCGGCAGCGGAACCACCCGGGTCGCCTCGGGCGACTCCGGCTCGGGCACGGGGGCCGGGCGGTCCGGGGCGTTCAGCACCTCGGTGAGCAGCTTGCGCGCGGCGGCGTTGTCGAGCCGCTGCGCCGGGTCCTTGGCGAGCAGACCGTAGATGACCTGCTCCAGCAACGGCCCCGCGTTCTTGGGCGGGTCGACCGGTTCGGTCATCACCGCGGTCAGCGTCGCGATCGCCGAACCCTTGTCGTACGGCGGCACGCCTTCCACGCTCGCGTACAGCAGCCCGCCCAGCGACCAGAGGTCGGCGGCGGGGCCGGGCTTGTGGCCGCGGGCCCGCTCGGGCGAGATGTACGAAGGCGCGCCGACGAGCATGCCGGTGGAGGTGATGGAGGGGTCGCCCTCCACCTGGGCGATGCCGAAGTCGGTCAGCACGACCCGGCCGTCCTCGGCGATCAGCACGTTGGACGGCTTGACGTCGCGGTGCAGGATGCCTTCCCGGTGCGCGGAACGCAGTACGTCGAGGATCGCGAGCCCCACCTCGGCGGCTCTTCGGGGCGTCAGCGTGCCGTCCTCGCGCACCGCCTCGGCGAGCGACTTGCCCTCGACCAGCTCCATGACGATCCACGGCCGGTCGTCCTCGTCCACGACGTCGTAGACGGTCACGGCGGCGGTGTTGCGGATCCGGGCGATCGCCTTGGCCTCGCGCAGGGTGCGCGTGATGAGCCGGCGCTTCTCCTCGTCGTCGATGCTGGAGGGGAACCGCAGTTCCTTCACGGCGACGGTCCGCCCGAGCGTCTCGTCCACGGCCCGCCAGACGGTCCCCATCCCGCCCCGCCCGAGCACCCCACCGAGCCGATACCGCCCAGCGAGCAACCGCCCTTCCCCACCCCGAACAGCCTGCAGCCCGTCCGCGGCACCCCGGCCAACGGATTTGGACTCGGCAGGATCGGCCGGAGCAGAGCCCGACTTGGCCTCAGCCTTGGGAGCAGGGTTGGGCGCAGCAGCCTTGGCGGCCGGGTCGGCGTCAACCCCGGAAGCGGGCTTGGTATCGGCAGCCTTCGCAACGGGCTTGGCCTCAGCCTTGGGCGCAGGGTTGGACCCAGCAGCCTTGGCAGCGGGGTTGGCGTCAGCCCTGGCAGCCGGCTTGGACTCAACAGCCTTGCCCGCCGGCTTCGCGTCAGATGCACCGGCACCGGACTTGGCCGCAGCGGCACCCTGCCCGGCATCGGCGACGCCGTCATCCGCGCGCTCGGCGACGGGGGCTTGGTCGGCCTTACCGGTGTCCGAAGCCGCGCCCTCACCAGACGCCGCGCCCCCAGCAGACTGGGGAGCGGGCTTGTCCGCCCGGTCGGCCGGGGCGGCGGCGTCAGCCTTGTCCGCCGTACGCCGCCCGGGCTCCGTGCCCGCCTCGCCCGAGGCAGATTCTGCGGGCGCCGACGACGCCCCCGGTTCCTGCCGCTCGTCCCGCTGGGGTTCCCGCGACTGCTCCGCCTCCGACATGCGTCCCCTCTGCGATTCCTGATCTTCGCCCGCGCCGGCCTCGGCCCGCGGCCTGCCGTGACCTGCCCTCATGGAGGCGGCCCGGCTCACCGCTACCGACCTGCTTGTCCTGCCGGGTGCCCGGCCCGCATCGGAGCCGTTCTCGAACTCGGCGTCCGCGCGAGGCCCGTAACCCGCCCTGGCAGAGCCCCCATTGTCCCTCACGCCGGGACCGGTGATGGTCCCGGGTCCGCCGTCCGCCAAGATGGCTCCGAAGAAGGGAAGCCCGCCATGCCAACGCTTCGGGCGCTGCTCGTCGCGCCGCTGGCCACGGCCCTGTGCGCGCTCGGCACGACCCCGCTGCTCGGCGAGCCGACCCCTTCCCCCTCGCACACCGCACTCGTCCGGCTGGTCACCGACGCAGGCGCCCCGGCAGCCGCACTGCTGGCCGAGGACCCGTCGGGCACCCGGTACCGCACCGCCGGTTCCGGACTCGGCCAGAACGACCACTTCCGCGCGGGCAGCATCACCAAGACCTTCGTGGCCACCGTCGTACTCCAGTTGGCCGCCGAGCACCGGCTCGGCCTGGACGACACGGTGGACCGGTATCTGCCCGGCCTGGTGCGCGGGCACGGCAACGACGGCCGCCACCTCACCCTGCGCTCCCTGCTCTCCCACACCAGCGGTCTCTTCGACTACACGGCGGACACCACCGTTCCGGTTCCACTCACCCCCTCCGAAGCGATCCGCACCGCCCTCGCCCACTCCCCCGGGCGCCCCGGCACGTACGCCTACTCCAACACCGACTACGTCCTGCTCGGCCTGGTCATCCAGCAGGTCACCGGCCGCAGTTACGCCACCGAGGCCGACCGCCGCATCATCACCCCGCTCCGTCTCACCGGCACCTCCTTCCCGGGCGCCCGCACCACGCTCCCCGATCCGCACAGCCGCGGCTACGCCCCTGACGGCAAGGACGTCACCGAACTCGACCCGCGCCAGGCGGGCGCCTCCGGCGAGCTGATCTCGACCCTCGCCGATCTCAGCCGCTTCTACGCGGCCCTGCTCAGCGGCGCCCTGCTGCCCGCGGCCCAGCAGCGCGAACTGCTCAGCACCACCGCCACCCGGGGCATTTACGCCCTGGGCGTCTATCCGCAGCGGCTCTCCTGCGGCCTGACCGTGTGGGGCCACAACGGCCGCATCTCCGGCAGCTACGTCCGCGCCGCGGCCACCCCGGACGGCCGCCACACCGCCGTCTTCCGCGTCAATACCGACGGCCTCACCCAGCCCTCCCGCGAACTCGCCCTGCTCGACGCCGAGTTCTGCCCGGACACCACCTAGACAGGCGCGATGTCCGGCGCCCCGAGGCAGGCCCGCCCTACACCGGTGCGATGTCAGGCGCCCCCAGGCGGGCCGCGTCCGCCGTCAGGTCGTCCGGCTGGCGCTGCGACTCCCGCTCGGCCTCCACCCGCTTCTCGTAGTGCTCCACCTCCTTCTCGATCTGTTTCTTGTCCCAGCCGAGCACCGGTGCCATCAACTCCGCGCACTCCCTGGCCGAGCGCGTCCCCCGGTCGAAGGTCTCGATCGAGATCCGGGTCCGCCGGGTCAGCACGTCGTCGAGGTGGCGGGCGCCCTCGTGCGAGGCGGCGTAGACGACCTCCGCGCGCAGGTAGTCGTCCGCCGCGCCGAGCGGCTCGCCGAGCGAGGGATCGGCGGTGATCAGCTCAAGCAGGTCCTCGGCCATCGAGCCGTACCGGTTCAACAGGTGCTCCACGCGCACCACATGGAGCCCGGTCCTGGCCGCGATCCTGGCCCTGGCGTTCCACAGCGCCCGGTACCCCTCGGCGCCAAGCAGCGGGATGTCCTCGGTGACGCAGGCCGCCACCCGCTGGTCCAGCGCGTGCACCGCCTCGTCGACCGCGTCCTTCGCCATCACCCGGTACGTCGTGTACTTGCCGCCCGCCACGACCACGAGCCCCGGCACCGGGTGCGCGACCGTGTGCTCGCGCGAGAGCTTGCTGGTGGCATCCGACTCCCCGGCGAGCAGCGGTCGCAGACCGGCGTACACGCCCTGGACGTCGTCCCTGGTCAAAGGCACCGCGAGGACCGAGTTGACGTGTTCGAGAAGGTAGTCGATGTCGGCGCTGGACGCGGCCGGGTGCGCCTTGTCGAGATCCCAGTCGGTGTCGGTGGTGCCGATGATCCAGTGCCGGCCCCAGGGAATGACGAACAGCACGGACTTCTCGGTCCGCAGGATCAGCCCGGTATTCGAGTGGATCCGGTCCTTGGGCACCACCAGGTGGATGCCCTTCGAGGCCCGTACATGGAACTGCCCCCTCTCTCCGATCAGCGCCTGGGTGTCGTCGGTCCACACCCCGGTCGCGTTGACCACCTGCTTGGCGCGGACCTCGTACTCCCCGCCCGCTTCTCCATCCTGCACCCTGGCACCGACAACGCGTTCGCCCTCGCGCAGGAAGCCCACGACGCGGGCCCGGTTGGCGACGTGCGCACCGTACGAGGCGGCGGTGCGCACCAGGGTGGTCACATAACGGGCGTCGTCCATCTGGGCGTCGTAGTACTGCAAGGCCCCGACCAGCGCGTCCTTCTTCAACGCGGGGGCGACGCGCAGCGCGTGGCGACGGCTCAGATGACGGTGCGTCGGCAGGCCCCTGCCGTGCCCCGACGACACCGACATCGCGTCGTAGAGCGCCACGCCCGATCCGGCGTACAGCCGCTCCCACCCCTTGTGCTGCAGCGGGTAGAGGAACGGCACCGGCTTCACCAGGTGCGGGGCGAGCCGTTCCAGGAGCAGGCCGCGCTCCTTCAGCGCCTCGCGCACGAGGGCAAAGTCGAGCATCTCCAGATAGCGCAGCCCGCCGTGGATCAGCTTGCTGGAGCGGCTCGATGTGCCGGACGCCCAGTCCCGCGCCTCGACCAGACCGGTGGCCAGGCCCCGGGTCGCCGCATCGAGTGCCGTGCCCGCGCCGACCACCCCCGCGCCCACGACCAGCACGTCCAGTTCGCGCTCGGCCATGGCGGCGAGTGCGTGTGCGCGCTGCTCGGGTCCCAGTGTCGCTGTCCTCACGGCTTGCCTCCCGTTGATCGGGGTGGTTCCGCAGACCGGGTGGTCTGGCTCACAACTTCGATTCTGGACGGGACCACCGACATCGGCCACCGCCTGTGGACAACACTCGGGTTCCCTCACCCGCACAATGCCGCAAATCAGTCATATTTCCTCCTAGTCTGACATTCCGCACGCTCGTTCTGTCCACAGGGCTTGCGCTCCATGTCCCCTCCGGCTAAGGGAAAGGACGGCCACATGCCCGCAGATCTCGCCGTCATCGGACTCGGCCACCTGGGCCTGCCCCTCGCCCAAGCCGCCGTCGCCGCCGGCATCCAGACCGTCGGCCACGACACGGATCCACACGCCATCGCGGAACTCAACGCGGGCCGCACCCCGGTCGACGGCTCGCTCACCCCCGCCGATCTGCGCCGGATGCTCTCGGGGGGCTTCCGGACCGCAACCGACCCGGCCGAGCTCGGCCGGGTCCGTACCGCCGTCATCTGCGCGCCCACCCGCCTCGCCGCCGACCGCACCCTCGACCTCGGCCCGGTCGCCGAAGCGGCCCGGGCGCTCGCCGCGCGGCTGCGCCCGCACACCACCGTCATCCTGGAGTCGCCCGGACACCCCGGCACCACCGGGGAGTTCCTGCGCCCGCTCCTCGAAGAGGGCTCGGGCCTGCGGGCCGGGCGCGACTTCCACCTCGCCTGTTCGCCCAGCCGCGCCGACCCCGGCAACCGCACCCACCCCTACGCGGCCATCCCCAAGGTCATCGGCGGCCTCACCCCCGCCTGCACCGAATCGGCCGCCGCGTTCTACGGCCGGCTCACCGACAAGGTGGTCCGCGCCCGGGGCCTGCGCGAGGCCGAGATGTCCCAGCTCCTCGAAACCAACTTCCGGCACGTCAACATCGCCCTGGTCAACGAAATGGCCGTGCTCTGCCACGACATGGGCGTCGACCTCTGGGACGTCATCCGCTGTGCGGAGACCAAGCCGTTCGGCTTCCAGGCGTTCCGGCCGGGCCCGGGCGTCGGCGGCCACGGCATCCCGCTCGACCCGGCCCCGCTCCCGTACGCGGGCCTGCGGATGGTCGGTCTGGCCCGCGAGATCAACGCACACATGCCGAGCTACGTCATCCGGCGCTCCACCACGCTCCTCAACGAGCACGGCAAGTCGGCCCGCGGCGCCCGCGTTCTGCTGCTCGGCGTCACCTACAAGCCGGACTCGGCCGACCAGGAGGGCTCCCCCGCCCAGGAGATCGCCGGCCGGCTGATGGCTCTGGGCGCCCAGATCACGTACCACGATCCGCACGTGCCCGCCTGGCGCGTGCGCGACCAGCCGGTTCCGCGCGCGGACTCGCTGTACGAGGCGGCCGCCCACGCCGATCTGACGGTGCTGCTCCAGCACCACCGCACGTACGACCTCCAGGGTCTCGCCGTCAAGGCGCAGCTCCTTCTGGACACCCGCGGCGCGACCCCGGCGGGAGCCGCCCACCGGCTCTGATGCAGGGCCTTACACATTTCTTATGACGTCGGCGCGAGGGACTGCTAATCTTCGGGGCCGCTCAATCGCACAATCGTGCGCTTGTCCATGTTTCAGGGGGGAACACGAAGATGAGCCAGTCCTTTCCGCCGCCACAGCAGCCGGGCCAGCAGCCGGGCCAGTTCGGCCAGACCCAGCAGCCGCAGGCAGCCTTCGGCTACCCGATGGCCCCGCCGGCCGCTCCGGTGCGGGAAAACTTCGCGCTCGGACTGATCGCCGCGATCGTCGCCGCCGTCGTCACTGCGGGCATCTACGGTGCGATCATCGGCGCCACCAAGCACGAGATCGGCTATGCGGCCGTGGGCGTCGGCTTCCTGGTCGGCTTCGCCGGTGGCAAGGCGGGCGGCCGCAGCGCCGCCCTGCCCGTCCTCGGCGCCGTGCTCTCGCTGGTCGCCGTCTACTTCGGCCAGCTCCTCGGCGAGGCGATCATCGCCTCCAAGGAGCTCCCGGTGACCGTTTCGGAGATGTTCTTCCAGCACTTCGGCCTCCTGAACGAGGCCTGGAAGGCCGGCGCCGACCCGCTCACCTTCGTCTTCTTCGTGATCGCCGCCGTGGCCGCCTTCTCGGGCGCCAAGAAGGCCTCCGCCTGAGAAGCCGCCCGAAACCGCACGCGGAAGGGGCCCGGATCGCCAGACGATCCGGGCCCCTTCCGCGTGCCGAACCTCAGCGCTTGTGCTGCGCGTCCGCCACCGTGACCTCGACCCGCTGGAACTCCTTGAGCTCGCTGTAGCCGGTCGTCGCCATCGAGCGGCGCAGAGCGCCGAACAGGTTCATCGAACCGTCCGGGGTGTGCGAGGGACCCGTGAGGATCTCCTCCGTGGTGCCGACGATGCCCAGGTCGACGAGCTTTCCGCGCGGCACGTCCTCGTGCACGGCCTCCATGCCCCAGTGGTGGCCGCGGCCCGGCGCGTCGGTGGCGCGGGCCAGCGGGGAGCCGATCATCACCGAGTCGGCGCCGCAGGCGACGGCCTTGGGGATGTCGCCGGACCAGCCGACACCGCCGTCCGCGATGACGTGCACGTACCGGCCGCCGGACTCGTCCATGTAGTCGCGGCGGGCCGCGGCGACATCGGCGACGGCGGTGGCCATCGGGACCTGGATGCCCAGGACGTTGCGGGTGGTGTGCGCGGCGCCGCCGCCGAAGCCCACCAGGACGCCGGCCGCACCAGTGCGCATCAGGTGCAGGGCCGCGGTGTACGTGGCGCAGCCGCCGACGATGACCGGGACGTCCAGCTCGTAGATGAACTGCTTCAGGTTGAGCGGCTCGGCGGCACCGGAGACGTGCTCGGCCGAGACGGTGGTGCCGCGGATGACGAAGATGTCGACACCCGCGTCCACGACGGCCTTGGAGAACTGGGCGGTGCGCTGCGGGGAGAGCGCGGCGGCGGTGACGACACCGGAGTCGCGCACCTCCTTGATGCGCTGCCCGATCAGCTCTTCCTTGATCGGGGCCGCGTAGATCTCCTGGAGGCGGCGGGTCGCGGCGGCCTCGTCCAGCTCGGCTACCTCGTCGAGGAGCGGCTGCGGGTCCTCGTACCGGGTCCACAGGCCTTCGAGGTTCAGCACGCCGAGGCCGCCGAGCTCGCCGATGCGGATCGCCGTCTGCGGCGAGACCACGGAGTCCATGGGGGCGGCCAGGAAGGGCAGTTCAAAACGGTAGGCGTCGATCTGCCAGGCGATCGAGACCTCCTTGGGGTCCCGGGTGCGCCGGCTCGGGACGATGGCGATGTCGTCGAACGCGTACGCCCTGCGGCCGCGCTTGCCGCGCCCGATCTCGATCTCAGTCACGTTGTGTGGGCCTTTCCCTCTACGTCTGCATGCCCCAGTATCCCCGACATACGTCCGAGGGGCGGCCCCGGGAACTCCGGGACCGCCCCTCGGGCGCTCTGCGGGTGTCAGCGCCTGTTGTAGTTCGGCGCTTCGACCGTCATCTGGATGTCGTGCGGGTGGCTCTCCTTGAGGCCCGCCGAGGTGATCCGGACGAACCGGCCGTTCTGCTGAAGCTCGGGTACGTTGCGGCCGCCGACGTAGAACATCGACTGGCGCAGACCGCCGACGAGCTGGTGGACGACCGCGGAGAGCGGGCCTCGGTAGGGCACCTGGCCCTCGATGCCTTCCGGGATCAGCTTGTCGTCGGTGGACACGGTCTCCTGGAAGTACCGGTCCTTGGAGAACGAGCGCTGCTCGCCCCGGGACTGCATGGCGCCGAGCGAGCCCATGCCGCGGTACGACTTGAACTGCTTGCCGTTGATGAACAGCAGCTCGCCCGGGGACTCCTCGCAGCCCGCGAGCAGCGAGCCCAGCATCACCGTGTCGGCGCCCGCGACCAGGGCCTTGGCGATGTCGCCGGAGTACTGCAGGCCGCCGTCGCCGATGACCGGGACGCCCGCGGCCTTGGCGGCGAGCGAGGCCTCGTAGATCGCGGTGACCTGCGGGACGCCGATGCCGGCGACGACGCGGGTCGTGCAGATGGAGCCGGGGCCGACGCCGACCTTGATGCCGTCGACGCCCGAGTCGATGAGCGCCTGGGCGCCGTCCCGGGTGGCGATGTTGCCGCCGATGACGTCGACGCCCGCCGAGTTCGACTTGATCTTGGCGACCATGTCGCCGACCAGGCGGGAGTGGCCGTGCGCGGTGTCCACGACGATGAAGTCGACACCGGCGGCGATCAGCGCCTGGGCGCGCTCGTAGGCGTCACCCGCGACACCGACGGCGGCACCGACGAGCAGCCGGCCGTCCTTGTCCTTGGCGGCGCCCGGGTACTTCTCGGCCTTGACGAAGTCCTTGACCGTGATGAGGCCCTTGAGGATGCCCTGGTCGTCGACGAGCGGCAGCTTCTCGATCTTGTGGCGGCGCAGCAGCTCCATGGCGTCCACGCCGGAGATGCCGACCTTGCCGGTGACCAGCGGCATCGGGGTCATGACCTCGCGCACCTGACGGCTGCGGTCCGACTCGAAGGCCATGTCGCGGTTGGTGACGATGCCGAGCAGCTTGCCCGCCGAGTCGGTCACCGGGACGCCGCTGATGCGGAACTTGGCGCACAGCTCGTCGGCCTCGCGCAGCGTCGCGTCCGGGTGCACCGTGATCGGGTCGGTGACCATGCCGGACTCGGAGCGCTTCACCAGGTCGACCTGGTTGGCCTGGTCCTCGATGGAGAGGTTGCGGTGCAGTACGCCCGCGCCGCCCTGGCGGGCCATGGCGATGGCCATCCGCGCCTCGGTGACCTTGTCCATCGCCGCGGAGAGCAGCGGGACGTTCACCTTGACGTTCTTCGAGAGGTGCGAGGAGGTGTCGATCTGGTCGGGCGCCATGTCGGACGCGCCCGGCAGCAACAGCACGTCGTCGTATGTCAGCCCGAGCGTCGCGAATTTCTCGGGCACTCCGTCGACGTTTGCAGTCATGACACCTTCCCCATGGCCTTGATCGGTGCGGATGTCCATGCTAACGGGCTATATGGGTGTCTCATTCCACGAGCAAGATCATCGAGATTCTTTGTGCGTTCGTACGGGTTTCGCATTCCCGTGGGCACAAAGGCACGCCTACTGCTCCGCGAGCGCCCGCAGCCTGCTCAGCGCGCGGTGCTGGGCCACCCGGACCGCGCCCGGCGACATCCCCAGCATCTGCCCGGTCTCCTCGGCGGTGAGGCCGACCGCGACCCGCAGCACCAGGAGCTCCCGCTGGTTCTCCGGCAGGTTGGCGAGCAGCTTCTTGGCCCACGCCGCGTCGCTGCTGAGCAGGGCGCGCTCCTCGGGGCCGAGCGAGTCGTCGGGCCGCTCCGGCATCTCGTCGGACGGCACAGCCGTCGAACCGGGGTGGCGCATCGCGGCCCGCTGGAGGTCGGCGACCTTGTGCGAGGCGATGGCGAAGACGAAGGCCTCGAAGGGCCGTCCGGTGTCGCGGTAGCGCGGCAGCGCCATCAGTACGGCGACGCAGACTTCCTGGGCCAGGTCCTCGACGAAGTGGCGAGCATCACCCGGAAGGCGGTTCAGCCGGGTGCGGCAGTAGCGCAGCGCGAGTGGGTGAACGTGCGCGAGGAGATCGTGCGTGGCCTGCTCGTCGCCGTCGACCGCACGGTGGACGAGTGCACCGATGACCCCGTGGGCCGCAGCCTCGTCGTCGCGCATCGATCCATGGTGCCCCGGCGTCGTCCTGTCCGTGGCACCGCGTCCGTAGTTGTGCACCGAAGCGTTATGAGCGGGTGCGCCGGAACTCATCCCCTGCACCCCCCTCCCGCTCGACCGACCTGTCCCCGAGGAACTCCACACCTACAAGGATGCGGCATCGCGGCGGAAGCAACACCTACTGCTGCCGTTCGCGGGGCGACCGGGCCCGTCCGCCCGACGGCGGACGGGGCTCCGACCGGCTGTGCAAAGCGCCGTCAGCGCACCAGACCCCAGCGGAAACCGAGCGCCACGGCATGCGCCCGGTCCGAGGCACCGAGCTTCTTGAACAGCCGCCGGGCATGCGTCTTGACCGTGTCCTCGGACAGGAACAGCTCACGGCCGATCTCGGCGTTGGAGCGGCCGTGGCTCATGCCTTCGAGCACCTGGATCTCACGCGCGGTGAGGGTCGGCGCGGCGCCCATCTCGGCCGACCGCAGTCTGCGCGGGGCGAGCCGCCAGGTCGGGTCGGCGAGCGCCTGGGTCACGGTCGCCCGCAGTTCGGCGCGCGAGGCGTCCTTGTGCAGATAGCCGCGGGCACCGGCGGCGACCGCGAGCGCGACCCCGTCGAGGTCCTCGGCGACCGTGAGCATGATGATCCGGGCGCCCGGATCCGCGGACAGCAGCCGGCGGACGGTCTCCACGCCGCCCAGTCCGGGCATGCGTACGTCCATCAGAATCAGGTCCGAGCGGTCGGCACCCCAGCGGCGGAGGACTTCCTCGCCGTTGGCCGCCGTCGTCACACGCTCGACGCCGGGCACGGTCGCAACCGCGCGGCGGAGCGCCTCGCGGGCAAGCGGGGAGTCGTCGCAGACGAGGACTGATGTCATGGCCGCCCTCCGCAGCTGATGCGCGTCACCTTGAGCCTCCAGGCTGGGTACATGTGTCACCTGTGCGATTGACGCTCTCGGACACCTGCCCGAGCGCTTGTTCTTTCAATCGCCTCCGCACTCTCAACGATGGTCACTCGAAAGAGTTACGGGTCGGACGGGCACGTTCGGCACTCTACGTGAGGAAGCGTGCACGCAGGAGAGCTTCACGGGCTGGACGCCCCAACTTTTTGAACTATGCCCCATTTAGCGGCTTTTCTTCCCTTTTGCTGGTGTCTGTGGCTAGATTCCCAATGAGTCATATTTACATCTACTTACACAGGAGATGTACCTTCGTCGGTACGTACGTTTCGGATGAGCCCTCGCGCACACCCGTCCCGTACCGGCCCGCCCATCCGCCTCAGCACGGTTTCAAGGGGACTAGAGCAATGGCAGATTTCTCCCGCCTTCCCGGACCGAACGCCGATCTGTGGGACTGGCAGCTCCTCGCGGCCTGCCGTGGGGTCGACAGCTCGCTCTTCTTCCACCCGGAGGGCGAGCGCGGCGCGGCACGGAGTGCGCGCGAGAGCTCAGCGAAAGAGGTGTGCATGCGCTGCCCGGTGCGTGCACAGTGCGCGGCCCACGCCCTGGCGGTACGGGAGCCCTACGGGGTGTGGGGCGGGCTCACCGAGGACGAGCGCGAAGAGCTCATGGGCAGGGCGCGCAACCGCCTCGTGACGGCTGCCGCGCCGGCCGGGGGCCCCATGGGGCCCACCTGAGGAGAGCCCCGGATCGGACCGGATCAGAAGAAACGTTCCTGCGCCGTTTGGCCCAGCAACGTCGGCAAAGCGGCGCCGGGCGGCGCCGCCCATAGGAGTGTCCGCCGGACCGTGCCCGGGGGCGCCCTCACTCGTCGGACACCCCCCGCTCAGTCGCGCGCGGCGGCCCGCGCCAGCTGGTCAAGCGTGGCCGAGACGGCTGGGACCCGGGCCAGGTCGGGCAGGGTCAGCGCCACGATCTCCCGCTCGACGGCGGGCTCGACGGTCACCGTGCGCGCACCCTTGGGCCGTACGGATTCGATCGCGAGCTCCGGCAGCACCGCGACCCCGAGCCCGGCGCCGACCAGGCCGATCACCGCCGGATAGTCATCGGTCGCGAAGTCGATGCGCGGGGTGAACCCGGACGCCTCGCAGACCTCCACCAGCTGACGGCGGCAGCGCGGGCAGCCCGCGATCCACGGCTCGCCTGCCAGGTCCTTGATGGCGACGGTGCCCGCCTCGGCCAGCGCGTGCCCCTCGGGGACCAGCCCGACCAGGCGGTCGACGAGCAGCGGGCGCACCACCAGGTCGTCCCACTCCGTGGCGTTCGAGCCGTACCGGAAGGCCAGCGCGATGTCGCAGTCGCCCTCGCGAAGCATCTCCACCGAGTGCGGCGGCTCGGCGTCGACCAGCGAGACCCGGGTGCCGGGGTGCTCGGCGCGCAGGGCGGCGAGCGCGGTGGGTACGAGCGTGGACGATCCGCTCGGGAAGGAGACCAGGCGCACCCGGCCGGCCCGCAGGCCCGCGATGGCCGCGACCTCCTCCTCCGCGGCGGTCAGCCCGGCGAGGATGCCGGCGGCGTGCCGGACCAGCACCTCGCCGGCCTGGGTCAGGCGCATCTCGCGGCCGGTGCGGATCAGCAGCGGGGTGCCCGCGGAGGATTCGAGGGCCTTCATCTGCTGGCTGACGGCGGGCTGGGTGCAGCCCAGCTCGCGGGCGGCCGCCGAGAAGGAACCGGTGGCGGCGACGGCGCGCAGGACACGGAGATGACGGGCCTCGATCATTCCTTCAGCATAAGCGAATCTTGGGGATCGTGGTGGAAATTCACTCGCAGCTTTGGGTTTAGCTCGGTTAGCGTTCCCTTATGGAGCTTCTGTCTTTGAACCTGGGCCGCGCGACGGCGGTCGAGTACACCGACGCCGCGGGCGGCCGCACCGGCGTGGACAAGCGGCCGGTGACCGGCCCGGTCCGCGTCTTCGCACCGGGGCCCAAGGGCGTGGGCGCCAGCGGCGTCGAGGGCGACGACGTCTGCGACCTGCGCCATCACGGCGGCGACCACCAGGCGGTCTACGCCTACGCCCGCGAGGACTTGGACGTCTGGGCGAAGGAGCTCGGCCGCGAGCTGCCGAGCGGCTCGTTCGGCGAGAACCTCACGACGTACGGCGTCGATGTGAACGGCGCCCGGATCGGCGAGCGTTGGCGGATCGGCCGGGATGTCGTCCTTGAGGTCGCCTCCGGACGTATCCCCTGTCGTACGTTTGCGGGCTGGCTGGATCAGAAGGGCTGGGTCAGGCGCTTCACGCAGGCGGCCGTTCCAGGCGCGTACTTGCGGGTGATCGAACCGGGCGAGATCCGTGCGGGCGACCCGATCGAGGTGATCGAACGACCGGATCACGAAGTTTCGGTCTCCTTCTGGTTCCGGGCGTTCACGACCGAGCGGGAGCTGCTGCCGCGCACCCTCGCGGCGGGCGAGGCCATGGAGCCCGAGGCGCACGAAGCCGTACGGAAGTACCTGGCCCAGCAGGCCTCGTAGCGGACGGCGCCGGGCCCGGCGCCGGAAGAACTGTCGGTATTGCGGCAGTTCATGCAGCCAGGACCGGACAGGGGCAGGTCGGGGGCGGTCACCGCACCGCCACCGGGGCACTAACGTGCGCGTATGACGACTGCACTGATTACGGGAGCGACGGCGGGCATCGGCGCCGCGTTCGCGCGGCGCCTCGCGGCCGATGGACATGATCTGGTGCTGGTGGCCCGGGACACCAAGCGGCTGCGCGAGCAGGCCACCGAGCTGCACGACCGGCACGGCATCGAGGCCGAGGTGCTGACCGCCGACCTGTCCACGGAGGACGGGATCGCCGCGGTCGAGGCACGCCTCTCGCAGCCCAGGCAGCCGGTCGATCTCCTGGTCAACAACGCCGGGTTCGGCAACAAGGGCAGCTATCTGGACGTGTCCATGGCGGATGAGCTGACCATGGTGAAGGTGCACATCGAGGCGGTGCTCCGGCTGACGTCGGCGGCGGCCGCCTCGATGCGCGAGCGCGGGCGCGGCGGGGTCGTCAACGTGGCCTCGGTCGCCGCCTTCGTACCGCGCGGCACCTATGGCGCCTCCAAGGCGTGGGTCGTGCAGTTCACGCAGGGCGCGGCCCGGGACCTGGCCGGGTCCGGGGTGCGGCTGATGGCGCTGTGCCCCGGGTTCGTGCGCACCGAGTTCCACCAGCGGGCCGGCATGGGCACCGACAACATTCCGGGCTGGCTGTGGCTGGACGCCGACAAGCTGGTGGCGGCGGCCCTGAGCGACCTGGCGCGCGGGAAGTCGCTGTCGATCCCCGACCCGCGCTACAAGGCGCTGATGGGCGCGGTGAAGCTGGCGCCGCGCGGCCTGCTCGGCGGGCTCACCTCCAGGACGGGCCGCAAGTACGGGCCCAAGTAGCCAGTTGAGGCCCTGCCCCCATAGGCGCCGATGTTGGGGGCCGCCGTGGAGACCGGGTTCACCTGTCCTCCGTACGGACGGTCGGGGAGGCGGAGTCGAGCACGAGCCGGCAGGTGGTGCCGTTCGGCCAGGTCACCTGGACGGTGTGACCGGTGACCTGGATGTCGGCGAGGGTGTGGACCGGGCTTGGATCCGGCTCCGCGGTGAGGGAGGCGAGTGCGATGAACAGCGAGGATCCGGCACTGGTCGCTCCGTGCAGGGCCTGGACGACCGACGCGGGCCCGAACAGGGTTGATCCGGCGGCCAGTTGGCGTACCGCCGCCGCGTAGCCGTGCACCGGGTGCAGCTGTGCGGTGCGGCCGGGGGTCGTGGCCCAGCCGGTCTGGCGCACGGGGGTGCCGGGGGCGGCCCCGATGACCAGGTGCGCGCGGAGTTCGGCGCGTCCGTGCACCAGCGTCGCCGAGACGATCCGCACGCCGGGCGGGCCCGGGTGCGGCTCGGACAGCGATGCCGCCCAGCCGGGGCCGTGACCGAGCGGTACGGCGGGGCCCCGGCTGGTGGACACGCCTTGCGCCAGCAGGCCGAAATGGTTGTCGGGGACGCCCACCGAGGTGGGTCCGGTCGCGGTCGAGTAGGCGAAGCGGGAGTAGCAGGGGTCCTCGTCCGCGCCGCCGTCCACATGGGAGTTGCTGCCGTGGTTGTGGAGGCGGACCAGGCCGTCCGCGGCCGTCGACTGGATCAGCATGTTGGGCGGCCCGAGGGTGACGGCGGCATCCTCGGTCTCGACGGGCAGCGGCTCCTCGACTGCCGTCCATGCGGGGTGGTCGGGCGGCAGGAGCAGTCCGAGGTAGCCCTTGGCCGCCCAGTACGGGGAGGCGGGGCCCGAGTAGTGCTGGATCACCGGCGGGTACGGGCCGTGCCAGCCCAGGGTGAGCAGCCCGTCGGGGTCGGTGGCGCCCCGGTCCGCGGGCCGGTCGAGGAAGTACTTCAGGGTGCCCGAGGCCAGTCGGCGGGTGGCGCCGGGGGTGAGCGGGGTGTGCCCGGTGAGCGCGCCGAGCCAGGGCGCGGCCGCGGCGGCGAAGCGGTAGGTCAGCGAGCGGCCGTACGGCAGGGGTGCGCCGTCGGCCCCGAACAGGCGGGTGTGGGCGTCGAGTTGGGCGTGCAGCCGTGGTCCGTAGCGGTCCAGGAGTTCCTGGTCGCCCCCGAGGTGGGCGTGCAGGACGGGATAGAAGTGGAGGGCCCAGGCGTTGTAGTGGTCGAAGGAGCGGTTGGGGCCGTCGCTGTACCAGCCGTCGCCGAGGTACCACTGGTCGATGCGTTCCAGGGCGCGTTGGATGGTGGCCGCGGCGCGGTCGGTCTCGATGCCGGCGTCCTGGAGGAATCCGGCGACGGTGAGGCCGAACAGCCACCAGTTGTTGTCGACCGGGGAGGGGCCGAGGGCGGGCAGCAGCCAGTCGACGGCGCGCTGCCGGGTGCGGTCGTCCAGCTTGTCCCACAGCCAGGGGCGGGTGAGCCGCAGGCCGAGGGCGACGGAGGCCGACTCCACGACGGCCTGCCGGACGTGGGTGGCCAGCGGCCAGGCGTCGGGGGCGGCTGACGTCAACTCTGCGGTGGACAGCGGGTGTTGGGTGCCTGACGCGAGGCCGTCGGCGTAGCGGTCGAGGTGGCCGTGCGGGTCCTCACCGTCGGCGCCGGCCACGCGGAGGGCGGCGAGCAGCCAGGTGCGGGCATAGCCTTCGAGGCCGTCCGAGCGCGGCCCCGACCAGCTGGGCCGGGCGCCGGGCAGGTTGATCAGGCCCCGGCCGGGCGACGCGTGGGGCCGTACCGCAAGCAGGAGTTGGTCCGCCGTCCGCTCCCAGTGCTCGCGGGTCCAGCCGGTGTACGGGCTGAGCTCACGGTTCTCGGAGGCGATGGGCATGATGCTCCCCTGGAGACGGCGGCGTCGGCACGGGCGGGACCCGCGGGGCTCGGGTCCTGGGCAGTCCCGAGCCCCGGACGGGGCCTGTTTACCGGGCCCAGCCGGCCGGATCCGGGTCCTGTCCCGGCCTCGGGCCCAGCCGAGTCCCGTCCCGGGCCCGGCCCAGCCGGGTCCTGGTCCCGCGAAATCTCTGGGAACTTAGAACTCTGTTTGATCGAACGTCAATGGACAGGACCGAATGATCGAAACTCTCGTCATTCGATCACGGTGCAATAGGGTCATGGCCCGCTGGGCCACCACACCGCGAAGGGGCTGCCGCCGTGCGTGAAAGTGCTGCTGAACGTCATGACCGACTGCTGGAGCTGGTGCGCGGGCGCGGTTCGGCCCGGGTCTCCGAGCTCGCCGCCCAGCTGGGGGTCTCGCCCGTGACCGTGCGGCGGGACGTGGAACTCCTGGCCAACGAGGGGCGCCTCGACCGGGTGCACGGCTCGGTCTCCTGGCCGGGCGCCGCGGACACTCCCCCGCAGAGCGGGCCGGGCGCCGACCCCCGCGAGCTGGTCATCGGCATGCTCGCGCCCAACGCCACGTACTACTTCGCCGAGGTCATCAGGGGTGCGCACGAGGCGGCGGCGGCCGCCGGGGCGCGGCTGATCCTGCGGATCTCGGACTACCGGCCGCAGGAGGACGCGGGCCGGGCGGCCGGGCTGCTGGCGGCCGGGGCCGAGGGCCTGCTCATCGCGCCGGGCTGGAAGGAGCCGGACGACCCGGTCGAGCACGGCGCCTGGATCGCCGGCCTCCCGGTGCCCACGGTGCTGCTCGAACGGCGCGGGGTGCCCGGCCGGGAGCTGGACGACCTGGACCGGGTCTGCTCCGACCACAGCCACGGCGTGCTCATCGCGGTGCGCCATCTGCTCGGCCTCGGACACCCGACGCCCCTGCTCGTGGCGCGGGCGGACAGTCCCACCGCGATCGCGGTGCGCGCCGGATACCGGTACGCGCTCGACGCGCTCGGCCTCAAGTCGCCGCTCCCGCCGATCGGTTCGGTGTCGGCCGAGGCGGACCCGGCCGGGTTCGAGCGGGCCGTGCAGGCGCTGCGCACCGCGGTCCTGGCCGGGCAGGCCACGGCGGCGCTCGTGCACAACGACGTGGACGCCATCCGGATCGTGCAGCGGCTGGCCGAACTGGGCATGCGGGTGCCGGACGACCTGGCGGTGGTGGCGTACGACGACGAGGTGGCGGCGCTCGCGGACATCCCGCTGACGGCCGTCGCCCCGCCCAAGCACGAGGTCGGGCGGTACGCCGCCGAGCTGCTGATCGAGCGGCTGCGCGGGGGGCCCGCGGGCGGCCCGGGCAGGGGCGAGGAGGGACCGCGGCGCCATGTCGACCTGCTGCCGAGGCTGCGCGTGCGGTCCTCCTGCGGGGCGCCCTCCGAGCCCGTACCGAGGGCGGTGACCGCTCAGCCCTGACCTGAGACCGTTCGGTATTGATCTAAGACCGTCCAGCCGTGACCTACGACCGTTCAGTCTTGATCTGATCTTTTTTCGATCAATCGAACTTTCGCTCTTGACTTCGGTCAGAACTGGGCCAAGGATCGCGGCCATCGCCTCGTCCCCTCACGTTCAGGAGCCGTGCCGTGAGCCGCAGTTGGACCAGATCGAACTCCGCCCTCGTCGGTGCCGCCGTCGCGCTCGCCGTGCTCACGGCCTGCGGTGGCGGGGACACCAAGTCGAGCGACGCGGGCAAGGGCACCGCCGACCAGCCCGTCACCATCACGTTCTGGGCCTGGCAGAAGGGCACCAAGGACGTGGTGGACGCCTTCAACGCCACCCACAAGAACATCCGGGTGAAGTTCGAGGAGATCCCCTCCGGCAACGCCGGCGGCTACGCCAAGATCTCCAACGCGGTGAAGGCCGGCAACGCGCCGGACCTCGTCACCGTCGAGTACCCGATGCTCCCGGAGTTCGTCAGCCAGGGCTCGTTCCAGGACATCAGCAAGTACGTCACCGACGACGTGAAGAAGCAGTTCCTGCCGCAGTCGGTCCAGCAGACCACGCTCGGCGGCAAGAACTGGGCGATCCCCTTCGACGCCGCGCCCCAGGCGTACTTCTACCGCAAGGACTTCTTCGAGAAGAACAAGATCGAAGTCCCCAAGACCTGGGCCGAGTTCAAGTCGGCCGCGCAGAAGGCCGAGGCAGCCGACCCGAAGGCGCGCATCGGCACCTTCTTCCCGGACGACCCGACCACCTTCGAGGCGATGGTCTGGCAGGCCGGCGCCCAGTGGTTCAAGGCCGACGGCGACACCTGGAAGCTCAACACCACCGACGCCGCCACCACCAAGGTCGCCGACTACTGGCAGGGCCTGATCGACGACAAGCTCGTACAGACCGCGGTCTCCTTCAGTCCCGAGTGGACGGCCTCCCTCAAGGACGGCTCCACCGTCGGCTACCTCGGCGCCTCCTGGGGCGCCGGCGTCCTCAAGGGCACCCTGCCCGACCAGAGCGGCAAGTGGGCCGTCGCCCCCGTGCCGACCTGGGACGGCAAGCCGGCCAGCGGCATGCTCGGCGGCTCCACCTGGGCCGTGACCAAGGGCAGCAACAAGACCGAAGCGTCCCTTGAGTTCGCGAAGTGGATGTCGACCACGCAGGAGGGCGTCCGGGCCCGCATCAAGTCCGGTACGTCGAGCGCCTTCCCGGCCGACATCGCGCTGCGCCCAGCCGCCAAGCAGGCCTTCGACGCGAACTTCTACACCGGCGAGGACATCTACCAACTCTTCGACGCCGCGGGCACCTCGATCAACGCCAACTGGGGCTGGGGCCCGAGCATGGGCACCACCAACACCACGCTCAAGGACCAGCTCGGCAAGGTCTCCGGCGGCTCGGTGAAGATCACGGACGCCATCAGGGCCGCCCACGACGCCACCGTGACCGAGCTGAAGAAGCGCGGACTGAAGGTCGAGGGCTGACCGCGATGAGGCCGAAGGGCCCCCGGGCGCCCCTCGGGGCCCGAAGCCGCACCGGCACCGCCGCGGGCGTGCTGCTGACCCCCTTCTTCGTCCTGTTCACCGCGGTGACGGTGGTGCCGATCGGTTACGCGGTCTGGCTGAGCCTGTTCACCGAGAAGCAGTCGGGGCTGGGCTTCGGCGGCGCCGAGTCCGTCTTCAGCGGGCTCGACAACTACACGGCTGCGCTGGGCGACCGGGCCTTTCGCGAGGGCTTCTGGGTGCTCGCCGGCTACTGCGTCGTCTACATCCCGCTGATGATCGGCGGCGCCCTCGCGCTCGCCCTGCTGCTCGACTCCACGCTGGCCCGCGCCCGCCGCTTCTTCCAGCTGGCGCTGTTCCTGCCGCACGCCGTGCCCGGCATCATCGCCGCGCTGATCTGGGTGTACCTCTACACCCCCGGACTCAGCCCCGTCGTGCGGGCCCTGGACTCCGGCGGCATCGGCTTCAGCTTCTTCTCCTCCAGCGGCACGCTCCCCTCCGTCGTCAACATCGCGCTGTGGGAATGGCTCGGCTACAACATGGTCATCTTCTACGCGGCGCTCCAGGCCATCGACCGCTCCGTCCTGGAGGCGGCCACCGTCGACGGCGCGGGCGAGTGGCGCACCGCGTTCGGCATCAAACTCCCCCTGATCCGCGCCTCGTTGGTGATGGTCTCGCTGTTCACCGTCATCGGCTCGCTCCAGCTCTTCACCGAGCCGCTGATCCTCAACCAGGGCGGCAGCGCCACGGTCACCACCACCTGGACGCCCAACATGTACGCGTACACCGCCGCGTTCAACCGCAACGACTACGGCCTCGCCGCCGCCTCGGCCGTGCTCCTCGCGCTCACCGCGGCGCTGCTCTCCTTCGTCGTCACCCGCCTCACCAACCGGAAGGGCGCCAGGGCATGACCTCCCCGACCATGGCCGGGCCGGACACCGCGGCGCGTGCCGGGCCCGGTACCCCGTCGCGTACCGGCACGGCCCACAGGGCGCCCAGCCGCTGGCTGTCGAGGACCGCGGTCAACGGCGCGCTGCTGCTCTCCGTCCTCTACACGCTCTTCCCCCTGGTATGGCTGGTCACGGCCGCCACCAAGGACACCGGCGGGCTGCTGTCCGGCGAGGCCTTCTCCTTCAAGGGCTTCGACCTCGGCCACAACCTGTCCCAGCTCGCCGCGTACAACGACGGCGTCTACTTCCGCTGGTACCTCAACTCCCTTCTCTACGCGGGCGGTGGCGCCGCCGTCTGCGCGCTGGTCAGCGTCGCCGCCGGGTACGCCTTCGACAAGTACGCCTTCCGGGGCAAGGAGAAGCTGTTCGGCGTGGTGCTGCTCGGCGTGCTGGTGCCCACCACGGCGCTCGCGCTGCCCATGTATCTGCTCGCCAGCAAGGTCGGCCTGGTCAATACGTACTGGTCGGTGCTGATCCCCGTACTGGTCAACCCGTTCGGGGTCTATCTGTCCCGGGTGTTCAGCGCGAGCTACATCCCCGACGAGGCCCTGGAGGCCGCCCGTATCGACGGGGCGAGCGAGCTGCGCACCTTCTGGTCGATCGGTCTGCGCATGGTCATGCCGGGGTTCGTGACCGTCTTCCTCTTCCAGTTCACCGCGATCTGGAACAACTTCTTCCTCCCCCTGGTCATGCTGAGCGACCAGAAGCTCTTCCCGCTGAGCCTCGGTCTGTACGCGTGGAACAGCAACACCCACGCCGAGCCCGGCTACTACCCGCTCGTCGTCACCGGCTCCCTCCTCGCCGTCATCCCCCTGATCGTCGCCTTCGTCTCCCTCCAGCGGCACTGGAAGGCCGGACTCGCCGCGGGCAGCCTCAAATGACCGGCCCGGACACCCCGTTACCCTTGCGCCAGCGCCTCGTGAGGAGCCCGAGTCCCACCATGCACCACACCACTGACAATGCCGTCGCGCGGCGTCCCGCCCTGCTGCTCGCGATGGGCCCCGGCATCGCGGACCGGGTCCTCGCCGACCGGCACCGCACCCGGCTCGCCGCCCTCACCCGTACCGACCCGTACCTGGTGGCCCACGACCTGGCCGCGCCGACCCCGCCGGTCGCCGCCGCCCTCGCCGGGGCCGAGGTGCTGCTCACCTGCTGGGGCGCTCCCCCGCTCACCGCCGAGGTTCTCGACGCGGCCCCCAAGCTGCGCGCGGTGGTCCACGCGGCGGGTTCGGTCAAGCACCACATCACGGACGCCTGCTGGGAGCGGGGCATCGCGGTGACCTCCGCGGCGGCGGCGAACGCTCGGCCGGTCGCCGAGTACACGCTGGCCGCGATCCTCTTCGCCGGCAAGCGTGTGCTGCGCTCCGCCCAGCGCTACGCCGAGCTGCGCACCGCCCCCGAATGGCTGAGCGAGGGCGAGGACACCGGCAACTACCGCCGCACCGTCGGCCTGGTCGGCGCCTCCCGCATCGGCCGCCGGGTCATCGAGCTGCTGCGGCCCTTCGATGTCGAAGTCCTCCTGTACGACCCGTACGTGAGCGGAACCGATGCGGCCGCACTGGGCGTTGAACGGGTGACCCTGGACGCGCTGTGCGCCCGCAGCGACGTCGTCTCCGTCCACGCGCCCCAACTCCCCGAAACCCACCGCATGATCGGCGCGCGCCAGCTGTCCCTCATGCCGACGGGTGCCACGCTGATCAACACCGCCCGCGGCTCCCTGGTGGACGAGCCCGCCCTGCTCGGCGAACTCCTCTCGGGCCGCCTGCACGCGGTCCTGGACGTGACAGAGCCCGAACTCCCGCCCCGCGAATCCCCGTTGTACGACCTCCCCAACGTCCTGCTGACCCCGCACATCGCGGGCTCGCTCGGCAACGAGCTGCACCGGATGGCGGATCAGGCCCTTGACGAGGTGGAGCGGTTCGCGGCGGGGCTGCCGTTCGCGGACCCGATGCTTCCGGAAGCCCTGGACCACTCCGCGTAGGGCCGCAGGATCGGAGGCCGCAGGATCGCCGACCGTAGCCCGTTGATCACCCCGCCCTCTGGGACATACAGCCCTAAACTGGACGTATTCCCACCTGGACCACCACACCGGGAGGCGCCGTGAAATTCGCACAGATAATCGACTTCAAGACCGAGCGGTTCGACGACATGGACCGGCTCATGGACCAGTGGGTCGAGCAGACCAAGGGCAAGCGGACCGCCACGCGCGAACTCATCGGCAAGGACCGAGCCGACGGGGCCCACTTCGTCGAGATCGTCGAATTTCCCTCGTACGACGAGGCCATGGCGAACTCCAAGCTCCCGGAGACCGAGCGCATCTTCCAGGAGATGGTGGCGCTCTGCGACGGCATGCCCACTTTCACGGACCTCGATGTCGTGCGCGACGAGGGGTTCAACGCCGCAACGTCCCGGCGGTTCTTCCACGAGATCGCGGTCGGCGGCAACCTCGACGCGATCGAGGAGGTGTTCGCGGCCGACTACGCCGACCACGACATCGGCAAGGAGCAGGAGACCGTCGTCGGGTCCGACGGCATCCGCAACGACGTCAGCGGCTGGCGGGACGGTTTCGACTTCATCTTCGAGCTCGACCGGCAGATCTGCGAGGGCGACGACGTGGTGACGCTGTGGACCTGGACCGGCACCCACACGGGCGACTTCATGGGCGTCGCGCCCACCGGCCAGCAGGTCTCCATGACTGGCACCACGATCTTCCGGTTCAAGAACGGCAAGATCCAGGAGGGCTGGTGGCACTACGACGTCATCGGCCTGATGAAGCAGCTCGGCGTCATGGGCTGACCCGCTCCGCCGCCCGGCACAACGGAAGGCCCCCGCTCCCGCCAGTGGCGGAAACGGGGGCCTTCACACGTCGTACGACGTCACGCTCTCAGGACGTCATGACGCTCGGGTCAGTGGCTGTGGCCGTGACCGTGGCCGTGGCCCGCGTCGGCCTCTTCCTCGGCCGGCTTCTCGACGACCAGGGTCTCGGTCGTCAGGAGCAGCGAGGCGATGGAGGCGGCGTTCTCCAGGGCGGAGCGGGTGACCTTGACCGGGTCGATGACGCCGGCCTTGACCAGGTCGCCGTACTCGCCGGTCGCGGCGTTGAAGCCGAAGCCCTGGTCCAGCTCGCTCACCTTGGAGGTGATGACGTAGCCCTCAAGGCCCGCGTTCTCGGCGATCCAGCGCAGCGGCTCGACGACGGCGCGGCGCACGACCGCGACACCGGTGGCCTCGTCGCCGGTCTTGTCGAGGTTGCCCTCAAGGACCTTGGCGGCGTGCACCAGGGCGGAGCCACCACCGGAGACGATGCCCTCCTCGACCGCGGCGCGGGTCGCGGAGATGGCGTCCTCCAGACGGTGCTTGCGCTCCTTGAGCTCGACCTCGGTGGCGGCGCCGACCTTGATCACGCACACGCCGCCGGCCAGCTTCGCGAGGCGCTCCTGGAGCTTCTCGCGGTCCCAGTCGGAGTCCGTGGACTCGATCTCGGCCTTGATCTGGGCGATGCGGCCCTCGACGTCACCGGAGTTGCCGCCACCGTCGACGATGGTGGTGTCGTCCTTGGTGATGGTGACGCGGCGGGCGCTGCCGAGCACCTCAAGACCGGCCTGGTCCAGCTTGAGGCCGACCTCTTCGGCGATGACGGTGGCACCGGTGAGGGTGGCCATGTCCTGGAGCATCGCCTTGCGGCGGTCGCCGAAGCCGGGGGCCTTGACGGCCACGGCGTTGAACGTGCCGCGGATCTTGTTGACGACCAGGGTGGAGAGCGCCTCGCCCTCGACGTCCTCGGCGATGATCAGGAGCGGCTTGGAGGAGCCGGCCTGGATGACCTTCTCCAGGAGCGGCAGCAGGTCCTGGATCGAGGAGATCTTGCCCTGGTTGATCAGGATGTACGGGTCGTCGAGGACGGCCTCCATGCGCTCCTGGTCGGTGACCATGTAGTGCGACAGGTAGCCCTTGTCGAAGGCCATGCCCTCGGTGAACTCAAGCTCGACACCGAAGGTGTTGGACTCCTCGACGGTGATGACACCGTCCTTGCCGACCTTGTCCATGGCCTCGGCGATGAGCTCGCCGATCTGCTTGTCCTGGGCGGACAGCGCGGCGACGGCGGCGATGTCGGTCTTGTCCTCGATCGGACGGGCGGTCGCGAGGAGCTCCTCGGACACGGCCTTGACCGCGGCGTCGATGCCCTTCTTCAGGGCGGCCGGGGAGGCGCCGGCGGCGACGTTGCGCAGGCCCTCGCGGACCAGCGCCTGGGCCAGGACGGTCGCGGTGGTGGTGCCGTCACCCGCGATGTCGTTGGTCTTGGTCGCCACCTCCTTGACGAGCTGGGCGCCCAGGTTCTCGTACGGGTCGTCGAGCTCGACCTCGCGCGCGATGGTGACACCGTCGTTGGTGATGGTGGGAGCGCCGAACTTCTTGTCGATGACGACGTTGCGGCCCTTGGGGCCGATCGTCACCTTCACCGTGTCGGCAAGCTTGTTGACGCCGCGCTCAAGGGCGCGACGGGCGTCCTCGTCGAACTTCAGGATCTTCGCCATGGGAGCGGTTCAGCCCTCTCGGAAAACTCGGGTTAACGAAACTGCGCCCCTCGCCGCCCGGCAATCAGCGGGGTGACCAGGGGCGCAGCACTCAAAGCATTCGCTTCGAGGTGAATTACTTCTCGATGATCGCGAGCACGTCGCGAGCCGAGAGGACGAGGTACTCGTCGCCGTTGTACTTCACCTCGGTGCCGCCGTACTTGCTGTACAGCACGACGTCGCCGACCTTGACGTCGAGCGGCAGGCGCTCGCCGTTCTCGAAGCGGCCCGGGCCCACGGCGAGGACAGCACCCTCCTGGGGCTTCTCCTTCGCGGTGTCCGGAATGACCAGGCCGGAGGCCGTGGTCTGCTCGGCGTCGAGCGGCTGGACCACAATGCGGTCCTCGAGCGGCTTGATGGCAACCTTGGAGCTGGCGGTCGTCACGATCCGGTCTCCCCCTTCGGAGATCTCACGGGGTTAACTGTTTGGGGTGGCGACCAGGTGGATCCGTCGTCGCGGGTGCCGGACCTGCCCGTCGCTGTGTTGGCACTCTCCGGTGGGGAGTGCCAGAAGCGAGACTAGGACGGTGATTAGCACTCGGTCAAGCGGAGTGCCAATCTCCCACCGACGCGGCGCACCCTCGCGGGGCTCCCGACCCCGCCCCGCCGGGCACCCCGCGACGGCGCACCGGCCGCGAGCGGCCCGTCGGGAGCGGCCCGCGACCGGTGCCCGCGGTTCATCCCGGCTCCCCGGACCCGGTCATACGTAGTCCTCCAGCCTGGCCACCGCGTACCCCTTGTCGGTGATCACCTTCATCACCTGCCGGACCATGTCGGCCATCGTGCCGTTCCAGTCCTGGCGCCCCCGGAAGTGGCTGAGGATGATGTCGCCGGGGTGCAGATCGCGGTCCCACTCGCGCCATTCCATGTGATCGGTGAAGGCCTCCTCCGCCCACAGCGGCGCGGCCTGGATCCCGCAGGACTGGGCGGCTTTCAGGGTGTCCTCGTTGTAGTTGCCGTACGGCGGCCGGAACAGCCTGGGCCGCTGGCCCGCCCACTGGCCGATCTTGTCCTGCTGGTCGCAGATCTCGTGCCGCTGCTCGTCGTAGGAGAGCGCGGGCATGTAGCGGTGGTTGATGGTGTGGTTGTTGAGCGTGACCCCGAGGCTCTGCATCTTCCGGAAGTACGTGTGGTCGTCCTTGACGAGGTAGTCGCTCAGGAACGCGCTGTAGGGGATGCGGAGTTCCTGCATCATCTTCAGGAACTGGGGGTCCTTCTCCGCGCCGTCGTCGATCGTCAGGAAGACGATCCTGTCCTTGGTCGGCACGGTGGTGAAGACGGGTGGCAGCGAGTCGCCCCCGTCCGTCTCGAACCCCTTCCGGTTGGTGATCCTCGGCTTGACGGCGGGCGGAGCGGGCGCGAGCAGGGGCGGCTTGTCGAGCCCCCACTTCCTGACCGCCGCGAGCCGGGCGGCCTCGGCCTGCTTGAGCTGCTCGGAGTAGCCGGTGAGCGCGCCGGCGGGGCCTTTGGCGCCCTGGGGGCCGGGCCGTCCGGTCCCGCCGTCGTCGGCGGAGCATCCGGCGGCGAGCAGGGCGGCGGCGAGAACCGCGGCGGAGGCGGCCGCGGTGCGGGATCTGCGGGATTTACCCTTTTGTCCGACTAGCTGCATGGCGCCGCATCCTGTCAGGACCGGGCCCCGCAAGCCGTACGACACCGCCACCGCGGGCGCACCGTCGCCCACCTGGCCCACACCGGCGCGGCGGCTGGACGACAATGGCGGGGTGAACGACCTCGACACCTTCTCCCTCCTGCTGACCGGCGAGGGCCGCGCCCTGCTCGCATCACTGCGGGAGTACGACCCGTCCCAGGAGCTGGCGGTCGCCACCCGGCTGCGCCGCGAGCACGACGCGGGGCTGGTGTCGGCGGCGCTCGGGCAGGCGCGGCTGCGCCAGCGGGCGGTGGCGAAGTTCGGCGCGGTGGACGCGCACCGGATGTTCTTCACGCCGAACGGCGTCGAGCAGTCGACCCGCGCCTCGGTCGCCGCCCACCGCGCGGAGGTCTTCGCCTCGCGCGGCGTGCGCGGCGTCGCGGACCTGTGCTGCGGCATCGGCGGCGACGCGCTGGCCCTTGCCCGGGCCGGGATCCGTGTCCTCGCAGTCGACCACGACCCGCTGACGGCGGCCGTCGCCCGCGCGAACGCGGCGGCGCTGGGCCTCGGCGACCTGATCGAGGTGCGCTGCGCGGATGTCACCGACATCGATACGGCTCCGTACGACGCGGTGTTCGTGGACCCGGCCAGGCGCGGCGGTCGAGGCCGTGTCTTCGACCCCGAGGCGTACTCGCCGCCCCTGTCGTGGGCCGTCTCGGCAGCCCTCAAGGCGCCGTTCGCCGCGCTGAAGATCGCCCCCGGCATCCCGCACGAGGCGATCCCGCCGCAGGCCGAGGCGGAGTGGATCTCGGACGGGGGCGATGTGAAGGAAGCGGTGCTGTGGTTTGGCACCGGCGTGAGTCCGGGCGCGTTCCGCGCCACCCTGCTGCCCTCGGCCGCCGTCCTGTCGGCGCCCGCCCCGCTCCCCGCCCCGCCGGTGGGCCCGGTCGGCCGCTATCTGTACGAGCCGGACGGCGCCGTCATCCGCGCGCACCTGGTCGCCGAGATCGTGGAGCGGTGCGGTGGGCGGCTGATCGACGAGACGATCGCGTACGTGACGAGCGATGAGCCGTACGCGTCCCCGTACACCTCGGCGTACGAGATCACCGATCAACTCCCGTTCAACATGAAGAAGTTGAAGGCGCTGCTGCGGGAGCGCGAGGTGGGCGTCCTGACGGTGAAGAAGCGCGGCTCGGCCGTGGAGCCGGAGGAGGTGCGCCGCAAGGTGAAACCCCAGGGCCCGAACGCGGCCACGGTCTTCCTGACCCGGGTGGCGGGGGCCCCGACCATGCTGATCGGCCGCCCCGTGGCCCGGAAGTAGTTGCCGATCGGGCACCCCGCACCCCGGGACTGGTTGCGCCTAGCCGAGGTCGGTCAGCTCGTCCGCGTACACCTGGGAGAGCGGCTGGGGGCCCACGTACTGCTGGCAGTTGCACTGGGCCGATTCGAAGCGCAGCGGCTTCTTGTTCTCGTCCCAGGCGACCGGGACCTCGACCCGCTCGTGGCACCTGCCCTGCTTGTCGTGCTTGGCGAGGTGATGGGTGCAGCCGCAGACCGGCTCCGGCGGCTTGTGCGCGGCCTCCACGGCGAGCCGCTCCTGCTTGGCCGCCTCAAGGCGTTCCATCTTCCGCTCGTGCCGGGTGCGCAGCGCGGTGCGGGCGTTGTCGATCGCCCAGCCGAAGCCGCCCATCCAGAAAACGATCAGGAACCACCAGTACCAGGCCATGTGGGCCGCCCTTCCCCCGGTTGCGCCGGCGCCTGTCCGCGTCGGCACCCCCAGGATAGGCCGGGTTCAGCGGGGTGCGCCGCCGGTCAGCGAGCGCAGTACCCAGCGCCGGTGCGCGGCGGCCTTCACGACGCCGATCAGGCCGGTGAGCCAGCAGATGAGGCCGAGGCCCATGCCGTAGACGACGAGGGCGTACGTGTCGTGGGCGGGGTCGGCGGTCGCGGGCAGCACCAGGCAGACGGCGAGGCCGACCGCGCACAGCGCCGCCGACGGCAGCATCCAGGCCAGGTTCAGGCCGGGCCTGCGCAGGTTGCGGTCGAGCACCGGGTCGCGGTCCAACTCGCCCCACTGGCGCAGGAGTTGATGGATCCGGTGGTCCTTGCGCAGCCCGAACCCGACGGCCAGGCCGGTGGGGATCATCACGCCGAGTCCGAGCAGCAGGAACACCCCGCCGACGATCGCGGTGAGGAGGTCGGTGAGGGAGGTGAGCGCGGTGCCGACCAGCGACCAGCCGAGCGTGAAGAGCGCCGCCCACAACCAGAGCAGCCCCAGCCGCCCTGCCCCCAAGTACCCCTTGACCAGGGCGTCCAGGACCTGCGCCCGGTCGGCGAGCAGCGCGTTGCGGTCGCGCCAGGCGCGTATCTCGACCGGGGGCGGGGGCGGCGGAAGCGGCGAACGGGACGACATGCGGCAGAGATTAGCGGGGGCGGAACGGGGCCCGCCGCCCAGCCTCGGTCAGGCTCCGACCAGTTGGCCGGGATCGGCCCTTCGGGGACGCCAAAGGGCCCGGTCCGACCGTGCCGCGCACCCGCACGAGACCCCGGGTGCCGCGGAACTCGGCCGAACCGGGCCGGCCGCGCGCGGCGTCAGGCGTCCCGCAGTGCCTGGAGGTCCAGCTTCTTCATTCCCATGATGGCCGCGGCGACCCGCTCGGACTTCTCCGCGCCCTGGCCGAGCAGTTGGGGCAGTTCGTCGGGGACGATCTGCCAGGACAGGCCGTACTTGTCCTTCAGCCAGCCGCAGGGCCCCTCTTCGCCGCCCTCGGAGAGCCGCGCCCAGAACCGGTCGATCTCCGCCTGGCCGTCGCAGGCCACCGCGAACGAGACCGCCTCGGTGAACTTGAACTGCGGGCCGCCGTTGAGGGCGACGAACTGCTGCCCCGCGAGCTGGAACTCGACGGTCATGACGGAGCCGGTCTCGCCGGGGGTCGACTCGGTGTAGTGGGTGATCCCCCCGATGCGCGAGTCGCCGCCGAAGATGGCGACGTAGTGCTGGGCGGCCTCCTCGGCCTGGGTGTCGAACCAGAGGAAGGGGGTGATCTTCTGGGTGATCTTCGCGGACATCGTCGGCCTCCTTGCCGTCGCCGGACCGGTGCGCCCGGCATCGACAGGTAGACCGGCCCCGCCCGCGAAACTCATCGCGGTACGGCCCCCGAAGAAGCGCCGCCTCCTCGCCGCGGCCCGGCCGTTCCAGCAGATCACCGCGGACACCGGCCAGCAACATTTCTCATCGGTCGCCCATCAGGGACGTCGGCATCTTCGCAGGTCAAGGCGGTGGGACGTCCCCGGGCGTCCCCTCGCGTCCCTGGGATGCCGTCATCTGTTGCCTCTGGTGCGCCGCCTGCCCGAAGGTGATCAAGGTCTGGGAGGGGCCCGGGCAATGAGCACCCGGCCCGGTACCGGCACACACATCTATGGCTGACGTGGTCGCAGGGGCGACCGCCCGAAGCCGCTGTCTTTTACGTTGAGGGGTAACGAGTGATCAAGAAGAGTCTGGCCAGGATCGGTGCGCTGGGCGCGGCCGCCGCTCTGGCCGCCATCGCCACGACCGGTACCGCCCAGGCCTCCACCGGCGCCTCGTACGTCGGCTACGGGTACACCGAGTCCGGCGCGGGAGTGTGGTGTGTTCAGCACCTGCTCAACGACGTGGCGCGCGAGAACGGGGGCCCGACGGTCTCCGAGGACAGCTACTGGGGGCAGGCGACGTACAACCAGGTTCGTTGGTTCCAGCAGCTGGTGCACAACGTGGACTCCTCGGTTGGGGTTGACGGCGTCGTCGGGCGCCAGACCGGGGAGCAGATCCTTGAGTGGGGGGACCAGTACTACGGGGGCAACGGGTACTGCATGAGCTACGTCCCGAGCCAGACGGACAAAATCGTCTACCCGCCGACCCATCTCGACTGAGCCCGCACGCACCCGCTGGGCCCGTCCCGAACCGGGCCCAGCTGGCGTGTCTAGACGTAGTCCTCCAGGCGGGCCACCGTGAAGCCCTGCTCCTGGATGTGGCGGAGCATGTTCGCCGTCATCTCCGTCATCGAGGCGCCCTTGAGCTCACTGGGGCCGCGGAAGTGCGCCAGGATGATGTCGCCGGGGTGCAGCTTCTTGTCGCCGCGCTGGTACTGCATGTTGGTGATCTGCATCGACTCGCGCCACAGCACGATCGCCTGGAGGTCGCAGGCCTTGGCGGCCGCCCGCGTGTTCTCGTTCCAGTTGCCGTACGGCGGCCGGAAGAGCCGGGGCGCCTTGCCGTACTCCTTCTCCAGCTTCTTCTCCTGGGTGCAGATCTCGTTCTTCTGCGCGGCCTCGCCGAGGGTGCGCAGGTTCGGGTGCGAGAGCGTGTGGTTCTCGATGGAGTTGCCGAGCTCCTGCAGTGGCTTGAAGTAGCCGTAGTCGCCGCGGATGATGTCGTCGGTCAGGAACATCGTGAAGGGGACCTTCAGGTCCTTCATCATCTCGACGAACTTGGGGTCCTTCTCGGCCCCGTCGTCGAACGTCACGAAGACGATCTTGTCCTGGGTGGGGATGTCGCTCACCACCGGCACCTCGCCCGGCTTCGGCTTCACCGGCTTCTCGGCCGGCGGCGCGGGCGGTGCGGCGAACGGCTTGAGCCCCCACTTGCGGTACGCGGCCTCGGCGCCGGCCGGGTCGGCGCCCGGGGATGCCGTCGACGCGGCACCGCTGCCCTGGGCGGACGGGGCGGACGCGGACGGCGTGCTGCCCGATCCACCGCCGGACGAGCAGCCCGCGACCATCAGCAGACCGAAGAGCGCCGCACCGACTGCCTTGTTGCGCACGAGCCAACCCCATGTCCGTTTCCGTCATCACTTCCAGACAGCTTGATGCCAGAAACGGTCATAGGGTTGCTTTGAATGATCAGCAGGAGGCCATCCGACGGTCGCCGGTGGTCAGTCAGCGATCGGCTTGCCCGCCGATCGAGGCGTCGGCCGAGCCGCCGCCCGAGCCCTCGGTCACCGACTCGAAGCGCCAGCGGTGTACCGCCCTCGCCACCAACTCCCCCTCGGGATCCGGCAGTTCGGGCAGCTCCGCGTCGTAGGGCGCGTCCCACCAGGTGATGACGAGGACCCGGTCGCCGGGCGCGCGCAGGATCTCGCGGCGCAGCGGCGAACCGGCGGCGGGCCGCGCCCGCACCCAGGCGAGCAGCTCGGCGCCGCGCCCCTCGGCGGCCCGGGCCTCCCACATCAGCGCGACGGTCATGAGTACAGGTTCTTCTTGCTGACCTCGTGCACATGGTCGTGATCGTGGGCGTGCGCGTGCGCCTCACCCGACGCGTGTGCCTCGCCCGGCACGTGCGGCTCGGTCACCGGCAGCGAGGAGTCCGCCGACAGCTCCCAGTCCGACGCGGGCCGGTTCCTGGCCACCATCTCGGCGCCCAGCGCCGCGACCATCGCGCCGTTGTCCGTGCACAGACCGGGGCGCGGCACCCGCAGCCGGATCCCGGCCCGCTCGCAGCGCTCCTGGGCGAGCGCCCGCAGCCGGGAGTTGGCGGCGACCCCGCCGCCGATCATGAGGTGGTCGACGCCCTCGTCCTTGCAGGCCCGTACGGCCTTGCGGGTCAGCACGTCCACCACGGCCTCCTGGAAGGACGCGGCGACATCGCGCACCGGCACCTCCTCGCCCGCGTTCCGCTTGGCCTCGATCCAGCGGGCCACGGAGGTCTTCAGACCGGAGAAGGAGAAGTCGTACGCCGGGTCGCGCGAGCCGGTCAGGCCGCGCGGGAACGCGATCGCCGTCGGGTCGCCCTCCTTCGCGAGCCGGTCGATGACCGGGCCGCCGGGGAAGCCGAGGTTCAGGACGCGGGCGATCTTGTCGAAGGCCTCGCCCGCCGCGTCGTCGATGGTGGCGCCCATCGGGCGGACGTCGGCGGTGATGTCGGGGGCGAGCAGCAGCGAGGAGTGGCCGCCGGAGACGAGCAGCGCCATCGTCGGCTCGGGCAGCGGCCCGTGCTCCAGCTGGTCGACGCAGATGTGCGAGGCGAGGTGGTTGACGCCGTACAGCGGCTTGTTCAGGGCGTACGCGTACGCCTTGGCGGCCGAGACGCCGACGAGCAGCGCGCCCGCCAGTCCGGGCCCCGCGGTGACCGCGATGCCGTCGAGGTCCTTCGCAGAGATCCCGGCGGTCTTCAGGGCGCGCTCGATGGTCGGCACCATCGCTTCGAGGTGGGCCCGCGAGGCGATCTCGGGGACCACGCCGCCGAACCGGGCGTGCGTGTCCACGCTGGAGGCCACGGCGTCGGCGAGCAGCGTCGTACCGCGCACGATGCCGACGCCGGTCTCGTCGCAGGAGGTCTCGATACCGAGTACGAGCGGTTCGTCAGCCATCAGTCAGTCTCTTCTGTTCCTTGGGCATGTTCCTGGACGGTCAGTCGCATCACGAGCGCGTCGACGTTGCCCGGCTGGTAGTAGCCGCGCCGGAAGCCGATGGGCTCGAAGCCGAAGCGCTCGTAGAGCTTCTGGGCCCGGGTGTTGTCCACGCGCACTTCGAGGAGGACCTCGTCGCACTCGAAGGCGGTGGCGTGCTTGAGCAGGTCGGTCAGGAGGCGGGCGCCGAGCCCGGTGCCCCACTGGTCGCGGGCGGCGGCGATGGTCTGGACGTCGCCGAGCCCGCCGGCCGCGGCGAGCCCGGCGTAGCCGACGAGGACGCCGTCCTGTTCGGCCACCACGTAGCGGCGGGTGGCGCCGGGCCCGCGCGCGTGGGCGAGCTCGGACCAGAACATCCCCGCGGACCAGGCGTCCTCGGGGAAGAGGTCGTGTTCGAGGTCGAGCACGGGCGCGATGTCCCACCAGCGCATCTCGCGCAGTACGGCTGAGGTCACTTGGGGGTGACCACCTTGTAGTTCTTGGGCACCTGCGCGTCCGGGCGGCGCAGGTAGAGGGGGGTGGGCGGCAGGAACGCCGATCCCTCGGCCAGCTTGTGGGCCGCGAGCGCGGCGAGCGCCGCCGCCGACTGGTGCTCGGGGCCGCGCGCGTCGGGGAACGCCTCCGGGTAGAGCACGGCGCCCGCGCCGACGACGGGCAGGCCGCTCAGCTCGGCCGCGATGTCGGCGGGCCGGTCGACCCCGGGCTCGCCCGCGCGCGTACGGAAGTCGTCGTATCTCGCCCAGTAGACCTCCTTGCGGCGCGCGTCCGTCGCGACCGCGAAGGGCTCCTCGATGCCGGAGGCGTAGGCGAGTCCGTCCAGGGTGCACAGGCCGTGGACGGGGACGCCAAGCACGGAGGCGAAGGTCGCGGCGGTGACCAGACCGACCCGCAGCCCGGTGTACGGGCCGGGGCCGACCCCGACGACCAGGTCCGTCACGGCGTCGAGTTTCAGCCCGGCCTCGGTGAGAACCCGCTCGACGGCGGGCAGCAGGAGCTCCCCGTGCCGGCGGGCGTCGACCTGACTGGACTCGGCGACGACGGCGGTGCCGTCGTGCAGGGCGACGGTGACGGCGGGGGTGGCGGTATCAACGGCGAGCAAGAGCACGCGAACAGCCTACGACCAAGGCGCCGGGGGCACGGCGTCCCGCCCGAGCCGTCACCTGCTGCTACCGTCAGCCGCAGGTATGACCGTAGACATGCACGTACGTACGAAAGGGGAAGCCCAGGTGGCAAGGAGCAGCTCGGGATTCGTGGCCGCGATCACCGTGGCCGCTCTCGCGGTGGTCGGCTTCCTCGCCTTCCAGGCCTCGGCGAGCGCGCCCCCGGCCGCCGATCTGGCGGCCCCCGGCACCAGTGCGTCCCCCTCCGTGAAGCCGTCGAACGCGCCGCCCGCCGGCTCGCCCGCCAACCGGGAGGACCTCACGGTGCCGGCCGACTCGGGCACCGGCGTACGTGTCGTGTACGCGCTCGGCGCGAAGCGGGTGTGGCTGGTGGGCGTGACGAAGACGCCGAAGACGTTCGCGGTCATGCCGTCCGCGATCAGCCCGAAGCCGGGCACCTACATCGTGACCTCGCGCTCGGGCAACGTCACGGGCTCGGACGGGGTGGCGGTCGAGCACGTGGTGCGGTTCGCGAGCAACGAGAACGTGGCGATCGGCTTCAGCGCGGCGGTCGACGGCTCCATGGCGAGCCCCAAGGCGGGCAAGAAGACCGGCGGGATCCGGATGAGGCGGGCGGACGGCAACGCGATGTGGACGTTCGCGACCGTCAACTCGAAGGTCGTCGTCGTCCCGTAACCGCAAGCGCCGCGGCCGCGGCGGCGTACGCCCGATCGGGCTACGCGGCGTCCTTGCGGGCGTCGTCCTCGGCGGCGGGCGGGGGGCTTTCGCGCGGCGGGGTCGACACCGCGCTGGCAGCGGCGCACGAGGCGAGCAGATCGTGCACCGACACCTTGGGCGGCACCGGTACGCCGCGCGGGGCCTGCGGCTTCGCTTCGCGTTCCGGCACGGTCATGGCGGCCTCCTGGGGCTGCGGAAGAAGGCGCGGTTAGGTAGACCTAACCAGGTCTCTGCCTCCATGTGACCACGCCTGGTACGACCCGCGCAACATTTTACCGACGTCTTGTCGGAACGCACGGCTCCCGCCGGCCGCACCCGAGGCGCGTCGTCAGAGGCTCTCGACTCCGGCGCCCGTCCAGCGGGTTCCGATCCCGGTGACCGTGACGATCCTGCGGTCGTCGTCGGTCTCGCCCACCACGCGGTCGATCAGCACCTGGAGCCGGTCCTCGGAGAGCTCCTCGACCTTGCCCTCGCCCCACTCCACCACCACCACGGACTCGGGCAGTGACACGTCGAGGTCGAGGTCCTCCATCTCGTCCAGCCCGCCGCCGAGCCGGTACGCGTCCACGTGCACCAGCGCGGGCCCGCCCACCAGCGAGGGGTGGACGCGGGCGATGACGAAGGTGGGCGACGTCACGGCGCCCCGCACCCCGAGGCCCTCGCCGAGGCCCCGGGTGAGGGTCGTCTTGCCCGCGCCGAGCTCGCCGGTGAGCATCACGAGATCGCCCGGGCGGAGCAGTTTGGCGATGCGGTGGCCCAACTCCTGCATTTCGGAAGGGGAGTTGAGGGTCAGGCGGGTGCCGGCGTCAGCCGCCGGGCTGCTGTGCGGTGCTTCCATACGTCCCAACGTTAGCGGCCTGCGGGACCGCGCCGACCCGGGCCAGGAGGTCCGCGAGGCGGTCGGTGACCGTCTCGGGGTGCTCCAGCATCACCAGGTGCCCGCCGTCCGGCACGATGACCAGCTCCGCGTCGGGCAGCAGATCGGCGATGGCCTCGCTGTGCGAGCTGGGCGTGACCAGATCGCGGTCGCCCGCCAGGACCAGGACCGGAACCTCCGCGAAGACCGCGAGGGCCGCGGCCTTGTCGTGCTCGGCGAAAGCCGGGTAGAACTCCGCGACGACATCGATCGGGGTGCTCTCGATCATCCGCTCGGCGAACCGGGCGACCGCCGGGTCGACGTCCTTCGAGGAGAACGAGTAGCGCTTGATCATGCCCGCGAACAGGTCGGCCGTCGCCCGCCGCCCCCGCTCCACCAGCTCGGCCTGCGAGCCCAGCGCCTTGAGCACCCCCGGCAGCACCCGGCGCACGGCGTTGACCCCGGCCACCGGAAGGCCGTAGTTCACCTCGCCCAGCTTGCCCGCCGACGTACCGACGAAGGCGACGCCGGCCACCCGCTCCCGGATCAGTTCGGGGTACTGGCCGGCCAGGGCCATGATCGTCATGCCCCCCATGGAGTGGCCGACCAGGACCAGCGGGCCGTCCGGTGCGGCCGCGTCGATGACGGCCTTCAGGTCGCGGCCGAGCTGGTCGATGTCGACCGGCACGCCGTCGCGCTGGGCCTTGCCGCGGTCGGAGCGGCCGTGGCTGCGCTGGTCCCAGTGCACCGTGCGGACCACTCCGCGCAGCGCCGCCCGCTGGAAGTGCCAGGAGTCCTGGCTCAGGCAGTAGCCGTGCGAGAACACCACGGTGACCGGGGCCGGGGGCTTGCGCCCGAAGAGCCTGCGCTTGCGCGAGCCGTTGGACCCCGCCGCCGGCTCCACCTCGTCGGTCTCGTAATACAGGACGGTGCCGTCGTCGGCGACCGCCTTGCCCGGCGTGCCCCGCAGCGCCCCGTAGGGCCCGGCCGCGTCGAGCGCCAGGCGCGCCTTCTGCCGCATCCCGCGCCCGACGGTGAGCCGCTCTATGGCGACCCCCGCCGCCGCGCCCGCCGCGACCACGCCTATCGCGGCACCCGCGATCCCCGCCAGGCGCCAGTTGCCCAGCGCCGACTGGGCATCCTGGACCGCGGATGCGACGGCGTCCCCCGTGCTGGTCTCGCTCACCGTGCCGCTCCGCTCTTACTCGTCGTCGGAACACTCATTCACATAGACGCGGGGCACCCGTGCGCCGATCCGGGTCACGATCTCGTAGCCGATGGTGCCCGCCGCCTCGGCCCAGTCCTCGGCCGTCGGCTCGCCCCGGTCGCCCGGCCCGAACAGGATCGCCTCCGCGCCCGGCTCGACCGTGTCCCCCTCAAGGTCGACCACGAACTGGTCCATGGCAATGCGGCCCGCCGCGGTACGTACTTTCCCACCGACCAGAACCGGCCCGCGCCCCGAGGCGTGCCGCGGGATGCCGTCGGCGTACCCGAGCGGGACGAGGCCGAGGGTGGTCTCGCTCCCGGTGACGTAGTGATGCCCGTAACTGACGCCGTGACCCGCCGGAACCTGCTTGGCAAGCGCCACCGAGGCCGCGAGCGTCATGACGGGCCGCAGCCCCAGCTCCCGCGCGGTGCCGAGCTCGGGGGAGGGCGAGACGCCGTACATCGCGATGCCGGTGCGCACCAGGTCGAAGTGCGCCTCGGGGAGCGTGAGCGTCGCCGGGGAGTTGGCCATGTGCCGCACCTCGGGCGTGACGCCCGCCTTCTCGGCGAACGCGAGCATCTCCTGGAAGACGGAGAGCTGGGAGGCGATCGAGGGGTGCCCCGGCTCGTCGGCGCAGGCGAAGTGCGACCACAGGCCGGTGACCGTCACCTCGGGGGTGGCGAGCGCGGCATGCACCAGTTCCGGCCAGTCGGCGGGCTGGCAGCCGTTGCGGCCGAGCCCGGTGTCGGCCTTGAGCTGGATCCTGGCGGTGCGCCCGGCGGCGCGGGCGGCGTCGGTGACCTCGCGCAGCGCCCACATCCCGCTCACCGAGGCATCGATGTCCGCCTCGATCGCCTCGCGCCAGGGGCCGCCCGGCGTCCACAGCCAGCACAGCATCGGGCCGTCGATGCCGGCCGCGCGCAGGGCGAGCGCCTCCAGAGGGGTCGCGGTGCCGGTCCAGGCCGCGCCGGCCTGCCGCGCCGCCCTGGCACAGTGCACCGCGCCGTGCCCGTACGCGTCCGCCTTCACCACGGCCATCAGCTGCGCGCCGGGTGAACAGGCGCGCAGCGTACGCACGTTGGCGCGCAGCGCGCCCAGGTCGATCTCGGCGCGGGCGCGCACGGCGGGGTTCTGTGTGTTCGCGGTCATCACGCCAAGTCTCTCAGAGCGCAGGGGGACCCGGATTGTGCCGCGGGACACACGCGGATCAGGTGCCGTCCCGGTGCCCCCACACATAGACGGCATCTCCCTTGCGCAGGACGTCCCAGAGCTTGCGGGCGTCGCTGACGCTGAGGTTCACACAGCCCTGGCTGCCGACGGAGGTGTAGACGCTGTGGTAGATGGCGTGGAAGGCCTGGCCGCCGTCGAAGAACTGGGCGTACGGCATGGACTGGTGGTAGATCGTCGACCAGTGGTTCTTGTGCCGCCAGTAGACCTTGTGCCAGCCGGCCCGGGTGGGCAGACCGGCCCGCCCGCTGCGGATCGGCACCGGACCGAACGTCACCTTCTGGCCCGTCTGCACCCACATCAGCTGCCGCGTCAGGTCCACACAGGCCACCCGCTGCGCCTTCACGGGGCACTTGTGCGCGGCGTTGGGGTTCTTGCGCGCCGACAGGAACTGCATCCGGGACCAGGTGACCGGCCCCGCGAAGCCGATGGCCGGCTGAATGCCCTGCGCCTGCTGGAACTTGCGGATCGCGGCGCAGTCCGCGGCGGACTGCCTGCCGTCCGCCGCGAGCCCCAGCCAGCGTTCGACCTGCCGCTGGTAGGGCCCGGTCCTGCTGGTGCAGCTGCCGGCCTTGGCGCCGAGCTCCTCCCGCGGCACGTACTCGACGAGCCGGTCCGCGCCCGCGGGCGCCGCGGCGGGTTCAACCCGGTCCTCGGCGGCCCCGGGCTCGTACACGAGCGGCGGCAGCACCTGGTCGGGGGTGTCGAGCGGGGCGCCCCGCGGGTCGAGCGGCACCCCGGGCACCAGCACGTCGGCGGGCGCCGGCTCGGCGGGCACCGGCGCGGGCGGGGCGGGCGGGGCGGGGATTCCGGGCGGCGGGGGCAGCGGGTGGTCCGCCACGGGGGCGGCGGCCCCGAGCGCGAGCGCGGCCGCGAGCACCAGCCCGCGCGCGCCCCATTTCTGACGTTTCTTACGCGTATGTCCTTGTCTCATACGCGTAGCGAACCTCGCACTCCGGGCGTGTCGCGGAAGCCGCGCGGCAGAAGTCACCCAGCAATGGGCCAAGCGTGGGGCGCGGCCGGGGGCGCAGGATGATCAGACCCCGTCACCTGGCGCGGCCGGGGCCTTGGGTGATCAGACCCCCGTCACGTCCCGCCACACCCCCGGCAGCGCTTCCGCCACCGCGTACGCCGTCGTCGGGGCGCCCTGGGCGGCGTGGCGGCCCGCGAGGCCGTGCAGGTAGGCCGCGACCGAACCGGCGTCCCGCGCGTGGAGGCCGGCGGCGAGCAGCGAGCCCGCGAGGCCGGACAGCACGTCGCCGCTGCCGGCCGTGGCCAGCCACGGGGTGCCGGTCGGGTTGACCCGGACCGGCCCTTCGGCGTCCGCGACCAGCGTGGTCGAGCCCTTCAGGAGGACCGTCGCGCCGTACCGGGCGGCCAGTTCGCGCACCGAGGCGAGGCGCTCGGCCTCGACCTTCTCGCGCGGGACGCCGAGCAGCGCCGCCGCCTCGCCCGCGTGCGGGGTGAGCAGGGTGGCCGCCGACCGGGCCCGTACGGCATCGGGGTCGAGACCGCGCAACCCGTCCGCGTCCACCAGGACCGGCACGTCCGAGGCGAGCACCTCGGCCACGCCCGCGCCTTCGCCCTCGCCGAGCCCGGGTCCGACCACCCATGCCTGCACCCGCCCGGCCTTGGCGGGCGAGCCGTCCGACACCAGCGTTTCCGGGAAGCGCGCGATCACCGCATCGGCGCCGGGCCCCACGTACCGCACGGCTCCGCCCCCGCCGCGCAGCGCCCCGGCCACCGCGAGGACCGCCGCGCCGGGATACCGCGCCGACCCGGCGACGACCCCGACGACGCCCCGCCGGTACTTGTCGCTCTCGGCCGCCGGAACGGGCAACAGGTCGGCCACGTCGGCGTGTTGGAGCGCCTCGGCATCGGGGACGGAGGGCAGGTCGAGCCCGATGGGGATCAGCCGCACCGCCCCCGCGTACTCCCGCGCGGGGTCGATGAGCAGCCCCGGCTTGTACGCCCCGAACGTGACCGTCGCATCGGCCCACAGCGCCTCGCCGGCCACCTCGCCGGTGCCCGCGTCCACGCCGCTGGGCAGGTCGACGGCGACCACCAACGCGTTCGACCCGCGGGCGGCCCGGGCGACCGGCACCGCGTCGGGACGCAGGCCGCCGTGGCCGCCGATGCCGGTGATGCCGTCGAGTACGAGGTCGGCGACGGCGAGCACCTCGTACGGGTCGTCGGCGACGCGTCCGCCGGCCCGGGTCAGCGCGGCGAGGCCGCCCTGATGGGCGCGGTCGGGGGCGAGCAGCACCGCGTGCACTCCGGCGCCCCGGCGGGCGAGGCGGGCCCCCGCGTACAGCGCGTCGCCGCCGTTGTCCCCGCTGCCGACGAGCAGCACGACCCGGGCCCCGTACACCCGCCCCAGCATGGCGGCACAGGTCGCGGCGAGCCCGGCGGCGGCCCGCTGCATGAGCGCGCCGTCCGGCAACCGCGCCATCAACTCCCGCTCGGCGGCCCGGACGGTCTCGACGGAGTAAGCAGTACGCATGGGCCCCACTTTCCCCCACCCCGCCCCTTCCCGAAACTGGGAATGCTGCTCAGCGAAAATCCAGCCCGTCCGGCGTTTGAGGACTGGGGGTCTGGGGGCAGAGCCCCCGGTTCGGGAAGGGGCGGGGTGGGGAAAAACTCAGCCCTCCGCGATCACCACCGCCGACGCCACCCCCGCGTCATGGCTGAGCGACACATGCCAGTGCCGAACCCCCAGCTCCGCCGCCCGCGCCGCCACAGTCCCCCGCACCCGCACCCGCGGCTGCCCGCTCTCCTCCACGTACACCTCCGCGTCAGTCCAGTGCAGCCCCGCCGGCGCCCCCAGCGCCTTCGCGAGCGCCTCCTTCGCGGCGAAGCGCACCGCCAGCGAGGCGACCCCGCGCCGCTCCCCGCTCGGCAGTATCAACTCCTCTTCCACGAACAGCCGTTGGAGCATCGCCGGGGTCCGCTCAAGCGACTCCCCGAACCGTACGATCTCGGCCACGTCGATCCCCACCCCGATGATCATTCGACGGTGACCGACTTCGCGAGGTTGCGCGGCTGGTCCACTTCGTTGCCGCGCGCGGTCGCCAGCTCGCAGGCGAAGACCTGGAGCGGCACGGTCGCCACCAGCGGCTGGAGCAGCGTGGGCGTGGCCGGGATCCGGATCAGGTGGTCGGCGTACGGCACCACGGCCTCGTCCCCCTCCTCCGCGATCACGATCGTCCGGGCCCCGCGCGCCCGGATCTCCTGGATGTTGGACACGATCTTGTCGTGCAGGACGGACCGGCCCCGGGGCGAGGGAACCACGACCACCACCGGAAGATCCTGCTCGATCAGCGCGATCGGCCCGTGTTTGAGCTCGCCCGCCGCGAACCCCTCGGCATGCATGTACGCCAGCTCCTTGAGCTTGAGCGCGCCTTCGAGGGCTACGGGGTAGCCGACGTGCCGCCCGAGGAAGAGCACGGTGTTCTTGTCGGCGAGCGAACGCGCCAACTCCCGTACGGGTTCCATGGTTTCGAGGACCCGGTCGACCTCGGAGGCGATCGCGGCGAGGTCGTGCACGACGGCCCGGACCTCGTCGCCCCACTTGGTTCCGCGCACCTGCCCGAGGTACAGCGCGACCAGGTAGCAGGCCACCAGCTGGGTGAGGAAGGCCTTGGTCGAGGCGACGGCGACCTCGGGACCCGCGTGCGTGTAGAGCACCGCGTCCGACTCCCGCGGGATCGTGGACCCGTTGGTGTTGCAGATCGCGAGCACCTTCGCGCCCTGCTCGCGGGCGTGCCGCAGCGCCATCAGGGTGTCCATGGTCTCGCCGGACTGCGAGATGGCGATGACCAGCGTGCGCTGATCGAGGATCGGATCGCGGTAGCGGAATTCGCTCGCGAGCTCCGTTTCACACGGAATCCTGGTCCAGTGTTCGATCGCGAGCTTCGCGATCATTCCGGCGTGGTACGCCGTCCCGCAGGCCACGATGACGACCTTGTCGACCTCCCGCAGCACCGCGTCGGGGATCCGCAGCTCGTCCAGGGTCAGCGAGCCCGCCGCGTCGATCCGCCCGAGGAGCGTGTCGGCGACCGCCTTCGGCTGCTCGGCGATCTCCTTGAGCATGAAGTAGTCGTAGCCGCCCTTCTCGGCGGCCGACGCGTCCCAGTCCACGTGGTAGGCCCGGGTCTCGGCCGGCGCCCCGTCGAAGTCGGTGACGCTCACCCCGTCCCGGCGCAGCTCGACCACCTGGTCCTGGCCCAGTTCGATGGCGGAGCGGGTGTGCGCGATGAACGCGGCGACGTCGGAGGCAAGGAAGGACTCCCCTTCGCCGACGCCCACGACGAGCGGCGAGTTGCGCCGCGCGCCCACCACGACGTCCGGCTCGTCCGCGTGCACCGCGACCAGCGTGAACGCGCCCTCAAGGCGCCGGCACACCTGCCGCATGGCCTCCGCCAGGTCCTCGGCCGAGGAGTAGCACTCGGCGAGGAGGTGCGCGACGACCTCGGTGTCCGTCTCGGAGGCGAGCGTGTGCCCGCGCTCCGCCAACTCGGCCCGCAGCGCGGCGAAGTTCTCGATGATCCCGTTGTGGACGACCGCGACCCGCCCGGCGTTGTCCAGGTGCGGATGCGCGTTGGCGTCGGTGGGCCCGCCGTGCGTGGCCCACCGGGTGTGCCCGATGCCGGTCGCCCCGGCGGGCAGCGGCGCCTCCAGGAGCGCCTTCTCCAGATTGACCAGCTTCCCGGCCTTCTTCGCGGCGGCAAGCCCGCCGTCCGCGAGCACCGCGACGCCCGCCGAGTCGTACCCGCGGTACTCCAGCCGCTTCAGCCCCGCGACCACGACGTCCAACGCCGACTGCCCGCCTACATATCCCACGATTCCGCACATAAAAACCCCTTCGTGGCCGCCTGATCAGCGACTCAAGGTGTCACTTACCGCCCCTGGCACCCGCTGGGAGCCGGTGGGGAGTTCAGCTCCCACCGACCCGCACATCGAGCGCTTCGAGACCACGGGTCCCGAGCCCGGCAGCACGTGCACGCACGTTCGCAGCGTGCACGCCGGGTCCTCGTGACCGAGCCACCTTGCCACGAGAACCAGCGACTCTTCCGCTTCGGACAGTGCCGACGCGTAGGTGTGGCGCGGAACATGCAGGCTCCGCGGGGTCGTCGAGGTCGGATTCACCCGCACCGACGGATCGCTCGCCCGCCGTCCACTGGGGGCAAGCCTTGGGTTTGATCACGATGTCCCCCGCCCGCCCTTGACCATGCGGAACCACACAGCATTGGAATGCGGACGCGGGCCCCCGTAGCAGGGCGCACCCCACGCATCCGACAGGTCATCGACCAGGACCAGTCCGCGCCCGCGCTCACGGATCTCTGGCACCGCTTCAGGCGGCACGGGCAAGGCGTGGGGCTGGTCGTCGTGGACGCAGACCGACACCTCGTGGTCGCCGAGGATCACCTCGACGTGCACGAGGTGCGCCTGCGTATGCCGGTAGACGTTCGTGACGAGCTCACTCGTGCAGATCTTCGCCGATTCAACGAGTTGCGTGTACCTGCCGACTTGGAGCAGCGCAGCGACCGAAGCGCGCATCTCGACGGCCGCCGTCTTCCGGTTCGCGGTACTGAGCCGGTGCGTCCTGATCGCAGTTGAAGCGGTTGAAGCCGATGGTTCGGGAGGTCCTAAGGCTGCGGTCGTCATGGTCAACGTCTCCCAACGCGGTTATTCGCGCTCACCTCGCGCGACTCCCGCCGTGCAATCAACTGGGCTGACAGCGAATACGTACTCGCCCTCGCCGCCCTCGCCCGCGGCGAGCACGTCGGATACGCCCTCGCACTCCGCAACGGAGAAACCGCCGAGTGGTGCGTCCGTCCCGTGCCATATCTGCAACTCGCCCTGCCCGGCTGGTGCGACCAGCCGCATTGCACCGGCACCACCTGATCGGGAATCGCACGGCCGATCCGCACTCTCGGTACGGACCAGGTGCGCAAGGGTCGACCGTGGAGCCTGACTCTGGTGGACCGGATCCTGCTCGTAGCGGCTTACTGGCGTACGAACTTGACGCTGCGGCAGCTCGCCCGACTGTTCGGGGTGTCGAAGGCCGATAGTGCGGCCGGGCGGCGGGGCGTCAGGGAGCCGGTGAGGTGGGCCCGGCATCAGACCAGCGAGGCGGCGATCAGGGCGACGGCGGAACCGGCGAAGACGGTCGTGTTGCGGAGGTAGGCCTGCCAGCGCACCCAGCCAGGGAAGGCGTCTTCGGCGGCCTTGAGGAACGGTGCGACCTCGATGCGGGCCAGTTCCGGGTCGCCCTTGCGACGGAAGGCGGCCTCGACGGACTTCACCGCGGTGAGGTTGCTGTGGACGATGACGGCGTTCATCAGGATCACCAGCGAGGAGAAGATCCAGGTCAGCAGTTGAGCGATGTCGGGGCCCGCGAAGTTCAAGGCGGCCGTGAGGGTCATCACCGCGGCGACGGTCACCGGGGCCGCGGTCTCGTGTCCGCCGGCGTCGAACCGGAGCTTGTTCTCCTCCAGGACCTCGGGGCGGACACCCTGGCGGCGCAGTTCGGCAACAGCGGCGGCCTTCGCGGCGGGCCCGAAGCGGTGACGGACCACCGGGATGCTGACGAAGGCGACGGCGACGAGCAGTTGCATGACGGCGGCGAGGGCGTTCACGGGGCTCTCCTTCAACTTGGCGTACAGAGTGGGCACTTGAGGTCCACCCCACGGGATTGCACTTAGTTCAAGTGGCGTCGACGTGAATGACTGTAGGGCAGGACTTGAACTAAGTGCAAGACCTCGGCGGGTGCCGTCTTGAACTATGTGCAAGTGGCTGCGTACCGTGAGCCCATGCCACGCGACACACTCACCCGGGACCAGATCGTCCGCACCGCCGTCGACCTCCTCGACGCCGACGGCCTGGAGGGCCTGAACATGCGCGCCCTCGGCAAGCGCCTCGACTCCGCCGCCACCGCGGTCTACTGGCACGTCAAGAACAAGGACAACCTCGTCCTGCTCGCCACCGACCAGGTATGGAGCGAGCTCACGCTCCCCGACCTCGACGCCGCCCACTGGCGCGAAGCCGCCACCACCATGGCCACCGACCTGTACCAGATGTTCACCCAACACCCCTGGCTGGTGCAGGTCCTAGCCGCGCACCTCGTCTACGGCGAGGGCAAGGCCCGCCACGACGACCACCTTCTGGCCGTGTACGAAACCGCCGGCTTCACCCCCGACCGGGCCGACCGGGCCACCGCCGCCGTCTTCACGTACGTACTCGGCAACGCGGCCGGTGCCGCCGCGACCGCGTCCCTCACCCGCAAACTCGTCCAGGCCGACGAGCCCGCCACCGCGGAACAGCGACTCCAGGACGTCATGGCAAAGGCCCACGACGTGGCCAAGAACTACCCGCGGCTGCGCGCCCGTTTGGAGACCCCGGCAGCCACCGGATACGCCACCGCCCCCGAAAGCACCTTCGAGTTCGGCCTCCAGTCACTCCTGGACGGGCTGGAACGACAGCTCTCGACACAGCCGTAGGCCGCCGTAGGCCGGGCCACAGTCATCGCGGACGGCGGCTATCAGGGCGCTGGCCTGCTCATCCCGCACCGCCGTGAACGCGGCCAGACCGAACTGCCGGTCCTTCGTGACTGCCGTCTGAAAGGCGACGGCGTTCACGCCGCCGTGCTCGGCATCGCCCGGCTGCACAACCTCGCCCTCACGGGGTAACTCCCGCCCCGTACGAGACCAGAGAGGCCCAAGGGAGGCGGCTCCCCGCCTCCCCGGCTCGGAGAATGCTCAGTCGATACAGAATTCGTTGCCCTCGATGTCCAGCATGGGGATGCACGACTCGTTTTCCTCATCGGCATACAGCGTTTGCACGTGGGTCGCACCGAGCGCGACCAGTCGTGCGCACTCAGCTTCGAGCGTGGCGAGGCGCTCGTCCCCCACGAGCCCGGTGCCGACCCGGACGTCGAGATGCACCCGATTCTTGACGATCTTGCCTTCGGGGACGCGCTGGAAGTACAGGCGCGGGCCCACACCTGAGGGATCACTGCAGGCGAACCATGAACCCCGCTCCTCAGGCGGCAGGGTGCGGTTGAAATCGTCCCAGGTGGCGAACCCCTCCGGTGGCGGCGGTATGACATACCCCAACACCTCGCACCAGAAACGAGCGAGGCGCTCAGGTTCTGCGCAGTCAAAGGTGACTTGGAACTTCTTGATCGCTGACATCGGCGCACCGTACCGCGCACCAGGGGGACCCTGCCGCTCATTTCCCCAGGCGGATCCGCCCGCCACCCGTCGCGCCCTGGGTCACCTTGGACGCCAAGTGACCAAACCGGACAGTCCACGAGAACGGACGCCCCGCGCAAGACCGATTCGGATCGACGCCACGTCCCCGCGGAAGGGAACGCACCCGCACCCGCAGGCCGCCGCTTCCCGCCTGATCGACGGGATCCCGGGTACCCCGTCGACCCCTTCAGCCGGATTCGTGCCCTCGGCCACGTGACCCACCCCACCCCCCACGCGGGACCCGCACCACCCACAATGGGGAGGTGATCACTTCGCCGCCACGGAGCGCCCACCGCAAGCCGGAGGCGACTCCCTACGTGGACCTGACCCGCGCCGAGTGGAGCGCCCTGCGCGACAAGACGCCGTTGCCGCTGACCGCCGACGAGGTCGAGCGGCTGCGCGGGCTCGGCGACGTCATCGACCTGGACGAGGTGCGGGACATCTATCTGCCGCTGTCCCGGCTGCTCAACCTGTACGTGGGGGCCACCGCCAATCTGCGCGGCACGCTCAACACCTTCCTGGGCGACGCGGGCAACGGGCACGGCACCCAGCACGGCACCCCGTTCGTCATAGGGGTGGCGGGCTCCGTCGCGGTCGGCAAGTCGACCGTGGCCCGGCTGCTCCAGGCGCTGCTGGCCCGCTGGCCCGAGCACCCCAGGGTGGAGCTGGTCACCACCGACGGCTTCCTGTACCCGATGGCCGAGCTCCAGCGGCGCGGCCTGATGTCGCGCAAGGGCTTCCCCGAGTCGTACGACCGCAGGGCCCTGACCCGGTTCGTCGCGGACATCAAGGCGGGCAAGGACGAGGTGACCGCGCCCGTCTACTCGCACCTCATCTACGACATCGTGCCCGACGAGCGGCTCGTGGTGCGCCGGCCCGACATCCTGATCGTGGAGGGTCTCAACGTCCTCCAGCCCGCGCTGCCCGGCCAGGACGGCCGCACCCGGGTCGGCCTCGCCGACTACTTCGACTTCAGTGTGTACGTCGATGCCCGCACCGAGGACATCGAGACCTGGTACCTCAACCGCTTCCGCAAGCTGCGCGAGACCGCCTTCCAGAACCCGTTCTCGTACTTCCGGAAGTACACCCAGGTCTCCGAGGAGGAGGCGCTGGACTACGCGCGCACGACCTGGCGGACCATCAACCGGCCCAATCTGGTGGAGAATGTGGCGCCCACCCGCGGGCGGGCCACGCTCGTCGTGCGCAAGGGGCCCGACCACAAGATCCAGAAGATCTCCCTGCGCAAGCTCTGAAGGCTCCGGAAAGCTCCGGAAACACGCGTGCGCCGGTCGCCCGGAACCTCTCCGGGCGACCGGCGCACGCGCCAACTGCCTTAACCCAGCGCCGACTTGACGACGTCGGCGAGGCGGCCGGCGATCGAGCGGGCCTGCTCGATGTCGGCGGCCTCCACCATGACGCGGACCAGCGGCTCGGTGCCCGACGGGCGCAGCAGCACCCGGCCGGTGGCGCCCAGTTCACGCTCGGCCTCGGCCACCGCGGCGCCGAGCTCGGCGGAGGTGGTGACCCGGGACTTGTCGACGTCGGGGACGTTGACGAGGACCTGCGGCAGCCGCTCCATGACGGCGGCGAGCTCGCCGAGCGAGCGGCCGGTCGCGGCGACCCGGGCGGCCAGCATCAGACCGGTGAGCGTGCCGTCGCCGGTCGTCGCGTGGTCGAGGATGATCACGTGGCCGGACTGCTCGCCGCCGAGCGCGTACCCGTGCTCCTTCATCGACTCCAGGACGTAGCGGTCGCCGACCCCCGTCTGGACAAGCTCGATGCCCTCGCGCTCCATGGCGATCTTGAAGCCCAGGTTGGACATGACGGTGCCGACGACGGTGTTGCCGCGCAGCGTGCCCGCCTCGCGCATGGCGAGGGCGAGCACCGCGAGGATCTGGTCGCCGTCGACCTCGTTGCCCGCGCCGTCCACGGCCAGGCAGCGGTCGGCGTCGCCGTCGTGCGCGATGCCGAGGTCGGCGCCGTGCTCCACGACGGCCGCCTTGAGGAGGTCGAGGTGGGTGGAGCCGCAGCCGTCGTTGATGTTGAGCCCGTCCGGCTCGGCACCGATCGTGATGATCTCGGCGCCGGCCCGCGTGAACGCCTCCGGCGAGACCCGCGCGGCCGCGCCGTGCGCCTCGTCCAGAACGACCTTCAGACCGTCGAGGCGGTTGGGCAGCACTCCGATGAGGTGGGCGACGTACCGGTCGAAGCCCTCGCCGTACGACCTGACGCGGCCCACGCCGGCGCCGGTCGGGCGCTCCCACGGCTCGCCCGTGCGGTGCAGCTCGTAGATCGCCTCGATGCGGTCCTCCAGCTCGTCGGCGAGCTTGTGGCCGCCGCGCGCGAAGAACTTGACACCGTTGTCCGGCATGGCGTTGTGGCTGGCCGAGAGCATCACACCGAGGTCGGCACCCAGCGCGCCGGTGAGGTACGCCACCGCGGGGGTGGGCAGCACACCGACGAGCAGGACGTCCACGCCCGCGCTCGCGAGGCCCGCGACGACCGCGGCCTCCAGGAACTCTCCCGACGCGCGGGGGTCGCGCCCGACCACAGCGGTCGGCCGATGCCCCTCGAAGGTCCCCGCCTCGGCGAGCACGTGCGCCGCCGCGACCGACAGGCCGAGCGCGAGCTCAGCCGTCAGATCCGAGTTGGCGACACCGCGCACGCCGTCCGTGCCGAAGAGTCGTCCCACGTCTGTCCTCCGAAAACCTCAAAGTGCCAGGTGATAGACGAACGCCCCGGCAGCACGGAAAGTGCTGCCGGGGCGAACGAAAGCCGTACGGGCAGGCGCGGATTTAGCGCTTGCTGTACTGCGGAGCCTTACGGGCCTTCTTGAGACCGGCCTTCTTGCGCTCGACCGCACGGTCGTCGCGGGAGAGGAAGCCGGCCTTCTTGAGGGCGCCGCGGTTGTTGTCCACGTCAGCCTCGTTCAGCGCGCGGGCCACGCCGAGGCGCAGGGCACCGGCCTGACCGGACACGCCGCCACCCGAGATGCGGGCGATGACGTCGTAGCGGTTGTCGAGTTCGAGCACCTTGAAGGGCTCGTTGACTTCCTGCTGGTGGACCTTGTTCGGGAAGTAGTCCTCGAGCGTACGCCCGTTGATCTTCCACTTGCCGGTGCCCGGAACGATCCGGACGCGGGCGATGGCGTTCTTGCGGCGACCCAGGCCGGCGGCCGGCTGCGGGTCACCGAAGCGGGACGCCAGCGACTCGGAGGTGTACTCGCCCTCGACGGGCACCTCGGACTCGAAGGTGGTCACTTCGGCGTAGGTCTCGTCGCCCTCAAGCGGGGTCTCGACGGTGGTCTCGGCCACGATTCTCCTCAGATTTCTTTACGTCTTAGGGGGTGGCCGGAACTACTGCGCGACCTGGGTGATCTCGAACGGCACCGGCTGCTGGGCAGCGTGGGGGTGCTGGTCGCCCGAGTAGACCTTCAGCTTCGAGAGCATCTGACGGCCCAGGGTGTTCTTGGGGATCATGCCCTTGATGGCCTTCTCGACGGCCTTCTCCGGGTTGTTCGCCAGGAGGTCGTCGTAGCGCACCGAACGGAGACCGCCCGGGTAGCCGGAGTGGCGGTAGGCCATCTTCTGGGTCTTCTTGTTGCCGGACAGGTGAACCTTGTCGGCGTTGATGATGATGACGAAGTCACCCATGTCCATGTGGGGCGCATAGACGGGCTTGTGCTTGCCCCGGAGGAGGTTCGCGGCGGTGGTCGCCAGACGACCCAGGACGACGTCCTGGGCGTCAATGACGTGCCACTGGCGAGTGATGTCGCCGGGCTTGGGGCTGTACGTACGCACTTCGTAGCCTTCGCTTCTTCAGTGGATGGGGTCCAGACACATTGCACCCTGAAGCGATCATGCAGCTTGGGCTCACAATGCCGGGGACGCTGCCCGTATGCGAGCCACTGGTAACTGCTCCAGAGAACCTACGTAAGGGCCCCTCGCGTGAGAACGACCAAGCCAATACGCATAACAAACCAGAAGAATACCCGGCGCCCCCGGGCGGGTCAAAACCGCCAGAGCCCGACCTGGCCGGATTCGGCCGTATCGGGCCCTGGCCTGCGCAAATGCCCTAGCGCGCCCGCTCCACCCGGCGCTCGTCCCACACCGGCTCCGCCGTCTCGCGCACCACGCCGTCCGAGCCGAACACCAGATAGCGGTCGAACGTCTTCGAGAACCAGCGGTCGTGGGTGACCGCGAGCACCGTGCCGTCGTACGACTCCAGACCGTCCTGCAGCGCCTCCGCCGACTCCAGGTCCAGGTTGTCCGTCGGCTCGTCCAGGAGCAGCGCGGTCGTACCGGCCAGCTCCAGGAGCAGGATCTGGAAGCGGGCCTGCTGGCCGCCGGAGAGCTTCTCGAAGGGCTGGTCGCCCTGCCGCTCCAGCTCGTACCGGCGCAGCACCGACATCGCGGCCCCCCGGTCCTTGGCGTGCTCGGTCCACAGGATGTCGACCAGCGTGCGCCCGAGCAGCTCGGGGTGCGCGTGGGTCTGCGCGAAGTGGCCGGGCACGACCCGCGCGCCCAGCTTCCAGTTCCCGGTGTGCGTAACCGACGGATCACCGGCGAGCAGCCGCAGGAAGTGCGACTTCCCGGAGCCGTTGGAGCCGAGGACCGCGACCCGCTCGCCGTAGAAGACCTCCAGCGAGAACGGCTTCATCAGCCCGGTCAGCTCAAGGTTCTCGCAGGTCAGGGCGCGGACACCGGTACGGCCGCCGCGCAGCCGCATGGTGATCTCCTGTTCGCGCGGCGGCTCCGGCGGGGGCCCGGCGTCCTCGAACTTCCTGAAGCGGGTCTGCATCGCGTGGTAGCGGGACGCCATGTCCGGGCTGATCGCGGCCTGGTTGCGCAGCCGCAGCACCAGCGCCTTCAGCCGCGCGTGCTCCTCGTCCCAGCGGCGCTTGAGCTCCTCGAAGCGCGCGAACCGCTCCCGGCGGGCGTCGTGGTAGGTGCCGAAACCGGCGCCGTGCACCCACACGTCCGTACCGGCCGGGCTCGGCTCCAGGCTCACGATGCGCTCGGCGGCCCGGGACAGCAGCTCCCGGTCGTGCGAGACGAACAGCACGGTCTTGCGGGTCTCCCGCAGCCGCTCCTCCAGCCAGCGCTTGCCCGGCACGTCCAGATAGTTGTCCGGCTCGTCCAGGAGCAGCACCTCGTCCGGCCCGCGCAGCAGCGCTTCGAGCACGAGCCGCTTCTGCTCGCCGCCGCTGAGCGTGCGCACCTCGCGGAACTGGGCCTTGTCGTACGGCATGCCGAGCGCGGCCATGGTGCACATGTCCCAGACCGTCTCGGCCTCGTACCCGCGCGCCTCCGCCCAGTCGCTGAGCGCCTGCGCGTACTTCATCTGCGCGGCCTCGTCGTCCACCGTCATGATCAGGTGCTCGGCCGCGTCCACCTCGGCCGCCGCCTCCCGAATCCGCGGCTGGGCGACGGATACCAGCAGGTCGCGCACCGTGCGCTCATCGCGTACGGAGCCGACGAACTGCGGCATCACACCGAGCCCGCCGCTCACGGACACCGAGCCGCCGTGCGGCTGGAGCTCGCCGGAGATCATGCGAAGGAGCGTCGTCTTGCCGGCCCCGTTGGCGCCGACCAGGGCCACCACCGAGCCCTCCGCCACCCGGAACGAAGCGTCGCCGAGCAGCACCCGCCCGTCCGGCAGGTAGTACTCCAGGTGTGCAGCCTCTAGATGTCCCATGGGCGGATTGTCACCCAGGCCCTGCCCCCCTGAACAATCGAATTAGGATGCGCGGCATGAGCTTTGGGCAAGGGGGACCCGCGTGGGGCCCGGGGGATCAGCAGACACCCGACTGGGCGGCGCTCGCCGATCAGTCGGCCGCGCGCAGCCGGCGCAGGAAGTGGCTGCTCATGGGAGGCGGCGCGGTGGCGACGGCGGTGGTCGTCGCGGTCGTGGCCGCGGTGATCGTCAACGCGGGTTCGAAGGACAGCGGCAAGTCCGCCGACCAGTTGCCCTCTCCCCCGGCGCTGCCCAGCAACAGCGCCCAGCCGGGGCCCTCGTTCTCCAAGGTGGCTCCGCCGCCCCCGCCCAACCCGTACGACTACGTGGCGGACGCGAAGAAGGACAAGGCGCCGCTCAGCGCCGACACCCTCTTCCCGGGCAGCAGCCTGACGCTGGGCAGCGGCGTCTACGCCAAGGGCCCCACCGACCAGGTCACCGACTGCTCCTCGGTCACCCAGGGCGCGCTCGGGTCGGTCCTCAACGGCAACGGCTGCCGCCAGGTCATCCGGGCCACGTACACGAAGGACGGGGTCGCGGTCACGGTCGGCGTCGCGGTCTTCGACACCGACGTACCGGCGAAGAAGGCGAAGGACCAGGCGTCGGGCGGCATCGCCTCGCTGTCCGGCTCGGGGGTGGGCACCTTCTGCCGGGGCGGTTCGGTCTGCCGTCAGACCACCAACTCCTATGGCCGCTATGCCTACTTCACGACCGGTGGCTTCGCCAACGGGAAGAACGTGACGCAGGGCGACGCCACCGTCTTCACGGCCGGCGACGACCTCGCGAAGTTCGCCTTCGACCAGATCGTCGCCCGCGGCCGCAACCAGGCCTCAGCAGCAGCCGCCGTCCCCGCCACCTGACATACCGTCAACGACCGGCAGGGTCCGCATGTTCCGCGCCTGCCTGCTGCGCTCGGCGAGCAACTCGTCGGCGGGGTAGCCGACTTCCTCCAGGGTGAGCCCGTGCGGCTTCACCACATGCACCGAGGAGTCGCGCACCGCCGCCGCGAGGACCTTGCCGGGCCACTCGGGACCCCGGTGCCCGTCGCCGACGTACAGCAGCGCCCCGACCAGCGAGCGCACCATGTTGTGGCAGAAGGCGTCCGCGCGCACGGTCGCGGTGACGATCCCGTCCTCGCCGCGCACCCAGGAAAGCTCCTGGAGCGTCCGGATGGTGGTGGCGCCTTCCCGCTTCTTGCAGTACGCCGCGAAGTCGTGCTCGCCGAGCAGCGCGGCGGACGCCGCGTTCATCGCCTCGACGTCCAACTCCCAGTCGTGCCACAGGACATGACCGCGCAGCAGCGGGTCGACACCGCCCGGGTTGTCGGTCACCCGGTACGCGTAGCGCCGCCAGATGGCCGAGAATCGCGCGTTGAAACCGCTCGGGGCCTCCGCGACGCGCCAGATCCGCACATCGTGCGGCAGCCGCCCGGCCAGGCGCCGCAGCAGCTTCTCGCGGTGCTCCGCCCACACGTCCTCGGGGAGGTCGACGTGCGCGACCTGCCCGCGCGCGTGCACCCCGGAGTCCGTGCGCCCGGCGACGGTCAGGTCGTACGTCGCCTCCGAGCGCGTGACCGTGCGCAGCGCGCCCTCGATCTCGCCCTGGACGGTCCGCCGCCCGCCGGGCTGCTTGGCCCAGCCGGAGAAGTCCTTGCCGTCGTACGACAGGTCAAGCCGCACCCGGACGAGGCCGGGCTCCACCTCATCACTCACGTAACAGATCCTCTCAACGCATCCACACAGCAGAACGGGCCCGCCCCCCGAAGGGAACGGGCCCGTTCACCAGCCTTCAGAACGCTTACGCGTCCTTCGCCTCGTCGGCCGGCTTGGCGTCCTCGACGACCTCGGCCTCAGCGGCCTTGGCGTCGGACTCCTTGACGGCGCGCACGGTGGCGGCCTCGGCCTCGGCAACGGTCGCCTTCTTGGCGATCTCGCCCTCGACCAGCTCGATCACGGCCATCGGAGCGTTGTCACCACGGCGGTTGCCGATCTTGGTGATACGGGTGTAACCACCCGGACGCTCCTCGTAGCGGGGCGCGATCTCGGTGAAGAGGGTGTGGACGATGCCCTTGTCGGTGATCGTCTGCAGCACCAGGCGACGGTTGTGGATGTCGCCCTTCTTCGCCTTGGTGATCAGGCGCTCGGCGACCGGACGCAGGCGGCGGGCCTTGGCCTCGGTCGTCGTGATGCGGCCGTGCTCGAACAGCGACTTCGCCAGGTTGGCGAGAAGCAGACGCTCGTGCGCGGCGCTGCCGCCCAGACGGGCACCCTTTGCGGGACGCGGCATGGTGTTTCTCCTTGTGATCTGCACCGGCCGTACGAGGTACCGGTGTCAGTGTCCGAGCAGGCGGTCGCCCGTCGGAGATCCAGGCCCCCGAAGGGGCCTGGAAGGGGCGCGGGGAACTGCGCGACCAGCCGAAGCCGGTCCGCAGAAGCAGTACAGCCTCCCCGCAGAGCGCTTAGTACTGCTCGGTCTCGACGAACCCGGCATCGGCGTCATCATCGGCGCCAAAGGCGTCAGCCGCAGCGGTCGGGTCGAATCCGGGCGGGCTGTCCTTGAGGGCCAGGCCCATGCCGGCCAGCTTCGCCTTGACCTCGTCGATCGACTTCGCACCGAAGTTGCGGATGTCGAGCAGGTCGGCCTCGGAGCGCGCCACGAGCTC